>CAWEAV010000042.1:0-47140 GCA_963806715.1 uncultured delta proteobacterium
AGGACATCCCCATATCTTGTGCATTTTGTTCGGGAACCACATAAGAAGAGATAAGAGTACCAGGCAACACCAAAAAAAGGGAAAGGTGGTCCCCTTTTCGATATCTCTAAGAGAGCATTATGGCATTCTCAATCCTTACCAGTTAAGAACCATATTCCATAATCCAGAACATGCTATTTATTTGTGAAAGTCACGATTTAACCTTGCATACACTTTCAAGTTAGGTGACTTCTTCCTGAAATTAGACGGCAGTCCTCGTAAATCAGTTAGAACGTTTTATCTCTTTATAAATCGTCTCAATCAAGATGGTTTCGTTCTTTGGAAATTCAGCTCCTATTTCCTCCAGGGTCTTATTGCTTCCGATTAATAATTTAACTTTCCGCTGACGTTCTTCCATTTCAGCGATGTGCTTATTTATCGCTTTTCGGTCTGCAATTTCACTGTGACCGCTACAAAATTTCTTAGCATCCAATGTTTCAAGCATTCTCTTCAGAGTCTTTACGTGCTCAAATGAATTACCACCTTTATACGAATGGATCAATTGAGGTCTTTCCAAGAATACTTGGTCCCCAATAAATGCGATCTTTTCTTCCGGGAAATAGACGACAGCATCCCCCGTTGTATGGCCGATACCAAAATACCACAATTCAATCTTCTTTGAGCCAAGGTAAAGATCCATTCGATCAAAAAATGTAATTGCAGGCAAAAAGGGTATCAAGTCAGGCTTGTTCCAATCGGACGGAGTCCCGTCCCTCTTCGAATGAAAAAGCTCTTTCCGGCAGTTTTCATGGGCAATAAAAGTGATTGTCTCCGGAAAGTATTGATTTCCATCAACATGATCTGCGTCACTATGAGTGTTAATAAGATACCTTATAGGTTTGTTGGTTAATGTCTTAATTCCTCCGATCGTTTCATCGACAGATTTCTTATCCATTTTCGAGTCAATGAGGAGGACTCCACTGCTGCCTATATATGCTCCTCCTCTTGCTCCACGGCCATCCAGGATTTCATATATTTCCCCTGAGATCACTTTGATCTTGACAGGCAAGATATCCTGGGCTTGAGAAAAAGGGAGGGATACGAAGAGGACGAGGAAAAGCTGAATAATAACCAGTCTAAAAGTCTTATTCATTCTTTGGCCTCCTTGAAGAATTCATTTGACTGATTGTGTTGCGCCTACTCTTTCGAACAATTGAAAAAGAGGAAAGAGAAACTTTCAGTACTCTACTTCCTTGGAGAGATTTTGTCAATCGAAGCAGGCATCGACAACAAATCCTCCTGGAATCGGAGTTAAATCCGAACAAAAGATCTGGTCATCTGGGATTCATTCCTGGGATGATTTGCTGATGGGAGAATGTTCCCTTTTTACTCCAATGAAAAGAGACAAGTTAAAAAGATCCATTGAGGAATCCCACGAGCAGCTATCCAGATTTAGTCCGGAGTTTTCCGGAGCTCGGATGCCATCAGGTCATCACTCGAGGATCTTCCCTGAGTTCAGAGAATCAATCGCTTATCTGGATTGAAGGCAGGGTACGCAGGCGTGGTCTTCTGCGCAGGTGGATAAAAATTTACTTATTTCGAAACATCATCTTCAGATTGTACACGCCGGATTCGTCTGTCCGAATCACTTCAAGTCCCATTTTACGGCAGAGATGCATCATCGACCGGTTATCCATCAGCACATCCGCCGTAAAGCCGAGAAGCCCCTGTCTTTTTGCAAGATGGAACAAGTACTGGAAGAGTTGATACCCGATCCCCTTATTCTGGTAATCATCTCTGACCGCAAAGGCTAAGTCGGCCGTGTGCATCTCTTCCTGGATCCAGTACTGACCGATTCCGACAATCTCTTCCTTCTTTTGTCCTGGATCACAGCCAGGATCACCATCTGCCGGGTATAGTCGATCACCACAAATTTCTGGAGCAACTCATGGGGAAGGTCCTGCCGCATCGAGAAGAATCTTCGGTAGAGACTCTCATCGGATAAACGATGGAAAAAGTCTTTGAGGAGCTGTTCGTCACTGATCTTCACCGGCCTGAGGAGGACCTCCAGTCCCGTTCTCGGTCGTCCGGTAGGTCTCAAGGGCCTCCGGATATTCCCCTCTTTTCCCGGAGATAAAGGCCTGGTCCTTATAAATGAGGTTTGATTTCTTCGCTTCATCGATCAGCCCCTGCCGAAACTTGGGGTGGGCGATGGCGATCAGTTCCATGGCCCGCTCTCGGAGGCTCTTGCCTTTGAGATAAGCGATGCCGTATTCGGTCACAACATATTGGACATCTCCCCGATGAAGGGTGATGCCTGCTCCCTCCCTTAGGAAAGGAACGATGCGTGAGATCGTGTCTCCCTTGGCCGTCGATGGAAGCACAAGGATCGTCTTTCCATTCCGGGAAAGGGCCGCTCCCCTCATGAAATCAGCCTGTCCGCCGATGCCGCTGTAGATCATCTTCCCGATCGATTCTGCCGTGGCCTGCCCCGTAAGATCCACTTCAAGGGCACTATTGATCGCCACCATGTTGGGGTGCTGGGCGATGACCAGGGGGTTGTTGGTATAGTCAATCGTTCTCAATTCCACCGTGGGATTATCATCGATGAAATTCATAGGTCTCCTTCTTTCCCATGCAGAAAGTGGCCACGGTCTTTCCGCGATCAATACTGTTTCTGGGTGTTATCCACCACCCCTTCTTCATCAGATTCACGAGGCCATCGCCCAGAAGCTCGGTATGAACTCCCAAATGGTTTCTTGTTTCAAGGCTCGAAACGATGGCGTTAGGAATGCTCCCCAATCCGACCTGGATCGTATCCCCATCCTGAATGAGGCGGGAAACGTGTTTTCCGATCTGCCGCGCGATCTCGTCATCCGCTTCCTCATCCGTATTCCAGGAGCGGCTCATCATGAGGGAAGGATAAAATCCACGTCTTTGATGTGAACAAACCCATCGCCTTGAACCCGGGGCATGGACGAATTGACCTGAGCGATCACCAGGGTGGCCATCTCGACAGCAGCCTTGACAATATCTACGTTGATCCCCAACTGGAGGTAGCCGTGGTGATCGGGGGGTGAAGTCTGGATCAGGGCAACATCGACCGGAATGATCCGCTGATAGAACAGGACTCGGAACTTCTGACATGAAGATCGGGGTATAATCGGCATCCCCTCGGTTGACCGCCTCTCTGATTTGATTTCCAACAAATAAAGAATTTAATCGAAAATTCCGCTTGAATTTCTCATCCGCATAGGGCGCGGTCCCAAAGGAGATGTGAAGGATCTCCGCATCAAAAAAGGCCTTCGGGTTGGCCTTGACATAAGTCGATAAAGGCCTGAACGAGATAGCGGGGTTCCCCGCAACCCGTCCCGATGAAGATGCGATCACCCCGCCGGACATGCTCGAAGATCCTTTCCTCCGCCAGAAATTTTTCAGGATATCGCTGCTCCAACTCCTCAATTCTTTGATTCACTTCCTGCGAAATCCACTCAAGCTCTCCTCTGTCCTTCAAGATTGAATCTCTGCCGAATGACCCGGTGAAACCGGGGCCGGTAGATCAATTCAAAGGTCTCTTCCTTTCCCGGGAAAGAGACCGCAGGCGGCCTGTTTCGCATCCTCCACGACCTTCATCGCCTCTCTCAAAGGAAAGATCGCCTTCCTGAATGGACAGGATCGAAAAATCGACCAGATATCGAAGGAACCGGATTTTCCGGTTCTCTTCCCCTATTTCTTTCTGGTTTTCCATCGTCTTGATCCCACGATACCAAGGTTCCCTTAAAAGGTCACGTCACGAACGTCCTGATAACCGCCAGGTGGCAATTGAGAGGAAAAGCAATTGAGGCATCGGATGCATCTCTTATTTTTCACCACACATAAGATGATCTCCTACGAAATGTCAAGTCCATTCCCAATCCGTGCGCGATGCCTCCGTTATCGTCGGAGATCCTATTCTTAGGGTCGGGGTGGTCTCTCTGGAGAAAACTTGAAGCGGCGCCTTTGAGGGATGAGCAGAAGAGCGGAACCCTTAGAACGATCCCTTTAGCACTACCTGGCGATTATCCTCCCTCTTATGATCCGCTGTTCAAGGGTTCGAGGGGGAGACCACTCCGACCCAATCGCATCCATAACTGAAGGATGACACTCATGCTTACTCTTCTTCCAAAAGAAACGGGAGACAACCTCCCAATGAACTTGACAAAAAAATGCGACGTGTTGTAATAGAAGTTGACTTGATGACGTTACATCACATATAAGCGCTTACGATCCTCATCATTCTTTGAAGGAAGGAATCATGGAAAACAATCTTCGATTTTCGTGCTCTCTCTGTCACAAGGAATATCCCGCCGAAACCCGGGAATTCCGTTGCCAGTGCGGGGGACCTTTTGAACTGAACTGGGTTCCAAACCCCTTTCCAATTTCCTCCTTACAAGGAAGAGAAAGGTCCATCTGGAGGTATCGAGAATCGATTCCCATGAAGGATGATGAAAACGTCGTCTCTCTCGGTGAAGGCTTCACCCCCCTCATCCCGTTTCTATACGGGAACTTCAAAAAAATTCTCCTTAAGCTCGATTATCTTTGTCCCACCGGATCGTACAAAGATAGGGGATCGAGCATCTTGATCAGCCATCTGAAGGAGATTGGCATCACAAGTTGTATCGCAGATTCTTCTGGAAATGCTGGATCCTCCATTGCGGCTTACGCAGCCAGGGCAGGAATCCAATGTAAGATCTATTGTCCGGCCTATACCTCTGAGGGAAAACTGGTTCAGATCAAAGCATACGGTGCCCAGTTGGTCAAGGTTCCAGGCACTCGGGCCGATACCGCAGCAGCCGTTCAGGAAGAAGCAAAGAAGGCTTATTACGCCTCGCATAACTGGAATCCCTTTTTCTCAGAGGGCATCAAGACATTGGCCTTTGAAATTGGGGAGCAGATGGGTTGGAATATCCCTGACGCCGTTCTATGCCCCACGGGATATAGCGGCATTTACATTGGTCTCTATCATGGTTTTAAGGAGCTCCTTGATCAGGGAATAATCGATAAAATTCCAAGGCTCATCGGAATTCAAACAGAGGCCGTGTCTCCCATCTATCAGGCATTTAGCAGGAAGTCCACGGAGGTGGAGGAGGTCCCATCAAAAACCACCCTGGCAGAAGGAATTGCTTGTGTAAAACCCGTGAGAGGAAAGAAGATCCTGGAAATCGCTCAAGAGACGAGAGGGTGTTTCGAAATCGTCTCAGAGAAAGAAATCATAGAGGGATGGAAAGATCTCGCCAGGCATGGAGTCTATGTGGAGCCAACCTCAGCCGTGGTGGTGAAAGCCCTCGACCGCCTTGCGCGGAAAGACCTGTTAAACAACCAAGATTCGATTGTGCTCATCCTTACAGGAATTGGACTCAAAGCGACAGAAACGCTGGGCAAATATATGAGCGCGGGGTGAGAGTAAGCGACCAATACAAGAAAGGAACAAGACATGGGAAAACGACTTCTCTTTCTGGTGTAATGTCTCAATAACGGTTTTACAATAACCTGAGATCTGTCATGCCCGCGAAACGTGGGAGAAAAGACTGGATTCCGGATCAAGTCCGGAATGACAAAATGCGTAAAGACTTTTCTGAGACAGTACACGAGATGGGACAAGGTTATTCATCCGTTTCCGTAGGTCTTTTCGGCATTCTCGATAATCGCATCAAGCTCCATTGCGGCTTCTTTCGGGAGGGGCTCTGGCCTGTGAACAGACAGGATCTCCCGGGCTTTCTCCCGGGCCACATCCCGGATGTCCTTTGCTCCCCTGGACTCCCACGTCTCATAGGTCGCACGATCGAAGAGCCTCGGCAAATAATGCTCGGACTTGATGTGGTTTAAGGTGTGGCGAAGGCCCATTAAATTCTTCCTCGGGCCGACCTCTTTAATGGCATCGAAGCTTAAAGTCTCTGGCGTCACTCGAATCCCTTCCAGAATGCGTGAGATCATCCCCAGCATTTCGTTATCGATGACATGCTGCTCGTAGCTGATGAGAAGACAGCTCTCCATTAGTCCTGCAGCGTCATGGATGTAGTTTCCCCCTGCCAGGGCCACGGTTAGGGCCTGAAGTGATCTTTCAACACCCGCCTGGGCATCTGAAACCTTCGAATCCGACATGCCACCCGTGCTGTATGTTGGCACTTTATAGAACTTGGCCATTTGGTTCATAGCAGCGTTGATCATACCGAGTTCCACCGCACCAGAGGCAAAAAGGCCTGAACGCATATCGCTGAGGGAGCCGACATTCCCCCACATGATGGGCGTATTTGGCTTCAGAAGCTGAACCAGTGTGATTCCTGCAAGGGTCTCTGCCACGTTCAGCATCACCTGACCGGCCAGAGGGGATGGTCCGGTCGTCCCCCCTTGAGGTTCAGAGCCGATGATCATCGGACAGCCCATCTTCGTAAGGGCAAGGATCGCTCCGAGATTTTCTCTGCTCCACTGAAGGGGTGAAACAGCAAGCATGTTGATAATGATCATGGGTCTCTGTTTGAAGGCCTTTTCTCCGCCTGCCACGGCGATAGCCATTCGACACATATCGGCAGCGCCTCTCGCCGAAAATGGATTGTTGCTGATCTGTTTTGTGGTATTATTGAAAGCCGCATTAACCATATAGAGCTCTGGGATCTTAGGATTCACGTCGCTCGGCATGATCATCCCTTTAAAAAAGTGGATGAATTCCAGTGCATCGATTAATCTCGCAAAGTTCTCGAGGTCCTTCAGAATCCCTCTACGGATTTTGCCCGTTTCGAGATCACGCACCTTAATGGGAAGGGTTCCCGGTCCAAAATAAACGCGGTCTCCCTCGGCATGGATGTCCCTTTTTGGATCTCGTGCGGCAAGAAGCAATGAGGAAGGGCAGAGTCGCACAGCCGACTCCACCATGTTCCTCGGCAGCCTGACTACGCCGGTCGAGTGATCAACCAGAGCGCCGTGCTTTTCAAAAACCGACAGGACTTCTTCATGCTCGAAGTAGCATCCGATCTGCTGAAGAACATCAAGCGCCCGCTGGTGAATTTCTTCGATCTCGTTCCGTTTTAGAATCCTGAGCTGTCCCCCCTTAAGTTCCAAACATCCATTTCGTGACTCCTTTCTCATCAAATCCGGGTTAAAAACCTATATAAACTTTAACAAATGATTGGAAACTCTTTTACTTAAATGAGACGTCATTCCTTCAAAGGCAGGAATCCATTTTTTTCAGGTTTCTCTATACCCCCGCTTTTTCGGGATTTACAATCAAAGGTATTTTCGGTACCTGACGCCTACTAAGGCGACACTCCGTGTTCTGCCTTTAAGAGTTACCGTTTTTCTTCTATTTCTCTTCCTTATGTAATCTCAAACGACCCCTCTCTTGCCCATCTAAGAAATCGGTCACCTTTGTCTTCGTCTGCTCCATTCAATCCCGTCTTTCATTCAGGCGATTCGCTTCGTTTCAATGGATTCTTTAGGCTGGATTTGATGAAGAGCCCTTCCCGTGAAACATATTCGTCGAAGAGGTTGAGGGTCGTCAAAATAACACCTCCCTTTTGTTGTGTCAAGAAGATTCTTTAACCATGTTTTCCCTTGTTCTATTCCAAATTATTTGTTGACAGTCTCCCCTTAATCTTTATATGATAGGCTATCTTAACTGACGGAGTATTTTTATGATTGATCACAAGGATAAGATTATCTTTGCCCTGGATGTGGAACACTTCTCGGAGGCCCAACAATGGGTCAAGCTCCTTAGAAACCAGGTGGGCCTGTTTAAGGTCGGGAAACAGCTCTTTACCCATGCGGGCCCGAAGGTCATTGACATGATTCTTCAGAAGGGTCAGAAGGTATTTCTCGACCTAAAATTTCATGATATCCCGAATACGGCAGCGAAGGCAGCCGAGGAAGCGACCAAGCACAATGTCACCATGTTCAATCTCCATGCCCTGGGGGGCTTTGAGATGATGAAGATGACGGTCGAGGCCTCAAAGGCTGTCGCCAAAACCTTGAGCATTCCAAAACCCCTTATATTGGCGGTTACGATTCTCACGAGCATGGATGAGGAAAACATCAAAGAAGTTGGAATTCAAGGCCCGATCCATGAACAAGTGGGTCGCCTGGCATCGCTTGCCATGAAGGCAGGGGTTGATGGGGTGGTGGCTTCTCCCCAAGAGATCCATATTATTCGCGAGAAATGCCGAGATAAGGTTCTGATTATTACTCCGGGCATTCGTATGCCTTCCAGCAAGAGCGATGACCAGAAGAGAACGCTCTCTCCGAGGGAGGCCATTGCTGCAGGAGCGGACTATCTTGTCATCGGAAGGCCCATTAAAGAAGCGAAGGATCCTCTTGAAGCGCTTCAGAAAATCATCGAAGATATCTCGTAACGATTAACCGTGACAAATGTGATGATCGATGCGCCTCGATTCATCAGACAATAGCCAAATCAGGGCATCCATCACCCGATAGACTCCAATGACCCATTTTCAAGACTCGATCCCTGATGCTGTAAGCTTCCATCGGTTACTGCAATGTGGATATGGGCTATTGGGGATGTCGGGATCGGGGAATTGAAATCCAACCTTATGGCCCAAATGGTTTACGGAATTCATCCTGTCCAGGAAGCATTGAAATCACCCCACTTTCAATTTGAAGAGATTTTGGTTGGCACTTCGAAACCCTCATCCAAGGCTCCAGGCAGTCATTGATTTGGCCCATCAAAAACAGATCCCTATAACAGTCAGAACTAAGCATGAACTGGATCAAAGGGTCAAGGGAGGAATTCACCAGAATATTGTGGGCGTGGTCAAAGAAATCCCCTATGCGAATCTCGAGGATATCCTTTCGCACGGGAGGAAAGGGGGAACGAGGGCCCTCTTTCTCATCCTCGATGGCATACAGGATCCACAGAACCTCGGATCCCTCATCCGGACTGCTGTGGGATGTGGGGCTCATGGAATAGTCATTCCAAAAGATCGAGCCGTGGGGATTACGCCGGTTGTGGTCAGGGTCTCAGCCGGGGCCACGGCTCATCTGCCTATTGTCAGGGTGGTTAATATTGCCAATGCCATTGAGACCCTCAAAGAAAAAGGGATTTGGGTCTTTGGAGCTGCTGGAGAAGCAAGAGATCCCATCTATCGACTTGACCTCACCACGGATCTCGCGATTGTCATTGGCTCAGAAGGAAAAGGAATCCGACCTCTTGTGAAGAAAAAATGTGACAGGCTCTTTTCCATCCCCATGACAGGGCCGATCTCCTCTTTCAATGCTTCCGTCTCCGGAGGGATGATTCTCTACGAGGTCCTGCGGCAACGAACAACGCCGCAAAAAGGAAAAGAAGAATGTTAACCATCCATCGACCTGGTGAAAAGCCCCTCGAAATCGATTTCATCTTAATCGATTTCGAGGGTACGCTTGCTTCCGACCGCCGCGTTCACCCTAAGGCAAAGGATAAGATCAACCTCCTCTCGAAACGAGCCAAGATTTACATTCTGGCTAAGGGTGAGAAAGAAGTTGTTGCAGAGATCTTGAAAAAGGTGAACGCAGAGGTGGTCTGTTTGAACGAAGGGGAGGGCTTCCTGCAGAAAGGGGATTTCATCAAACGGCTTGGAGGACAACAGACGGTTGCCATTGGAAATGGTGCGGACGATGCCTCGATGATTGAAGAGGCTGGCCTCGGCATTTGTGTGATGGGTAAAGAGGGAGCAGCCGGTGAGGCTTTGAGAACGGCGGATGTGGTGGTAACGAATATCATTGATGCTTTAGATTTTTTATTGAAACCCCTCCGGCAGAAGGCCACCCTCGGCACATAACATTTTCATACCAGGGCCCAAGGATCCAAGCGGTGAAGGGTTCACGTGAAATGATAGAAAAAGAAAATTGATCAATGGAATGACAACCATTCAAGACCTTGAACCCTTAACCCCCTGAACCCTCGAATCCTCGAACCTATTTAAGAGGACATTTTATGTTTCCTTACTATTTTATTCGATTCAGCGGGCCGTTGCTTTTTATCCTGGTGGGATTAAAAATTCTCTCGGGATATTCCCTGACAGGAAAAATCAATGGGATCTCCTGGCTTCCGAGTCTTCATCAGAATCGGACTCTGGACTTCCTTCTTCTCTTTCTATTCATCTTCCACGCTTTTTACGGTCTTCGACTCTTTCTAATCGATCTGGGAATGATGAAAAAAGAAAAAACCCTATTTTGGATCTCGTCCATGGTGGGCATAGGATTGTTTCTTTTTTCATACCTCTATTTTTTCTGAAAACCGGAGGAGGAATCCCGTCTGTAATAGATGCTGACCCGACACCTCCTGAGGTTTTGACACACGGGACACGGTCACGTGATCTAAGAAGAATGGAATTTCTTTCCCATGACATTCTGATTGTCGGCGGCGGCCTGGCAGGCTTGAGGGCGGCCTTGGAGGCCAAGCGATCTGGCTGCAACGTAGCGATCCTCTCAAAGGTTCACCCCTTACGGTCCCACTCCGTTGCCGCTCAGGGAGGAATTAACGCAGCCCTTGGAAACGCGGCCGCTCCTGTGGAAGATAGCTGGGAAAACCATGCCTTTGATACGATCAAGGGGAGCGACTATCTGGCTGATCAGGATGCGGTTGAAATAATGTGTCGAGAGGGGATCGATCGCGTCGTTGAGATGGAACACTGGGGGACACTCTTCTCAAGAACTAAAGAGGGAAAAATTGCTCAGCGACCCTTTGGGGGGGCAGGTTTTCCACGCACCGCTTATGCAGCCGACCGAACGGGGCATCATTTACTTCATGTCCTTTACGAACAAGTGGTCGGCCTTCAAATTCCTGTGTATGAAGAGTGGTATGCCGTGTCGCTGGTCTTAGGGGACCGAAGGTGCGTCGGCATTCTGGGTCTTCCTCTCTTCGAGGGGAAGATTATTCCAATGGCAGCGAAGGCAGTGATTCTTGCGACCGGAGGCTATGGACGGATCTACCTTCGGTCAACCAATGCCGTTATCAATACGGGAGGCGGTTGTTATTTAGCTTACCTTGCTGGGGTTCCTCTCGAAGATATGGAATTTGTCCAATTCCATCCCACAAGCCTTTATGGGACAAACATCCTGATCACAGAGGCAGCAAGAGGAGAAGGCGGTTATCTCTTCAATTCGAAGGGCGAACGTTTCATGGACCGTTATTCCCCAAAACTCATGGAACTTGGCCCTCGGGATATTGTTGCCAGGGGAATTCAGACAGAGATCGATGAAGGCCGAGGCTTTGAAGGCGAATATGTTCATCTCGACCTTCGGCATCTCGGTAAAGAAAAAATTATGGATCGTCTTCCGGGGATTCGCCAGATCTCCATAGACTTTGCGGGAATTGATCCTATCTTGAAACCCATTCCGATTCAGCCTGCTCAGCACTATTCGATGGGAGGAATTGTTTCCAACGTGGATGGGGAAACGTCTCTCCCTGGCCTTTTGGCCGCAGGGGAGTGTGCCTGCGTCAGTGTCCACGGAGCAAACCGATTGGGGGGTAATTCACTCTTGGAAACGATCGTCTTCGGAGCAAGAGCTGGAAGAAAAGCTGCTCAATGGATTGAAAAACAACGAGAAGACTCAAATAAACTGGCCCATCGGGTCCACTTGAAGGGATTTGAATCTCACCTGGATGAAATTCTTGGGCGAAAAGGCAGGGAACGCTGTTTCCAGGTGAGGGATGAATTGAAAACGGTGATGATGTCTCGGGTTGGAATCTTCCGGAATGAATCAGATCTGCTTCAAGCAAAAGAGAAGGTACTGGAACTGCAAGAAAGGATTCAAAGGGTTGAAGTGAAACAAAAGAACCTTGCCTTTAATCATGAACTGATTCAGTACCTGGAGTTGGAAGGAATGCTCCAGGTCGCCGAAGTGATTGTGAAGGGAGCCTTAGCTCGAGAGGAGAGCCGGGGGTCTCATTTTCGAACCGACTTTCCCAAACGGGATGATGAGCATTGGCTTCGTCACACCCTTGCCTATAAAACACCAGGAGGACCGAAGCTCGACTATAAAAATGTAACGATTGTAAAGTATCCCCCAAAGGAGAGAACCTACTGAAAGTTGCAACTTTAAAGTTTTGTAACACTTGAGCGTTTTGAATGAAAACATCTAAAGTCCCCTGTTTCAAAAAGGGGGAGAATCATCTCCTCCCTTTGGCAAAGGGAGGCGGGGAAGGATTCACGAAATCTTGAGTTCACTGGAATTTGTTAAGATTTAGTCCCGCCTTGGCGGGATTCGGATTTGAAATTGGTTTAAGTAAGGATCCTATATGGAGCATCTTCCTCTAACATTGAAGATTAAACGATTCCAGGCAGAGCGAGAACCTCCTCAATGGATTGACACTTTCTCCCTGGAACCCAGAATGGGGATCAATCTATTAGAAGCATTGTTTCGTATTCAGGATGAACAGGATGGAACCCTGTCCTTCCGTTATTCCTGCCGGGGAGCAGTTTGCGGCTCCTGTGCCATGAAGGTAAATGGCAAGGTGGTTTTGGCCTGCCGAACCCATGTCGAAGACCTCCTGAGCAAACCCGCATTCATCGAACCCCTTCCCTACTTTCCGGTCCTTCGAGATCTCATCGTTGATATGTCAACCTTTTTCGCCCACTACAGGAAAATAGAACCCTATCTTCATGGAGGACCGGTTCCATCTCATCAGGAATATTTCATGGACGAAGAGAAACAAAAGGAGATCGATCCTTATATCAATTGCATCCTTTGCGGGATCTGCTTTGGGGTCTGCCCTGCCTTCGAAAGAGACCCTCAATATTTAGGTCCTGCCATGCTGGCTAAGGCTTACCGTTTCCTGATTGATCCGAGGGATAGAAGGTCAGAAGAAATTCTAAAAACAGTGGACAGACAGGTGGGTATTTGGGGTTGCAATACGGTCTTTCAGTGTGTGAAATACTGCCCTAAAGAGGTCCCTCCCACTCACGCCATCCTTAAAATGAGAGAAAAAATTTTAAGATCCGGACTCTCATCACTCATTTCAAGGATAACAAAACATTACACGAGAGGTTAATCAAATTCCGCCACCCGTCTTAATTTCATTCAGGGCCCCTTCTAAAGAAGCGGCCAGGGGAGTGAGGTCAAATGAGATCGACTCTTTTTCGATCTCCATAGGATCGCGCGGGGTGAAGGAGGCGTGTCCCGGGGTTCGGTCTTACTAAAAAACCCTACGATTTTAGACCACATTGTGGCTCTTTTTTAGCTGGTTTATTCCTCTATGGAATCAAGTAACTTACTACGAAACTTCTCGGAAATTCACCCCGTCTCTCCATTTCCCAGTAACCCCATCGATCTTTATGATCGATAGGAGGCGTTGATCTTCACATAATCGAGGGAGAGATCGATGGTGAGGACAGAAAATCGGCCTTTCCCCTGATGGAGGTCAACCGTCACTTTGAAAGATTTCTTCTTGATGACTTGCCCGGCTCGCTCTTCCAATCGCCCCCCTACTCCCATTCCGTTTTCAACGACCGGAGATCTGTCAAAGAAGACATCGATTCGATTGGGATTGATCCGGGCTCCGGAATGCCCTAATGCACAAAGAATCCTTCCCCAATTCGCATCCTCTCCAAAAAAGGCGGTTTTGACCAGTGGGGAATGGGCAATCGCATAGGCTGCCTGTTTCGCATCTTCGAGGGTTCGAGCCCCCTGGACCTCGATCTCGATGAACTTGGTTGCCCCTTCTCCATCCTTGATCAGATTCTTGGACAGGTTCTGACATACCTCTGAAAGCATCGATTGAAACGTCTCCCCATCCCGGTCTAATCGATCGATGGCAGGGTGGCCTGCCTTTCCATTGGCTAGGAGCAAAACCGTATCATTGGTGCTCGTCTCGCCGTCAATGGTGATCCGATTGTATGAATCGTGAGCCGCTTTCTCCAGCATTCGTTGGAGAAGAGGGGGGTTGATATTGGCATCGGTTACAAGAAAGGAGAGCATTGTTGCCAGATCGGGGCGGATCATGCCCGATCCTTTGATCATTCCACATAATTTTACAAGGGTCCCCCTGATTCGGCACGTGGCCACTTCGACCTTTGGAAAGGTATCAGTTGTCATGATGGCTTCGACAGTTCTCATAAAGCCTTCAGGAGAAAGGTCGTTGACTAATCCTGGAATTCCCTCTTCGAACTTTTGAATCGGGAGCGGGCTTCCAATCACACCGGTGGAGGAGACAAGGACCAATGGCTCCCCAATGCCTAATGCCTTTGCTACCCATTTTGAGACGGTTTGAGCGTTGCGCAATCCTTCAGATCCTGTGCAGGCATTGGCATTACCGCTGTTGACGACCACGGCCTGGCAAAGGCCTCTTCTGATCTGCTTCATACCCAACTGGACAGGAGCTGCCTTGACGGCATTCGTGGTGAATAGTCCGGCCGCGTTCGCAGGAACTTCAGAATAGATCAACCCCAGATCCCTTTTCCCATCCTTCTTGATCCCTGCTGAAATCCCAGAAAAAAGAAAACCAGGAACCTTAAAATCGAGTGGCTCTCATTTTACCTCCCTCCATTCGTAAGCAAAACCGAGATCCCGAAACAATTTCGGGATGACAAAAAGCCACGTCACATAATATTGTCATGCTGAACTCGATTCAGCATCGGATTTCAGGTTGAACCTGGCATTTGGATATTCGACCTTCGAAATTTCCTTTTGTTTCGACATCCCGCATTTCGCAATCCCCAATCCGCAACACCTCCTATGCCCTCACCTCTTCTTCTTTCGGTAAGCAACATTTCTTGTACTTCTTTCCGCTCCCGCAAGGGCAGGGATCGTTCCGGCCGACCTTCTTCCCCCCCGGCGGACGGTCACCCCTTTTCCGCTCTCTGTCTTTCCCCCTGCCTGCACAGATTCCCCCCGGCTCATAACAAAGGTCTGTTTCCGCTCCGCCCTCAATTCTTTAGCCTCTTGCTCCTTCGCTATCTGGATGGCGAAGAGTTTTTGAATCGTATCTTTCTTGACCCTTTCCAACATCTCAAGGAACATCTCGTAGGCCTCTTTCTGATATTCGATCAGAGGGTTTTTTTGACCATATCCCCTTAGTCCGATCCCTTCCTTTAATTGATCGACGGCGAAGAGATGGTCTTTCCAGTGGTGATCGATCGATTGAAGCATGATCACTTTCTCGAGATATCGGAGCATAGGTGCTTCCAATTCCGCTTCCTTCTTCCCGTAAATCTCTCTCGCTTTTTCGACAACAAGGTCTTTCAAGCGCTCCCGATTGAGGCCATCCCCCTCAACGGATGGGAGCCCCCAGCGGAAAGAAAATTGTTCATAAACAGAGTCTTGAAGCCCCTTGAGATCCCATTCCTCAGGGTGGACCTTTTCATCTGCGAAAAGATCGACAATCCCTTCGGCCTGTTCCTCAATCATCTCCTCTACGGAATTTTTGAGATCTTCACCCATCAGGACCTCTCTGCGCTGAGAATAGATGACCTCCCTCTGCTGATTCATGACATTATCGTATTCGAGAAGGTGCTTACGGATCTCAAAGTTGTGGCCCTCCACGCGTCTCTGGGCATTCTCGATGGCCCGCGTCACGAGTTTGTGTTCGATAGGCTGCTCCTCTTCGATCCCGAATCGATCCATGATGCTTGAAATTCGCTCGGAGCCAAAAATCCTTAAGAGGTCATCCTCCAGAGAGAGATAGAATCGAGAGGAACCAGGATCTCCCTGCCTTCCTGCCCGTCCTCTTAATTGATTGTCAATCCGTCGGGACTCATGGCGCTCTGTCCCCAGGACATGGAGTCCGCCAAGCTGAACAACCTTCTCTTTCTCCTTCTGAACAATCTCCAGCGCCTTCCCGTAGGCTTTCTCATAAGCCTTCTGCATTGCCTCTGGATCGGTTTCTTCTCCGCTGGTCATAGTCTTGGCCAGGAATTTGGAATTCCCACCCAGAAGGATATCGGTTCCTCTTCCAGCCATATTGGTCGAGATGGTCACCGCCCCAACCCTTCCTGCCTGAGCAATAATCTCTGCTTCTCGCTCGTGATGCTTGGCATTGAGTACATTATGGGGAATGCCCTTCTTCTTCAAGAAATGGCTCAATCTCTCAGACTTCTCAATCGAAATCGTTCCGACCAATACCGGACGACCTGCTTTGTTGAGGTCCTCAATTTCCCGAACAACCGCGCGAAACTTTTCATCTTCAGTCTTGTAAATGACATCGGGATAATTCGTCCGAACCAAAGGCATATTGGTGGGAATGACCATCACATCGAGGTTATAGATCTTTTTGAACTCGGCTGCCTCCGTATCTGCCGTTCCAGTCATTCCAGCCAACTTTTTGTACATGCGGAAATAATTCTGGAAGGTGATCGTTGCCAGGGTCTGGTTCTCGTTCTCGATCCGGACATTCTCTTTTGCTTCCACGGCCTGATGGAGTCCATCACTCCATCTTCGTCCGGGCATAAGCCTTCCCGTAAACTCGTCAACGATGATCACTTCACCCTCTTTGACCACATAGTCTACATCCTTCTTGAACAGGGTGTAAGCCCTTAGGGCCTGGTTCACATGGTGAAGGGTCTCAATATTCCTTGGATCATAGAGGTTCTCCACATTGATCAGTTTTTCAACATGGGCCACGCCTTCTTCAGTTAAGAAGGCCGTATGGCTCTTCTCTTCGATCTGAAAATCCTTGTCCTGCTTCAGGAAAGGAATGACCCGATTGATCTTATAATATTTATCGGTCGATTCCTCTGTGGGACCGGAGATGATGAGCGGCGTCCTGGCCTCATCGATCAGAATGCTATCCACCTCATCGACAATGGCGTAGTTCAGCTCCCGCTGGACATAATCTTCAATATTGAATTTCATATTGTCGCGGAGGTAGTCAAAACCAAATTCATTATTCGTTCCGTAGGTGATATCGCAGCCATAGGCGGTCTTTCGTTCCTTATCGTTCAGTTCATGGAGGATAACTCCTACCGAAAGGCCCAGGAACCGGTAGATCACCCCCATCCATTCACTGTCCCTCTTTGCCAGGTAATCATTTACCGTTACGATATGGACACCCTCACCCTTCAGGCTATTCAAGTAGGCAGGGAGGGTTGACACTAAGGTTTTTCCTTCGCCTGTGGCCATCTCAGCGATCTTGCCTTCATGGAGCACAATCCCGCCGATGAGCTGGACATCATAGTGACGCTCACCAAGGGTGCGTTTTGCTGTCTCGCGAACGACGGCGAAGGCCTCTGGAAGGATCTGATCCAGCGGTTCTCCCTTCCCGATCCTCTCCTTAAATTCTGAAGTTTTTGCCCGAAGCTGATCATCCGTCAGGGAGATCACCTTTGGCTCCAATTCACTGACTTGATAGACAAGGGGTTGGATCCGCTTCAGCTCCCGGTCATTTTTGCTGCCAACGATCTTCTTTAGTAATTCCCCAAACATGAGGCATAGCTCCTTATCTGTTAAGTCTCTGATTTCTTTTCACCTGCCTATAAGAAACAGAGCAAGGAGGTGAAAGGGAAATTTGTACTAAAAAATTATATAATGGATAAACATTTGTTTCAACAGACAAATTCCTAAAGCGGAATTTTTGGTTGGACTTTGCTTATGAAATCAAATGTTGCAGATATCAAACAAGGAGTAATAATTTACCCACCAGTGGTGCAGAAACGGCCATGGGCAAACCGCTCTTCAAGGCTTCAGACGGCGGTTGATTTGACATTTTAAGGGAGGGGGAGGACTCCACTCAATGTGAACTCCTGCAGGGGTCTGGGACGTAAGTATTCCTTTCACGAAAGGTTCGCCCTGAAGCCTTTCCGAACGGCTTACCCACGTCCGTATAGTAAAAATTTAAGCAATATCTGGGTTTACAAAACCTGAACCTAAGTCATAGAGAAACCTAGTACCCTGGTTCATAAATTCGCTAACGTATTTTTATGCTATGCAGCGAGCCGATATGGTTCGGCCCACGGTGTTTTTATTTTTGACATAAGACGATCCAGATCTTTCCGAGTAAATTTCCACTCGAAAGGATCTGCAATTTCTTCATAGTACCTCTGGAAGTTTAAAATGCGCTCCTCAAGAGCCTGAAGTGAGGGGAAGTCATTCGGTGTAAGAGCTTTTCTTTGGAGTATCGAAAAGTAGATCTCGATCTGGTTAAGCCAGCTGGCATGGACAGGGCCATGGATAAGGACGAGATTGGTATATTTTTCCTGCAAACGGTGTGCAGATTTGGAACCCCGATGAGAAGATCCATTATCAACGATCCAAAACACTTTTCTTGCATCTCTGTAGGGGAGTTGTGTCATCACCTGATCCACAAGGCGATCAAAGGAGGCAATGCCGCTTTTATGTTCGCAACGACCAAAGAGTTTCATCCGGTGGACATCGAGTGCAGCGATATAAGCCCATGCCCCTAATCGCTTATACTCATGTTCTATTTTCATAGGAGAATCAGGTTGAGTTGGATAGGAAACATGACGTCGGGCCCGAGCTTGGATACTGGTCTTTTCATCTGCACACAGAACAAATTCGTCATCTTTAAGCTGAGAGCCGTTCCAAACCTTTTGGTAAAGGTCAAGGATTTGTCCAGCTTTGATGGCGAATTGAGGATCCCGAGGAAAAATCCAGGACCGATGTTGCCAGGGCCGGATGGCATCTTCATTGAGCCATCGCCATACGGTGCTACCGCTGATGGTTGCTACAAGACCGGATTGACATGCGTATCTGGCAATATCCGCCGCGCTCCAGCGGGACAAGGGAATCTGATGAACGGCAGGAAATTCACAGGCAATCGCTTTAACCTGAACGATGAGATCTGGGGGGAAAAGACCGGGGGCGACCCGGTCGAGGACGCTCCTCCAATCCTTCGAGGTGCTGCTCAAAGAAACGTTTTCGCCACATGCTGACAACTTCCCGACGTGTATCCAATTTGGCTGCAATTTCATCATTGCCTAAACCTTGGGCAGCGAGCAGGATTATTTTGGCACGAATTACTTTAAAATACGATAACGTATATTTTGCTGCCCGGCTATTTAATTCCCGTTCCTCATCCGGAGTTAAAATGATATCATATGGGCTTTTCCTTGGCATGGATAACCTCCTTGGTTATCAACATGCCATAAAAGATAACAATTATCAAGCATAAAATACGTTAGTGTATTTATGAAAATATGTACTTAGTCATAGAGAAAACCTGAGTGAAAATTAGGAGGGATTTCTTAACTTTTAATTAAACGCTTTTCATACCCTTCCACGAGGTATTTCTTCCCCTTCCGGATGACCCTATGTCCCTCAGATTCTAACCGTGCTTTCTGATCCTCAACACCACCGGGATATTTAGGGTTTATCTCACCATCCGACTTCAGAGTTCTCCAATAAGGCGTCACTCTCGTCTTGCCCTCCTTCACCTCCTCGCAGGCAGCATGCGCGGCAATCACCGCAAATATCCCTGTTGTAATTGGACAGCCGATAGTCGCCTTGTGTTTCTTAGCAAGGGCGTTTCGAATTTCATTGACGGTAATGAGTTTTCCTTCTGGAACTTGTTTCATGATCTCGTCCACTTCCGTCGGCGCAGGTATCACGAGGGTCCCTGTTCCCCATCTTATACTCATTCTCTCTGTGATCGGCTCTACCCTGGGCAGTCCCTTGCTATCAGCCAACTTTTCCCGCCATGATTTCTTCGTCATTTCTTACCTCCAAACCTCCTAAACGATATCTTTCCGAACGTAAAATCTGAGGGTGCGGTGGATTCTTCCCGCGTCTCCCTTGACGGCCTCATAAGTGTTAGGCATTTTCTGTCTTCAGGTCTGGTGCGACTCCGACCAGCCAACACCATTCCGATTGAAGGGAAATTTCCGGGCTTACCCATGGATGAAGCGATTATATGTGTGTAGAAAAAGGATGTCAAACTATTCTTCTCGAATCCGAATGCTGGGAAGGAATAGAGTTGGTCCCGGGTCTTTTCCGTGTCGACAGAGCCAATGGGCCGGAGACCGGCCGAAGCAAACTGAGCCCCGGTGTCACAGACACCGGTGAGGTCATCGGCGATTACAGCAATCAGAGGTTTCATGGCTTGGGCGGGGAAAGGGAAAAAGGGAAACTTAATTCAAGATATACCGCATCGGATTGACAGGAATGCCGTTCAGCCTGACTTCATAATGGAGATGGGGACCTGTTGTCTTTCCGGTCATCCCCATCTCAGCGACTCTGTCTCCCCGGTTCACTTTCTGCCCGGCCTTTACCATGACCTTGCTCAGGTGGCAATAACGGGAAGTCATCCCAAAACCGTGTGAAATAACCAGGATCTTTCCATAAACCAAATCATTTCCCACATCCGAAACAAATCCATCGGAAGGAGCAACCACCAGGGTTCCCACCCGGTTTGAAATATCCATTCCTTCATGCATCTGGGTCAGACCGGTAAAGGGGTTCGTTCGAAATCCAAAACCCGATGTCACCCATCCCATGGTAGGCCAGATCGATGGCATATGGACCAGCATCTCTTTCTTCGCCTGAAGATGTATTTCAAGCTCGGAAAGGCTCGCCTCCTGAGAGATGGCTTCGGATTGGAGGCGTTCGACATCGGTTCTCATTTGTTGAACGAGGCCTTGGCTGTCCTTCTCATTTTTCAATTTATCCCGGATATCGGATGGCGAGGGGCCCCCCATCCCCATGAGCGAGGCCACCTCCGGCCCCCGTTCAAGATTGGCAATGATTCGAATCCTCTTATCGAAATTCTTTAACTTGGAGAGCTGTTTTTCTAAGTCTTCTATCTTTGAAGAGAAAAAGTGAATCTGAGACTTCTGGACCTGACTCTCCTGGATCAGATGGTTTAGCTCAAAGGCTTTCTTCTTGACCTGAATGTAATCACAGAAGAAAAAGGTGGCTGAAAGAAGGGCAAAGGCGAAGAGGTAAAGGGTAATTTTGAAGGTCTTCTTGTGAACCTTGAGATGGCGTGTCTTAGATGTCTTAGGACCGAAGATTAGGATATTGTAGTGTTCTTTGTCCAAAACACCCTCCCTGTCTCTAAACGGTTTAGATCAGTCCCCAAACGACACCCGTCTTTAATACCAAACTTGTAAACGGTCTGTCAAGTTTTTTTTTGATAAACCTATTTTTACCAATGAATTAAACTACTTCCCCAGGTGAGGCCTCCTCCAAAAGCGGTCAGGATCAGGTAGTCCCCTTTATGAATCAAGTTGCCTCTGACGACTTCATCCAGGGCGATTGGAACAGTGGCAGAAGAGATGTTTCCATATTTTTCAATCGTGAGATAGACTTTCTCCATAGGAACGTCGAGTCGTTTCGCCATCTGTTGAAGGATACGGAGATTGGCCTGGTGTGGAATGATCCACTTCACATCCGAAAGCGAAATGTCGTTAAAAGAAGCCGCCTCCTCGGCGGCCTCGGCAAATCGCCTCACCGCCACCCTGACGGACTCATTGGCTTTAATCAGTCTCAGGCTATGAAGTTTTTTATCAACAGTTTCATAGGAGATGGGGGTTGTTCTTGATCCTCCTCCAGGAAGGAGGAGATTTTCACCATTCGCTCCGTCAGTATGAATATGGACCGATAGGATCTCGTGCTCAACTTCGGGAAGGTGATCATCGGCACGGAGGACGGCTGCACCTGATCCATCCCCCCAGAGAATGCAGCTTTCGCGATCAGTCCAGTCAAGGGTCCGGCTCATGATCTCCACAGCAGCAACCAGGGCTGTCTTGAAGGTCCCCGCCTTCAGATACTGCTCGGCAACCGATAGACCAAAGAGGAACCCACAACAGGCTGCGGTCACATCAAAGGAAACCGCTTGTTCGGCGCCCAACTTTGCCTCAAGCCAGTTGGCTCCGGCAGGGCAGCAGGTATCCGGGGTCATCGTCGCCATGATGATGAGGTCTAAATCCGCAGCGGAGACTCCTGCCATCTCCATGGCCCGGAGAGAGGCCTCTTTTGCGAGATCCGAGGCATTCACTTGATGCCCTGCAATTCTCCGTTCTTTAATCCCCGTCCTCTTGTAAATCCACTCATCATTGGTATCCAAAATCTTCTGAAGATCATTGTTGGAGAGGACCCTCTCCGGAAGAAAAGACCCTGTCCCCAGGATCCCGATTCGCTTATTCACCATCCGTAAACTCCTTCCCAATCAGATCAATTATTCTTTATATACTCGCGGTACCCTTTTCCCAACCAGGCACAATACTTCATAGGAAATGGTTCCAATCTTTTCGGCAATCTCCTCAGCGGTGATCTGTTCTCGGCCCTGCCTGCCCATTAAGACTACTGCGTCTCCAAGGGAAACCTTGGGAATATCCGTGACATCCACAATGATATAATCCATGCATACTCTTCCCACAACAGGAGCCTTTCTCCCGCGGATGAGAACTTGCCCATGATTGGACAGTTGACGGTTATAGCCATCTGCATACCCAATGGGGAGGATAGCAAGTAGGCTCTCTTTTGTTGTGACATAGGTTCCTCCATAGCTGATTTTTTCCCCGGCAGGAACCCGTTTAAGCAGTCCGATGCGGGTCTTAAGTGTTATGACGGGTTTGAGTTTTATGAGATCCCGAAATGCCGGTGAGGGATACGAGCCATACAGGATGATCCCGGGACGGACCAGATTCCCTGACCAAGAGGGAAAAGCCGTGAGCCCGGCGCTATTGGAGATGTGTCTATACTTAAAGCGAATACCCATCGAATCGGCAATCGTCACGGCCTCCTGGAATGAATCCCACTGTTTCCGGGTGAAGGGATCTTCGGTTTCATCTGCCATCGAATAATGAGAGAGAACGCCTTCGATCTCAATGTCCGGAAATCGCTTCGTTTCATCGAGGAAGGAGGACCATAGGCGCAGGGGTACCCCCAGCCGTCCCATACCCGTATCTACCTTCAAATGGACCCTTACCTTTTTTCTTCGCCTCCTAGCCTCTCTGGCGAGGAGGTGTAAAGACTCTTTCTGGAAAACAACTGGGGTAAGATCAAATTGAAGGACCCAATCGACGTCTTCAGGATAGACCCCTCCGAGAAGGAGAATGGGTGTCCTGATTCCACCCTTTCGCAGTTGCACTCCTTCATCCGACATGGCCACGCCCAGATATTCGACCCCTAACTGCTCCAATTTTAGGGAGATGGAGATAGCCCCGTGACCGTAGGCATCGGCCTTCACCACTCCAAGGATCTTTACTCCTTTCGGGATTCTTTTCTGAATTTGTAGGTAATTGAAGGCAAGGGCTCTTAGATCAATCTCTGCAACCGTCGGTCTCCCCATGGGTTTGGCTGCCTTCAACATGATATTGATAACTCCTTGAATCGAATGAAAAAACGATAAATTCATAACATCAACACCTGTCAAAGTCAATCATCATCCGTGGGGAGAAAGGACAATGTCAGGAAGACGACAGGTCTGCCTCTCGATCTGTCCGTTTTTCTACAAGAATTTTTATCGTTGGTGGTCAGAAGACGGCAGCTAAGCCTGGAGTGGGATTGATGGCTCCCAGAGGTGGGATTGTTGTGAGATTCAGATTCCGCAATTAATTCAGTTCTTTGACGACTGCGATCTCATCGCAGTCAGGAAATTTTACACATTTCAGACAGTCGGTCCATATTTTGTGGGGAAGGACTGACTTATCCACCTTTTTAAACCCCAGCCGCTCGAAAAAATCGGATTGATAGGTCAAGGCGAATACTCGCTTGACTCCCAGCATTCTTGCCTCTTCGAGACAAGCTTTCACCAGTTTGGCTCCAATTCCCCTTCCCCGAATTTTTTCTTCCACTGCAAGAGATCGGATTTCGGCCAGATCTTCCCAACAGATATGGAGCGCACAGATGCCTATCACTTTCCGATTCTGTACGGATACAATAAAATCCCGGATGTTATCGTACAGCTCACTGAGAGACCGGGGAAGCATCTCTCCTCGGGTGGAATAGAGCTTGATCAATCGTTGAACGTCTTTCACATCTCTCAGTTCGGCTTTACGGATCATCCCTCACCTCGTGTCCGTGTCCGTCATCCGTGACCGTATCCAGGTTTCATGGCCCTCCTACTGCATCTCAAATGTTTCAGCGGACTCGGCCATGGTTATGAATCACGCCTTTCTGGCGTTTTCAATCATTTCCTTTGCATGGGCCTTTGTCTTTTCTGTCACCTTCATTCCCCCAAGCATCCTTGCAATTTCGTCGACCGCCGTCTCCTTCTCAAGCCGACCTACCCGGGCAAAGGTCCGGCCTCCCTTCACCTCTTTACTCACAGTGTAATGGGTATCAGCATAGCAGGCGATTTGGGGAAGATGGGTCACACAGATGACCTGGTGATCTTCTGAGAGTTCTTTTAGCTTCCTTCCCACCACCTCTGCAATCGCACCTCCAATCCCGGAATCGACTTCATCAAAGATGAGAACCTGCCTCCCACCCACTTTGGCTAAAATTCTCTTCATGGCCAACATTATCCTCGATAGTTCGCCCCCGGAGGCAATCTTGGCCAAAGGCTTCACCTCTTCTCCGATATTAGGAGAGATAAGGAATTCAACCCGGTCCATGCCTTTGGCGGAAAGAGGAAGATTCTCGACCTGGGCTTGAAAAGTCGTCTTCTTCATCCCCAGAGAACCCAATTCCTTCTCGATCGACTTTTTCAATTCTGTAGAAACCTTCTTCCTCTCCTCTGAAAGCCCTTTTGCCAAATCTAAGACCTTCCGTTCGAGTGGTTTCACCTGCTTTTCAAGTTCGGAAAGCCTCTCTTCATCAGAGATGAAAGCCCCCAATTTTTCATCAATCTCCTGCTTAAAGAGAAGAACGGCCTCTTCCGTTGGACCATACTTTCTCTTCAGCCGGTCGATCTCTTCCAACCGATTCTCGACCGCCTCAAGACGGTCAGGATTGATCTCGATCCGTCTCCCATAATCCCTGAAGCCATGAGCAATCTCTTCCAGTTGGATCAGGCTTGATTCCATCGGTTTTATCAGCAAGGAAAGGGAGGGATCAATCGAAACCATTTCCCTCCCCTGGCGAAGAATCGCTTGGAGCTTATCGATGGCCGATCCTTCCTCTCCATAAAGCATCTCCTCCGATGCGTGGGCAAATTCCATCAGCTTCCGGGCATGGGCCAAAATTCTCTTCTCCTCCTTTAAAACCTCTTCCTCTCCAGAGCGAAGTCCGGAAGCTCCAATCTCCCTCGATTGAAAGATCATGAGCTCTCGTTCTTTCGCCCTCTTTTCCCGTTCCTCTCGCATTCTCCGGACCGCTTCAGACAGGTTGGTAAATTCCTGAAAATGATTTCGAAATTCCTCGCGGAGTCCCATCAGACCTCCAAACTCGTCCATAATATCGATATGCGTTTCAACCCGTTGCAGGGACTGATGTTCATGTTGACCATAGATACTGAGGAGTTCCCCTCCGATCTCTGAAAACATCCCGAGTGTCGCCAGATTGCCATTGATGTACGCCTTTCCCCTGCCAGACCGTAAAAGCGTTCGCCGGAGCAGAAGCGAATCCTCGTCCGGAGAACCCGACAAACCCGAAAATTTCTCTTTGACCCCTTCAAGGACGTTTCTACTCCCGGAAATATCAAAGAAGGCTTCGACACTCCCTTCCTCCTCAGAGCTTCGAATCATCTCCTCCGTGGCTCTGCTCCCGAGAAGGAGCTGAACCGCATTCAGGATGATCGACTTCCCGGCCCCTGTCTCTCCACTGAGGATGTTCAGACCCTTCGAGAAAGAGACGTGCATCTCATCGATAATGGCAATGTTTCTGATCCGAAGCTCAAGCAACATAAACTATAAAGGGACGGGGTTGGGGTTCTTATCTTTCTCCCCACTTCAGCTTTTCGCGCAACAGTTCAAAATAATCACGGTAGGGCGATCGAATGAGATGGATCTGGCCTTCCGCTTTTCGGACCTCCACCACATCCTCAGATTCGAGAGGAAATCCCTGTTGACCATCGAGTGTCAGTGTCACCTCCTCCTGCTCCGACTTGAGGATGGCATTGACCTTCACGTCATCCGGGATGACAATAGGCCGGTTGGTTAGAGTATGTGAACAGATCGGGGTAATGACCACGTTGTGGAGAGAAGGATAGACGATCGGTCCACCCGCGGAGAGGTTGTAGGCTGTGGAACCGGTCGGTGTTGAAATGATTAGACCGTCTGACCGGAAGGTCGTGAGGTATTCATCATTGATCGTGAGCTCAAGCTCGATAATGCGGGCCAAAGCCCCCTTGTTGATAACGACATCATTTAACACGATGAATTCAGCCTGCTTCTTCCCTTTGCGAACGACCAGAGCCCGGAGGACATCCCTTGGGTTGGTTTCAAAATCTCCCCGCAGCAGCCTTTCAAGGACTGGATAGATCTCTTCCAAGCTGACTTCTGTCAAAAAGCCGAGGCCGCCAAAATTGACACCCAGGATGGGTATTCCATGATTCCATACCATGCGGGCTACGCCAAGAAGCGTTCCGTCTCCTCCAAGGACGATGACCATCTCCACATGGTTCGGGAACTCCTCTCTTCTGATGAAATGGAGATAAGGAGCCGTAAGGGGAGGATTAAAGAGTTTCTTCATCTCTTCTTCCACAAAGACGTCGATCCTGCTGGGCGCAAACCACTCGACGAGGCTCCGAGTAAAACTGATCACCTCAGGCTTGTTTCGCTTCGCAATGATGCCTATCCGCTTCATCTCTGACCCCGTTTATCGCGCGTCCTTGCAATCGCCTAAAAGTCCCGGCTAACTTAACTCATATCTCTTCCGGATCGAAGAAGAGAGTTCCTTTAGAACATCGAAGGCCCGTTCCACCGTCTCTTCTTTATCCGGGGAGAGGAGATTGCAGGTTGCAGGTGCCAAAAGGGATTGATGAAGAAGCCTCTCCTTATCAACCCCTTGTTTGACAAGATCTCCCCAGAAGATTTCGACCCGCGCCATCAGCGATTCAGCAGTCTCTTCCTCCAATAGTTCAGTGTAAGTGGGAACGATCCCCCAGGAGACGATCCCTCCCCGATTAAAGAAATCTTTTAACGAAGGATAGCGGGTAATCATCTCTCCGCAACTAAAAGAATCGAAGGAGAGGATGTCGATCTTTGAACGAAGAAGAAAGTCCCAATCCGGTTTAGCACAGAGATGAATTCCCCGGGGTCCGTCTAATCCCTTCAAAAGGGAATCCAAATCGCCTCTGGCCCGAACCTCGTTATATCCTGATAGGGCATTGAAGATCAATCCCAACCCCGGATCATCGAGCCATACAAAGGCATGAGGATTCTTCATCCTCAGTTCCTGGTACTGGAGATTGACCTTCTTCTGGATAAAATCAAATAGGACCTCTCTGACCTCATCCTGATAGATGATCGGTTTTTGGTCCTGGTCCACGACCTTCAATCCCAGGCTGATCGGACTGATCATCTGGCCTCGGATGGCAGGGTAACCCAAGAGATCTCTCTCTAAAAACCGATGGTATACGAGGGAAAAACCCTTTGTCAACCGGTAGGTGTCAGGCTCTTCCCCTCTTTCAAGATAGGCTGGGAGGTCCTCATAAAATTGGGTGAGATTGAAAAGAATTTTCCGGTCAAAAGGGTCGATCCTGACTCCGGGAAAATGGTCCAGGGCCTGGACATACATATCTTCAAAGTAGCTGACTTTCGGAAGCTGGGGCCAGAAAGGAATGTCCAAGGAAAGGGCCACCCTTATCGCCCTGTCGATGTCGGTATGGGGTAAAATTCCCATGGCTGTAGTCTGACAATTGGCGTCAAATCCGATAGGAGTCATGAATGAGAATCCTCGATACTCGGACCAGTCTCTTAATCTTCGTCCGATCGGGAAGGAAGGGGTTGAACGAATAATGCAGTTTTGAGATGATAAAGGGCCTTTTCTCGATTTCTGTATTCATACCAGTAGAGTTGTCCTAAATTGAGATGGGCTAGGGCATGATAAGGATTGACTCGAAGCTCCCCTTCCAGGGCTTCGGCCACCTTATCAAATCGCCTTTGAGCTCCATAGACAACCGCCAGATGGTTGTGAACTTCCGGAAAATAAGGGTAAACGTGAATAAATTTCTTATAAGCTTCTTCGGCCTTTTCATATTGTTTATCTTCGAAATAAATTCCACCCATCGCGAAGTAAACCATATTGAGAGTAGGGTCGATTTCCAGCGCCTTTTCTCCCATGAGAATGGCTTGTTTCAGATCTCCCCTCTTATAATAGACTGCGCTAAGGTTATAATAAGCAGATCCAATGCGGGGGTCGATTTGAATCGCTCTTTGACTCCATTCAAAGGCTTTATCATAAGCTCCTGCAACCAGATAGGCATAGCCGAGATTGACATAAGACCGGGCCTTTCGGGGAGACTTTTTCACGCAGTCCGTCCAGAGATCGACTTCATCGGCCCAGATCCTATTCCTCGTGTAAGCTCCAACGGCGAGCAAACCGATGACAAGCGTGAAAACAAGAATCTCGATAAGATTTCGTTTCAAACAGTGTATCACCGTTCAGATTAAACCTTTCCTGTCCTTCCCAGCGTTCTTCTCTTGAATCGAGAGAATGATCTTTTTTATCCTTTCTGCTTCGGATAAATTGCGATACATCAAGGCCTTCTCAAAATGGACAAGGGCCCTGGAATAATCTTTCAATTCGTAATAAAGATCCCCTAAATAGACTTGCGTGTAAGGATTGTCCGGGTTTCGTCTCAACTCCTCTTGAAAAGAATCCTTTGCCTGGTCCCATTTTTTCAACCGTTGATAGGCAAGCCCCAAATTATTGTAGGCATTTTCATAGTCAGGCTTAAGTTTCAAAAATGTCTTAAATGCGTTGACCGAACTCAAATAGAGGCCTCTTTGATAGTAGGCAAGCCCAAGATTGTAATAAGTTTCTGGATAGGGATGACCCTGTTTCAGTGCTTTTTCGTAACAGTGGATGGCCTCCTCTGTTAACCCATTCCGATAAAAGACCAGCCCCAAGTTATACAGAGAGAGGGTATAATCAGGATTCAGGGTCAAGGCCTCTTCAAATTCTTTCCGGGCCTCCTCCAGTTGTCCGCTCTCATAATAGGCATAACCCAGATTGTGATGGGTTCGCTCTTTCTGAGGGGCTTTCCTTACGCAATCCTTCCAGAATTCGATTTCGCTCCTCCATAGGGAATTCCGGTCATAGGTCCCCATGGCAAGCGCTATGACGATGGTGAACAGGATGGATCCGGTGATCCACTCGCTTATCCTTCTTCCCATCCCAACACCTTTTTTGAGTCCACCGTTCTTTCAACCTCTCTATCCCTCTAACAACCAGCAAAACAAAGAGAACGAAGGGACCGATGGAGGGAAGATAAAGTCTATGTTCGAAAACCATTTCAAGGGGAAAGAACGACGATTCGATGAAGAGATTTCCGAAATACCAGAGAATGCAGAAAGAGAGGATCGGTCTTTTCTTGGCTATCCAGAGGCTGTACCCGACGAGACCCAGAATAATGACGATCGAGACCAGGGTGGATGCCGGATCAAGAATCGATTTCGATACGGAAAAATCATGAGCCAGGTTGAGGCGGGAGGGAGAAGGATAAATCAAGAGGGACAGGTAGTAGAGGACGACCCGAAATTGGGTGAGCACTCTCTCAGACATGGTAAATCTCTCAGATGTGGGAAGTGTCCGGTATTGATACCCTTCGATGGTGACCTGGATATAGCGTTGACCCCAGATGAAGAATCCAAAGGCTCCGAGGACGAGGAGCGTTCCGACGAGGCTGTAAAGTATTTTCTTTCCCTTTGGACTCAAATCCAAATTTTGAAAGAAATAGAATTCATAGAGGGCAACAAAGAAGGGGAGGATGGCCACGTTCTCTTTCGTAAAAACTCCGAGGAGATAACCCAGGACGGCACCCAGAAAGTAAAAGGACCGCGCCTTTCCCATGGCCAATCTCCCTTTAATATAAAACACGAAAGTCAGGAGGTAGAACATCCCGGCCATGCTGGCCATTCTCTGAACGATGTAGGTCACCGATTGGGTTTGGATGGGATGGGAAATGAAGATTAGGCCTGTAAAAAGCGCTATCTTGTAAGAGATGGCTCCATATTTTTCTTTCAGCGAAGGAAGATTGAATGTCAGGATGAGGAACCAATACAAAAAAAATCCCGCAAAAACATGGATGATAAAGTTCACCAAGTGGTAGCCGAAAACATTGAACTCTCCAAAATAATAGTTCAGGGCAAGGGTAAAATAGGAAAAAACGCGAATACTCTCTTTATAGGTATTTTTGATCAACCGCTCAATCCGGTCCCATGTAAAGACCTTGATCTGGACATTCGGATTCTGGGTGATATTGGGCCGGTCATCAAAATGGAATGGAACCGAAAAGGTATTCGAGTAAGCCAGGAAGGCTACTCCGGCGATGAGCCCAATCGCGATCAGATGACGAAAAAGAAAAGACCGATCTCTTTTCTTCGGTGGTGGCGAAACCGCGCTCTTCTGCTTGGGGAACGAAGATTTTTTAGGCCTGGTCATATCAACCCTTTCCTTCCCCTTTCTTTTGAGTCAAACCAATTAAATATACCACTCCCATCCCTCCGATTTCAATGAAGCTCATCCAAAGACGGGTCAGGATTGAAAGGATCACGGCCACTGTGCTCGGCATAATCAAGGAAAGGAGATAGACCAGGACCCCTTCCCGAACGCCCAATCCGCTTGGAGCGAAGAGAGCTAACAGTCCCAGGGTACTGGAGATGGCCAAGGCCCCTGTTAAAAACAGCAAATAATTTGAGGAAACGGGAAATACCGCATCCACAAAGAGATAAAAACCGATTCCACCCGTCACCCAGGAAAATGAACAAACCCCTAACACCAAGAGGATATCAGGATAGGAGATCGAGATGGAGATCGGTTCCTTTTTTAGCCCCTTCAGGACTGGATTCAATATTTTCTGAAGAACCTTTGGATGAAGTGAGAGAAAGGCCAAAATACCGAGAAAAATCACCCCAGAGGAAGGAATTCTGAGATAGGAAGAGTGGACTTCCTTCAGTGAGAGGAGAGAAACAAGGAAGATGAGGCCAGCCGCCATGACCATCGTCACAGTCTCGAAGTAAAGGGCAACTGCGATCGCCTTTTTCGATTTTCCTCTGGAATCATAAAGGTAGAGGCGGGTTAGAAATAGCCAGATCTTTCCAGGCAGGTATTTCCCCAGTTGAGAGGTAAACCAGCTCGTTAAGGTCTCTTTAAAAGAGATCGCAATCCCTAATTTCAGGGTAATGAGGTACCAGGCCCAAATTTGAATGAAATAGCTAAAGACAAAGATCAGCGTTGATACTATAAGAAGGGGTGATCTGAAAAGTGAACTCCGCGCCCTGGACTTGATTCCAATTTCCCCAGACAATCCTTCCTAAAAAAAAGAAAGATGGCCCCCACAAACGCCCATTGAAGGACCTTCCGTATGGAACGCCATCTTCTTCTATCTTGAGATTGATCCACACTTCTGCCTATTGATTCACTCAAGTCTTTGTTAGAGCAAAAAGATAGTCCTGATAATACGAGATGGGTCTCTTCCTGTTTCGAAGGCGCCGGATTTCATGCTTGGCAATCTTAGGAAAAAGGACTCGGGGGATCATCCCGTACCGGATGAGGTAGAGGAGCCACCAGCGACCCTTCCGGATGGGATAATGCCGGAGGCATTCCAGGTTAGATTTCTTGAAGGCTTGAAGATATTCTTCCACCCTTGGCCGTTCCCTTTCGGAATTTTCGGAGGCCTGTTCAATTAAACAAAATTTCCCCCCTTTCGGTAAAAACTGGGCCAACTGACGAACGTTCTTCTGCAATGTCTCACCTTTCATGTATTGCAAAACCCCCACGGAGAGGATGAGATCGAATTCATAGGGAAGGTTAGGAAAATAGATTCCATCATAAACCTTAAATTCTATATTCTCTCCCCCGTCATTCTTTCGGGCCAATTGAATCATTTCGGGTGTTGTCTCTAAACCGACCACCTTCTTCACCCTTGGCGCAATCCAATAAGAGATTCTTCCGCTCCCGCATCCGAAATCAAGGACGGTCTCACCGCCCTTTAATTCCAGTACCTCTTCGAGGGCAATCTTCTGAAGGAGATCAATATATTGGTTTTTACAGCCTCTTCGGTCCGCCGCGTCAATCCCCGAGGCCAAGAAGCCTTTCTCCGCTTGCCTTCTCCAGTCAATCTTTTCGGTCAAATCCTCTCCTTTCTCGAACCCATCGGGCCGTCTTTGACCCCAGACCGGAGGTCGCCATTTTTTTTCCAAATTCCCATATTTTACTTTTCAAAACGTGATAGTCTCTTATATAGGTACAGACATCCATGGACTGGCTTCCCCATTTCTCTTTGAAGTGGATCAGATTCAGATCAGTCCGATCTGAACCCATGAAATCGAAATAGGAAACTCTTCTTTCAATCGCTTCCTCAATGGATTGATGGACAAGGAGTTCATTGGGACAGCATTTTAAGTATTCGCTTCTCGAACCATTGTGGAAATAGTGGGTCGTGGTCGCTGAATGAATGAGAACCAAGCCGGCAATGGCCGATCGATTTAAGACTGCCAACCGGATCGTTGCCAACGATTTTCCCGGATCACCTTCACAAAGGGCTTTGAACCACTGGAATGGGTATTTTGCAGCCGCCCTGTTCCGTTCCATGGAGGCCAAATAGAGAGCATAAAAGAGTCTGACGTCCTCAGCCGAATTCCCTGAATGGATCGTGACCCCGCTTCTTCCGCCTTACGGACATCTCGGCGGATATATTTTTTATACCCTTTCCAGACCTTCTCTCTGTCTGCATGCCTGAGGTCGAGCAGACTTACCTTGGCAAAGGATGTCCTGTATCCGTCTGGCCGATGGGATTCGGAAAAAGGGGATTCTGTAATCCGAACCTGATCGATTCCCCTTCTTTGAAATTCTCTTTCAACATGCTCCATCAAAACTGGAAAGGCTGGTTTTCTTCCAATGAGGTTTCCATAAGGAATGGAAGCGTAGAAGATCTTGAAAAGTTTAAAATTGAGAAGAACACCAGGAAACCCCGCAGCAATCTCATTCCCTTCTTTAAGGTAAAAATAAAGGGGTTGTCCTCCCAACCCCTTTTTGAGAACGTCACTCCAGACTGATCGATAGAAGATCAGGTCCGTGTATCGAGATGCAAAATCATCCCATTCCTCTCCAGGGGTTTCGAAAACCTTCAGATCCATCGCCTCACGATTTCCTTCACTTTTTGCACAATCCCTTTGACATCGCCCACATTCATTTGAGGATGCAGGGGAAAGGTCATTACACGTTGGCTCATGGCCTCGGTCATGGGAAGCATCCCGGTCGTATAACCAAATCGCTTGCGGTAGAGAGAAAACAGATGAACGGGGGGATAGTGAATACTCGTTTGAATACCCCAATCCTTAAGACCGCTCATCAATTGATTCCGCAAGAAGGCAGCACGGGCCTGCGACTCTTCCCTGATCAGGATAGGAAAGAGATGGTAGGAATAGGAACCTTCAACACTATCGAAGGGGATCATGATCGAAGCAATACCTTGAAGTTCCATCCGATAGACCTCCACCAGCCTCCTTCTTCTTCGGTTATTTCGTTCCAGTTTCCTCAATTGGACCAGCCCCAAGACGGACTGAATCTCTGTGATCCGGTAGTTATAGCCTAAAACTTCAATGTCATAATACGAAAGATGGCCGCGGAACTTGTCCCATGAAAGGGCCTTCATTCCATGGGATCTCATCGTCCGAATTCTTTCAGCCAGAGCCTTGTCCCTGGTGAACACGAGACCTCCTTCGCCTGTGACTAAATTCTTATTAGAAAAAAAACTGAAACAGCCCAAGGTTCCTATCGTCCCGCAGCTTTTCCCCCGATATTCGGAGCCAGGGGCATGGGCCGCATCTTCAATCACAGGAAGGCCATATCGTTTCGCTATCATCAGGATGGCGTCCATATCACAGGGGTAGCCTCCATAATGCATCACCATGATGGCTTTCGTTCTCTTGGTAATTCTATTTTCAATCTCCTTTGGAGAGATATTAAGACTGTGAAATCCAAGGATATCTGCGAAAACAGGTTTTGCTCCGGTATAGAGGACTGCATTGGCCGTTGCTACGAAGGTAAAAGAAGGAAGGATGACCTCGTCCCTCGCTTTCAGTCCCAGCGAGGCCAATGCCAGATGGAGAGCCGCCGTCCCATTGGAGACGGCAATGGCCTCCCCTCCCCCCAAAAAGCCGGAGAAGGCTTTCTCGAATCGATCCGTGAGCGGCCCAGTCGATAGCCATCTCGACCGAAGGACCTTAAGAACCTCTCGCTCTTCCGCTTTCCCAAGATCAATGTCGGACAGGGGATATTTCCACTTCATAATGGATAGCTCCCAACCTTAAAAGAGGAGAGGTTTTCGCGGTACCATTCAATCGTCTCTTTCAGTCCCTCCTCAAGGGTATATTTCGGCATCCATCCAAACAGTGCCTGGGCCAGACGGGTATCGGAAAGGAGCTCCATGACCTCGCTCTTTTCCGGACGAATCCTCTGATTCTGAACCTCGATCTCCATCCTTTTTCCTACCAGCCTAAAAATTTCTTCGACTAACTCTCCGATGGCGATCGCTTCTCCTGTCCCAATATTGACTACCTTCCCGATCGCTTCATCACATTTTCCTAATGCAATGAACCCCCGCACCGTATCCTTGACGAAAAGAAAGTCTCGACGGGGCCTGATATTTCCCAATCGAATCTTCTTATCTCCCAGGACTTGGGAGAGAATGGTCGGAATGATGGCTCGCAGCGATTGCCGGGGCCCAAAGGTATTGAAAGGTCGAAGGGTGGTCACGGGAAGACCAAAAGAGAGATAGTAGCTTTCAGCAAGTTTGTCTGCGGCAATCTTGCTCGCGGCATAGGGGGATTGGGCTTGCAGGGGATGCTTTTCATCAATCGGGACATACTGTGCCGTTCCATAGACCTCACTGGTGGAGGTGTGGACAATCCTCTGGATCGTGCTCTCGTCCAGACAGGCATTGAAGAGGTGGGCGGTCCCTTCGACATTCGTTTGAATAAAATTAAACGGGTGGAAATAGGAATAGGGGATAGCGATGAGTGCACCCAGATGAAAGACTTTGGTGCACCCTTTAACCGCCTTTTTAACTCCATCCGGGTCTTTTAGATCTCCGGGGAACACTTCAAATTGGCTCTGAACCTCTCTTGACAACATTTGGAGAAGACCTCTTTCATCCCTCGAATTGTACCGGACAAGGGCCCTCACTTCCTCGCCCTGTTTCACCAGTTCCTCGGTCAGATGGCTCCCGATGAACCCTCCAGCTCCTGTCACAAGAACTTTTGCCATCATTTCCCTCGTCTCATCTCTCGTATAATATTTTTTTTCTCTTTTCCTGGAACTTCTTTTGGGCCTCCTCGTAATCCTCGTGTCTGCCAATATCCAGCCAAAAATCGTTGTTAGGGTAACAGGCCACCCTTTCCCTCTGTTTGAGGAGTTTTTGGATCAATTCAGGGAAATCCAGGTATTTCCCCCTGGGAATCCATCCGAGGACTCTCTTATCAAAAACATAAATTCCCATACTAACGGAATAAGAAAGGACGGGTTTTTCAAGGTAGGCCTTCAGTCGAGCCTTGCGGTCACACTCCATCACGCCCAATTCCAACGGAACCTTCCTCTGACTCATGGCAATAGTAATTACTCCCCTTTTCTGCCGATGGTATCGGATGAGACGACGGTAGTTGAGTGTGGTCAGAATATCTCCATTCATAACCAGGAACGTCTCCGGAAGGTCTGAAAGGAGAGAAAGCGGACCTGCCGTGCCAAGAGGTTTTTCTTCACGGGAATATTGGACGTTCACCCCATACCGACTACCATCCCCAAAATAGGCGCAAAGAAGGGGTTCGGTTTGCGGACTTACCGTTAAAATCATCTCTTTAATCCGGAAATGGGCCAACTGCCTTACAATCACCTCGAGAATGGGCATTCCATCAATCGGCATGAGGGGTTTGGGAAAGATGGTTGTATAGGGAACAAGCCTTGTCCCTTTTCCTCCAGCCAGGATCACCGCTACGATCTTTCCTTCTTTCATCCTTTCTCCACGCTATGAAAAATCGCTTAGAAACCTCTCAATGCTCGTTTCGATATTGAAAAGCCTCTTCAGTTCAGTTCTTTTTTCGACATCTCCTGTTTTTCGTCCTCTTCGATCAAGCCTTTTCCTCATGGCCTCTTTGAGAGCGGCAGGATCTTCGGGAGGAATGACCTCGGCCACGCCATATTGCCGACTCAGTGCTCCCAGATCGCCTACATCCGCAACAATCATTTCCTTGTCAAAATTCAACGCCTCGGAGAAGACGAGTGGAATGGATTCTGCCCTGGAGGGAATCACCACACAGTCCGAAGTCGCATAGAGAGAAACCAGATTCGCATCCGGGATATTTCCCAATAGCGTGATATTGGGTCCCAGGTCTTTTCTTTCAATGAAGTCTTTGACCCATTCCTCAAGGCTCCCTCCTCCGATGACGGAAAGATGGGCTTCTCTCCCCTCCGCTTTCAGCATTGCCATCGATTGGAGAAGAAGATCGATCCCCTTTACCTTCTCAAGCCTCCCAACAAAAAGAAACTGGTAGGTATGGGACGACCCGGCTTGAATACCTTCTTTCTTCACCGGGAGTCCCCGGGTGGTGGCCAAAAAAAAACATCTCCTTTGAAACCGTTCTTCCACTCTCTTTGCAAGATCGAACCCATCGGCAAAAATTCCCCTGGCCTCCTGGATGACTCGTTTCATGATGCGATAGAGGAGAGGGTTCGATCCGTATCGATAAATATCTGACCCCAGGGCCCAGACGGAATAGGGAATGCGGGTCTTCCTGAAGGCATAATTGGCAAAGTAGCCGCTGGGAAGAACCCAGAGGGCAAGACAGACCTCGATCCGATGCTCCCTCAAAAAAGGAAGAAGGGCTTCCCTCCCTCGACAAAACAGGCTAAGCATTCGAAGACAATCTAGCGGATTGAGGACGCGCAGTTGAACCAGGGGTCTTTTCGATCCCATCCATGAGAACCATTCAACCCGAACGCCTTCCAAAAAGGGTTCTTTCAACCCTTCCCGGTCCTGAGTGAAGACAAAGATCTGGTGCCCTCTTCTTTTGAGTCCTCCAATAAATCCTCTCATAAAGGGGGCCTGAACGACATCGTCAGAACGGGAAGGAAAAGAAGAGGTAACGATGCAGATTCTCAATAGAAAGTCCTTAAATGGATTTAACTCCAATGTTCAAATTTTCTGACGCCCCATTATTCTTTGGGTGTTGGTTATTGAAAATTATTGGGTTGTTGTTTGGTCATTGTTATTTCAATTCCTTATTATACTCCATATCAAACCACATCGCGAAAAAAAGGGACTGAAGGCCTGATATCGCAAAAAAAGCGGCAAAGAGAGCGCTCGTTGGCGCCACCGTTCCAACAAAGATCCGGTAGATGAGAAGATACCCTCCAAAAACAATTCCAATCGGCGTGAGAAGAAAGCCTAACAGGTAGAAAAGGACGAGGGGATGGAAGTCCCGAATGACATATTTCTCTCCGATCCTCCACAAGAATAGCTTAAATAGCAGGAAAGAAAGGGTGAAGATAACCTTATGAATCTTCATATGGGATTTCTCACCTATCCCATAGACGGGATTAATGGGGATGTCCCTGACCCTGAATCGGTAGACATTCAATTTCACCAGAAGGTCATTGGGCATCCCATAGCGTTTATAAATGGTATCGAGATCCAGGATCTTGAGGGCCTTCAAGGTGATGGCTGCATAGCCCGATTGGGAATCCGCTATATGCCAGTAACCCGAAGCAATCTTGGTCAAGAAGGAAAGAATGGCGTTTCCAAAATAACGGGTTTTGGGGATGATCCTCCAGGCTTTCCCCGTGAAGAGGCGATTTCCCTTGGTGTAATCGGCCTCATCATTAATAAGAGGGTCTAACAACTGAGGAAGATCGTTGGGGTCCATCTGGGCATCTCCTGCCATGACCACGCTGATGTCGGTTTCGTGTTCCTGAGCCCACTTGTATCCCGTCACGATTCCTCCCCCCACCCCCTCATTTTTCTTTAGCCGGAGATAGACAATTTTCGAGTCCTCCTTCTGGTGTTCTTTGACCACCTCCCCTGTCCGGTCCTGACTGGCATCATCGACGACGACGATATGATCGACAAAGGCTGGAACCGTTTTGAGAACTATTCCAACCAATTTTTCCTCATTGTATGCAGGAACAATGACAGCGACTGTTTTTCCCCTGTACATAAAAACCTCCCGACTCGCCCTTCTTGAAGGAGAGGGGACTCGGATCTGAGAAGACAAAAGGTCGGCTAATTTGTTCAGATATCATACTGATAAGGCAGTGTCAACCCGGTTTCATCGCAGCTGATAAAAAAAGAGACGCTCTTTGGGCGTCTCTTAAGGCTGTTTTATCAAGATCGTTTCTTTTTCCGTTACTCAATGACGACAATGGGCGCCTCTGCTTCAACCTCCTGGCCAGCAGTTACACAGACCTGTTTCACAATGCCACCCACAGTAGCCACAACGGGCATTTCCATCTTCATGGCCTCCAAAACAGCCACCTGATCATTCTCTTCCACCTTATCCCCAACCTTCACTGCTACAGATACGATCTTCCCTACCATGGGTACTGTCACAGGTGTTTCCATAAATCCCTCCTTGTCGTTTTCATCATGTCCGTGCCCGTTTTCGGTATCCGCTTTTTCTTCAGCTTAGACCAAGCCCCATGGACGCCGACCACGGACATGTAATTGTTGATTTAACCTAACCCACCCCCAAATTGTCAAGTCTTATCTAATTTTTTTTTCAAAGGATGAAGATTGATGAGCGCAGAGGGGGCCAAAAGAACCTGTGCGGTTAATGGGACTTTTTTAGAGATCTCCATATCGACCACAAGGCTTTTTCAGTAAGTCTCGGCTTTGCCGCCGTGTTAAAGGAGCCTATCCACCCATTGGATGATTTTGTATCCTGCTTTTTCTGCTGGATCGATTTTTACAATCACCTTTATTCCCTGAACAGAACCACTGTCCTTGCCTTTTCCTTTGGATTCGATGGTGTAGTAAGGGGCCATGGATTGATAGACAATCAAATTTGCTGCCGTACCGATAAGGGGCGTCATCTCGGGCACCCTTGAGACAAGGTCCTGCTGGTTAAGGAATCCCTTTCCTCCCCTTGCCTTCACGATGGATTGGGCCACCTCAATGGGAAGACCCAAAGCCACCCTCAATACAGGCACAGTCGCACTGTTGATATCGACCTGTTCTCCAGAGGAGTAGATAGAGAAGATATTCCGGAGCCCGGTTTGTCCTTCTTTCTCCGCATTCTCTCCCTCTCCTTTCTTAATCCCCTTTTTGCCGTAAAAGAGGTCCGGGGTTACGCCTCGAACCAGGAGAAGTTCCTCAATGGAATCTAAGTAACCATTCTTACAATTATAGGGCTCCTTAAGCGACTGATAATAATCGTTCTTTGCTCCATTGAGGCGAGTAAAATCGCCGGGATTGATCCAGTCCAGGATGGAATCGGTCACGATATCCCTTGCCTCTCCCTCAAGACCCATCTGGCCAATGATTTTACGAAGGGTAGCATCGGTGACTCGGTTGATATTCACCTTGCCTGCTTCCCCGATGACTCTGATCTCACATGTCCCCTGATCATAAGGAAGGACATAAACCGTTCCATCGGTAATCCACTCCCTTTTATCCGGAGGAATTTCCTCTAACCCACTGATTGCGGCCTTTCTCATCTGCTGAATCTTAGGATCATTTTTGTAGATCAGCTCTGCAATGGCCCGCTGAACCCCGCCCTCCGCATAGGCATGGAGTTGAATCTCTTCCTTATAGTGCGAGCAATATTGACCTCGCTTCTCATGGCAAAGGAGAATTCTAAAACGATCACAGAGAGGATCGCAATCACCCACAGCACCATGATCAAGGCTACCCCTTTAGAAGTTCCGATCTTGGAGTTCGAAATTCGAAGCCTCAAATTTGAAATTTCTAATTTCATTGTCTCTGGCGTCTTTTCCGGATGGCCCTCTCAAACCCGGATGGAACCTCTTTAACTTCTTCAATCATATCTTTGTCTTTTTATGAAATTTGAGCCTTGACATTCAACATTATCTTTTTTGACCTTGAATTTCCTTTTTTGTTCAATCTAAATCTTGAAGTTTGATATCCTATTTAAACTCATCGTTCTCTCACCTATCAATATCTTTCCAGCTCGTGATATTCGCATTCTCACCTTCACCTCCTTCCCCTTCGACACCACCGGCTCCCAAGGCAATGAGATCATAATCCCCGTGGCTTCCAGGGCACCTGTAAACATATGGCCTCCTCCAGGGATCAATGGGAATCTCTTTAGGAAGATAAGGTCCGTTCCAATTTTCGACACCCGAGGGCTGCTCCCGAAGGGCCTTTAATCCCTCTTCCGTCGTCGGGTACCGTCCCGTATCAAGCCGAAAGGCATCGAGGGCCGTGCCGAAGAGTTCAATTTGCGCCTTTGCAGCGACCTGTTTCCCACCGCTGATCCTTTTCCAGAGTCGAGGTCCCACCAGGGCAGCCAACAATCCAATGATCGTAACCACCACCAGAATTTCAAAGAACGTAAAACCCTTTTCTCTTCGCCTGATCTTTTCTTCTTCCTTCATCAAACTCCTCCTTCGCAGTCTTTAAAAAACTTCTCCATAAAGCTTGTAATAGCAAGGGGATGGAGAGAACAGTAAATCTAACCCACCCCACCCATCAGCCTAACCCAGGTTTTTGAGAGCCAGAGACTAAAAAATAGAAACCTAACGATTCTTCCGAATGCCAGCCTTACTCATCTTCTTGATCCATTCATGGATGGCCCGGTGATAGATGTAAAAGACCAAAATGATCAGAACAGATATCATCAACAGGATTAACAGGGTGACGTATTGTTGATCAAAAGCCTTCGCTCCCTGAAGGGTTGCCATCAAAGTTCCTGGTATCCGACCAATGGTCGAGATGATGAGAAAAATACCCCAATGCATGCGCGTTAAACCCAAGATGTAGCACAAGGTATCCTTCGGAAAGCCAGGGATTAAAAAAAGGAGAAAACTGAGGATAACCCCCTCATGTCCAATTAAATAGTCAAATTTTCTTCTTAGCTTTGGCGAAACAAATTTCTCAACAGCCTGCTTTTCAAAGATCCTTGCTATGCCAAAGGCCGACCAAGACCCCAAGATTAGCCCAATCATGGAATAGAGCATCCCAGCCCACACCCCAAAAACATAGCCTCCCAAAAACTCAATGGCTTCTCCGGGAATGGGAGCCACAACCACTTGTATAATTTGGAGAAGGATAAAAACCAGAGGAGAATAGGGTCCATAGGATCTGAGGACTACTTTTAATTGGTGACGATCCTGGAAGAGATTCCAAAGTCTAACCGTTTGAACCCACAACTGGGGACGATACCGGCAGATCGCAAGGACAATGAGTACTCCCAAGAGACTCATAATCCCCCACTTCAATTTTGAATGGAGTGATGAAGTCATACTCCTAAGATGCAACTCTTTTTCCTGGCATCTGGTCCTTCGCCTCGTTCAATTTCTCATTTTTTTCATTTTCTGGCATTTCACCGTCAGCAACAGGGGTTGCAAGCACGACGGGATGGGGAACAGAGTTCTCTACAGGCTCCTTTGTTTGCCCAACTTCTTCTCTAGGAGTCATGGAAGCAGAAACCTTTTCAGCTAAATCCGTTAAGAGGTCCATGCCAGTCACGCTGCTTCTTATCCCTCCGAGCTCCTTGATTCCAATGCTGTCCTTTATTTCTTCGGTTGTCTTCTTAAACTCCGCTAATGCTTTCCCAATAGTTTTGGCTAAGTCCGGGAGTTTCTTGGGTCCAAATACAATTAAGGCAATAACCAAAATGACCAACAGGTCCGGTCCTGCAAGCATAAATCCTCCCTTCGCTTTCTTAGATTCCAGTGACCCCAAGTCCCGGAAATCAGCGTGACAAAAGACGGTCTACTCCTTTTCCTGGACAGACTTGTCTTCCACCTTTCTTGGAACGGATTCCTCCTCTCCTTCCATACTCTTCTTGAAATTCCGGATTCCTTTTCCAAGCCCTGTTCCAAGATCAGAAATTCTTTTCCCTCCAAAGACGACCAGGGCAATAACCAAAACAACCAATACATCAGGGCCTGCGAACATAGATGTCCTCCTTTCTCATCATATCAAAGTGATCCTCGATGGCTGTACAACCACTTTTTTCAGACCATCACAAAATAAATAATTGGCCGGTTTTCCAAAATACTGATGGAGATTGAAATGCTTAGCAAGCGGAAACGACGACAGAATAAGAAAAGGTGGCTTCTAACAACGGAGGATGGGGGTTATTTGGTCGAGAGAAAGTATATGAAGTGAGACGTTATGGATTTTCAGAAAGGTATCGAGCTCCGGTGAAAATAAAATTTGAAAGCCGTTTGGCCCGAATACATTCCATTTATTATCCACAAAAAGCTGGAGACTCAACTCATCAGGGACTTCAAATTTTAAAGAAGAAGAGAGAAAATCGGCGATTGACAAGGAATAGTAATAAAAGAAGGCAGAACAAAGCGGAATGGCTATGATTAAAGCAATAACGATAAAGACCTGTGCTATTCCAGACTTTTTCATAATCAAGTTTACCAAAGTTCACTTAAATAAACAGTGTGCTATGCAAAGATAAATGTCAAGGGAATCTTTTTGGAGTTTTCCAAGCATCGAAATTTGACATTTCCTGCCTATTTGCTACTCTGAAGTCAGTCCTTTACAGCATTTAAATTGAATAGGCAAATTTGATTATCATTTCATACTCGTGTTTTTTCATTTCTCACGGTAATCCTTACCCAAATATGCCCTCATGACATCTTTGTCTTCCATCAATGCCTTAGCTTCTCCTTCTAAAGTAATTCTGCCAGTCTCCATGACATAGCCCCGATTGGCGACCTTAAGCGAAGCCTTCGCATTCTGTTCAACAAGAAGGATCGTCGCCCCATCCTCCTGTAACTTCTGGATGACATCGAAGATCTCTATAACCATCAAAGGGGCGAGGCCTAAAGAAGGTTCATCTAAGAGCAACAATTTGGGCCGTCCCATAATCGCACGGCCAATGGAGAGCATCTGTTGTTCACCCCCGCTCAAGGTTCCGGCTTTCTGCTTTTTTCTTGCTTTGAGAATGGGGAAGAGTTTCATTACGTAGTCCAGGTCTTTTTCGATCTCTTTCTTGCTTCCTTTAGAGAATCGGAGGTATGCTCCTAATTCGAGATTTTCTAAGATGGTAAGAGGATTGAATATTTGCCTTCCTTCAGGCACTTGGACGATGCCCAGGTCAACAATTTTTTCTGGAGTGAGGGGAGTAATTTCAAGATTATTGAAGGTGATGGAGCCTGTACTGGCGGGAACCACTCCAGAGATACAGTTCAGGAGAGTGGATTTCCCCGCACCGTTTGACCCTATGAGTGCCACAATCTCTCCCACTTCGATGTGGAGGGAGACGTTTTTCAGGGCATGGATCCCACCATAATAAGTGTTGATATTTTCGATGTTCAGCATTCCTCATTCAACCCCCAGATAAGCTTGGATCACCTTTGGATCCATTTGAACCTCTCTAGGAGTTCCTTCCGAGATCTTTGTACCGTAGTTGAGAACCACTATTTCATCTGAGATTCCCATCACGAGATTCATGTTATGCTCGACCAGTATAACGGTGATGCCTTTCTCTTTGATCCCCAAAATGAGTTCGGACATCTCTTCGGTCTCCTTGATGTTGAGACCTGCCACCGGTTCATCCAAGAGAATCAGTTTTGGTTTTCCAGCCAGGGCTCGAGCGATCTCAAGGCGCTTTTGGTCACCATAAGGAAGGCTCGCACTCAACCAATCTGCTTTTGCTTCGAGGTTGAGGAAACGGAGGAGGGCATACCCCTCTTCTGTTACGATTTTTTCTTCTTTTGCCACCTTCGGCACATGAAGAAGACAACTGAAAAATTCAGATTTGGTCTGGGTATGAAATCCTACCATCACATTCTCAAGGACCGTCATGTTTTGAAAGACTTGGAGATTTTGAAACGTCCGCGTGATACCTTGAAAGGCGATTTGGAAGGGTTTAAGTCTGGAGATTGTCTTTTCTTTGAAGAGAATCTTTCCAGAGGTGGGTGGATAGATACCGGTGATAAGGTTGAGAATAGTCGTCTTCCCCGCACCGTTGGGACCCATGATTGCTGTGATTTCATTTCTTGTCACATCGAAGGATACGTCATTGACGGCGAGAACACCACCAAATGCCTTTCGAAGCCGGTCAACTCTTAGGATAGTTCCGGGATGACTCATTCGTTCCGTTCTTATCCTTCCTCAATCAAGGCTCTAATCTTTCGTCTCCGATAAAAGTTATAGAGACCTACAATAACCCCTTCTGGTAGAGAGACAAGCACTAATGTAAGAATAGTTCCATAAACAATGATGTTATATTTTTCGGCCACATGAAGAATTTCAGAAAGGACTGTCAAAAGGCCGGCCCCAAAGAAGGCTCCCCAAATGCTTCCCATCCCACCTACAATGACCATGGTCACGACTTGGATCGAGTAATAAAAGTCAAAACTTCGGGGGCTGATGAAAGTAAGGTAGTGGGCATAGAGGCTTCCTGAGAGAGAGGCAAAGATTGCACTCAGGACGAAGACTTTTGTTTTGTACTTATCTGTATCCACTCCCAAGGTATTGGCTGCCACTTCGCTCCCATGGATTGCCTTCAAAGCCCTGCCTACTCGGGAGTTGACTAAATTGAGGGAGACAAGAATAGAAAAGAACGCAAAAGTCCAGATGAGATAGAAATTTTTGAAGTCATTATCAAAGATCAGTTTACCTATCGAAAGATTAGGAATTCCCGGGAAACCAGAGGGGCCACCGGTAATTTTATCCAGTTCCACCATAAAGATATTGACGATAATGCTGAAGCCCAAGGTGGCCATCACTAAATAGTGTCCCCTCAATTTTAGAGAGGGGTATCCGACAAAATAGGCAACCACTCCTGTAGCGAACATGGCAATGACCATCGCAGGCCAAGGTGGAAAATGGTATGTTGTTGTAAGAATGGCAGAGAGATAAGCCCCCATTCCATAAAAGGCAGCATGACCTAAGGAAATTTGTCCGGCAAACCCGATCAATAAATTGAGGCCCACCACCACAATGGTGTTGAGGCCGACCACGTTCATTACAATGAGGTAGTACTTATTCTTTATGAGCAAAGGGATGAGAATGATTAGAAGGGCAAAGATAGCTAAAAACAAATTCTCTCTTTTTCTGATGAAGGGAAACATATCTTTTATACCCGCTCTGCCTCCCCATGACCCAAAAGTCCTGAGGGTTTGAAAAATAAAACAAGGAGGAGGATTAGGAAGGCAATGGCATTCTTAAACTTGGAGGAGATCAAACCTGCACCAAGGGATTCTAGCACACCTAAGATCAACCCTCCTGCAATGGCCCCGGTACTGTTTCCATACCCACCTAAGATGGCGGCAGCAAACCCCTTAAGGGATAACATAATGCCTATATCATAGGAAGTGGTGGTGATGGGGGCGATAATGATCCCTCCCACGGCCCCCAGGCCTCCACTCATTGCAAAGGAAAGAAGGATCATCCGGTTGACATTGATCCCCATCAAAGATGCAGCTCTTCGGTTAAAAGAAACGGCCCTCATCGCTTTTCCAATTAAGGTTCGATGAAAAAAGTATTGGAGGAAGACAACGACTCCAATCATGATTGCGAAGACCCAGAGGTGTTGAGGAAGAATGGCCGCACCAAAAATCCGGATCACCTTCTCACCGGAGAAAGAAGGAATGGGCATATTATCAGGTCCCCATACCAGAAGTGCAGTTCCTCGTAATGTGGAGGAAATGCCAATGGTGATAAAAACCAACACGATAATGGCTTTCGATTTTGCCATCCGGATAGGGCCCCTTTCAATGAGGGCTCCGATAACCGTAACTGTCGCGGCGGAGAGGAAGAAAGAAAAGAAGAGGGGGATTTTGAAGAGGGAGTAAAAAGTATACATCATCATCCCCCCCAATGTGACAAATTCAGCTTGGACGAAATTGACAATTCCCGTAGCATTGTGGATGATATTAAATCCGAGGGCAACGAGGGCATAAATGGCCCCAAGAGTTAATCCTGAGATGATATATTGAAAAATTTGTTCGTGTAATTCCATATCCTTCGATATGTGAAAACAATTGCGATCTGAGTGATAGAAATGGCCGGAATCCAATGAATCAACTCCGGCCAATTTCTCATTACTCAACCAGTTTGAATTTACCTTTTTCCGCCCTTACCATAACAATATCTTTGGCTGTCGTTCCAGCGTGGTCTTCGGGAGAGAGGTTGTAAACTCCGCTGAGTCCCACATATCCTTTCATTCCTTCAAGAGTATCCCGAATCTTTGCACGATCTGGTCCAGCCTTCTTAATGGCTTCAAGAAGCAGATAGGCTGCATCCGCTCCATAGGCCACCATCGTTCCTGGAGCTTCCTTAAATCGGGTCTCATATTCTTTTGCATATTCTACAAGTTTCTTCTTCTGGATATCTTTATTAGGGAGTTGATCAGCCACTACAATCTTCGTAGAAGGCATCATCACCCCTTCTGACGCATCACCGGCCAGTTTAAAGAACGTGAGTTCCGCAGCACCATGGCACTGGAATAGAGGAACTTTGATGCCGAGGGCACGGGCATTCTTTGTGGTGATTCCTATTGGTGGGCCAATTGTCCAAACGATGATGGCTTGCGGGTCCTTGGCATTAATACGGGTAAATTGGGGTGTCATATCCACATCTTTGACATCGAAGGTCTCTTTTGCCAAGATCTCAAATCCAAACTTGGTCCCAAGACGGTCAGCAATCGCTGCTCCATCTTTTCCGAATCCGTCAGATGAGAAAAGCAAACCGATCTTCGTGAGTTTATTTTTCTTTAGATACTGGAAAATTCTTTCCATTGCATCCGCTGCCCTGTAAGGTGACTTGAAGATCCATTTTCTGACCGGTGTAATAATCACATCCCCTCCTGCATGCATAAAAGTTGGGATTCCCTCCTTTTCAAGGGTAGGGATCATCGCCATCCCCGTATCGGTTCGAGTTGGGCCGATCAGTGCCACAATGGGCTCTGTTTCGATCATTTTCTTGAGAATCATCACTGCTTTGGTAGGATCGCTTTCGTCATCTCCAAGAACCATCTCAACAAGACGG
>CAWEAV010000043.1:0-82194 GCA_963806715.1 uncultured delta proteobacterium
CATGGACCCTGTCCTCCGGCATGGCCCTGGCGGACAACATCAATATACTGACTCCTCTGACTTCTTCTTCATCATTCTGTCGTATCAACCGGCAAAGTTCCCACCCATCGAGATCCGGCATCATCAGATCGAGGATCATCACGTCAGGCCTTTCGGATTGGATCTTTTCCCAGGCTTCAAAACCGTTATAGGCCGTCAGCGTCTGGTATCCTTTTCCCTTCAGGTTATAAGCGACCAAATCGACAAGATCTTTCTCGTCATCGACGATCAGGATCTTTTCTGAGCCAGCCTGTGCCGATCCGTCGGAAGACCTGCCATTTTCTTTGGGCGTCTCAATTTTGGGAAGAGCTTTTCCTGCCCCGTTTCCGTTAAAAAAGAAAAGGGATAACTTCCTTTCCTGGATGGCTTTTTTGACGGCCTCCTTGTCTTTTTCTGAAAAAATGAGTGATTTCCAGGAGCTTATATGTCCGCGATCATGAAAATCGGAGTTAGCGACATAAGGGAGTCCTTCCAGGCTCACAATTCCAAAGAGATCCTCACGGTTGGCAATCTCCCAGGCGTCGATCTTATCCACATACCTTTCACGGTGTTTCCATAAATGGAGAGGATGGCGCTGTATCGACTCGTTATCCCCTTTAAGGAAATAGGAGAGCTTCAAATGGGGGTGAGAGGCAATTGATAGACCTCCCTGGCGATGAATATCGTTGATTACACCCGTTGCGTCCTGGTTGGGATTGACGGCTTCCTTCAAATCGATACCCAGAATGTGATAATCTTCGAGAAGGTTGCAGATCTCAAGACAAGGGATTACAAGAAGGTCGTAGGACTCTTTAGCCCAAAGTGAGACCTCTTCGATCTTGTGAAAATAGGTCTCTGCGTCCTTTACCGATTTGCCCTCCTCACGCAGTCTGAGGCTTATGGGAGACTGCGTATCGAAGAGATGGTCGGTGATGGCAATCACATCAAAGCCGGCTTCTCCGTATGTCTTGATGATCTCCTCGATCTGGACCGATCCGTCGCTGAAGGTGGAATGAATGTGAAGGTCAGCCAAAAGCCATTGCGTCATCACCAAAAGATTAACTGCTGAATTTGACAAAATGATGCCGGAATTGTGAAATTTTCGTGACAATGCATGAAAAAGAGGGAATGAAAGAAATGACCAGAAGACTCAAGAGGAAGGTGAATTCATCTTTGCCTGTTTGGGCAGGGTGAAATAAAAGGTGGAACCTTTGCCGATTTGACTTTCAGCCCACACTTTACCCCCATGGGCCTGAACAATGTGTTTGACGATCGAAAGCCCGAGACCTGTCCCTCCCAACTCTTTCGACCTCCCTTTGTCTACCCTGTAAAAGCGTTCGAATATTCTCGGAAGGTCCTCCTTTGGAATTCCGATACCATCGTCTTGTACAGATACCTGGATCTCGGCATTCGGGTTTTCGTTGACTGAGATCTTAGTATTTCCTCCCTCTCGACCATATTTGATTGCGTTATCAAGAAGGTTGATGAGGACCTGTTCTAAACCTTTCCGATCCCCGAAAATAAAAAGGGAAGGAGTGGATTCGCTCCAGGAGATAGATACCCCTTTCTTGTCCGCTTCCTCCTTAATCACATCCAGTGTGCCATCGATCAGTTCGGAGATTGAGAGACGTTCAGGTTTCAGGCTGAACTCTCTGGACTCAATCTTAGAAAGCGTCAGAAGATCTTCCACAATTTTTGTGAGTCTGTCCGCATGCCTGTTGATCACCTGAACAAATTGAAATGCCACATCCTCCTTTAAAGCCCCTTCCAGAAGGGTCTCCGCATATCCTTTAATGGTAGTCAAAGGAGTTCGCAGTTCGTGAGAAACGTTGGCCACGAAATCCTGCCGGATCTTCTCCAACCTTTTTAATCGGGTGATGTCATGAAATACGGCAATGGCACCAAGAACTTTTCCAATGCTCTCCTTGCTGGGAGAGGAAATGGCTACCACATTGACTTCAAACGTCTTGCCCCCGGCAGTAGGAACTTCCATTTCAAAAGCTTCGCTCTTACCGCTCTGAAGGACCCTTTGGATCGCAGGATTCCAAAGCTGCGTTGCGAATGACCTCCAATGGGGTCTTATCCGCAACATCAGGAGAGACAGATAAGAGCGATCGAAGGGCCTCGTTCATCATCTTGATACGTTTCTTTTCATCCACAACGAGAACACCTTCCATCATTCCTTTCAGAATGGTTTGAAGATATTCCTTGTCCTCGGAAACCTCAGCAATCTTCTTCCTGAGCTGGTTGGCGATCTCATCAATGATCCTCGACAGATCACCCAATTCATCATACGGGTAGATCCCCTTAATTTGATGATCCGCGGTCAGTCCTCTAACCACCTCGGTCATCCTTTGAATAGGATAGGCAAGATTCCTAAACATCAAATAGGCGAAGAAGCTGACCGGCAGGAGTCCAAGGAGAGAAGACCAAAACCATGGAACCTTCATAGAAAAATAGAGATATCGATAAATGCCTATGAAAAGGAGGCAGAGAAGAACAAAATAGACTGTCATTCTCCAGTGAAACCGAAGCTTCATTCTTCCTTCTCTCGAAAACGATATCCAAACCCTCTGAGGGTCTCAATATATTCTGCCATATCTCCAAGCTTTTCTCTCAATCGCCGGATATGGGTATCCACTGTCCTGTCATACCCTTCCCATGTATATCCCCAGACTCTTTCAAGAAGGCTTTGCCGCGTCTGTACTCGTCCTCTCTTGGAAGCGAGTTCGACAAGAAGTTTAAATTCCGTCGAGGTAAGGCTGATGGGCCTGTCTTTGATGGAGACATGGTGGCGGTCAACATCGATGAGAAGATCCCCAATTCGAATCACCTTCACCCCCTCCGTGTCCAATGTCCTTCTCCGCAGAATGGCTTTGATCCTCAATACCAGTTCCCGTGGGCTGAAGGGTTTGGTAACATAATCGTCCGCGCCCAACTCGAATCCAACAACCCGATCAAGCTCTTCCGCCTTTGCAGTCAGCATGAGCACCGGTATGGTTTGGGTGACGGGATTGGACTTAAGGGCCCGGCATACATCTTTTCCGTCCATTCCAGGAAGCATGAGATCCAAAATAATCAGGTTGGGCCGCTTCTTGATCGCCTGTTCCAATCCCGCACCCCCGTCAGTGGCCGTAAGCACCTGAAATCCGGATTGCTTTAGGTGATATTCAACCAGATCCAAGATATCTTTTTCGTCTTCGATGATCAGAATCGAACTCATATCCTCGTTTTCTCCAATTGAACCATTTACACGAGAAACTCTCCGAATTATCCATTCCTTCTGTTACAAATATGTTGCAACGATCTTAAATTTTGATGACAGAACCGCCCGGGGTCGTTCCCGCCAACTGTTTATTGCAGAAATTCCAGATCAGTGGCCCCGGAGAATTCCCCTCCCAATCAGAAATTTAACACTGCCTTCATATTAATGTAAAGTTCATCCCTTATTCTTCTTCCATGAAACTTTTCAAAAAGGTCGTCGACGTGCTGATCAGAATGATGATCCCCCTTGTCATCCTTGCCCTGATGCTTGGCATGGCGAGAATATTTCTCGACTTGAAAGGGGTGTTCCTTAGTCCAAGCATTACCGAGGGATTCAATTCATTATTAACCGATATTCTTTCCATGTTTGTTGTCATGGAGCTTTTTCGAACCATCCTCGAATATTTTGAGATCCACCGGCTAAGGATAACCTTTATTATTGATGGTGCCTTGGTCTTCATCCTCCGGGAAATCATGGTGGGAATTTATCAGCATAAAATGAGTGCCATTGAGACTATTTCTCTTGCCGTCCTTCTCCTCGTCATCGGGGTGATAAGGACGTTGGCCATTGTGCACTCGCCGAAAGGGTTCGCAGATGAATAAGGTGATTACAGAAAGGATTGAAGGAATTATTATCGCGGTTCTAGTAATGATAGGAATTTTCTTAATGGTGATCCACTGGAGATAGAAAACTTCTCGGTTCCAAAGCGGTTGTCAATTTTCCTGGCAGAAAAAGCTTTACGCGGTCGATACGTCTAATGGTTTCTTTCTCATGAAAAAAAAGTGACACAGAAATTTAACATTGGCGGAATAAAATCGTCATCTTCAGACTGATAAGGTATGGTCGAAAACGGAAAGGAGGGACGAAGAATGAATGTACGACGGCTGAGTTTTATGAATTCGTTGGCAAGGCATTTCTCTTCGCTTATCACCGCTTCAAGAATTACCGTGATGAAGCAGATGTTGCGATTACACCTGAAGGCCATGAAATATAGCCTGAATCCTTCATTACGGAATCATTAAAAGAATTTAGATCACGGAGATCGACCATCTGAACCAGAGTGGCCGACTTGTTTAAGTAAAGGTCCACAGAAAGGAGGAGAGAATGATGAATACAGGATTGAATGAACGGTTGATAGTGTTGGAAGAGGTGACGTAATCTTCGGCAGCACACAAAGATTCAAAAACTCTTAGAAGGAGGTTATTTAGATGAAACAGACAGATGAAAACACTATTTTGCTTCAAAACAGTGTTTGCGTTGGCTTTGGTGCTTGCGATGTTCATAGGAGCCGTTTCATCGGCATTGGCGGAGCCCTGGAGATTCGGCGTCATGGCTGATACCCAGTGGCCAAAGCTCCCCCGACGGCAAGAACCCCAATACAGTGGCGGTCAACGTCATCAACCATCTCAATCAGCAGTTCATCAACCACGGGGTCAAGTTCGTTATCCAGACCGGGGACCTGACGGACAACGGACAGCGTCCCGGCGCTGGACACCCGTGCCACCTTCGCGCAGGCGCTCTACAACGCCGGCATCGGCTACTATCCGCTCCGCGGCAACCACGAATCATCCGCAACGCCGCCACCGAATTTACGCGTATTTTTCCCCAGACCCAGACCGGCGTGAACAATCTAACCCCGGCCGACGCGCTCATCACCACCCCCTATTACGGCGCTCCGCCCGCCAATACCAACACGACCTTCACTGTCGGGTCCAAATTCAACAGCCCAACGGCTATTGACCCTAACTACGCCGGTTTGAGCTACTCCTTCGACTATGATAACGCCAGATTCGTACTGCTCGACCAATTCACCATACCGAATCTTGCCTGTAATCTCATTGAGAACCAGCAGCCCTGGATAACCAGCACGCTTGCGAACAGGCCATCAGGAACCCATGCCTTCGTATTCGGCCACAAAGGCTTCATCACCGAAAACCATGCCGATATCCTCTTCGGCCCCAACTGCAACGGCAGCAGTTCCAACAGCAATCCTTCCGTCAAACCTGCTGAACAGAATGCCTTCATCGGCAGCCTGTACGACAACGGCGTGCGCTACTACATCGGGGGGCACGACCACATGCACAATCGTGCGATCGTCACCAGCCCTGATCGCGCCTCGACGGTGCAGAACATCATCAACGCCTCTAACAGCTACAAGTTCTACATTCCGCAAGATCCATCCAACGATGAGAAGTACAACCTCCCTACGTTCGGCTTCCTTCGCGAAACCCCCATCGCGCAGGAACTTTTCACCATCGGCTACTACATCGTGACGGTGGACGGGCCGCGGGTGACCGTGGATTACTACTCCTCGCCCAACGGCTGCAATGGCGACTGCGACCTCACCAACGACATTATTCCCTACACCTTCTCCAAGCGGGAGACCTTCGGCTACAGCCTCAATGGCAAGGAGTTCCTGGTAGCCCAAGGAGATTCTTTCACCGCTGTACAGGACAGTTTCGAGGACACGACTGCCAAAATCCTGAGCGGGACTAACGGCAGCACGGCAACCGTATACGATGGCCGCCCCCTGACCAGGGCCGTCGACACCGGGTGGACTCCCGATACCAGTGACATCCTCGCAAGCAACATTCTCACGCTGTGGGGCATGGCGAGCAATATGGGCAGCGCTCAGACCGAAGTGTACACGCTCTCGATGACCTATGACCAGAAGAGAGTGCGGCCCTTACATCTCGGTAACGGCGGCTTCGGTCTGGCTACCAAAGATGATGACGGCAACTGGATCAATGCAGTGGACATGAATTATGGTGGCGCTAAGAAGTTTGTGGTGGGTCCATGGGACCCAAGCTACGAGTTGAGCACCTACGGTGTCGATCCGAGCTCGCACACCGCTTGGGCGGTCATCAATTACAACGGTGATTTTGCCGTAGCCCGAGACATTGAGGCAGTACCAGGGCACCGAAAGTAATATGATGGTTGTGGCATAACCTGGAAGATCTTGGATTTCGGAAAGGAGTATTCGGAATAAGGAGCCCGTGAGTTTTTTCGCGGGCTCCCTTTTTATGATATGCAAAATGAATCCGATATAATGTTTCCTTTCATTGTTACCTATGGGGAGGAGCCAGAAAACTCGTATAATGAAAAGCTTTATCCAGATCTTCAAGAAACAAACAATAGCGATGAAAAACTTCAAACCCTAAACCGCGAATATCGGTTAAGATTGCATCCGGAATTCCGCTATGCTCCACTCCGGATACAATCTTAACCGATATCGAGACCCCTTGCCGTCTCCTCGTCTCCTCGGACACGGGTGATTTAACAACTATCGTTCAGTGGCCAGGAAACACGAATGGCCGTTCCCTTTTTAGCCGATTCAACTTCAAAGAGTCCACCGGAGAGTTCTGTCCGCTCCTTCAAGCTCAGAAGTTCCAGGCCTCCCCACGGACTTCTCTTAACGATTGACTCCTCCGGAACGAATCCAATGCCATTATCCTTGATGAAGAATTCCAGTCGGTGATCGCTTTTGATCAGGGAAAGAGAAACATGGCTCGCCTGGCTGTGTTTCGCGACATTGCTCAGGGCTTCCTGCATCTACCCCTTACACCTCCCTCCAGCTAGGTGGGCGAACTGCCGAACTCCCACCGTCGGACTTTAACCGACAAGTCATACGTTTTACACGGCATACCCTACGAGTCTTCACTCTGAGATAGCTCTCAAAAATAATGATTATTGATAGAAATGCGCATACTAAAAGTTGGCTTTTTATAAATTTTCCTTGCGCATTTAATTAACGAAATGGGATTCATTGATCAGCATATCAACCTTCTTCTTTTTCCTCACGAAGAAATAAAAATAACTGAGATTGATGAGGCCAGTAAAACCTAAACAGAGGAACATGACTGGATAGCTGGTCAAACTGAGAACGATACCCATGATCACTGGCCCCAGGCCCAGCCCCAAATCATCGAGCGCCATGAATGTTCCCATCGCTGGGCCTCTCGAAGCAGGCGTGAGGTCAAGAGTGTAGGCCGTCAAAACAGGGAAGAGAAACGCCTGTCCGACCCCCCAGATCACAGCAGCAACAAGAAACATCGGAAGAGTTTTAAAGAAGAAGAGGATGCTAATCGCAATGATATATATGGTGAGGCAAGGCAAGATCACACCCTCTCTGTTAGGGAGATCAAATATCCTCCCACCCAAAGCACGACCCACAATAACCGTGATTGCAAAGGTGCCAAAGAAGAGTCCGGGATTGGCTATCCCATGCTTTACGGCATACAGAGGGAAGAAGGCTGTTAGGGCTCCCCAGACCATGTCAGCCATGAAGGCTACGATGGCGGGTGAAAGAGCTTTGCGGCTCAGAAGTGGACCATCCTTTATGGTTAATGTTTCCAGCGGATTGGTTTGTCTCCTTCCCAATCTTGTGATGATAAGCAAGGAGAATAAGGATAGACCTGTACAGAACAGAAAGAGCAGGTTGAAGTTGAAGGAGTTGATGAGAAACATTCCAAAGGAAGGAGCCAGGACAAAAGCAATATTGAAGGCCATAAAATAGTAACTGATGCTCTGTCCCAGACGGGCTTCTGGGCTAACATTTGCAATCAAGGTAAGTGAGGCAGTCCAAAAGAAGGCCAAGCCGATCCCCTGGACCATCCTCACCGTTAAAAGAGGCCAGAAGGGAAGAGCAAAAAGATATCCCGCAGAGGCGAGAGCAAAGAGGATGGCACCGGCAATCATAAAGGTTACTTCAGGAATCTTGACAACGGCTCTTCCAACAAAGGGTCTGAGGACTAGGGAGGAAAGGCTAAGTATTCCAATAAGGATGCCGATCTCCACCTCCGTAGAGCCTATTTTTGAAAGATAGATGGGCAGGGTGGGAATGAAGATGCAGTAAACGAATGATACAGTGAATTGTGCAAATAAAGTGAGGACGAAGTCGCGGTTTAAGATTTTTGTTGTTTGTCTGATCATACCTTTTACCGCGTATTATATGTCCTTTTGTAAAGGATCTTGCAACTTCTTTTTTATTCTAAGCTTTTCTTTTTGCATTCCTATCCGTTTTGCATTATCCTTTTCTGCTAAGTGATTCCTTAATAATAATCCGCGATGATCCGATGGAATAGGGCAATGCGTATTCTGGCCATTGAGACCTCTTGCGATGATACGGGTGCAGCGATTATCTTCGACGGAAGGAAGATCTCTTCAAATATTGTTTCTTCCCAGGTTTCTATCCATCAAAAGTATGGTGGGGTTGTTCCGGAGCTGGCGTCGAGAAAACATATCGAAAATATTGTTCCCATTGTGTCGGAAGCCCTGGATTCGGCAAAGATTAGCAGTCTCAAAGAGATCGATGGAATTGCCGTAACGAACGGGCCGGGATTGGTAGGTTCCCTTCTGGTTGGACTCTCTTTTGCAAAATCACTCTCCTTTGCAACAGGAATTCCACTCATTGGAGTCAATCACATCGAAGGGCATCTGTCAGCCATCTTCTTAGAAGAGAATCCTCCAAAGTTTCCTTTCATCGGATTGGTTGTTTCGGGAGGCCACACCTCTCTTTTTCGGGTGGAAGGGTTCGGAAAATTGAAGAGATTGGGGCAAACCAGAGACGATGCGGCGGGAGAGGCATTTGACAAGGTTGCAAAACTGTTGGGCCTGGAGTACCCTGGAGGACCGATCATAGACGAACTTTCTAAAATGGGTGATTCAAGGGCCATCCGGTTTCCAAGACCCTCCCTATTTAAGAACTCTTTCGACTTCAGCTTCAGTGGTCTAAAGACGGCAGTCGTTAATTATGTAAAGTCGAATCCCGAACCTCCAGGAGGTTATCCGGAACGTCGGCTCAGGGATTTGGTGTCAAGCTTCCAGGAGGCTGTTGTCGAAGTCCTTGTGCGAAAAACAGTTCAAGCAACTGAGCACGAGAAATTGAAGAAGATCGTCCTATGCGGGGGAGTGGCGGCCAATCGCCGGCTTCGAGAAAGGATGAAAGAGGAGGCCTCTCAGAAAAGGATCAAGGTGTTTACTCCCCGTCCTTCTTTTTGCACTGACAATGCAGCGATGGTCGGTGTTGTGGGATATGAATATTTGAAACGAGGCATCCGATCACCACTTTCTCTCAACGCCTTTTCGAGTTTACCGCTATAACTAAAATCAGGGGGTAGGGTGCAGGGGGTAGGGTGTAGTAGGGTGAGCTAACGGGTTTGGTTTTCCCTACACCCTACACGCTATAGCCTAATTCTTAACTCCCCTTGGTATTTTCCCATAGTATTATGGCATCCATCCGAAAAGAATTGGCAGAGCATGGAATGGTCCCGAGAAAACGCTTGGGGCAACATTTTCTCATTGACCGGAATATTTTGAATAAAGTAGTGCGGGCAGCTCAGACTGGAAAAGGGGATGTTGTTCTGGAGGTGGGTTCTGGATTAGGGATGTTGACCCTTGCCCTTGCTGATCAGGCAAAAAGGGTGATCGCGGTTGAGATCGATTATAGGTTGGTTGAAATACTTAAGAAGAAGCTGGAAGATCGTCCAAATGTTGAGGTGGTCCAGAAGGATATCCTGGAAGTAGATTTCCTTCAATTATATAGACAAGAAGGACAACGCATTCAAGTTGTGGCTAATCTGCCTTACCAGATCTCTACCCCGCTTCTCTTTCGTTTCATTGATTCCAGAGATGTCTTTTCTTCGCTGACCCTGATGCTTCAGAGAGAGGTTGCCGATAGAATGATCGCTGCCCCAGGAGGGAAAGATTACGGCCCCCTGTCAATTTTTACTCAGATTGTTTCCGATTTTTCCATCCGTTTCTTGATTAAACCCTCAGCCTTCTTCCCGCCGCCGAATGTCGAATCAGCCGTGATCCATATGGTTTGGAAGGACAGGCCAATCGTGGATGTTCAGGAAATCGAGTGGTTCAAGAAAGTGGTGAGGGGCTGTTTCGGTTACCGCAGAAAGACTTTGATCAATGCGTTGAAACATTCAGCCCTTCCCCTACCGGAAGATGATGCAGAAAGGATGAAAAGGATTGGAATAGACCCTCAAAGAAGGCCAGAAACGCTCACCATCGAGGAATTTGTTCGCTTGGCCGAGGTCTTGAGATCCTAACCCCTACGTTAAATCACCGATGGTTTGCCGAAGTGGTCTTTATCTGTCATCCTGCCCACATATCGATATTTGAAAATTTTACACATACAGGACTCAAAATTTACCTTTCCTCTTGTGAGAAGGGAAAAAAGGAAAGGGGTTTAAGAAATTTGTTTGAAAAAACAGGGGGGGATGATTATTTTTATTTCAAAATTTCTATGGGGGTGTGAAACAAGATGCAAATTGAAAAATTTACGTTAAAAGCCCAAGAGGCTTTGCAAGAGGCTAAATCCATCGCGGAGGGAAAGAACCACCAGCAGATTGATGTCGAGCATTTATTGCAGGCCCTCCTCTCCCAGAAAGAAGGGATTGTCCTCCCCCTTCTTCAAAAATTAGGAGCCAATGTTGACCTGATCGTTTCTCAATTGGAGAAAGAGGTAGGCCGGATTCCTCAAGTGACAGGGAGAGGGGCCGGGCAAACTTACCTTTCCGGCCGGGTCAATGAAATTTTGAATGCAGCCTGGAAAGAAGCAGAGCGGTTGACCGATGAATACTTGTCAACGGAACATCTTCTTCTTGCCATTGCCGACGAGAAACGCGGGGTTGCCTACCAGATCCTCCAGAGAAATGGGGTGACCAAGGACGCTATATTCAGGGTATTACAAGACATTCGTGGACCTCATCGCGTGACCGATCAGAATCCCGAGGAGAAATATCAGGCCTTGAAACGGTATAGCCGGGACCTCACTGAGGAGGCACGGAAGGGAAAGCTCGATCCGGTGATCGGGAGGGATGACGAGATCCGGCGGGTCATCCAGGTTCTCTCCCGAAGGACAAAGAACAACCCGGTATTGATTGGTGAACCAGGGGTGGGAAAGACCGCGATCGTTGAGGGACTGGCCCAGAGGATCGTCAGAGGTGATATCCCTGAATCGTTAAAAAACAAGAAACTGGTCGCTCTCGATCTGGGATCTTTGATTGCAGGCGCCAAGTTCCGTGGAGAATTTGAAGAGAGGTTGAAAGCCGTGCTCAAAGAGATTTCAGAAGCAGCAGGAAATATCATCCTTTTTATTGATGAGCTTCATACCCTGGTCGGTGCGGGAGCAGCCGAAGGGGCAATCGATGCGTCCAACATGTTGAAACCAGCCCTGGCCAGAGGAGAGCTCCGGTGCGTGGGTGCGACGACCCTCAATGAATATCGGAAATACATCGAAAAGGATGCCGCCCTGGAGCGACGATTCCAGCCGATCTATGTCGCCCAGCCGACGGTGGAAGATACGATTGCCATTCTGAGAGGCCTGAAGGAACGGTATGAAGTCCATCACGGGGTCAAGATTAAGGACTCTGCCATTATTGCTGCAGCCATGCTTTCCCACCGGTATATCTCAGACCGTTTTCTACCAGACAAGGCCGTCGATCTCATCGATGAGTCCGCCTCGAGGCTGAGAATCGAGATCGATAGCGTCCCCATGGAGATCGATGAGGTTCAGCGCAAGGTGATGCAGCTCGAGATCGAACGACAGGCGCTAAAAAAGGAGAAGGACAAGGCTTCTGCTGAGCGGCTGAAGAAGATTGAAAAGGAGCTTGCGAACCTGAAGGCGGAGGTCAAAGAGAAAACGGTGAAGTGGGATAATGAGAAGAAGGCCATTTCTCGAATCCGTGAAATCAAGGAGCAGATTGAGATGACAAAGCAGATGATGAAGGAGGCGGAACGGGAGGTTGACTACAGCCGGCTGGCCGAGTTGCAGTATGGGGAAATGTCGAAGCTCGAAAGCGAACTAAAAAAGGAGGAGGAGAAGCTGGCTGAGCTTCAGAAGAACGAGAAGATGTTGAAAGAGGAGGTCGATGAGGAAGATGTGGCTGAGGTCGTTTCCAAATGGACAGGTATCCGTGTTTCAAGGATGCTGGAAGGAGAGGTCGAAAAGCTTGTCCATATGGAGGAGAGGCTCCGTCAGAGAGTGGTGGGACAAGAGGATGCGATCATTGCCGTTTCCAATGCCGTGAGGAGGGCAAGGGCAGGACTCCAGGATCCAAATCGCCCCATCGGTTCTTTCATCTTCATGGGACCGACGGGTGTGGGTAAAACAGAGCTTGCCCGTGCCCTTGCGGAATTCCTCTTTGATGACGAGCAGGCCATGGTAAGAATCGATATGTCAGAATACATGGAAAAGCACTCCGTTGCCCGACTGATTGGAGCGCCTCCAGGCTATGTGGGTTATGAAGAGGGAGGATTCCTTACCGAGGCCGTTCGAAGAAGGCCTTACTCCATTGTCCTCATGGATGAGATTGAAAAAGCCCATTCCGAGGTTTTCAATGTTCTTCTTCAGATACTCGATGATGGCAGGCTCACGGATGGTCATGGGCGAACGGTCGATTTTAAGAACGCCGTCGTTATCATGACCTCCAATATTGGAAGCCAGTGGATTGTCGATTTAGGTGAGAAGGACTATGAGGAAATGCGGCGCCGTGTCATGGAAGCGGTAAGGGCCCATTTCAAGCCCGAATTTCTCAACCGGATCGATGAGCTCATCATCTTCCGTGGTTTGGGAGTTGAACAGATCAAGACCATCGTTGAAATCCAAATGAGAAAACTCCAGCAGAGGCTTCTGGATAGAAAGATTCAGCTCGATCTCACGGAAAGAGGGAAGGAATGGATTGCGAAGGTGGGATTTGACCCTGCTTATGGAGCCAGGCCTCTCAAGCGCGTGATTCAAAGGGAAATTCAGGATAAGCTGGCCCTCAAGCTTCTGGAGGGCAAATTCAAAGAGGGGGATGTCGTAACCGTGGATCTTGATAGTAAAAAAGGAGAATTGATATTTAAGCCTTAGAATTGTAACTGTAACCCGATTAGTTATGGATGCAATTGGGTCGGAGTAGTCTCCCCTCCAAAACCTTGAACAGCGGATCATCAGGGCGAATATAATCGGCAAATAGTGCAGAAGGGACCGTTTTAGGAGTATCCACCCTTCTGCTCATCCCTCAAAGGTGTCGCTTCAAGTTTTCTCTGGAGAGACCACTCCGACCCTGAGAATAGGATCTCAGGCGGTAACTGAGGCAATTACTTGTAACTCAAGAATTTCCTTGACAATATTCAAAAAATTAGTTATACATATTGCGTTTTTCTTCTCTGACCTGCCTTCAACAGCAGGCTTCAGGCAAGAAAGTTTTTACAGGCACGTAGCTCAGGGGGAGAGCGCTACCTTGACGCGGTAGAAGCCTGGGGTTCAAATCCCCACGTGCCTACCACTGAATCTAACTTGTTTCAAGGTGAAATATAAGTAATTGAAGAAACAGTTAATTTAATCCAATCCAACAGAAGAGGCATCATTCAGACCGAGGTCGGGTGATGCCTCTTTCGCTTCAAATTGGACCGTATTAAGAGGGCAATGAGAGAAGAAATTACTGTTAAGCTATCGAACGGAGAGACGAAATCCTTTCCTACGGGGATAAGACTTCAGGATTTTTCAGACAGAGATGCAATCGCAGCCCAAATGGATGGGACAATGGTCAACCTTGCCAGGGCGCTGGAAAAGGATGCCTCGGTCGCTTTTGTCTCTGTCCATTCAAAAAAGGGTTCGGAAGTCCTTCGACACTCGGCCGCCCACGTGATGGCCCAGGCCGTCAAGGAGCTATTCCCATCCACGAAGCTTACCTTCGGCCCTGCGACAGAGTCCGGTTTTTATTATGACTTTGATTATGAGCGCCCCTTTACTCCTCAAGATCTCGAAAAAATAGAGGAAAGAATGTCAGAGATCATTGAACAGAACCTTCCCTTTGTTCGAAAGGAGGTTTCGAAAGAAGAGGCGATCAAGACCTTTCGGGAGATGGGGGAAACTTATAAGGTAGAGCATCTCGAGGACCTTCCGGATCGGGTCTCCCTTTACAGCCAGGGTACGTTTACTGACCTCTGTGAGGGACCCCATGTTCCCTCTTCAGGGAAGATCAGGGCCTTTAAGCTTTTGAATGTCTCCGGGACTTATTGGAGAGGAGACGCTCGGAATCAGGTCCTTCAGAGGATTTATGGAACCGCTTTCCCGGATCAGAAGGCATTGGATGAATACCTTCGCATGCTCGAAGAGGCTCGCAAACGGGACCACCGGAAATTAGGAAGGGATCTCGATCTCTTCAGCCTGCAAGATGAAGCGGGTCCGGGCTTAGTGATTTACCATCCTAAAGGAGCGCTGCTTCGAACAATCTTAGAGGATTTTGAGAAGAGAGAGCATTTGAAGCGGGGATACCAGATCGTCATGGGTCCCCAACTTTTACGGTTAGACCTCTGGAAACAGTCCGGCCATTTTGAAAACTATCGGGATAAGATGTACTTTACCAAAGTGGAGGGTGCAGAATACGGGATCAAACCGATGAACTGCCTTGCTCATATGCTCATTTACAAGTCGCAGATCCGGAGTTATCGGGATCTTCCCATCCGCTACTTTGAGCTTGGGACGGTGCACCGCCATGAGAAATCGGGAGAGCTTCACGGGTTACTTCGGGTCAGAGGGTTTACGCAGGACGATGCCCATATCCTCTGCCGACCCGACCAGCTCAACGATGAGATCTATGCCATCCTCGACTTCGTGGATGATGTGATGAAGATCTTTGGTTTCGAATATGAGATGGAACTCAGCACCAAGCCCGAAAAGTCTATTGGAACAGATGAGGATTGGGAGAGAGCGACCCAGGCGCTTCTCCTTGCCCTCAGAGGGAAAGGACTCTCCTTTGATATCAATGAAGGCGAGGGAGCCTTTTACGGTCCGAAGATCGATGTGAAACTGAAAGATGCCCTCAATCGGAGATGGCAGTGTGCAACGATCCAGGTGGACTTTGCCATGCCCGACCGTTTCGACCTCACGTATGTGGGAAGCGATGGGGAGCGCCATCGGCCTGTCATGCTTCATCGGACCATCCTCGGGGCAATGGAGAGGTTTATAGGCGTATTGATTGAACACTATGCCGGAGCCTTTCCCGTCTGGCTTTCTCCGGTCCAGGCCATCCTTTTAACCGTGACGGATCGCCACATTCCCTATGCGGAGAAGGTTTATGGGGAATTGATGAGAAGGGGAATCCGGGTGGAAAAGGATTTCCGGAATGAGAAATTGGGATTTAAGATCCGAGAGGCCCAGCTTCAAAAAAATCCTTATATGTTAGTCATTGGAGACCGGGAAGAAAAGGAAGGAACCTTCTCGCCACGCAAGCGGAGCGGTGAGGCAATGAAGGCGATAGGAGTAGAGGACTTCATCAGCCACGTTCAGTCAGAATATCCCAAAGCTGTAAATTTTAAATTTTAGATTGTAGATTGTGGATTTCGGATTGAAAAATCTAAAATCTGCAATCCGGATTCCGAAATTCAATTCAAAGGGAGGTGATGTTTATCGTCAGAGATGTCCGGATTAACCGGGAGATTCGGGCGAGGGAAGTGAGGGTGATCGACCCTGAGGGGAAGCAGTTGGGCATTTTACCAGTAGCAGAGGCGCTCCGGATGGCCGCGAACGTTGAACTGGACCTGGTTGAGGTCTCAAGCAAATCGGAACCGCCGGTCTGCCGAATTATGGATTATGGGAAGTTCAAATATCAGCAGAGTAAGAAGGCTCATGAGGCAAAAAAGAAGCAGGCCGTCGTCCACATCAAAGAAGTAAAGATGAGGCCAAAGACAGAGGAGCACGATTTTCAATTCAAAGTCAAACATATTGAACGTTTTTTGAGAGAAGGGGACAAGATCAAGGTGACCGTTGTTTTTAGAGGAAGGGAACTGGCCTTTCCTGACCATGGAAGGAATATGCTCAACCGGATTCAGGAGTTAGTGAAAGAATGGGGAAAGGTCGAACAAAACCCAAAATTTGAAGGAAGAAATTTTGTGATGATCTTGACTCCTCTTCAGGCTCAAAAGACTCTTCAAAGCAATTAGAAGGAGAATGAAACGTGCCAAAATTGAAGACAAATCGTGGAGCGGCAAAACGGTTTAAAAAAACGGGAACGGGAAAGATCAAGGTGAAGAGGGCTTTTGCGAGACATATCTTGACCAAGAAATCGACCAATCGCAAAAGAGGTTTTCGATCCCCGAAATACGTCGATAAATCGGACGAGAAAAGGGTGAAGAAACTGATTCCTTACCTCTAATTTTCCCACGAGGATATCGCTCCTCATTTCAATCGACTGACAAGAAAAACTTGATCAAAGCGTCATCCGTTTGAACCTTTTTTCGTTCCCGCTTCTCAGGGGTGGGAAATGGGTGATTTACACAGTCAACGGACACGTCATTTTTTAGTTACCAGAAGGGAGATCGATCATGCCGAGGGTTAAAGGTGGGCCTAAGACAAGGCAGAGAAGGAAGAAGGTCCTGAAAATGGCAAAGGGCTATGTGTCCGGAAGGAGACGGCTTTACCGAACTGCCGTCGATGCCGTTCATCGAGCTCTGATGTATGCCTACCGGGATCGGAGGAGCTAGAAAGAGAGATTTTCGGAGGCTTTGGATCAGCAGGATCAATGCTGCGGCAAGGGTTCATGGACTTTCTTATAGTCGGCTTATGGATGCATTGAAAAAAGCCCACGTGGAATTGGACCGGAAGGTTTTAGCCGATCTTGCTGTAACCGATCCTGCTGCCTTCTCCAAAATTGTGGAAATGGCCAAGACAAGCGGGGTCGCACCCCAATAGGGGCCTCAAATCTGTTTAGAAAATAAGATCATTTGAATTTTGAATTTGTTTCGCTTCCGCGCGTGAAGACGCTTCGGCGAAGGCAGGGATTTGGATATTCGAATTTCGAAATTGATCTGTTGGATGGGGTGGTTTGGTGTTAGAAGAGCTTGAAAGACTTCACGAAGAGACGCTGGTTTCCCTCTCCCGGTCTAAGACGGAGCGAGAGGTCTCCGACATCCGGATCAAAGTATTAGGACGGAAAGGAAGCTTAACTCAACTTCTCAAGAGATTGGGAACGCTTCAAGAGGCAGAACGGAGGGAATTGGGTAAAAGGGCGAATGAGATCAAGGCCGCATTGGAGACCGAGATCGAAGAGGCTTTCCTCCGGATTCGAACCATGGAGAGGAGAGAAGCTCTCAAAACGGAATGGATCGATATTACCCTTCCTGGTAGACCAATCCCTTTCGGTAAAAAGCATCCGATCACCCAGATTCTGGATGAGGTCGTGGAGATCTTCTCACGCCTTGGCTTCGACGTGGTTGAAGGGCCAGAGGTGGAACTGGACTATTACAATTTTGAAGCCCTCAATATTCCGAAGGGACATCCGGCCCGGGAGATGCAGGCAACCTTCTTCATATCGGATGAGGTGGTTCTTAGGACTCACACTTCTCCGATGGAAGTAAGGACGATGGAAAAACAGTCCCCTCCTGTCCGGATCATCTCCCCTGGCGCTGTTTACCGGCGCGATTTCGATCCAACCCATTCTCCCATGTTCCATCAAGTTGAAGGTCTTCTGGTGGACAAGGGGATCACCTTTGCCGATCTAAAAGGAGTCCTGACAATCTTTGTCCATCAGATGTTCGGAAAGGAGACAAGGCTCCGATTTCGGCCCAGCTTTTTCCCCTTCACAGAACCGAGTGCAGAGGTGGATATTCAGTGCGTGATGTGTGGTGGCAAAGGGTGCGGGGTTTGTTCCAATACCGGATGGTTGGAGATATTAGGGTCTGGAATGACAGATCCTGCTGTATTTAAATTTGTCCATTATGACCCAGAGGAAGTCACCGGCTTCGCCTTTGGGATGGGCATCGAACGGATTGCCATGCTCAAGTTCGGGATCAATGATATCCGGCTTTTCTTTACGAATGACCTGAGGTTCCTGAAACAATTTTAGATTGTAGATCGCGGATTGCGGAATATTTTCCATGTGGAACCAGCAAAAAAGTTCCTAGCCATTGATGCTGAATTTCGAAACCCGAAAATTGAGGAATAGATGAAGGTCAGTTTGAATTGGCTGAAAGAGTATGTTGACATTCAAATGGGCGCAAAAGATCTGGCCCATCTTTTGACGATGGCGGGCCTGGAAGTCGGAGAGATGACTTCGACAGGTGAAGGATTGGAGAGGGTGGTCGTCGCACAGATCGATTCCATCCGGAAGCACCCAAATGCGGACCGTCTTTCTTTAGTAGAGGCCAGGACCGACCAGGGAAAATTCTCGATTGTCTGTGGTGCATCAAACATTCGGGAAGGACAGAGAGTCCCCTTGGCCCTGATTGGAGCGAAACTTCCCAAGGGGATCGAGATCAAGGAAACAAAGATTCGAGGAATATCCTCGGATGGGATGCTCTGTTCGGAGATTGAGCTTGGTTTTGGCCAAGATGCCACCGGGATTATGATTCTCCCGAACGATGCCCCCCTCGGGAAGGAATTGGCTGAAGCGTTGGGGTTAAAAGATACGATTCTTGACCTGAGCGTCACTCCCAATCGGCCCGATTGGCTCTGTGTCATCGGAGTGGCCCGGGAGATTGCCGCATTGACCCATCAAAAGATGAGATATCCTCACATCTCTCTCTCTATCCAAGGAGAGGAGATCCACCGAAAGACATCCGTGACTCTCGTGGATCCGGATCTATGCCCCCGTTATGTGGCAAGGATGGTTGAGGGGGTGAAGATTGGTCCTTCGCCCCAGTGGATGCGGGATCGGTTAGAGAAAGTGGGAGTGAGGTCGATTAATAGTGTGGTTGATGTGACCAACTATGTGATGATGGAGCAAGGCCAGCCCCTCCATGCCTTTGATTTTAGTCTATTGGAGGAAGAACGGATCGTCGTTCGGAGGGCCCGGGAAAACGAGGCATTTATTACGCTTGACGGGGCCAAGCGGGTGATGAGTAGCCAGGATCTCATGATCTGCGATGGCAAAAGGCCGGTGGCCATCGCGGGAGTGATGGGGGGACTCAACTCTGAGATTAAAGAGGACACGACGACCGTCCTTTTAGAGAGCGCCTATTTTGATCCTGCGAATAATCGAAAAACTTCAAAGAGGCTCGGTCTCGAGACAGAGGCGGCTTACCGTTTTGGAAGAGGGATCGATTATGGTGGATGCCTTCTGGCTGCGAATCGCGCGACCCAATTGATTCAGGAACTTGCGGGTGGAAGGGTTGTAGAGGGAGCAATCGACGCCTATCCGGTGTTCCTTCAACCGAAGACAATTTCTTTGAGAATTTCAAGAGTCAATCAAATTTTGGGAACCAAGATCCCGGGCCCAAAGGTAAGGTCTTACCTTGAAGACCTGGAGTTGAAAGTCCAGGAGGAAAGAGAGAATCTTTTAACGGTTACGCCATCCTCTTTCCGGGGGGACCTGGAGCGGGAGATCGATCTCATTGAAGAGATTGCCCGGATGGATGGATACGAGAATATCCCGATCACCCTTCCTTCAAGCTCCTCTTTTCCTGTGGGAAGGAACAGGGAAGTTTTCCTGGAGAGAAAGGCTAAGGAGGTTCTTATCCATTACGGTTTTCATGAAGTGATTACTTACAGTTTTGTCTCCCCAACCTGGAATGATCTGATTGGCCTTTCCCCGGAGGACAATCGAAGGAAACCGCTTCGAGTCCTTAACCCCCTGACGGAAGACTTTTCGGTGATGAGAACGACTCTGGTTCCGGGGCTCCTGGAAACGGCCCGTTATAACCTTTCCCGAACAAATATGAATCTCAAGGTCTTCGAGTTAAGGAAGATATTCCTTCATGACGCAGAAGAAAGATTGCCCCGGGAATTGAGGCATCTTGCAGGGTTAGCGACGGGCTATGTGGAAGAGCCCCACTGGACTTCCCAACCGAGGCTCGTTGATTTCTACGATATCAAAGGCTGTATCGATGCGCTTCTGGATGCCTTTCAGATCCAAGGCGTGTCCTTTAAGCGGATGGAGGAGGCGCCTTATCTCCATCCCGGAAGATCAGCAAGGCTCTTATTCGGAGGGGAGATCGTGGGCGTCATGGGAGAAATCCATCCAGAGGTTCTGAGCCGCTACGACATTCCTGAAAAGGCCTATCTCTTCGAGGTAAATTTCGAGCCTTTCCTCCAATCGGGAAAAGAGGAGAAACGATTCCAAACCTTACCGAGATTTCCGGCTGTTTATCGGGATCTCTCGCTGGTTGTGGATGCCTCATTAGAGGCGGGAAATTTAACGGAGGCGATCTGGGCTTCTCGGGAACCCTACATCGATGAGGTGAAGCTTTTTGACGTTTACCAAAAGGCACCCATCCCGGAGGGGAAGAAAGGAGTTTCCTACCGGATTCGTTATCGAGCCGATGATCGGACCTTGACAGATGAAGAGGTAAACCTGTACCATCAAAAGGTTACGGCCCAGCTGAAGGAATTCTTTAGGGTTGAATTGAGGCAATAAGGATTTTTTAGAAAGGAGGGGGTCAGCCATGACCAAGGTCGACATTATCGAAAACATTTACGAGAAAGTTGGTTTTTCTAAGAAAGAGGTGTCCAAGATTGTCGAGTCTGTTTTCGATATCGTCAAAGACACGCTTCAACACGAGGACAAGATCAAGATTTCCGGATTTGGGAATTTCGTGATTCGGAACAAAAGGGCCAGGCGGGGTCGGAACCCGCAGACAGGCAATGATATCGAGATCAGCCCGAGAAGAATCTTGACCTTTAAGCCGAGTCAGGTCCTGAAAGCAGGCCTCAACCGTCAGGGGACATAATTTCTTGAGTCTGGACTTTCACGAGTCTGTTGACCCGATCTGCTCTCGAAGGGGGACAGACAAAAGATAGAGAGAAAATTTGTCCAGATTGATCAAAAGGCAAATGCAGACCGGTCCGGTCTCCTCGGAGAGGCTCTACTATCGAATCGGGGAGGTCAGTCGGATTGCAGGGCTCAAGCCTCATGTCTTGCGCTATTGGGAATCTGAGTTCCGGATGATCAAGCCCCACAAGGCAGGATCCCAGCAGCGGCTTTATCGGAAAAAAGATGTGGATCTCATTTTGAAGATTAAGAAGCTCCTTTATGAAGAGGGATTTACGATAGCAGGGGCGAAGAAAAAAATACGAGAGATGGAGAGAGAGGAGAGTCGAAAGTTGAAAGTGAAACAGGGCGAAAATAAGACCGAGGAGAAGGAACGTGAGTTGCTTTCTCTCATCCGTGAGGAGCTGAAGGGGATACGGAAAATCCTTGAGGATTCCTCTTTTCAGTTCTAAGTTCATGCTCTTGATATGGGAATAATACCCCCTTTTTTACGATCCCATCTCATATCTGCTCAAGACGAATCAGTTTAATCAAAAAAAGGGTTGCCCTGATACTTTTATATAATGAAACAGGAAAAAACATGTCGAAATTGATGATTGCCTTTCTATTGTTACTTACTCTAACAATGGCAATTGTAGTCCTTTTGATCATTGTCCTTTCGGCCGCCCTTTTGGTTTTTGCCAGAGGGGATAAGAAAGTTGCACCGAAGATGAAGCCTTTCATGGAGCCGGAAAAGCTAACGCATTAGGTGCGATACCGCCTCAGTATTGGAGTGAAAAAAGGTCTGGACTTTCGGTGTAAAATTGAATATAGTTAGGGGAGTATGATTTCGGGGCGTAGCGCAGCCTGGTAGCGCACTGGCATGGGGTGCCAGGTGTCGGAGGTTCAAATCCTCTCGCCCCGACCATCCCTATTCAGGTTCGAGGCTTAAGGTTTAAGGGAGAAACTTCGTCTTTCACCTTTTACTCTGACTTTATACCTTCTACCTTAAGATATGGGTGAATATCCGAAGATTCTGGTCACCAATGATGATGGCATCTATTCCAAAGGGATACTCATTCTGGCGAAGGCCCTCAGTGAGATCGGAGACGTATTTGTTGTAGCCCCTGATCGAGAAAAGAGCGCTATCGCCCATTCCCTTACTCTCCACCGTCCCCTCCGCGTCGAGAAGATCAAACGGAATTTTTATGCCATTGACGGAACTCCTGCCGATTGTGTCCACCTGGGAGTGAGTGCCATCCTTTCCGACCGGCCGCAATTGATCGTTTCGGGCATAAACAAAGGAGGAAATCTCGGTGACGATATCACCTATTCAGGAACGGTTTCCGCTGCTTTTGAAGGGACCCTACTGGGCATTCATTCCTTCGCCATCTCTCTGGTCAGCCGTAGCCATTTTAAATTCCACCCGGCTGCCCGATTCGCTGTAAGGGTGGCCGCACGGATCTTGAAAAAAGGGCTTCCCAAGGGCACGCTTCTCAATATCAATGTTCCCAATCTCGATGAAAAAGAGATCAAGTCTTACCAGATTACGCAGCAGGGCCGATGGAGTCACAATGGGAGCGCTGTGGTTGAGAAGACCGATCCCAGGGGAAAGAAATATTACTGGATAGGAGGTGGCCAGCTCACCTTTGACCAGAAAGGAAATACCGATTTTGAGGCGGTATCCCATCATTCTATTTCGATTACGCCACTCCACCTTGATCTGACGGATTATGCTTCCATTCCGCTCTTGAAAAAATGGAAACTCTAAAGGAGGAAAATTCTCAGACTTAGTGTGTAAGAATTTACAACGGCCAATGGAAAAGCGTGTTTATATCGAAACGTATGGCTGCCAGATGAACGAGCAAGACTCGGAACGAATGCTCCGTCTCCTCGAGGGGTCCTCTTTCCGACAGACAAGGGAGGCAAAAGAAGCGGATCTCATCCTCATTAATACTTGCAGTGTGCGGGAAAAGCCTGAACACAAGGTTTACAGCGCCCTGGGACGTTTTAAGCGATTAAAGGAGGAGCGGGGGACAATCATCGGGGTGGCGGGTTGCGTGGCTCAACAGGAGGGTGACCGTCTTTTGGACCGTGTCCCTTATCTCGATCTCGTTATTGGTACGCATGCCCTATCCGCTCTTCCCGAACTGGTAAATCGCGTGGAATATTTCGGTCAACGCGTCTCCGAGACTGATTTTAGTTCAGAGGGGGGATACCTGAAGACGCCCCTTCCACAGTTGCCTGGGATGAAAGTAAAAACCTATGTCACGATCATGCAGGGATGTAACCGCTTCTGCTCTTTCTGTATTGTCCCCTATGTAAGGGGGAGGGAGAAGAGCCGGCCCGGTCGAGAGATCCTTGAAGAGGTAAGACAATTGGCCGATCGAGGGGTGAAAGAGGTCTGTCTTTTGGGCCAGAACGTGAATGCCTTTGGAAAAGGGTTGGGAGAGGAGATGGATTTTCCCGAACTCCTTCGCCAAATCGACAAGATTGAAGGGATTGAACGAATCCGGTTCACCACTTCTCACCCTGCTGACCTTTCTGGAGGGCTCATCCAAGCCTTTTCTGAATTAAAGAGCCTCTGCGAGCATATCCATCTCCCCTTTCAGTCTGGTTCGGATCGAATTCTCGAGAGGATGCATCGGGGATATACAAAGGCTTCCTACCTTGAAAAAATCGAGGGCTTAAAGGAAAAATGTTCCTCCATCGCCATTACTGCAGATGTAATTGTTGGGTTTCCTGGCGAAGAAAAGGAAGATTTTCATGAAACCCTGGATCTGATGGAGAAGGTCCGGTTCGATGACCTCTTCTCCTTCAAATATTCTCCCCGCAAAGGGACCCGGGCTGCTCAATTCCGGGATCAAGTTGAAACTGAAATCAAAGAGAAACGGCTTTCCATCCTCCAGGAGAGACAAAAGGAGATTACTTCCGAGAAGAATAAGGCTTTAGAGGGTTCTGTAGCGGAGGTTTTGGTTGAAGGGCCGAGCAAACAGAGCGATCAGGATGTGACCGGCCGAACCCGTTCGAATAGGATTGTCAATTTTAAAGGAGATTCAAATTCAGTAGGCAAGCTGGTTTCTGTCAAAGTAATGAAAGCTTACTCTCACTCTCTAAGAGGTGAGATGGCCTCTTCCATTAACGCTTCCTTCCTAAAGCCTTCAGAATTGAGATTTAATCCAAAGTCTAACCCCAATTGAGTGAAAAAATATTAATGATTTAATCTGAAAAAACTGGAAAAGCCTTTCGGATTTGGGTAAAAGTAATATCGGCATAAAACAAATACCCGCATCCAGAAAGGCTCTATAGATGAGATATAACAAAACACAATTAATTGCAAGAAGAAACAAAATCCTTCCCATAAAATTTATCCAGCAAGATGCGAAACTTAAAAATACCTATTCGATTCACCTTAGATCTTGAAAAAACCGTGTCCTCAACCTCTGATCATTCTGCATAGAATGCCTTGACACACAGGCCTTCGGAAACCCTCCTCGATTGAATCCCCATACCGTCAAACAGGGGCTTAGTTCATGATGCCGCTTTTGAGAATGTGCTTCGCGACTCTCATAAGCGCCTATTTCGAACCGTAAGTTTTTGGGTCCAATATAAACGTCACAAAGGTAGCAGGTAGCCCATCATGAACCGTATCACCATGAATGCCGGCATTCCAGGATCATCCTTCAATTTTATCCACCTACGCATTGAAAAATCCTGTACAAAATAGAATACTGAAGAATCACAATGCGGAAAAGTGAGCTATGACCACACGGACGGTGCCGAAGATATTCACCCATGATTTTATCTTTAGTTTCCTTGCCCAATTTACCTTCTCCTCTGTCTCGTACCTTCTCATTCCAACCATTCCTATCTACCTGTCAAGGTTCCAAGCAAAAGGTGGAGAGATCGGTTTTCTTGTTGGGATTTTGAGCGTTTGTTCCTTGATCCCCAGGCCATTCGTGGGAAGAGCCCTTCAAAGAATTCCCGAAAGAACTTTTATGATGAGCGGAGCGGTCCTCTATATCTTTTCCTCTATCGCCTATCTCTTGGCTCCTCCTTTTTTGCCCTTTTTGATTGTAAGAGTCTTGCAAGGGGTTGGATTGGCCTTCTTTTCAACTGCCTCATACACCTTAATCGCCAATATCACCTCTGAAAATCATCGCGGCCAAATCATCAGCTATTATTCTTTGTCTGCCAATTTTGCCTTTGCTGTCGCCCCCTATTTCGGAATGCTCCTCATCAACCAATTCAACTTCACCTTCCTCTTTTGGGCCTGTGCCGGACTCTCTCTATGTACCTCATTAATAGTTACCAGATTGAAACAAACAGAGGGTGTTCCAATAGCAAATCAATCGAGAAAAAAGGAACCTCTCTTCAGTCAGGAGGCACTCCCTGCAGCCCTCATGGTCTTTTTACTCAATCTTATTTGGGGAGGGTTGAGTGCCTTTTTCCCTTTGTATGCTCTAAGACAGGGTATTTCCAACCCTGGATTCTTCTTTGCTATTTTGGCCGTCACCCTCAATTTGGGCCGTGTTTTGGGTGGAAAATTATTGGATCTCTACGACAGAAAGAAACTGATCCTATTTTGCCACCTGACAACCATTGTTTCATTGATTATTCTCACCTTTTCCCATACGCTTACAATGTTTATTGTGGTTGCAATCATTCTGGGATTGGGATTGGCTTTTCTCTTTCCCTCCTTCATCATTTATGCCATTGAGAATTCGGGATTTGCTCGGGGGCCAGCAATGGGTACCTTTATGGCATTCTCGGATTTGGGAATCGGCATAGGCCCCATGATTATGGGCATCATCCTTCAATGGACAAGTTATCCGGTGATGTTCATCTGTTTGGCTCTCACTGAGGTCTTAAATTTGGTATACTTTTACTATGCCATTGGGATAAAAGGGAGGGATGAGAACCACATGATGGAAGAAAGAATTGTCTAAGTCTCGGTGATGGCATCGGTCCTTCGTCCAAGGCCGGGACAAAGGAGGCTACGATGAAAAATCTCCGTAGAAAGGGTTTTAGCACTCGGGCGGTGCATTCGGGTGAGCGGAAGTCCCGAAGTGAATGGACGCCCGTGGCAACGCCGATTTATTCAACGGTGGGATATTTGTATGAAAGTATGAACGACCTGGATGCCGTTTTTGACGGTAAAAAGACGGGCTATGTCTACACCCGCTATGAAAATCCAACGGTAACGGCCTTCGAAGAAGCCGTGGCAGAGCTTGAAGGAGGCGAGGCGTCCCAGGCCTTGGCTCCGGAATGGCTGCCGTTCATGCCGCTCTTCTGGGTGCCGGTGTCAGGGCCGGCACCACTATTGTGACGACCCTCGATCTGTACGGAGCCACAACCACCCTTCTGAAGAAACTCTTCACCGAAATGGGCGTCACGATTCGTCTGGTTGATGTCACTGATCTGGGAGCGGTTGAGGCCGCCCTTGCAGAGACCCATCCCATCATATTGCTTGTCGAAACGATTTCCAATCCCCTCATGAGAGTCGCCGATGTACCTTCCCTGGCCGTCCTGGCCCATCGGTACGGTGCCCAACTCCTTGTTGATAATACCTTTGCCTCGCCTTACCTGTTCAATCCCATCCCTCATGGGGCTGACTATACGATTCATAGCGTCACCAAATATATTGGGGGGCACGGGGATGTGACAGGGGGGGTGGTCATCACCTCTTCCGAGAACCGACGGAAATTGAATGAATTGAATAAACTCGTTGGGGGAATACTCGGACCTTTTGAGGCGTGGCTGGCTCTCCGGGGATGCAAGACTCTTTCCCTGAGGGTGGCACGGCAGTGCGAGAATGCCATTCTTGTTGGTGAGTGGTTAGCTACGCATCCGAGGGTTGCAAAGGTCAATTACCCTGGCCTGCCATGTCATCCTCAGTACCCTTTGGCCCGCGAGCTTTTTGGTGATCGGGGTTTTGGCGGGATGCTCTCTTTTGAAATAGGCGGTGTGGACCGCGCGGGGGTCTTTCGATTCATGGAGGCCCTCGATCTGTGTCTTCCGGCGACTACGCTGGGAGACATCTATACCCTTATCCTGCATCCGGTAACTTCTTCACACCGAAGTCTTTCCCCGGAAGAGCGGGCACAGGTGGGCATTGGCGACGGTTTGGTGCGCCTATCAATAGGAATCGAGGACGCTAACGACATCATCTCCGACCTGGAGCAAGCACTGGCTGCGCTATCCGTTTAATTGATTTGTTCCGTGAAGTGATTATTTATCTTCTGTTCCCTCGCCTGGCGAGAAACAGGTTTGCTTCAAGATTTTATGTCCTCTAACTTCTCGCAAGTTCGGATCAAACTTTCTTCACCAGTCAATCTCCGGCCCAAACCATTTTCCCCCTCCAGGAAAACCGTACCGTTTTCAATTTCCACTCTTATGATGTATATCTTTCCCGTTGTCTTATCTTTGAACCTGTCTCCTATTTTTAGCACGGGGACATCTCCTTTTTTGACCTTTATTGGGAGACTAGATAACGTTTCATTAAACCATATACATTAAAAGTTTTGTGCAAAATTGAATTTGTTCCATCTGTGTACAACAGGCGAATCATTGATTTCTTTAATACCGAGAAGAATTCTATCTTTGAGTTCCTTCTTGGAAGTCACGCGAATATGTTTCAGAAAGGTTTTGGCCATTTTACCAAAAAGTGTTTCAACCAAATTTAACCACGAACCGTGTTTAGGAGTATGAACATAAATAAATCTCCCCGGAGAACCGGCCAAATATTTCATCGTCTCTTTAGAGATGTGAGCAGAATGGTTGTCCAAAATAATACGAATGGTGGATCCCGCAGGATAATAATCAGATATTTCCTTCAACAAAGAGATGAACTCAGAGCTTCGATGCCGATCATGAACCTGGGCAATGACATGACCGCTATGCAAATCCAAGGCAGCCAGGATCGACAGGGTCCCCAGCCGTTTGTATTCATAATCCCTCATGATCCGAGATTGTTTCTCTGGATCTGGCAGGATATCGGGTGCAATATTTTGGATGGCCTGGACCCCTGGTTTTTCATCCACGCTGACCGTAATGACAGACGGAACCTCCCCGGATTCCAGGGTTTCGTTTTGAAGGTTCACCTCCTTGTATACACACAACACCTCTTCCATTTTATGGCCAAAGTCTGGATCACGCCGCTCCAGATAATAGGCCACCTTATGAGGGCGTATCGGATGCTCACTGAGAATTCTCTGAATGGTGGCTTTACACGCTCTCTTCAAACAATCATGGCCAGGCCCGGGTCCATATTTCTTTGCGTGCTCCGCCAAAGCCTTACGAGTCCATACCTCAGCAGCATAGCCAAAATCCTTCGGTTTCTGGCAAGCAATGCTAATGACCCAGGCTTTCGCCTCTTCTGTAATCACTGGCTGTTTAGGCCGATGATATTTGTCCTTAAGGCCTTCCTCAATCCCCATGGCCAAGGATTTCTCCATCCATTTGTAAATCGTCGGCCTGCTCACGTGAGTCATCTTTTCAATCTCGGTAATGGGCATGCCTTCTGAATATCTTAATAGAATATTGGCTCGTTGGACTTCCCTAATGGGGGCTTTTCGTGATTGCACGGTCTTTCTTAACTCTTCCTGTTGTTCTTTGCTCAAAACCAACTTGGCTTTCTGGGTCTTCCGTGGCATAGGGGTTTCCTCCTTTGGTTTTAGAAACCTTTATACCACAAAGAAGTTTATATGTAAATATATTTATGAAACTTTATACTAGAACGGGTTAAGACCCAAAATCAGTCTAAGAAATCCGGACCCATCCATATTGCCTTTTTCTCCGGATCAGCGAGGTCTAGTTTAATAATTCTTCGGCAATGAGGACATTGGATAAACTCTCTGGTCTCCAGGCCAATCCTGCTTAGTTTGAAATTCCTCTCACAATGTGGGCATGATGCGTTAAGATCGAACATGGGTTTCCTTTCTTTAAGATTCGATAACAGGTAGCCATCTGACTTCATTCATTATTTGAGGTTTCTCTTTACCTCGTCTTCTATGAAAGGCAGGAACGCGGATTCTATGTCTTCCGGTTTGACAAACATCGAATGAGATTCGTCCTTTGTGGCCAAAATGATAATGCTGGGATTAACGCTTTTCACTGTAAACACTTTTCCACTTTCTATATTTTTAAACAGATCACCTGCTTTTATCATCGTATTTCCTCTCTTGAGAATAGTGAGTTAAATATCATTAACGACAATGTGATTTCTGGTCGGGCTCTCCATCCCTTCACATCAAAATACTCTTGTGGGAGGCCTCCGGGGCTTGGTCCTTCTTGGGCTGCATTTCTTAAAGGCAGAATGATCAGACTTATTGTTGGGTATCGATTGTGACCGACCAACCAAGAGGTATTGCCTTTGTGGAGATGTCCACACTATGGAAAGCTTATTTAGGATGCTTTTAGTGCTCAATGAAACTCCTTAGTCTATCGGCCCGACTGGAATGCTTCAACTTCCTTAATGCCTTGTCCTCAATCTGCCGGATCCGCTCCCGGGAAAGATCAAAGTCCTGTCCGACCTCTTCAAGGGTATAGTCGTGATTCTCCCCGATTCCGAATCGCATCCTCAGAATCTTCTCCTCCCTTTTGTCCAGAGTGGAAAGGATGTTTTGAGTCTGTTTTGCAAAATTGGAGTTTATCGCTGCATGCTGAGGGGAGATCGCCTCTTTATCCTCAATAAAATCTTCCAGGCGGCTGCCCTCCTCTTCACCAATAGGGGTTTCGAGCGAAATGGACTTTTTGGTGATCTTCAAAATCTTCTGCACCTTTTCCAAAGATACCCCCATGTTTTGGGCGACTTCGTCCAGGGTGGGCTCCCTCCCCATCTGCTGAACCAAAGTCCGAGAGGTCCGGTTCAGTTTATTGATAATCTCGATCATGTGGACAGGGAGGCGAATGGTCCGCGATTGATCGGCAATGGCTCGCGTCATGGCTTGCCGAATCCACCATGTCGCATAGGTACCGAATTTATAGCCCCGCTGATATTCGAACTTGTCCACCGCTTTCATCAACCCAATATTGCCCTCCTGGATCAAATCCAGAAACTGAAGTCCCCGATTCAAGTACCTCCTGGCAATGGAGATGACCAGCCGAAGGTTGGCCTTCACCAGTTCACTCTTGGCTTCTTTGGCCTTGGCCTCCCCTTTCTCAATTGCCCTCACTGCCTCTTTGATCTGATCGGAAGAAAGGCCACATTCCACCTCCATTTTGACTACCTTCCTTTTGACACTCCGGGCGGTCCTGTCTTATTAATATAATCCATCTCCCTTATAGCCTTCTCCATCCGAATGTCCCACTGCTTCAAGTTCTGAACGATTCTGTTGATCTGTTTTTCCCTCAGATTGATCTGCTTAAAGGCATCGAATATCTTAGTTCGTTTTTTCAAAATTTTTTCCTGAATCTTCTTTTTTGGAACTTCTTTATTCTTGAGCCTCAACTCTCCCTGGAGAATTCGAATGTGCTCTTCTCCCCTCTGGATCTTATTGATCAAACTGAGAACTTTCTTCTTCTGAATCTGTTCTTCCTCAACAGTCGTCTCTTCATTGTCAACCTCATTGGTTACCTCTTTGATCGTGGTCTTTCCGGCATGGAGAGCGTTTCCAAGGTTGATGACCTCCTTGATAGCGAGGGGACAGCTGAACACTGCGCTTAACACCTCCCGCTGTTCACTTTCGATCCTTTGAGCAATCTCCACCTCCCCCTTCCGGGTCAGCAGGGGAAATGATCCCATCTCCTTCAAGTAGATTCGAACTGGGTCCGCCGCCTTTCCAAAGGTCTCCGGTTCGTATTCAACAACCTCCTCCTCCCTCGTCTGAGCATCCCCATCCCCAGCTTTCAATCCCGGAAACTCGCTGGCCATATCGACGTCCAACTCGTCGGACAGGATCAGAACATCTTCGTCCCGCCTTTGGCAGGAGTCAAAACTGCGGGACCCCTTTGGAATCCGTCCACTGGTGTTTTTCTTTCTTTTATTTATTTTCACGTTACCTTCTTTTATGGAGACCCAGAAGAAATTTCCCACGCTCAGGATGATTTCTTGAAGGGGGAGCGTCCCTGCCTGTGGCGGGGTACAACAAACCTCTTCAGACCCGGAAAAGACATTGTTCCAGGCATTCAACGCAGTTTTACTGACACCATCGAAGTCGGATAAAGCCGACCTCTCTGTTCTTTAGCGGAGTATCCGCAAATTGGTGGCACTAGGACCTTTGGGGCCCTGCGTAATTTCGAATTCTACCTCATCTCCCTCTTTCAGGGATTTAAACCCTTCCCCTTGAATGGAGGAGTGATGGACAAAGACATCCTTCGCGCCTTCTACTTCAATAAATCCAAATCCCTTTTGATCATTGAACCACTTGACTCGACCTTTTGGCATTAAAATCTCCTTTAACCTTTCGAATTTTAAGTAACCACACCATGCAGCCAACGTCTCCTGTTTAAGAGGAGAGGGGACGTGAGACCAGATTCTACACCTCCTTTCCAATTTTTTGTCAGCTTTTGGCAGATCCTGATAAGATTCTCTTCAAGACTGCATAAAAAACCCGCTAAGAAGCTGTTCAGAGTTCTCTGCGGGTTTCTCTGACGTCTAAAGGGGACTCTTTTCAACTTGATTTAACTTCTTTCTATCCTATTCTCTGCTAAAATGCAAGAATAATCGTTAATATTGCAGGACGTATCGGTGGGAAAGAGAAGAGGGAAGGGGTCAAGGGTTGGATTCTTAGCAAGCTGATCGAGGGCAGTTTTTAAGGTTGTGCAAGGGTCCGAATTTCGTTTTTTGAGCGTATGGAGCACGGTCATGAGGATACTACGGGTGTTGGCTCCGGCCTCGGATTGGGAGCCGAAGCTCACTTTACGGGCGATGACTGTGGGGCGAAGATCTCTCTCAGCGAGGTTATTGTCTGCAGGAATCTGGCGATCATCGGCCCACCGATAGATCCGTTCTTCATTGTCATGGAAGATCTCCTGGATACGACGAATAGCCAGATGCTGAGCAGAGTCATGAACCGCTTCCATGATTTGGGATTTAACCTCTGTAGCTTGTTCATAGAATTGGGCATCGGGAATGGGCAAGGATCGGAGATGCATGGCGGATGCCAGGAGGGATGCAAGGACGTTCGACGAAGGTTTTGACCTCGTCTATATCAGAAAATTCTTTCTCAAGGTCCTCCACGTCTCGGAGCAAATGGGAATAACAATATTGAAGGGAACAAGGAGCTTTGTTATAGGCATGGTAGCGGTCCACCACCAGGGTGCCTGGCAGAGGGTTTTTACCAAAGACCTCCCGTGGCACAGTGGAGGAGCGCGTTTGACGAAATAAAAAGAGACTGATCTTCACGGTGGCAAAGAGCCAGACATAACCATGATGACCATCATTAGGCCACCCGGTCTCATCAGCATGCTTGACCGGTGCCTGCCGGTATCGTTCAATCAAACGGATCGGGATGCTCGAAAAGAGTTTGGCCACACGATGAAAGATCTTGATCAATGTCCCCAAATCCACACCTATCTGTTCACAGATCCGTCCCATGGGCACCCCATGCAGATAGTGCATCGAGGCCGCCGTGGCGACCAATTGATTCCCAAAGAGGCTCTTAGGCAAAACTCCAGGAGGATGAGGCTGAAAGGTTCGTCGGCAACGAGGGCAGTATTGTTTCGGCACGATATAGAGCGTCTTTTCCGCTTGAAGAGGACGGATATCGATGACCGACCGTCTTCCGGTGCCTCGATGTTTCAGGGGACCGCCACATTGAGGACAGCGATCGCCTACCTCGGATTCCAATGCAACGATATGGTCTGCTTGCGATTCATCAAAGCCTTGACGACCATGGCCAGTATGGCCTTTCTTCGCACCCCCCTGCTTGCGTTGATTCTCTGGAGGGGGCGTTCACCTTGAACGGCACTTTGGAGGAAGGCGTGGAGGAACCGAAATACCCTTGCTGCTCCTTACGCTCCAAATACTTCAACTTCGCCTTGAGTTGTTTATTCTCTTCGGTCAACGCATCGATCGTGCGCTGCTTCTCAAAGCAGCCTTCACAGTAGGTTCTCACCAAGCGCCTGCCGAAAATCTCTTCTCAAAGGATATCCCCAGACTGCCTTAAGACTCCGGTTGACTTTGTGGGTCTGGTCATCCTTTCCCCGCCCTGTCGTCTGCCCCAAGGAGATCCAATTGGCCGCTTTATAACAGGTCCCCAGAAACCCCCGCTCCGGATCGACAAAGCTCTCTAACCAGACCACCTCATGCCGATAGATCTGTTGCCAATCCCGTGAGATCCTTCGAGCCATCCACCCTAAAAGATGAGAGGCTAAATGGGGAACCCTCACCCAGGGTAAAATCAGAAAGCGCGTGTTGATCACCACCAGAGAAAGATTCCTGACCCGCTGCTCCTTCGTCCACCCCAAATACCGATCCCGACACCCAATGTGACGGGGGGCCGAACACCACCCGATACAGGCCAAAGGTCGATTCTGGGAGCGCGCCAGATACTCCAGATGCTCTCCCACCGGTCGGCTGTATCCTAAATAGTGAAACTGCTCCATCAACCCCTGGTAAACCTTCTCCAGAGGGGTCCGCCTCACCTGAAGCAGTTCGAGGGGCTTGAGATCCGATAAATTCTCTTCGATAGGAGTCTGATCGATTTCAATGGCAGGAGGCTTTCTACGTCCGGGATAAGGAGAAGGAATCTTCGCAGGAGGCAACTCAATCAGATGTTGTGTCTCTAACCTTAAGAGCAGCCCCCGACAGATCATATCTTGAGACCTCAGTTGCGGACGGAGATTCTATTCCCAGGGGCGTGGTGGTCTCTCCGGAGAAAACTTAAAGCGGCACCTTTGAGTGATCGGCAGGAGGGTGGATACCCTCAAAACGGTCCCTTTAGCACTAAACCTGCCGGTTATCCTCCCTCTGATGATCCGCTGTTCAAGGTTTCGGAGGGGAGACCACTCCGCTCCAATTGCATTCAAAACTGAGGGGTCACAACCTTTAGAGAAAAAGAATGTTGACCGTGACAAAGCAACAATGATTGGCTCGAATCCTTGATTACAAGAGAGTTCAAGCCCGCTCACGTTCATTCTCGATTATCTAAAGCGTAAATTGGCATATTGTGTTATAATAAAACGTAACAACCAAGTTGCATAGAGCCTTTTAGGCTTATAGCCTATGCCCGCAAGAACTCTAAACGACTTCTTTGCGGGCTTTTTTTATGGCTAACGCAATGCCGGGTTGGAGGTTAAGATGGCGATGACAGGGCAGAGCGACCGGAGAAAAGGTAATAGGAGGCAGAGCACCCGTAGAAAAGGTGATATAAAAATCATCAGAATCGAAGGGGACAAGGAACAGGAGGTGGCAGTCCGCCACGAGACTGTCTCACAGAGAAAGGAGATCTCGATATGGGGCTGGCATGAAGAATTTGCAATAGCATGGAGCGAGACTTTCATAACAAAGAAAAGAAAAAGAAATCCGAAAAAAGGAGAATGATTATGAACATTTATGTAGGAAACTTATCATCTGATGTAAAAGACGAGACGATTCGGGAGGCTTTTGAATCCTTCGGCCAGGTAGCGTCAGCAAAAGTTATCAAAGACAAGTATAGTGGCCAGTCCCGGGGTTTTGGCTTTGTTGAAATGACAACGCCGTCTCAGGCCCAGACAGCGATTAAGAGTCTTAACGGGAAAATACTCTTGGGCAAAGAGATGAGTGTGAAAGAGGCGCGTCCTCGCCCGGATCAGGGAAGGACTTTCGGAGGACGAATGGATTATAACGGCCGCAATAACCGTTATTAATTCCTGTTTTTGCAGAAAAGAGGTTGATCGATGTTACAGCGAAGAAGGCACGGGCGATCTTCATGCTCCAAAACCGAATCATTTTAGGCACCCAAAATCCTACAAAGTCTTATGCTCAGGCTGCGGGAAGGAAGTGATCACTTCAGTTCCCCCTCCGAATGACAGAAAACTGTTGTGCACGGAATGCTTCAGCAAATCAGGGATATCAAAGGAGGAAATATGAACAAGAAAGTTTACGTAGCCAACCTCCCTTACCAGGCCACCGAGCCTGAACTCAAGGCCCTATTTCTCGAAAGCCGGGGATGTCATGTCTGTCAAGATTGTTCAGGACAGGCAAAGCGGGCAGCCGAGAGGTATTGCCTTCGTGGAGATGTCTACGCAGTGGGAAGGGCGGAGAGCTGTTTCCATGTTTAACCGCCAGGATTTCATGGGGAAAAATTTGCTGGTAAAAGAGGCAACGGAAAAACGTGGCTTCGGGAGAAGATAGCCTTGAGAACCTAAAGACAATCATCGGGACAGAAAGGAGTATTCTATGGATAAAGCAAGACTTGATTGGGTTATGTCAGGGTTAAACCAGTATGCATTAACAAAGGCTGAAGACGTATTTCTGAAAACAGCATCCGAAGACTTCGATAGAAAGCAGGTGCTAACGGAAAGGCAGGAAGAAAGGCTAGAAACTCTTTACAAACAGAAGTCACAATTGATACCCAATAAGAATCGTTTCGCTTTCAAGGAAGCTCCCAAAAAGGCTAGGCCTCGGAGACCCAGTGGGAAAATCTTGTTTTGATGGGTGAAAATCACTATTTGACTCTCCGGGTACCATCACATTTCCTGTCGGTTCTTTCATGAGCAAATATAAAGGGGAAGACGTAAGAAAGTTGGCCTAAATTGGCTTAGCTTGATTTATTCGGCCTTGAAGCAAGGAGATTGTTTAAAAGGTGTGAAAGAAATGCGAATGTCAGCCCCTGAAAGATTATTGGAACAATTCTTATCAACCCTAAAGACCAATTTGGTACAAAAGGGATTTGACTTCGATTTTAAATTGATAAAAAGACATTTACACCTTTATCGCTTTGATGATCATCATAAACCTTATTTCTTATTCATTCATGAAAGCCTGTGCGGCTTTTGGGAAATATCTCCAAATTGGGAGGAGATTACTCATCTTATTCCCTCTGAAAATAGAAATTGGGCTGCCATTCTCTTGCAGAAGCCCAGCGGAGAAAACCACCCATTAGGATTCCTAATGTCCAGTCATGATTTTATAAAGATGAAATCAGGCTTCGGAATTAACCGTATGGGCCGGATAAGAATACATGAGAAAGATTTGTCAGCAAAAAATAAATTCAATAATTGGAAAAGTTTCTTTCGGCTACTCAATCTCTAATCGGTCACATTTCAAATTCACACCGCCCCGAGAACGAATCGCCCTTTACGATAAACCTGCCTGTGGAAAAATGCTCCTCTCCGTGACGATCGATTTATCCATCTACGCAGAAGACTACGGGTTTTACCCGTGGATGAATGCGTGAGGTCCAGTCGAATCATTCATGGGCCATAGAATCTTCTTCACCAATCCGTAACTAGCCTTGAAATGCATAAAAGCATGAGAGAAACATAAGGATGATTATGCTCCGTTCACCTGATTGCTAACTTTACTCCTTTTCTTAATCCATCGGTGAATGTTCTCGTGGTAGATATAAAAAACTAAAATAAGCAGAGCAGATACTCCTAAAAGGATCAATAGGGTGTGATATTGATGCTCAAAGGCCTTTGCCCCTTGAAGAGTTGATATTAATGTTCCCGGTATCCTTCCAATGGTTGAAATCATGAGAAAAATACCCAAAGGCATGGGGGTTAACCCTAAAATGTAACACAACGCGTCCTTTGGAAAGCCAGGGATTAAAAAAAGAAGAAAACTTAGTATGGCCCCTTCATGCCCAATTAGATAATCGAATTTTCTTCTCAGTTCTGGTGAAACAAACTTTTCGACAGCCCGCTTTTCAAAGATCCTTGCTAAGCTGAATGCAAGCCAGGAACCCAATACAAGACCAATCATGGAATAAAGCATCCCAGCCCTTACTCCGAAAAGGTAGCCTCCCAAAAATTCAATGGGGCCTCCGGGAATTGGGGCGGCAACCACTTGGAGCACTTGGAGCAAGATAAAAACTAATGGAGAATATACTCCAAAGGAGGTGAGAACCCCCTTTAGCTTACATGGATCTTGGAGAAGGCCATAAAGTTTGACTGCTTTAATCCAAAAAATGGAGTAGTTTTGGCAGGCGAGGATGAAAAGTCCTCCCAACAAGCACATAATGCCGACCCACCTAAATTTAGATTGAAGTGATGATTTCATATGAAAAAATTATCCAATCAGTTGTAAGGCATTTTTTCCCTTCGTCCCTTCCTCCTCTTCTAACTTTTCTCCCTTTTCTGCAGGGGTGGATGCCTCGATAGGGAGATGAATAGACTTTTCCTCATGTACGGATGCCTCCTCAACCACATCCTTACTCATCGAAGTTGATACCCTCTCAGCCAAATCAGTAAAAAGGTCCATGGTTAAGTTGCTTCTCATCTTACCTAACTCTTTAATCCCAATACTGTCCTTCACGTCCTCAGTTGTTTTCTTCAACTCCGCGAGCGCCTTCCCAACGGTTTTGGCCAATTCCGGGAGTTTTTTTGGTCCGAAGACAATTAATGCAATCACCAGAACAACCAACAAATCCGGCCCTGCTAGCATAAATCTTCCTTTTCTGGATAATTGCGAAGAAAAAATGGTCGCTTTTCTAATGTGGACTAATAAATGGAAAACCAACTACGAAAGGATTGACAGGCGAGACTTCTAACACCGAAGGATGAAGAGGGTTGGCTCGGGGATAGATATCTGGGTTGAGATGACAGAAAGTAGCTCCAAGACATTTTTATCGAAGAAAAATAAATGGTTAAAAGAAGTTAATCCGAAGGCTTTCAATTTGTCGTCAGAAACAGCTGGAAGACTGATCTGATCACGGGCCTCTAACTTTAATTCAAAAGAGAGAAAATCAGCGATTGATAAAGAATAGTAATGGAAGAAGGTAAAAACCGCAGGAATCCAGATAACAACGGCTAAAGCGAGAAAGAAGTTTACTTTCTTGTGTCCTTTTCGCATGTCCAAAAGCCAAAGCAGGTCTATGTAATTTATATTCTTATTTGAAAATCTCTGATTGTCAAGAGATTTTTCGTATGTACAATAAAAATATGGAAATTAAGAAAAGATAACTGTGACCCATTCTTGGTGTAAAGTTACAAGCACGGGTAAACGAAATGCTATCGTGGCGACCAATGAGCCGCCACGATAGCAAGGTTTCTGATATGCGATTTTCGTCCAGGAGTATTCAGCGCTAACGACCTCAACGTGCATGCAGCAACATCAGGGTACATATGCGATATTTAATGGTGGTGGTGAAAATGGACACCCACACCCCACCAGCCAAAGCCCCACCAAGGGTAATAAGGGTAATAGTAAGGATATGGACCATAATAGTGAACTGGCCAAATGTAGATTTCTTTGCTTGTCAGGAGGGGATATTTGTATTCCATTTCTCCCAGGGGTTTCACCTCTTCTCCCGTAATTTCACCAGCCACCGTAATCTTTCTCCCTTTCCAGTAAATGTAAGGATCTAAATATCTATGATCGAGAACTAAGAACCTTCCGCTTGAAGGATCTGTCTCTTTGGGTTCTCCCCTGAAGTCTAAAGGTCTTTGAAAAACCTCGATCTCAGTGGTTCCATCTTTTTGATTGATTACCTGAATAATCTCTCCACCCCAGATAACTGACTTCCCTTTATAGGGATCTGGATTCTCCCGGACTTGGTTTACCGTAAGGGAAGGGTCAGAGTTCGCCCTGACGTCTTTCGAGATAACATGAGAACAGCCGGAAGCGAAGAGAATTAGAAGGATAGCGAAAAATAAGTGAGCTCTTTTCATGCTTATCACCTCCTAAAACCAGAATCCTCTGGACCGATTAAGTTTGACCGTTCCTGCTCACAAAAAAATGATCGTTGCTAAATTTCAGATTCCTTCACAACATCCTCGAACCTTAATATTTAGACGTATCAGGCAACCCTTTATTCATAATCCATAAGTTAGATCCTTACGCAAAAAGTCTGAGAATTTGTCTCTACCACTTCGTAAGAATCACCAATAGAAACTCCTCTCCCCGCCGTGGGAGGGCATGAAGGCGAGGGGGGACTGAATCCGGACAAAATTGGTTTTGTCCACCCCCACCTTAATCCTCCCCCATCGAAGGGGGAGGATATTATTGAGGAAATTTCAAATGTTTTTGTTTAGATTTTTAGAATGAGAAACTCTGATTTTAATAAGAATGGATCAGGGGAGGGCGGGTTCTTCGATTATTTCCTCCGGAGAACCTTCTTTAGCATTTCTTTCTGTTTCAGGGCCATCTTGCTGGCCCCCTTCTTTGTTCCCTCATGATCATAGCCCAGCAGGTGGAGGATGCCGTGGATCATTAGCAGGATGACCATCTCCGTTTCATTCAGGCCGAACCGATTCGATTGGCGTCGTGCCGTGTCCACGGAGATGACCACATCGCCTAAAAGCTGGGGATGGAGGGAAGCGAACTCTCCCTCCCTCATGGAGAAGGCAAGGACATTTGTAGGTTTATCACGGCCCAGATACCGCCGGTTCAATTCCTGAATCCGGCCATCATCGACGAAGGAAATGCTGACTTCAGCATCCGGGAGGGCGAAGTCGGCTAAGATCGTTTTAGCTACTTTTTTCAATTTTCTTGAGTCTAAAGGGATAAGTCTTTGCAGGTTTCGAATCCAGATTTTCATGATTCCTCTTCTGTGGGTCGGCGAGGCGAAGGGACGGGATATTCGATCCGTTGATGAAAGATTGCCGTTAGGATGCGAGTGAAACTCTCTTCAATGTTGTGAAGGTTCTTCAGGGTTAATTCACATTCTTCCAATTGCCCGTCCAAAAAGATGCTTTGGATTATCCGTTGGACCAGGCCTTTGATCCGAGCAGGGGTGGGGTCGGTGAGGGTGCGGGAGGCCGCCTCGACGGCATCGGCCAGCATCACCAAGCCCTGCCTCTTTGGTCTGCGGTTTGGGGCCCGGGTAACGGAAGTCCGTTTCATCGAGAGGGTTCATCTCCGGATCTTCCTGCTCCTTTGCCTTCTGATAGAAGAAGGAGATCAGGCTGGTTCCGTGGTGCTGCTGGATGATGCGGGTGATCCGTTCGCCCAAGCGGTTTTCTCGAGCCAGCTCCACCCCATCCTTTACATGGGAGATCAGAATCAGGCTCGACATGTTTGGGAGAGAGATGATCATGTTTATTCTCGAAGCCTCCCGTGTTTTCGATGAAATAGAGGGGTTTCTTCAGTTTCCCAATATCGTGGTAGTAGGCACTGACCCTTGCCAGAAGGGGATTGGCGGAGACGGATTTGGCTGCAGCCTCGACGAGGCTCCCTACGATGACGCTATGGTGATACGTTCCGGGCGCCTGAAGGGTCAGATCCTTCAGGAGGGGATTGTCGAGATTGGCGAGTTCCAGGAGTTTGATATCGGTGGTATACCCGAATAGACTCTCGACGATCGGGGTCAGGCCCAGCACCAGCACGGAAGAGAGGAGTCCTCCTGCAAATCCCATGATGAGATCGGAGAGGAGAGTCATTTTGAGAGGATTTCCCGAGATCAGGTTCGAAGCCAGAATCAGAAGCAGATTGACCCCTCCCATGGAAACCCCTGCCTTGATGATGATGCTCCGCTGCTCACATCGGGCCACCAGATGGGCGCCCACCACGCTCCCGACCAGATAAAAGATGAAGGAGGAAAGCTGGTTTCCCATCATGGCCGCCGAGAAATAACTCGAGAGGATGGCAAAGAAGATCGCAGACCTCTGAGTGGATCACAATGCGAATGATCATGGCCCCCGTCGCAACGGGAAAGAGATAGAGGTAAGAGGAGGAGGGGATGGAGAGAAACTCCCCTCCGAGGATCTCGGTCATCATGAGAAAGAGTTTGAGAAGGGCCAGCAATCCGAGAAGGACAGAGGAGAGAAAGAGGAGGTCTTTGGAAGAGAGGTTGATCTTTCGGATATTTTTTGTCGAAAACTGATAGAGACTCGACAGGATGAGGAAAGTCAGAAGGCCGATGCCAATCAGGATGGAGACAAAATAACTGCTTTCCTGGGCCTTTCTAAGGGCCTTGATCTTGAGGAGATTTTCTTCCTGGATGCGGTCTCCTGCCCTGACGATCACCTCTCCCCTCTTGACCTGGAAATAGACGGGATTGGCCCTTTCTCTTGCGACTCTTTTTCCTCTCCTCCGTTTCGTCCTTGTTAAAGGTGAGGTTGGGTCTCAAAAAGGACTCGGCTATTTTTTCAACCAGGGGGGTTAACTCCTTTCCGATGGTGGGCGAGAGAAGGTCTCCTTGGGTCCGGAGTTTGGTTCGCGCATCTTTGAAATCTAAAAAAGTAAAGGGAGGAAGATCTCTTTTCTCTTCACGGGTTTGAATGTCTCTGATGAGGATCCCTTTCCCAGAATCGGGATCGAGGAGGCCTTTATCATTGACGACCCCTTTCTTTAAGAATGGAGGCCAGGAGACCCAGAGCCGCCTCCCCAATGGAGGGATGGAAATGTTCTTTTTCCAGAAGAGTCCATTCCCTTTGGTTCAGGGGGATGGAAAGGGAAGATTCCCATATCTTCCTCCGTTTGCCATTGAGGTCATTCCCTTTTTCTCCTTTCTGGAAGGTAGCGGCCAATGTTTCAAGGGTAGATCGAATTCGGTTCTCTGCATTCCTCATGACCCCTGGATCATAATCATAGACGGAGAGAACCGATTTTTCGGCCTCCGGCCTTTTTTCCAGGGTAGACCTTTCATCCTCGACGAGGAGGTCCTGGGTGGACTTGATCTCCTTGGTGGCAATATCTCCAATCCTATATTGCTTCGGAGGAAGCTTAAGGTTGGGCGAGAGAAGCAGGGTGAGGACCAGAGTGGTTCCGATGGCAATGGCCCATTTTTGGAAAGAGGAGGTCTTGATCCTCTCCACCCAGGAATGCTCCTGGCTGCCATTGGGGGCTTTAAAAAAGGAGAGATGTTGGAACCATTTTTTAATCAAGGGTTTCATTGAAAACAAGCTTTCAGCCTTGAGCTATCTGCTTTCCGAGTCTTTTACTCCTGAGATTCAAAGATTGTTCCATCTTTAAGACTGTTTCAGAATTAGACTGCTTCCGTAATCCATGCGTTCCTGCATTCCATACATCTAAATCGTACGTTGATCCGGCAATTTCCTTTTTCCTGATTTCGGCGTTCCTCCGCTTTGTCATAGGCCTTGATGATGTCCTGGACAAGGGGGTGTCTGACCACATCCTTTTCTGTGAAGTAGACAAATTGCAATTCCTTCGATATCCTTGAGAATGGACTGAACTTCGATCAGCCCGGACACCTTGTGGTCAGGAAGATCGACCTGGGTGATGTCGCCCGTAATGACTGCCTTGGAGCCAAAGCCCAGACGGGTCAGGAACATCTTCATCTGTTCGGCCCCGGTATTTTGAGCCTCATCGAGGATGATAAAGGAGTCATTAAGTGTTCGCCCCCTCATGAAGGCCAGGGGAGCAACCTCGATCACATTCTTTTCCACGAGCCTGGCGGCTCGATCGAAATCCATCATGTCATGGAGGGCATCATAGAGGGGACGGAGGTAAGGGTTTACTTTTTCAGCGATATCGCCAGGCAAGAAATCCAAGTTTTTCGCCCGCTTCCACAGCAGGCCGGGTCAGGACAATCCTTTCGACTTCCTGTTTCATGAGTGAGGCAACAGCCATGGCCATGGCAAGATAGGTCTTCCCCGTCCCGGCAGGACCGATCCCAATGACAAGATCATATTTCCGAATGGCATCAATGTAACGCTTCTGGGCGAGGCTCTTCGGTGTGATGACCCTCTTCTTTGATGAGATGTAAACTGTATCGAGAAAGATATCCTCCAGATTAACGGTCCAATCGTCAGAGATCATTCGTATGGCATAATCGATATCAGCGGGAAAAAGGGGATACCCTTTCTTCAAAAGGGTATAGAGGTCATTCAGCACCCGGAGGGACAGATGAACATCGAGATCGTCACCCTGGATGGTCAAGGCATTGCCCTTCGCATTGATCCTTACACCGGACTCTCTGGCAATGCGCTTTAGATTCTCACCGTGGGCGCCGAAAAGAAGGTTTGCAGTTTGAAGGTCATCATAGATGACCTTTTCGACAGATTCTTCTTATTGTTCCTTCAAATATGAACTATCACCCTTGATCGCCTGCTGCCTGAAGTGAATCGTTTCACTGCATATCCACAGGCAGAACGGGAGGTTAAGCTGAGGCAATCCCTTAACCATCAAAATCATACCACCTTCAAACAAGGATTGCAATACTTTCCCTTAGCCCTGGATCCTTCGGATATCCTTAACAATTTCGGGGATGATTCTACCTGCGGAACCGCAGATCAGGTAGTCCGATACGAGATCAGTTGCCGGGGTCGTTTCCTTATTGATCTCGATAACGATGGCTCCGCGTTCCTTTGCCCTCATGGGAAGAGAGGCAGCCGGGTAAACGACTGTGGAAGTCCCAATGACAAGCATCACTTCGCTTCTTTCAGATTCGTGAAAAGCTGATTGCTGAGCCTCCCAGGGGATCGGCTCTCCGAAAAAGACAACATCCGGTTTCAGAAGACAAGCGCAGATGGCATACAGGTAACCTGCGTATTATCTTGAAAAAGTGAAGGATCTAAAGTAGACTGGTATTAGTTTGAAGGGGAAAATGATGAAGGTCAGAGAATGGGTCAGCGATCTTCAGGACTTCTATCTCTTATCCATCCGGGGGATCGTGGCCGTAGTGAAAAAGCCCTTTTACTTTAAAGATTTGATTGAGCAGATGGATTATGCGGGAGCAGGGTCCTTTTCGATTGTTCTTATTGTTTCCCTTTTCTTGGGGATGGCTCTTTCCCTCCAGCTCTCTGCTGAGCTTTCAACGGTTGGGCTCAAGATGTATACAGGCAATATCGTGGGAATTTCCATCATTCGGGAAATGGGACCTGTGGTGACTGCCCTCATCTTTGCGGGTCGCGTGGGTTCTGGAATGGCGTCTGAACTCGGATCGATGATTCTCGGGCACCAGGTGGATACCCTCAGGGTTTTTGGCGTCGATCCCCTCAAGAAGCTGGTTGCGCCAAGGGTTCTCAGCTCCATCATTATGCTCCCGACACTCACGATCATCGGGGATGCCGTCTCCATTCTGGGCGGTTATTTTATTGCGGTGTATGTCAGCCATCAAAGCGGTACGGTTTACTGGAGCTCGATCCGGGAGGTCTTTGATTTTGAGAATGTTGTTGCCGGATCGGTGAAACCCTTCATCTTTGGTTATCTCATTGCCTCGATCAGTTGTTATATGGGGCTTTCCACAAAGGGAGGGGCGATTGGCCTGCGACGGACAACGACAAGGGCTGTGGTCGCCTCTTTCATCCTGATTATTATGGCTGATTTCATTCTGACCCGGATCTTGCTTTATGTCCTTGGGTTTTCCCTATGATCCAATTTGATCACGTTTCTTTCTCTTATGGATCCCGCCTGGTTGTGCAGGGCGTGAGTTTTTCCATCCAGGCCCACGAGAGGGTAGCGATCCTCGGAGAAAGTGGGGGAGGGAAGACAACGATCCTGAAGCTCATCTTGGGACTGATCAAGCCCGATTCCGGAAGAATCTACATTGAAGGGGAAGAGATCTCCGATATGACCGAAGAGGAGTTGAGAAAAATCCGGATGAAATTCAGCATCGTCTTTCAGGAAGGAGCCCTCTTCGACTCCTTAAATGTAAAGGAAAACGTGGCCTTTTGCCTGAGAGAATATGGCAGGATGTCCGAAGAAGAGTTGGACAGGAAGGTCAGGGAACTCCTCAGGGCCGTGGGGGTGGAGGAGGCCATGGAGTTGATGCCGGAGGAACTGAGTGGCGGAATGCACCGGAGAGTGGCCATTGCGAGGTCGATCGCTGGCTGTGAGCCGAAGATGTTCCTCTACGACGAGCCAACGTCAGGACTCGATCCGATCAATGCAGATAATATTTGCCGGGTGATCCTGAATCTGTCTCAAGATCAGAGAGGCCTATTGATCGTGACTCACAAAGTGATCGATGCAATCAAAGTGGCGAACCGGTTCTTGTTCTTACAGGAGGGCTCGATCATTTTTGATGGGTCAAAGACGAGCTCGTTCATGCCCCGATTCCTGAAATAAAGGCCTTTTTGTGCGAATTGAATTTTCATCTCGATTCCTCATTTGCGTTCGATGGATAGGAGGTTCACATGGCTGATATCAAGAAACAGCTGCGGTGGTCAAGACTGAAGGTGGGTTCTGTGATCACCCTTGCCCTTCTCGATCCTTTTGGTAACGGTTTTCTTTGCGGGAAACCTGGAGGAATTCTTTTCAAAAAAGGTCGATCTGAAGACCCACTTCAGGGATGTGAGAGGCCTGAGAAGAGGCGCGCCGGTGTGGGTCTTTGGGACCGAGGTGGGGTCTGTTAGAGAGATTGATCTTGACCCTACCTATGGGACGATGGTGACCATGAGGATCAACAAGAGCGCCCTGCCGTTTATCAAGGAAGATGCGAAGGCAAGCATTCTTACCATGGGACTTCTTGGGCGATAAATACGTTGAAATTAGTGGCGGTTCTCCGGCAGCAGGGCCAATCCGTCCCGGAAAGATGATTGAGGGGACTGCTCAGATTGAGTTCCAGGACGTGATGAAGACCAGTGCTGTTACGATCGAAACCATGACCGAATTTATTAAAAGGCTCGAAGACCTTGTGACGAAAGTTGAGAAAGGGGAGGGAACATTCGCCAAATTCCTTACCGATCCCTCGATCTATAATAACCTTAATAAAGTGGCTCAAACATTCTCCCTGGTCGCTGAGGAGATCCGAACTTCTCAAGGCACCCTGAAGATGCTGATCGATGACCCTTCTCTCTACAAAAAGATGGTCGAAGCTGCCTCTCACCTTGAGGAGACGACCCGGATGGTTAAAGAGAGCTCCGGGACGTTGAAACGATTGGTTGAAGACCCCTCGATTTACAATAAGACCTTGGAAGCTGCTTCCCATATCGAAGCATTTAGTAAGAAGATGGAAGCATTCAGCGAAAAGATGGAGGCGTTCAGTACGAAACTCAATGAGAATCAAGGGAGTCTCAAGAAATTTATCGATGATCCTGCCCTCTATGACAATCTTAACCATGGAGCCAAGCAGCTTTCATCCGTTTTAGAACAGATCGACAAAGGGGAAGGTCTGGCGACGGCCTTCCTCAGGAACAAGGAACTGGTCAGAGAGCTGGATGAGACGCTCGTCCAATTCAAGAAAACATCTGAGGAACTTGAAGCCCTGGTTAAAGATATCAAAACCAATCCCAAGAGATATTTGAAGTTCAGTATCTTCTAAGCCCTACTCCGATCCAATCGCATCCATAACTGAGGAGGTGTGAAAAAAATGGCGACCTGTGCCTCGGCCCGCAAGGACAGGCGTCCTGTCGAAGCTTTAGGAGGCGGATGGGTAACCATCCTTTTTGGTAAAACAGAGTAATTAAAGATGCTTAGACCATCGGGTTCAATTTTAGGGTGCCGCCCTAAAGCTTTTCCAATCCGCTCGCCCTCGCGGGCCGGAATCCCGCCTGCGGCGGGACTGATCACCGAAACGGGATTTTTTTACAGCTTCTGAGGGACTACATTAATGCGGGACAAGGCTTGCCCACGGGACTCCATAGTGATATGATTAGGCCGCAAGACGATATCGACGGGGATGCTATGGGTATCGATTGGATTAAGAAAGTAATGGTGATCGGGGCTGGGACGATGGGCCATTCGATTGCAATGGTCTTTGCCCAGGGAGGTTATCACGTCGATCTTGTAGACTTAAATGAAGGGTTATTGGGAAAGGCCATCGGCCTGGTCCAGTCGAACCTTCGTACCCTTGGAAGGGCGAAACTGATCGATTCTAAGTCGATCCCAAAAGTGCTAAGCTGCATTCACACCTCCACTTCCCTGGAAGTTGCTGAGGGTGCCGATCTGGTGGTTGAAGCCATCAGTGAAGACCCGAGGGCAAAGAAAAATCTTTTCCACACACTGGACCGGATCTGTCCGGTCAGGACCATTCTGACCAGTAACACGTCTTACCTCAACATCTTTAAACTCGTTAAAACAGGCCGCCCGGAAAGGATATTGATCACCCACTGGTGGGCCCCGCCCCATCTTATTCCTCTTGTTGACGTTGTAAAAGGGCCAAAGACATCGATGGAAACGGTCGCCACAATCGAAGAGATCCTTTTGAGATTGGGGAAGAAGCCCGTCGTTTTGAAGAAATTCATTCCCGGATACATCGTGAACCGTCTCCAGCGGGCCATGGCAAGGGAGATCTTTCATCTGTTAGACAAGGGGTATGCGTCTCCGGAGGATATTGATACGGCAGTGAAGAGCAGCCTGGGCATCCGGCTTCCGGTCGTGGGCGTGGTCCAACGATATGATTATACAGGGCTCGACCTGGCCTTAACTTTCGAGAAGAATCCCTCGATCCATCTCGTTTCGAAAGATGTTGTGCCACAAACATTGAGTCGATTGGTAAAGAAAGGATACCTCGGGGTAAAAACGGGAAGAGGATTTTATGACTACTCTTCGAAACCCGTGGCGGAGGTGCTCAGGGATCGGGATGTCAAACTGATTGAACTCCTCAAATTTTTGAAACGATGGGATTCGAAGCCGTAAAGACTCTGCCGAGATGTTTGCAACGGGTGGGTTTTCCTTGTTTAGGGAACAAATACTGTCCTTCCGTTGTCTTTATTTTTAGGGGAAGAATGAACTTTTAGATGGAGACTTCTTCCAGAATTGGCAAAGAGGTGATCGAAGGGTGCAAAGCGGGTGATCGGGAAGCTTTTGAAAAGATCGTCCTCTTCTACCAGAAAAGAGTGTTTAACTACGCCTACCGGATGCTGGGCCATGTGGAGGAGGCAAAGGAGCTGGCCCAGGAGGTCTTTGTCTCTGTGTTCGAATCGATCCGAGAATTGAGAGAGGAGGCCAAGTTCGATGCCTGGCTCAAGCAGGTCACCCTGAACCACTGCCGAAACCGCTGGAAATATTTGAGGCGGAGGCATTATTTCAATATGGACTCCATCGATGATCCCATTGAAACGGAGGAGGGGGAGGTCGCAAAATCTTTAATTGATCCTTCCGATAAACCTGATGTCCTATACGAGAAGAAGATGGTTCAGAAATGGATTCAAAAGGGCCTTCTTGGATTGAAGGAAAATCAAAGGGAATTGATCGTTCTCAGGGACCTCCAGGGACTTTCCTACGAGGAGATGGGAAGACTCTTGAGCCTGCCTGAAGGGACGGTCAAATCAAAGCTTCATCGGGCCAGGATGGAGCTTAAAGGAATATTAGAGAAATTTGCTCATTAGACCCGGATTTGGAAGCTGGATAGAACATGTCCTTACGATGTGAAGAAGTTCGGGATCGGTTTTCTGCCCTATGGGAAAATGAGTTAGGCCCATCTGAGCAGGAAGCGGTAAAGAGCCATCTCGATCATTGCTCCGAATGTCAGAACGAATTTGCGAGATTTGACAAGACCCTCCGCATGCTCCACACCGTCGAAGAGGTGAAGGTACCAGAAAGATTCTTGCCTGGGATCTATGAGAAAATGGAAGAACGGAGGGGGAAAGACCTTTCTTCAGCGAGGACTTCGTGGAGATGGCCGCATGTTCCCCTTCGATTGAAACTTCCGATCCAGGCCCTGGCAATGGTAGCCATTGTCTTCTTGGCCCTCTATCTGACAAAAATGACACCAATTGAATTGACACGGATGAAAGAAGTGGGGGAGTCGAAGCCCTCTCCATTGGAGGGAAAGAAAGAACCGGGCGAGACTAAAGCCCAGACGCCCGAAGAAAAAAGATTGGATCAAGTGTCACCCTATAAGCAAGCGGATAAGATGGGAAAGAGAGAGGCCTCTCGGGGTCTGAAGGAAAGAGCACGAGCTACTCCCGAGGTGTCCCCAACGGGTGCGTCTAAAGAGAAGGAGGGACTTGCGCCCAAAACGCCAACGACCGAAACAAGAAAATCGGATCAAGGCCTGGCGCATCCATCAGCACCTTCTCCAGTCCCTCATCCCCAAGGAGCCGTAACGCCTCAGGCGGCTGAACCTCTAAAGATGAAAAAGGCAGAGGATGCCTCTTTGGGCAAGGAAACAATCTCTCGCGGAGATGAAGCCTTCCCAAGAGTTCGTTTTGAAGATTACAGACCAGAAGAAGACCCTTTCTCATCTCCAGGAACTGGTGCAGCAATTTGGGGGAGAGACGTTAAATGCAGAAGGAAACAGGCTTCTGGTTTCGCTACCCACTTCTTCCGTAGCAGAATTTCGAAAAGAACTGGAAGGAATCAGTTCTTTCGCAAAGGCTCAGCCGAGAGAGACTGTCAAAGATACACCAGAAAGCGCTGTAGCAGAACCCCGAGAGAAGAAAAGAGCGGCTGAAGAAAAAGATAAGGAAACTAAGCGGTTAGAAGTCTCAAGGGAGGGACGGACCCTTATCCGGATCGTCCTCGTGGAAGAATAACCATCCGATCAAAGTAATGTTTGACTTCTGGAAACAAGTTTTGTATATTATACCCACTGAAAAAACATCCATTTTCTTCTCCTCCTATTTGATCCGGGAGAAATCATTATCAAATTAAGGGAAGGAGGGATTTTATGGCAGGGAGATGGACCTCTTGGGGTGTTGGGCTGTTGATTCTATTCCTGTTGTTTGTCCTTCGATCAGTGGGAGGGGCTGAAGAGCGATACGTGGTCAAATCGGGAGACAGCCTTTATAAGATTGCAAGAACCCATGGTGTTTCGATCGATAGCCTAAAGACAGCCAATCATCTTGAAAAAGAAAACCTTAAACTAAACCAAGCCTTGGTGATTCCTTCTTCGAAAGAGAAACGGAAAGGGGAGACCTCCCGAACGCCATCAGCTGATCCCGTCTCTTATGTCGTGAAGAAAGGGGACAGTCTTCATAGCATTTCGAAGAAGATGGGCCTTTCGATTGAGGAGATCAAACGGGCCAATCAACTTCGAACGAATAGTCTCGTGGCGGGACAAACGCTTCTTCTCTCAAATTCAAAGACAATCGCCGAGGAGGATCCCGACGAAGAGGTAGGGGATGATGAAGAGACGCCAGAGGCTGGTCCCGAAGAAGGACAGGAAGAGAAACAGGCGGCCTCTCAACCTTCAGAGAGATGGAAAAACCCGAATGAGCGAAGTTTTATGGTTCGAGTCGTAAAGACCTTTCTGGGTGTTCCCTACCGACTGGGAGGATCAACTCTCAAAGGGATCGATTGTTCTGCCTTTGTAAAGAAGATCTATGAAGTCTTCAATATCCATCTTCCGAGAACAACCTGGGAACAGATCCGTTTCGGGAAGCGGGTGGGCAAGAACGAACTGGAAGAGGGAGACCTGGTCTTCTTTAAGGTTCCCACACGACGGGCAAATAACAGGCATGTGGGGATCTATATCGGGAATAATGAATTTGTCCATGCCTCCTCTCGCAACAGAGAGGTGCGAGTCGATAATCTCGATACGCCTTACTTTAGCAAACGTTTTCTCAACGGCGTTCGCGTGAAGGACTTAGAAGGGGATTTATAGGAAGGAGAGGGAGTCTCATGATTATGACGATCAACCCCAAGAATCCACAGAAGAGGTTGGTCCGGAAGGTAGTGGATATTCTTGAACAGGGAGGGGTGATCGGATACCCCACGGATACCATCTATGGGGTTGGTTGCGACCTCTTCAACCCCGAAGCGATCCAGAAGATCCATCGACTCAAAAAGATGGAGGATAAGAAACCCCTCAGTTTCATCTGCTCCGATTTGAAGGACATCAGCCATTATGCCTTTGTTTCGAATTATGCTTACAAAGTCATGAAACGCCTCCTCCCAGGGGCCTATACCTTTATCTTGAAGGCAACAAAATTTGTCCCCAAGATTGCCCAGACGAAACAGAAGACGGTGGGGATCCGAATCCCTGACAATAAGATCTGCCTTGCCCTTGTTAAAGAACTGGGACATCCCATCATCAGCACGAGTGTCAGCAAGCCCAATGAAGGGCTCTTCAATGATCCGGCCGAGATTGAAGAACGTTTTGGGAAGCGGCTGGACCTGGTGATCGACGGAGGTGTGATCGTTGCCGAACATTCCAGCATCATTGATCTCACCGGTGATTTTCCCAAGGTCGATCCGGGCAGGAAAAGGGGATGTGAGTCTTTTTCAGTAAGTGCCTGGTCACGGGTCTCTTTCCTCCGCTCCCGACTCAAAGGCAAGCATGATCATTGACTGCCACACCCACATCTTTCCGGATGAGGTCAGAAGGAATCGAGATTTCTTCTGTCAAAAAGATAAAGGGTTTTCAGCCGATTTATCGAAATCCAAGGGCAAAGGTGATCGGGGTTGAGGATCTGATCGCTTCCATGGATGAAGCGGAGGTCGATGCTTCCGTCATCTGTGGGTTTTCCTGGGAGTCAGCCTGATCTGTGTCGCCTTCATAACCAATATCTTCTGGAATCGGCTTCACGCTATCCCCATCGTCTCATCGCCTTTCTCTCCCTCTCCCTTTTCAGATCCGGAGTGGCCATGAACGAATTGGAAAACGGGATTCGGGAAGGGGCGAGAGGGGTAGGGGAAGTGGCTTTTTACCACCGGGAAATGACGGTCCAGGATTTGGATCTGATGAGGCCTGTCCTGACACGTGATGGAAGAGAAAAAGATCCCCTTACTCCTCCATACCAACGAAACCATCGGCCATTCATACCCCGGAAAGGGAGAAACCCCTCCAGAACGGTTTTACGAATTGGCTCTTTCTTATCCGAATCTTCCCATTGTCCTGGCCCATTGGGGCGGAGGGCTTCTTTTTTACGAACTCATGCCGGAGGTGGCAAGGCGTTCGTCAATGTCTATTATGATACGGCAGCCTCTCCTTTCTCTATTCCAAAAAGATTTATCGCCTGGGATGCGAAATTGTCGGGAGCCGACAAGATCCTCTTTGGATCCGATTTTCCACTTGATTTCACCCAAGAGGTATTTTCGGGAGATGGAGGAATCGGGTCTGAAGAAGGAAGATCAGAGGAAAGATTCTTGGCCTCAATCTTTCAAGACTGCTTGGATGGACCGACATTGATGTTGTTTTGAGAGCGGTTTCGATTGGAAGATTGAGGCGAAAAGGGCCTCATGCGGCATGAATTCTTAGACCATCACAGCGGGGTCGAGAGCCCCATCCATCATCTGGATCCCCGGGCAAAGGTCATGGTCTTCTTTCCTTTATTTTCATTGGAGTCAGCACTCCCCCTCATTCTTTTCCGGTTTTCATCGTTTTGGTCGCGGGGCTTATGGGCATCACCTGGGTGGCACGGTTGCCCCTTCTCCATCTCGTTAGAAAGCTTCTGTCCTCCTTCCATTTCTCCTCATGATCACCGCCTCCATTCCGTTCATGATGAAGGATAGGATTGGCGGAGGGTTATAACCTTGGCCTGGGAGGACTCTCCCTATCACGGGGCGGCCTCTGGATCTTCTGGAACGTCCTCGATCAAGTCCTGTCTCGGTGTATTCTCTGTCATCCTCCTTTATTCCACCACCACCTTTCCCCAGTTGGTAAAAGGATTGGAGAAGATTAGGTGACACCCAGGGTTTTCACGGTTCTCTTCTCCTTCATGTATCGTTACTCCTTTCTTCTGGTGGATGAGATCCATCGCATGAAACGGGCAAGGGATTCGAGATCTTTCGGCAGGAGATGGTTCTGGCAATTGAAGACCGTGGGTCATATGATCGGGACCCTTTTCTTAAGAAGCTTTCACCGAGCGGAAAGGGTTTATGTTGCCATGCTGTCAAGGGGGTATCAGGGGGACCATGCCGGGTGTTTCGCTTAAGAGGTTTGGTCTGGGAGAATATCTGTTTTTATGATTATTCCGGTCCTTCTTTTCACGAGGCTCGTGTGGGGATGAAATCCGATAGGGTCATTGAGATCGACCATCTCTCTTATGATTACCCGGACGGGACCCCCGCTTTAAGAGAGATTGATCTGGAGATCTTTCGAGGGGAGTCCATTGCCATTTTGGGTCCCAATGGCGCAGGGAAGTCCACCCTCCTCTATCATTTCAATGGGACATTTATCGGGAAGGGGAGGGTGACGGTTCTTGGACTTCCTCTTGTCAAGGAGAACCTGAAAGAGATTCGTCGAAGGGTTGGCCTCGTCTTTCAGAAACCCGATGATCAACTCTTCTGTCCCACGGTTTATGACGATGTCGCCTTCGGCCCTCTCAATATGGGATTGGAGGAGAAGGGAATCAGACATCGTGTGGAGCGGGCCCTCGAGATGGTTGGCCTTCCAGGGATTTGAGCGAAGGTCCGCTCACCATCTGAGCGAAGGGGAGAAGAAAAGGGTGGCTCTGGCAACCGTACTGGCCATGGATTCTGAGATCCTCGCCCTGGATGAACCCACCGATAATCTCGATCCAGCCGGGAGCCAGGCCCTGATTGAACGGATCCGCCAGATTAGCCAGACCAAGATTATCATCACCCACCATCTGGCCCTTGCCATGGACCTCTGTGATCGGGCCATCTTCCTTCAGGCAGGCAGAAAGATCGAAGACCTCCCCATGGAGAGACTCTTGAGAACCGGGACTTATTGGAGCGGTTTGGTTTTGACGCAGATCTTGCACAGTGGATCTACGAGCGGAAAAAGAAGGTCAAGAAAACCGATATGCAAAATGAAACGTGAAAAATGTAAGATCCAAAGTGTAAAATATTGGTGAATTCAAAAGATGAGGCAGAAAATTTTCGCTCACATTGGAAATCGCCAACGAGTCCCCCTCTCGTTGAACGGGAGAGGGCGGTAAGGGTGAACCGATTTTCCCCCTCACCTTCATCTTCTCCCCGAGGGGAGAGGAGATATTTTTTGGGTTTTCTTACAAATGTTTCTCATCCTATGATCTACCCTGTCTCATCAGGGTCGAGGTTGCCGTCGCAAGGATCGTTCCATCCTCTTTAGAGACAAGGGCCTTGGCCTTGACGATCCTTCGCTTAACTTCCGTAATCTCCCCATAGACGGTCAGTCGTTCGAGAATGGGGGCGGGTTTCTTAAACCGGATCTCCAGGGAGGCTGTGATGGCATTATAATCCAGTTCATATGCCAATTTTGCCATGGCCTCATCCAGAAGGGTGCTGATGATGCCGCCGTGAACAATGCCATCATAGCCCTGGTAGACAGAACTTGCGACAAACGTTGTCTTCAGAGTCTGCTTCTCCCGATCAATTTCGAAATTTAATCGCAGTCCACCCGGATTATTCTCTCCACATACAAAACAGTTTCCATAGGTAACCAATTCTTTCTCTTTATCCATAAGAGTAACCCCGTTGTTGATTCTTCGACTGCGCCCAAGCCCTGCTCTTTAGAACAGGGACAAAGGCACGCTCAGGATTGACTTGATGTCACGGGTATCATATAGTTTTGTTAGCTATGTTGTCAACCCTTCGGCTCCCCAGCATAAATGCCGGGGCTTGCTCAGGGTTAACCCTGAGCGGCGCTTACCATCCCCGCCTTCAAAGGCGGGGCTTAGCGCCGTCGAAGGGGTCAACAATCTCTTTCCTCTCCATTGAGAGAGTGTGTGGTAATGTCATTCTGAATCGTCAGCCGAAGAATCTCGAATTTTAACTTAATAATGTAGTTATTAGAATCTTCACGAAGTTTATCCTGAGCGAAGTCGAAGGGGCTGCGACAGTCTCTGACGGGAGAGGAAGGGGGGAGGGTGGAAAGGATGAGGAAGGAGAATCATGAAAAAAGATGATCGTTTCCTTCGCTTGGCCATTGCTGCGGCAAAAGAGGCAGGCCGAATACAGATGGCCCATTATGGCCGTACCCATAAGATTGAATATAAAGGCAAAATCGATCCAGTAACCGACGTAGACAAGCTCTGTGAAAGGGCCATCCTTAAGATGATTTCCGAGGCCTTTCCGGATCATGATATCCTCTCGGAAGAGACTTCATTTAAGGAAAAGGGATCTTCGTGGAAATGGATTATTGACCCTATCGATGGGACAACAAACTATATTCATGAATATCCATGTTTTTGTGTCTCCATCGGGCTTGAGGTGGATGGGGAAGTGCAACTGGGAGTGGTCTATAATCCACTGCTTGATGAACTGTTCTATGGACAAAAAGGAGAGGGAGCCTTTCTCAACGGGAATCGGATCACGGTCTCCCGGAGAGATGAACTGGATGGCAGTTTTCTCTGTACAGGCTTCCCTTACGATGTCCGGGAACAGAGCGAATTCTATCTCCGATACTTCAGGGCTTTTATCACCCGGAGTTTTGCTCTCCGAAGACCCGGTTCCGCAGTCCTTGATCTCTGCTATGTGGCAGCAGGCCGTTTCGACGGGTTCTGGGAGATGAAACTTCACCCCTGGGATGTAGCTGCCGCAAGTTTAATGGTTACGGAGGCAGGTGGAAAAATGACGGACTTTAAGGGAAACCCTTTCAGCATCTATTCCGTGGAGATCCTGGCCTCCAATGGCCTGATCCATGAAGCAATGCTTCAAGTCATGAAGGAAGTCGATAATAATATGGGGTAGGGTTTTGGGTATAGAGATAGTTCCCTATGGTGTGTTGTCTTGAAGAAACAACCTGGTCTCTTTACTGCGATAGAAAAGGATAAGGGGATGAGAGAGGCCCCTCTTGCTGACCGGATGCGGCCCCGGACACTGGAGGAGTTTGTGGGGCAGGATCACCTTTTAGGCCGGGGAAAGGTCCTTCGGCAAGCCATTGAAACCGATCAGCTTCCTTCCATGATTCTCTGGGGTCCCCCAGGCTCCGGCAAGACGACCCTGGCCATGATCATTGCCTATACCACAGGTGCTCGATATATTGGCTTCAGTGCTGTCCTCTCCGGAGTGAAGGAGATCAAGGAAGTGATCAAGGAAGCGGGTGAGGAGTGGAGGTACCAAAAGAAAAAGACGATCCTCTTTGTCGATGAGATCCATCGGTTCAATAAGGCCCAGCAGGATGCCTTCCTTCCCCATGTGGAGAACGGGACGATTATCCTCATCGGTGCCACGACGGAGAATCCCTCTTTTGAGGTGATCTCCCCTCTGCTCTCCAGGACGAAGGTCTTTACCTTGAATCCTTTGAGCGAGGAAGAGGTAAAGGTGATTTTGGGGAGAGCCCTGGAAGACAGGGAGAGAGGTTTAGGCAAGTACCAGGCTGTGGTGGAACCAGAAGTGATGGAGGGAATCTGTCGTCTCGCCAATGGAGATGCAAGGGCAGGGCTCAATACCTTGGAAATGGTTGTACTCACGACCCCACCGGATCAATCCGGTATTCGCTCCATCAAAAAGGAGAACCTGGAGGAGACCCTTCAAAGAAAAGCCTTCCTCTATGACAAGGCCGGTGAGGAGCATTACAATCTTATCTCTGCCCTGCACAAAAGCCTGAGAGGAAGTGATCCCGATGCCGCGCTCTACTGGCTCGGTCGAATGATCGAAGCCGGAGAAGACCCTCTCTATATCGTGCGGCGAATGATCCGATTTGCGTCCGAAGATGTGGGGATGGCAGACCCTCAAGCCCTCCAGGTAGCGGTCTCGGCAATGGAGGCTTTCCATTTCGTCGGCCTTCCAGAGGGAACATTGGCCCTGGCCCAGGCTGCCGTCTACTTGGCGACAGCACCTAAATCGAACGCCCTCTATGTGGCCTATCAGGGGGTTGAAAAGGATGTCCGGGAACTTGAGAACATGTCCGTTCCCCTTCACATCAGAAATGCGCCTACCTCCTTGATGAAAGAACTAGGCTATGCAAAAGATTATAAATACCCCCACGATTACCCGGATCATTTCATAGAGGAGGAATACCTTCCTGAAAATATCAAAGGAAGAGTCTACTACCGGCCCACTGAACAGGGCTTTGAGCGGGAGATTAAGAAAAGATTGGAATATTGGAAAAAGAGAAAAGAGAGAGCAGAATAAAAATACGGAATTGTTTACACAACAAACCAAAAGGGGAGGAGGTCATGAAGCGGAAAAATATTGAGGAAATCAGGGCGGAGAAATAAATGTGTCCTGACCAACATTCGGTTTGACAGGCAGTGTCAAGAGAAGTTTCTATCGACACTTCCACTTCACAAATCTTGCTCTGGAACGATTCTGGGATTCAACGATTACGGCTGGAAATCAGGAATTCAAATTGAATATTTGGAAATCATATCGAAACATTCTCGATGGCTTGAAAACAGAACATCTATGGCAGATAGTGTGCCACGAAACTCAATAAGAGATGAGGGCATGGGCCCCCTCGGAGCCGGCTTACAGGTCATAAACCATTCCTTTTACAGGGATCCCTGGAAGTTCCGGTTTATCTTTTATCAATTTATTCCATGGTCTGCTGTCAAGCGGTAAATCTCCATGGCAATCCTTGTAGTGGCAACGCAGAAATATTTCACTCTTAACTGTTAGATATCGAAACTCAGAGGCCTTATAGCATCTATGGCATTTACGGCACCAAAGCCAATCATCCGGGCCAATATCCCTCCCACAAAAAATTCTAAACTCCTCCAGCACGGCTTTATTCATATTTGGCCCTCTCCAATTTGTTAACATCTGCCGGTTGAAATTGGTTTCGAACATCTGGCTGGTTTTCACGAAATAGTTGCTCAACCCACGTGGACGCTGGGATCCTGTGCGCTTCAAAGTCTCTCAAAATGAGATCCATGGGGTATCCCTTTCTCTTTTTCCATATTGCCATCAAACCGCCGGTCCTGTCTTTGCCCCCCTTGCAATGTATCCAAACGGGCTTCTTGCAATTGTCTATGACCTGGATAACCCGGTCTACTTCTCCCCAATCCTTCGGCCCCCCTGCGTTCCACGAAAAATGGTAATAATCGATATTCCTTTCTTCACAGAACTTTCTCTCATAGGCTTGATCTTTGCTCGTCTCAGGTTCCCATGCCAGATTGATCACGGACCTAAAGGGAAAGAGCTCGTAGTGGAGCCAGAGAATGGCAGGACTGGGTTGACCAGAGCGCTGAATTTCTCTTGTCACTAATCCAAAATTATGAAGTAATCTTCTGATGACCCCATTAAACCACTGTATAAGAATATTCTCATCCTTTGCCTGCAGGGCTAACCTCTTGTTAACTTGAGCGAATATTTCTTTCTCCGTAAGCTTCAGGTCTTTCAACTTCTTCCGGGGTGCCTCCCCGGAGGTTAGACCGAATGCTTTCTCCAATAAAGGACTTTTTAACTGATTGGCCTTGCCAAATTCCGAAATGGTCATCTCTTCGGAAAACATAAGCCCCTGGCGATACCAGTCCTTTAGAAGCAGATTTTCTCCCCATATCTTTACAGAAGCCAAAAAGAAGAAAGAGGCTAAAAGCAGAAAAATGAGGAGAAAGAGAGTATTTGTGTTTGCTTTTCTCAGTTTCATCGGATAATCCTTGACATTTATGCTATCGCCGTATCATGGTAACCCCGATAACCAGGGCGCCCAGTATGAAACGATACCAGGTGAATGGCAAGAAATCCTTGGTCTGAACATACCGAAGCAAAAAGCCAATACTGAGAATGCCGGCAATACAAGAGACCAGTATCCCTATCGTAAAGTTTAAGGTTATCATAGACGAATTCGAAATAACGTGGGGCAGTTTAACCATGGCAGCGCCAAAAATAATAGGGGTTGATAACAAGAATGAAAACCTGGCCGCCCCTTCCCTGGTCAATCCTCTCAGCAATCCGGTGGTCATCGTAATACCTGACCGGGAAACTCCAGGAATAATCGCCAGCGCTTGGGATATCCCAATCAGCATGCAGGATCCAAAGGTGATGTTATTCATCTCAATATTCTTGGCACTTCTCCGGTCTGCCCAGTACAGAACAATGCCCATCGTTATCAACATCACGGCAATGAGAATAGGGGATCTGAATGTCGTTTCGGCCCTCTTTTCTAATAGGAACCCAGCAATTGCTCCTGGCACAGTAGCTGCAACCAGATACCAAAAGAGTCGACCTTGTGTGCCTCGAAAGTCTGTAAATCCCTTTAGAATCAGTCGCCACCAGTCCTTCCAGAAATAGATAACCACGGCAACGAGTGTCCCCACGTGTAAGGCAACATCGAAAGTAAGCCCCGGGTCTGTCCATCCGAAGAACCAGGGAACCAAAATCAAGTGCGCCGAGCTTGAGATGGGCAAGAACTCTCCCAACCCTTGAGCTAATCCGAGTATCGCTGCCTCTAATATAGTCAAGTTCTGTCTCGCGTCGATAACATCAAAAAGTCGAGAAAAAAGAATGAAAAAGGTTTGTTTTGAACCGCCATTGCTTTCATTTTATAGATAATGTGCCGACGACTCCCGCGTGGTCCGATGGCCATTGACCCGAGGGCAGCCGGTCGCTGGGATTGGCTCCAACCAACACCATATCATTCACACTGATCCGGCTACTGTGGAACAGAATCAGATCGATACGCTCGCTCAACTGGGATGCCGGATTGAGCAAGTCTTCCGCCTGGCAGCAGGAAAATCCCGGATCACTGGGATTGGCTAAAGTCCAGGCATCGTGGAAACCGGCTTTGATGAGGCTCCCGTATGTAGCCGAGTTAGGAGAGACGTTAAAATCACCGATGGCAATAACGGGACGACTCGATCGGAGAGGGCCGGCAAGAAGTTCATCGGCTTGGGCAGATTGGATAAGGGGAACAGAGTCCTCCAAATGCGTATTTACGACATGAACCGACTTGCCTCGCACCTTCATATCCACCGAGCACCAGCCTCGAAGAACAGTCAGTGAAGGGCCACCCGTGCCTCCGACCTGGACAGTAAATCTTGCCTTAAAGTTTCCCGCCTGAGGGTTCGATACACTAAACTCATTAGCCGAAAGATCCGTGCGTACCAGGATGACATCCCGGTCCGTCAGCCGAATGGTGTCTCCCGTTTCACTTGTCACCGTGACATCCGTATTGGTGACGCTTGCCGCCACCCCATAGTGCACACCCCGGCGCTCCAGTGCATCGATCAGGATTTGCACGTAATCCATGGCGAACGCCATTGGCTGAGGTGGATTGGGGATCGAGGACCCACATGGCGAATAAACACGCAAGAGTTCTGCTTCCTGGAGGCCCACCAGGGCCGCCTGGTTCTGCACAATTTCATCTGCAATCGCTTCAGCACGGCACGGGTACTGAGATGACAGAATCTCCGCATAAATCTGCGCTACCCGGCCTGGGATGTCATTCGGGGTCTGGACACTGAGCAGGGAATCGAACGCTGCACCCACATAGAGATTGCGCGTCATCAAAGTGATACTGCCGTTGGAGGCTACGTTTGGTGATGCGGCATGAACAACCGATACCGAGGTGAGGACCGCGATGAGCAGAACGAAGGAACGAATACATTTCGTACCCAAGACTCTCCGTGCAGAAGCTTTCATGACTGCCTCCTTTTATTAAAGTTCGTCCCCGGCGGGAGACAATTAATGTAAGGCTCAAAAATGGTTTTCGTTTCTGCCACAGGGATCGATCATAAAAAGATAAAACCAAAGGAGATGAAAATAAAGTGAAGAATTCTTAACATGGAAGAATTTGCTTGTTAATACATAAAGATTTCTCACAATTAGAAAAGAAATACATGTCCATTGGTCGGGACAGGAAAGGTTTCTTCCGTTATTCTATTGTGAAACTGTCAACGTTCAGTTTGCATAGAGAGAAACTGATGAGCTGCATAAAGAACCCTGACCTCTTACCTGCGAATAGCTTGCCAGAATCCGCTCCGGCGGCTGCAGTGGGAAGAAGGCAAGTACGGTGTTCAGATCATAGCCTTTGCGAGGTAGAGAAAAGCAAGGTCCATATTAGGAATCTCGATTCCATCGACCGAACTGTTCTGGGTCGGAAAGTAGGCGATTCGCCAGAGATTGATCAATTGTGTTCAATATACCAAGGAAATTTCTGGATCGATCGGACGACACGAAGAACACGCTGTAATCTGCGATAACCTGGGAATTCTGATCCCTCCTTTATACACGATCAGAATATTTGTCTTGTCGCGCAAAACGTTCACTGGTTGCCAATAGGTTCGCCAAGGGAGATCATTGAACGAGGGATTTGATCAATTTTTCAATGTGGATATAGTTTAAAGAGTCCTTGGGAATATAACAATCGCTTCCGGATCGAATCGCAGCTTCTCGGTATTCCAATGCATCATAATTTGTTAGAATAATGATTTTTGTATGGGGATACCTTGCCTTTATTTTTTGGCTAAGCTGAAGGCCGTTCTCTCCAGGCAGTCGAATATCCATAAAGATAAAGTCTGGTTTTAGGGCATCAACTTTTTGAAGGGCTTCATTTCCTTCTGCCGCCTCATGGACCTCCATTGAAGGAGAAAGGCTTCGGAGCTTTTCCTTAAGGGCTTCCCTAAAAGAAGCATTATCCTCCACGATCAACGTCTTTAAATTCAATACCTTTCCCGAGGAACCCATTTAATCATCCTCCAAAAAGATGAGTCATACGCTCAATCCATCCTATGCCATTTGGAATCAAGAAAATTAGACGTCTTCTTTATTGATCCTATTGTCCCGCGTCCATAGATGATCCGTAAACAATACTTGAATCAACTTTACTCCTTGTGATAGGAGAATTTAAATGGGGTGAATCCTGTATTTTGTGGAGAAAAAGACTGTATTTCGAGGGCATTATATGCCGTAAATTGCAATGTCATCCAAGTTCTCCTTGCGAGGACCGACGGATTACGACCACTGATTCTGGGGCGGCCACCCGTTCCGAAACAAGAGTTCTACTCACTCGACCACGGGAAAAGCCTAATGTATTGTGTCTGAAAAATTGTGTTAACGAAAAATTCGGAATTGAAGAGGAATTACTCTACAGTCCAGATTTGTGGGAGCATCAGCATGCATAAATTGAACATATCTTGCCAAAACGGAAACCCACTCAGAAGGGTGGAGAATGGTAGATATGATTTTCAGATAATAACTTTTCAGGACTTGAAAATGAACAGGCAAGGACGAAAAAGAGCACTCGCCTCGGCGATCTTTTCTCCTTTTCTGATCAGGATCAAGAGATCATCCTCCAGTAGTTTTGATTCCGGCCTGGGTTGTAAATGATCCCCTGCCCGCGCCGGATACCAACCAGGCTAACATCGCTGACCGTTAGATCTCAGTTAGGTCGTGTTGGGGGGAGGGCACTGGCTTCCTCGTCCGCGGCGTCTGTTTCCTTGCGCAGCTCGGCCAGCAGTTTTGAATGGCGAGAGAAATACCAAAGGGCGGCGCAAACCAGCAGGAGAAGCCCCGCTCCGGCAGCGATATAGAGTGATGTGTTTCTGCCGGTCAGCTTGAACGTACCACTGGCTACCAGCGTGAACGGGATGGCCTCGGGCAAAATCCCGAAGGCTGTCCCTATCAGATAGTGCCGGTGCCGGATGGGCGACAGCCCCAGGAGAAAATTGATGATTAGCCCGCTGATGGGGAGCTGGCGCACTGCAAAGACCACCAGTGCCGCGGAATGCCCGTGAATATGCTCCTTGAGCCGCCCGACCCGCGGCCAGTGACGCAGAACAAAATCTCGCCCGCCCCAGCGCACAAATAAAAAAAGGGCGTAATAACCGCCCAGTGTCGCGACTTGCGTCCAAAGGAGGCCACGCCAGAATCCGAACGCCAGGCCGCCAATGGGACACAACAGAAGACGCGGCATGCCCGCGGCCACCAGAACAAAAACAATTCCCATCCATGCCGCCGGACCCACCCACCCCAATGACAACAGCCAGTATTTAACGCTTTGGATGTTGCTGAGATACTTGCGCGCAGGCGTAAAATACACCAACGCAAACGCGGCCGCTACCACAGCCAACATCATCAACGGTTTCCATGCGAAATCCGCCATCCAGGATTTCGGAGTATGAATCTGTGTAGCCCCCATTCAACCGGATCGTCTAAGAAAGAATCTTATTGCATATATGGATAGAGAGGGGTAGCCTTGTCAAGTTATTTTAATTTTCTCGATTTTGATTAGAAATGTTGCTGTGGGATAACATTTTAAAGTCACTCTTTCCCCTGAAATTAGACCTTATATTTTGTTCACTTTTTAGTCTTCTTTTATTCGTATGTGAATGAGCCAGTTCGGGCGTTAAAAATTTCCCATGTGTGCTCTGTGGCAACATTTCTTTGTCCTTATTCGGGAGTGCAAAGGGATTTCGAATCGAGAGACGGTGATGAAGTTGAGGCGAGAGGCCGGGATGGACCTAAGCATTGGAAGCGAAGAGAGCGGAAGGCCAGGGAAGGATGGAGGTGGTTTAGGTTCCTCAAAAGCGAGAATATCTTGCCAATACAACTCGCTGAAAACGAAAGGAAAAGGATCAATCTGGTACTCCAAACCCTAACCTTTGGGGTTTCGGAAAACACCCCATCCATAGCAGTAAATTGAAACCACTGGGATATTGCGGTACAGTCCGTTTAAGAAAGCGATTCCGTCTTGTCTCCTTAGGTTATCGTTTTCAAAAATTCTGAGACTTAGGTAGAATAGGATTCAATCTCACGATCTATCCAGTTCTCTCCTGATGGCCAAACCGATCTTCTCCCGAATGTAGGGCTTCTTGACATAGCCTCCAGCCCCAAGCTCCTGAGCCTTCTTCACCCGATCCGTCTCTGAAAATCTGCTCACAATGATCGCCTTCTGCTTCGGGACGTATCACTATTTGAACCATGAATTCCTCACTTTCAGCCTTCTCCGACTTAGCGCTGGAAGGGCTGGTTCGGTCTTCTATTTCCTCATCGTCTTCTCGATTTCCGTCCTTCGAGCCTGAAGCTCATCCAGTCTCTTTTTCAGGTCAGCCATTTCCTTCTTAATCTTGCGCAGCTCTGTCCGGTTCTTGCTGCTTGACAAGCTGTCCGCGCCAAGCTCCTCAACGATATACTGCTCAAGCTGACTCCTCAAGACCCTAAGATACGGATTGCCCCATATCGCCCCATCTCGGTATTCCAGTTTACCGGCTCGGATGCCCTTCACAATGAAGTCCCGGCTCACTCCATATTCCTTTTGGGCCGTTACGTCGCTGAGGGTTGCCCCTTTGCGATTCCATTCTCCATATTCCGCCATATCTCACCTCTCTGACTGAAAACGACCAAGCTGAGTCGTCGCAGCGCAAAGTCATAATAGACGGCAACAACGACTGATAGAACACCCGCTTTACAAAACGGCACTGAACAAGTTCACCGGGCGATGCGAGTTCCTGCGCTTTGTTAGGTGCCTTTTGTCTTTCGTAAAGTAGCTCCAAGTTGTTCCGGGCAAACTCATATTCTGGCGGTGCCAGACTGATCGATCGCTTGAGCACGGTTTCTGCCTCTTCGAGGAGGCCTGCTTCGAGAAGAGAGTACCCGAGATCGTTGAGATGAAAGTAGTTGTTTGGTTCCAGTTCAACAGCTCTCCGTTCTTTGCGGATAGACTCCTCGATATTTCCGAGTTTGTAGAAGCAATATCCCGATCCAATGTAATGAAGAGCTTGGGTCGGATATGCTCTTTCGGCCGAAAGGTAGAGCTCAAGCGCGTTCTTGAAGTCCTCATGGTCCAGCAGAAAATTGCCGGCTTTGTCTATGATCTCCGCAAGATCTTCTTCATTTTCTGGTAGCTTGGTGAGTGTGAGAAATAGCTCCATTGCTTCTTTGACAAAGCCATGCTGGTATTCCGAGGAGCCCACAGTCAGGAGCGCGGGAGCGAACAGTGGGTCGATGGCCAGTGCAAGGAATCCGGGAGGCCATTTAGGTTTCGGCAGTGTCTCGGCCCCTGATTTGAGAAGGGCTATACTGAAGAGGTCGGACGCCATGGATGAGTCGTATTCCCACTGCGCTGCCATTCTCCGTTTCTCCGGAGCGGCACGAGCATACTTTATTCGCAGTGACTTCAGGTCTGAATCCCGAGTTATTGACACAGAGAAGGAGCGGTATCTATTAGGTTTCTTCATAATGATTTCGCCCTAACGTTTATTTTTTATATTATTGCATCAAAATAAGGGTTGTTTTTGAAATTTATCGACCTTGGCAACCACTCTCCCTATTCATGCTCTCGACTAATTGGAATATACACATTTTATGGAAATTGTTCAATCGAAACTTTTGGGAAGAAGTCAGTAAAGAAACCATTCTAATATTGCATCGAAACAACATTTCCAAAAATGAAGAGGAAGTACTCTATGCCTTGAACGAGAAAGTTGCCCAATCGGGGAATGTCCATTAGTCCACTCTTGATTTTCTGAAGATTTGTTCGATGTGTCGATTTGCAGGTATGGATTCCATAAAAAAATGGAGAGGTCTTTATTTGGACTGTTTACTCTCAAAAATTCGGCGTTTGATCTGGGCGATCTGTTTGGTCACAGGAATCTGTTTCGGACAGACTTCGGTACATTTCCACAGGGTCTGGCAGCCCCAGGCTCCGTAGGGGTGATCCAGGAGCGCGATCCTTTCTGCCAACCCCTCATCTCTTGAATCAAAAAGATAACGGAAGGCCCGTACCAGGGCAGCAGGGCCGACATAGGCTTCTGTTTCCTTCTTCTGGTTGATCGGACAGGAGGCTGTGCAGCAAGCACAGAGGATGCATCGGAGGGCATCTTCAAACTGATGGTGGGCTTCAGGAGATTGTCTTCGTTCTTGATCGGGCGGAAGGCCCTTCGTAATCAGATAGGGTTTGATCGATTGGTATCTCTCGAAGAAAGGATCGAGATCCACAACCAAATCTTTAATCACCCTGAACACTGGAAGGGGTTCGATCAGGATTTCATCCTTAAAATCTTTGACCAGCTTCTGGCAGGCCAGACCGCAGATGCCATTGATCCTCATTCCATCCGATCCGCAGATGCCGTGGCTGCAGGACATTCGAAAAGAGAGGGTTGGATCCTGCTCCCACCGGATCCGGTTGAGGCAGTCAAGGAGTCGGTCCATCGGCTCGGCTTCGACATCAAATGTCTGGTAATAAGGTTGCTGATCTTTTGCCGGATTAAACCGAAAGATTCTTAGCTTAACATTCATCGGATATCCCTGTTCAAATCCCAAATATCAAGCATCAAATCCCAAATAAACTCCAATTACCAATACCCAACAACCCGGATTTGTATTGAAACAGAAAATCCAAAGAATTGTTTCGGTCATTCGAGATTGGGGTTTGAGGTTTGTTTGGAATTTGGGATTTGGAATTTGTCATTTTCAGTATACCCTGGCTTCCGGTTGAAATCGGGTGATCGTTACCGGTTTATAGCCCATCTCCGGACCTCTTGCGGTCCGGAAGACGAGAGTGTGTTTCAGAAAGTTTTGATCGTCGCGATTGGGAAAATCGGTCCGGAAGTGAGCCCCCCGGCTCTCCTGCCGGTAGAGGGCGCTTAAAAGAATCACCTCGGAGAGGTCGAGTTGATGCCCCAACTCGATCGTCTCAACCAATTCATAATTGAAGGCCTTCCCTTTATCGGCGACCGAGACCTTCTGATAGCGGTCTTTCAAGGATCGGATTGCCTCGATCCCTTTCTTCAGGCCCTTCTCATCCCGGAACACAGAACCATACTCCATCATCAGGGAGTGCATGCTTTGACGGATGGGATCTGCTTTCTCTCTTCCTTTTCCATCCAGAAATTTTACGATCCTCTCTTGGGCAGCTTTAACAGGCTCCTCTGAAGGGGAACGATGGTCTATCCGTAAAATGTCTTCCTTCATCGTAATCCCGCCTCTCCGGCCAAATACGAGCAGGTCGAGGAGAGAGTTGCAGCCCAGTCGGTTAGCGCCATGGACGGATACACAGGCACATTCGCCTGCGGCATACAACCCGGGAGTCATCGTTCCTTTCTCGTCTTTGAAGACTCTTCCATCTGCGTCCGTTGGGATTCCACCCATGATATAATGGCAGGTAGGCTGGACAGGGATGGGCTGATGAACCGGGTCAATGCCCAGGTAAATCCTCGCAAAGGAGGAAATCTCCCAGAGTTTTTCCTGAATCTTCTTCTCCCCGAGATGGGTGAGGTCGAGGTGGACATAAGGTTTTCCTTCGATTCCCCGACCCTCCCGAACTTCCGTGAGGATGGCGCGGGAAACGACATCCCGGGCCGCAAGGTCCTTGATGGTGGGGGCATAACGTTCCATAAACCGTTCACCCAGATCATTCCTCAGAACCCCGCCCTCCCCTCTTGCCGCCTCGCTGACAAGGATCCCCAGGGGGTAGAGTCCGGTAGGATGAAACTGGACGAACTCCATGTCTTCAAGGGGAATCCCCGACTGGAAGGCAACGTTGAACCCATCGCCTGTGGAGGCAAAGCCATTCGAAGTCGTCTTAAAGATTTTGCCGCAACCTCCAGTCGCAAGAAGGACGGCCTTTGCCTGCAGATAGCAGAGATCTCCCGTGGCAAGGTCATAGGTCACCACTCCTGAACATCGACTCCCGTCAAAAACAAGGGAGAGGAGATAGTGCTCGGAGTAGAATTTCACCTGATGGCGGAGGCACTGGTCATAGAGGGTATCCTCGACGACCCTCCCTGTATGATCTGCTGCATGGCAGGCCCTCTTTACGGGTTTTTTCCCAAAGTCCCGGGTATGGCCTCCGAAGTTTCTCTGGGCGATCTTTCCTTCGGGAGTTCGACTGAAGGGAACGCCCATATGCTCCAGCTCGTAGATCACCCTTGGAGCATCTTTCACCATGATCTCTACGGCATCCTGGTCAGCAAGGTAATCACTTCCTTTCACCGTATCGAAGAGATGCCATTCCCAATGATCCTCTTCTTCATTCCCTATCGAAGCGGTAATTCCTCCCTGGGCTGTCCCGGAGTGAGAGCGCGTGGGAAAGACTTTACTCACTATAGCCACATCGGTCTTTTCCACACATTCTACGGCAGCACGAAGCCCCGCGAGCCCGGAACCTACGATGACAATGTCGTGTTGATTTATTGGTTGCATAGAAATTACCTATGGGAAAAGTTATCCACCCGGAGCCGGAGAGATTCGGGAGAAAAGATTTCTCCTTTGCCGGGAGATGCCGACAAAGGAAAAGCTCTACGCTTCAAACAAGACGCATAGGAATTAGATCACGATTTACGCTCTTCAAGCGGGACATATTCACAGGCCTCGGGCCCGCAGTAGGTCCCCACGTAGTCTGCATCAGGCCGGTAGAGTTCAGGCTTGGGCTGAGCCTCGGCAAACTTCTCTTCGATGATGTGCGCGGTCAACCCTGACATCCGAGAAATGGCAAAGACCGGGGTAAAGAGGTCCCTGGGAATCCCCATCATGTGGTAAACAGAAGCGCTGTAGAAATCGACGTTGGCATAGATCTCTTTCCCCTTTAACCTCCTGAACTCCTCCTTGGTGGCTGCTTCAATAGCCTTTGAAAGTTCGCACCAACGCCTCTCACTGCAACGGTTGGCCATTCGTTCGCAGATGCCCCGGAGCACGGTGGCTCTCGGATCCTCTGTGTGATAAACTGCATGGCCCATCCCCATGATCTTTCCGCCCTTGCTCAGCTGCTCGGAAACCCAGGGCTTTACGCGATTCGACTCACCGATCTCGAGGAGCATCTTCATCACCTCACTGTTTGCGCCGCCATGGAGTTCTCCGGAAAGGGCTCCCATGGCCGCTGCAACGGCGGCATACATATGGGCATGGGTCGATGCGACCTCTCTCCCCGCAAAGGTGGAGGCATTGAGGGAATGTTCGGCATGAAGAATGAGGCAGACATCGAAGTCCCGCGCGGTCTCTGGATCCGGAGAAACCCCTCTGAGCATATACAAAAAATTTCCAGCATGGGAGAGTTCTGGATTCGGAGGGACGGGTTCAAGACCATTTCGAATTCGTTCCCAGGCTGCAACGATCGTGGGAAACTTTGCGATGAGCCGAGTGGCTTTCTTGTGATTCGCCTCTCTCGTCTCCATACGCAGTTGAGGATCGAAACTTGCCAGGATTGGAACGAAAGCCTGCAGCACATCCATGGGATGGGTCAATTGGGGTATCACCTTCATGACGTCAAAAACAGCCTGAGGCACTCCCCGTTCTGAAACGAGCTCAGGTCTGTATTTTTCCAGTTCCTTCTTGCCGGGCAGATGATCATTGAGAAGAAGAAAGGAGACCTCTTCGTAGGTGGAAGACCTGGCGAGGTCCGTGATATTGAATCCCCGATAAGTCAGAACCCCCCTTTCTCCATTGACGTCCGAAATTCGGGTATCTGCAACCTTCACCCCACGAAGACCAATGTTCTTTGTATCCGTCTCTTTCATTCCAGAGCACCTCCTAAAAAAATGATACTTGGAGCCCCTTCGATTTGTCAACGAAAATATTGGACCGAGTTGATAAATCCATTTTTTTTTAATAGAATGCTGACAGGAGAGAATGAAAGGAGGAAGTAATGGCCGCACAATCTCGTCTTTACCGATTGGAAGAGGATTCGATGGGACCGATCCATGTTCCGAGAGAGGCCTATTACGGCGCCCAGACGCAGCGGGCTGTCCAAAATTTCCCGATCAGCGGTTGGCGATTTGGAAGGGAATTCATCCATGCCCTGGGTCTCATCAAATATGCCTCTGCCAAAATCAATGGCGAGTTAGGTCTATTGGAGAAACGGATCGCTCAGGCCATCATGGATGCTTCCGAGGAAGTCATGGAGGGAAGACGGGACAACCAGTTTGTTCTGGATGTCTTTCAAACAGGCTCAGGGACCTCGACCAACATGAACGCCAATGAGGTGGTTGCCAACCGGGCCAATGAGATATTGGGCAGCCGCAGAGGAACCTATCGTCCGGTTCATCCCAATGACCACGTAAACCGGGGACAATCGAGTAATGACGTATTCCCCTCTGCAATCCACATTGCTGCCATGGACCTTCTTCAGAACAATTTTCTCCCTGCATTGAGAGGCCTCCATAACCTTCTCAAAGCAAAGGCAAGGACCTTCTATCCGATCCTGAAGATCGGCCGGACCCACCTCCAGGATGCGACACCCGTTCGTTTAGGCCAGGAATTTGAAGGCTATGCAAGGCAGATAGAGCTAAGCATCCATCGGACTCGAAACGGTATGGATTCCCTCTCTGAACTGGCCTTGGGGGGAACGGCTGTGGGGACAGGGATGAATACCCATCCCTTCTTTGCCAGGAAGGTCATCTCCATCATCAATAAGAAGACGGGGTGGCATTTCTGTGAGGCCCGCAACCATTTTGAGGCCCAGGGAGCCCGTGACGCCGCTGTGGAGATGAGCGGAATTCTGAAAACGGTGGCGGTCAGCCTGATGAAGATCGCAAATGATATCCGGTGGCTTGGCTCCGGTCCCCGTTGTGGGATCGGAGAGCTCCGAATCCCGGAAACCCAGCCGGGATCATCAATCATGCCTGGAAAGGTGAATCCTGTCATTCCCGAGTCCCTCATCCAGGTTTGCAGCCAGGTCATTGGAAACGACTCTGTAGTCACGTTGGGAGGTCTCAGTGGAAATTTTGAATTGAATGTCATGATGCCACTGATGACCTACAGTCTCCTTCAATCGATCCGTCTCCTTGCCAATGCCGTCAACAACTTTTCTCACCGATGTATCGAAGGATTGGAAGCAGACAGGGAGCGATGTAAAGAGATGATCGAGAAGAGCCTTGCCCTTGTCACCGCTCTCACCCCGAAGCTGGGATATGATGAAGCAGCCCGTATCGCGAGAAGGGCCTATGAGGAACGAAAGACTATCCGGCAGGTCGTTGAGGAGGAGGGGCTTCTCTCGAAAGAGGAATTGAATCGTCTCCTCGATCCGCTCGCCATGGTGGCTCCTGTGAAGGTAAAAAAGAGGGCATGACGTCTAATAAATAGAAGAGAAACCCGAAGCCTTCCGGAGAGACCACCCCGACCCTAAGCATAGAGTCCCCGACCGCTGCGGCAAGTCGAAGAAATAACTTGACAAGGTTCCTGGTTGATCAATATATTGAATTTGAAAGGAGGGTATTCCTATGTATTTTATAACGTTATCCGAAATGATGGGAACCAATGGAGAAAAGATTGCAAGACAGGTGGCGGAGAAAATGGGTTATCGTTTCTATGGTGAAGAGGAACTGATGAGGCATGCAGCCGAAAAGGGTTTTCTCGACGATTTCAAGAAATTGAACGAAAAAGGACCGCCTCTATTTGAAAAACTCTTTAGTGAAAGACCTAAGATCTCCCTCGACCGGCTGCAGTCAGTGATCTTAGAGGTGGCCAGAGACGGGGATGCAGTCTTTTTTGGAAGAGGAAGCCAGCTCCTCCTTCGCTCTTTTGACTGTGCGCTCCATGTCCTTGTGATAGGGTCCATGGGAAAAAGGGTGGAGAGGCTTGCGGAGCAGAACAAGCTGGGAAAAGAACTGGCGGAAAAAATGATCCAGAGATCCGACCATGACAAAAAGAGTTTTTTGAGATTTGCTTTTGATGAAGATTGGCTTAATCCTCACCTGTATGATCTGGTTCTCAATACAGATAAATTGAGTGTTGATTCTGCCGTTAAACTGGTGGTCGATGGAGCAAAATCGGACGGGATAAAGGCGTGTGGCATTGATTCGGTTAAATTGCTTGGAATGCTTGCGGTTCAACGGAAGGTGGAATCTGTCTTCCTCGAGTTAGGTGTGATGAGTACCCATCTCTTTTTCAATGTGGAAGATTCCGATACGGTGAGGCTTTATGGGTTTGTCAATTCTTCTGAAGAGAAAGAAGAGATCGAAAGAATGGTGAAAGGAATAAAGGATGTCAAAAAAGTGATCAATGAAATAGGAGTGGTGAAGGGTGCGATGGGGGGAATTTAGTTTCGATGAAGTCACGGAGGCAGAGAACCTTGCCTCATTTTGAGTGAGCGGATTTTCGGGAGTGAGAGGGCAACATATGTATTGCCCTTTTTATTTTTGGGATCCATTTATAGAGGTGGAAAACCAGGGAGGGATTTTCCATGATCGAAATAATCGATTGACAGACTCATTGCTTTACCCTCAAATAGATCATAAGGAGAACCCCTCCGGCCATCATGAAGGCACATAAAACCTGTCCCATTGTGAAGGGGCCCAGGATAAAACCGAGTTGGGCATCGGGCTCCCTGAAGAACTCCACAATGAATCGAAAAGCACCATAGAAAAAAAGGAAGACAGCGAGGAGACTTCCGGTTGGAAGCCCTCTGTCTTTAAGAAACCAGAGAATAAGAAAAAGGAGTCCTCCTTCCAACCCACTCTCGTAAAGCTGGGAGGGATGGCGGGCAAGAGGTCCCCCTTTGGGAAAGATCATTCCCCAGGGAACCCGGGTTATCCGACCATAGAGTTCTCCGTTAATGAAATTTCCAATCCTCCCCAGCCCCAATCCAATGGGAGCGGTGACAATGATCAGGTCTGAAACCTTCCAGAACGATTTCTTATTCTTCCAGCAGAAGACGATCCCAACGATAAGAACCCCGATCAATCCCCCGTGGAACGACATCCCCCCATGCCAAATCGCAACGATCTCAAGGGGGTCGGCCAGATACATTTTTAGGTCATAGAAGAGGACATACCCCAGGCGGGCTCCGATGACCAATCCTAAGATCAGATAAAAATAGAAGTTCTCCACCTCCAATTTCGAAAGACCAAAATCCTTTCGCTTTATCTGGTACAGGACCAGAAGATAGGAGGCTGCAAATCCAAAAACATACATCAGCCCGTACCAGCTTAAACGAAACGGGCCCAGCTCAATGAGGATTGGATTAATATAGACGGTCATTCCTGCCTCCCTCAGGGTCAACCTTCTTTCTCTCGACCCTATTCCAATTGTATTGGACAGACCGCAAAGATTCAATCTTTTTTTGTGACCCTTCAGTCTCGGGTGCGATTGGATCGGGGTAGTCTCCCCTCCGAATCTTGAAAGCGGATCCTCAGGGGGAGGATAAACATTTGACGTCAGTCCAAATCTTTTTGTAAAATAGGGGGGAAAGGGGATGATGCGATGAATGAAACCTCCCAGAAGCAGCAGATTTTTCAAGACCTAAGAAAATTTATTCTCTCCAAAGCCTCTATCGTTTATCTCCTCTCCGATGAGGAAGACCGGGTCGAAACCCTGCTTAATGAATTAATCGCTACCTTCCAGCCCAGACCTAAGATTTACATCTGGAACCCCTTTTATGGATTGATCGGGGAGAATGAAAGGATCGAAAACTCAAAGGATCCCATTGATGCCCTGGATAAGGTGATCCAGCGACCGGAGCAGGCCTTCTATCTTTTCGAAGGCCTTTACCCCATGATGAAAACAGATCCTCTCCTCCTCAGAAAGTTGAAGGACGTCCATCGTTCCTTCCGGAACCGGTATGCAACCCTGTTCATCCTCGCCCCAGTTCTCATCCTCTCAGAGGAACTCCGCCGGGATATGATCGTCTACGAACTCCCCCTGCCGGATGCCACAGAGGTTGAGCGGGTGCTACAGGGTGTGATCTCTGCAAGCCCCCAGGCCTCTCAGCTTATGGAATCCCTGACTTCGGAATGGAAGGATCGGTTGACCAAGGCTGCCCTCGGCCTTTCCCTCGATCAAGTGGCCCGGGCCTTCCGGAGTGCCCTGATTGGAAGGACGGCCGTTGACGCATCGCTCATCGATGCACTCATCGACGAAAAGGGCCAATTGATCAGAAAGTCCGGGATCCTCAACTTTGTCAGGAACATCCCCACAATCGATGATATTGGGGGGCTTGAAAACCTTAAAGACTGGCTGAAAAAAAGAGCTCAGATCTTAAGCAGCAAGGGAAGATCTTTCGGCCTTCAGCTTCCCAAGGGCGTATTGATTACAGGACTCTCCGGTTGCGGAAAAAGCCTCTGTGCAAAGGCCTGCGCCTCCTTCTGGGGAGTTCCCTTGCTCCACCTCGACATGGCAAGGCTCTATGATGGGACGGTCGGAGAACCTGAGAAAGCTCTCCAGGTATCCCTCCGAACAGCAGAGTCAGTAGCACCTTCTGTCCTCTGGATTGATGAGATCGAGGCAGGCATCAGCATTCAAAGCCAAAAGGCGGGAGGAGGCACCCAATCCCGGGTCTTCGCTTCATTTCTCACCTGGATGCAGGAAAAAGGTGTCTTTGTCTTCATCGCCGCTACAGCCAATGTGATTGAACTCCTTCCTCCCGAAGTCCTCAGAAAGGGCCGTTTTGATCAGATTTTTTTCGTCACCCTTCCCAATCCTCAGGAGAGAAAAGCGATCTTCTCGATCCATTTAAAAAAGAATGGTGCGGATTTATCCCACTTCAATCTGGACATGCTCGTAAAGGTATCGGAAGGGTTTAACGGAGCAGAGATCGAACAGGCAGTCAACGGAGCAATGATTGAGGCGTTCAATTCGGGACGGCCCATCAATGAACAGGACCTTGTGATCTCAGCCGGAAATATTGTGCCCCTCTCAACGACCATGAGGGAAGAGATCGGGAGGATGGAACGCTGGGCCTACAACCGGGCCGTTCCCGCATCTAAATAAGGTCTGTTGATGAAAAAACCTTTCCAAAAAGAGACGAACAGGTGGTCCTGAAAAGGTTTAAGGCAATGTGAAAGTCGGGATTTCACTTGACGGACAGTGTCAAGAGATCTCGACTTCTTCCTCGCTATTATCGAAAATCTCGCCTCAATGCAACATTGCAAATGGTAATCAACGGGACGAATCCGGGGCTTTAGTTTGTTCGGCATACTGAAGCCTTTTGCAAGGCCACAATCTTGGCAAGATAGTCTCGCTTTTGAAATTCAAAGCCCGCAGAATATGAATGGTTTATTATATCACAAGTTTTATACCCCAAAGGCCCGATCCCATGGGTTAGGAAAGGAGCACCTCGCTGTTGAAACCTGACCTTCGATTCAGTATAATGCTTTCAGGATGTAGCCCAAGGTGCACTATTTATTTTCAGCCATGAGTTTCTATGGTGCCTTATGCCGACAGGGGGCAAGAGAAGGGTACTATACGGCAACCACATAATCAAGTTAGTATGCCTACAAACCTCAGAGAATTTCGCTGTGAACACGTGTCGGTGTCGGAAGTCGGGGACGGTTTCCAGGTCTTGTTCGAAAAGACCCCAGGTAGCGAAGAAGGGTATGTGCTTGTTCAAAGGCACTTCGAGTTTCCGGATGGCGGGAAGTGCTATCTGGAAACTGATGATCAGGAGTTCTGCGGACATTTTCGCTTCCGAAGCGCACAGCTGTCCAGGAATCGGTTCCAAATGGTGTTCGGCATTAGGCCTGTTAGAGAGATCACGGTGTTTTTCAAGGCAACGGATTCAGCTTATGCCGAGGTTCAGCGTGTGCTCCAGATTATGATTCCTGAGATTAAGGCTCACCTGAGATGGTCCCTTGAGGCATGCCAACCACAAACGAGAAGATGGGAGACGAGATGAAGGAACTGATTGACTCATATCTGAAGGACACTGTAGAGTTTTCTTCGATGCTTGAAGAAAGGACCGCGGGTGAAGTAGCTTACGACAACGAAGTGGTCATCGCGTTACGCAGAGGGCTTTCCATCAAGAGGGCACTCGAGGTGGCCGGGGAGAAGTACCCAGATGAAGCTCTCAAGTGGGATGACGAGACGGTTAATGATATCAAAGCCCACTATGAGTATCTTATGAACCACGAGGACATACTCGCTAAACTCGATTGTCTCTCCAAGCGAAGTAAGTAGGCACCGAACATTTGAGAGATATTCGATAGGAGCAACCCGTGAAGAAGAAAAAGAAGCGGATTAAGAAAGGGAATCTATTGATCAACACTTCACCGAAGATCAAGATGTCGGAGCTCATTGGTGAATATGCTTCCGATTACATTAATATGGGAGAGAGTACGGAGGAACGCCAGAGCTATCTTAATGGGGCCTGCAGTGCCTGGAACATTGCCGTATTACCCGAGCACTTACGTGAAGAGGCGCTTAGTCGCAACATAGCGGAATACAAAAGGATGAATCCGGGCGTCGACGATGCGGATGATCTTGCAGATGATCTGCGAAAGCTTATTCAGAAGAAACTGCAAATGTTTCCGGGTGTGAAAAAGGTGATCATCGATGCGTCGATTGAGCCAATCAGTGACACCAAGTATCGGATTCTGGTGGCGTCAACTGATCACCCGGAGCAGCTTAAGCAAATGTTAACAAAAACTTCCAGCTGGCGCGAATAATCTGATCGCTGGCTTATTTTAGGCGGTATGTCTACCACAGCTTCTTAAGACCGAAAAACGTATTGTTTCCAAATGATATCTACCCTGAACCGTTCTTGAGGTGGGGTGTTGGTTCTGACAAGATATGTTCACTTAGAGTCCACGTAAGATAGATCAGGATAGTGTGGATTACACACGACAATGCATGACCACTCTGCGGTTAAGAGGGTCTTTGCTTCCAAGTACCCGGTCCGGTTCCGTTCTACTTGAATTAACTCCTAAATTTTGTTAATCTTTCCGTGAAATTAGCCAATGGCTCATTCGGCAGTGCAGCCAAGGTGCCCAAGGGCATTGATGCATATGAAACGCGTCTACTGGTTTGTTTCGTCCTGCCCTTCTGTTGCTTCTGATTTTCCAGCCATTGTCTGCAGCGGAGGCAAGAGAGGCGAAACGGGTTCTGGTCCTTTACAGCGAGGATAAGGACAACCCGGCCCAGGAGATGACCGAGCAGGGAATCCGGGCGGGCTTCCGTTCGAACAAACTCTTCGATGTACAACTTTACACCGAGTACCTGGATGTGTCCCGGTTTGGCGGCCTCTCCCATGCTCGCGCTATGGCTGATCTCCTGCGCCGCAAGTACTCCGGCATGGAGATCCACGTCATCATCACCGTCTATCCGTATGCCGTGGACTTCCTGCTGGCAGAGAGACGTGCACTTTTCCCAGAGGTACCTGTCATCGCTGCTGTAATTACCAGGAGCGATGCAGAGAACCTGGAACGCTCTCCGGCTCGCCGCTTTGTGACCGGCACCATCGCGGGAGACAACATCACCGGTTTGATGGATGCTGCCCTGCGCTTGAGACCCAAAACGAAGCGCATCGCCCTAGTTGCGGGGACTTCGCCCAACGACATCTCTCAGCGAGCAGATCACCGGATGGGTCTCAAGCGCTATGCCGAAAAGATCGATTTGATCGACCTGACAAAGCTATCGATGGAGGAGACTCTGTCCCGGGTTGGCTCGCTCCCGCCGGACACTATTGTCCTTACTCGGCCATTTTCAGAGATGGAGCCGGCAAGAGCTTTCGTGCCGCGCGACGCACTCTCACTCATTGCCAGGGCGTCAAATGCGCCGGTGTTTGGCCTCTACGAGTCCTATCTGGGCTATGGCATCGTCGGCGGTCGGCTGGTGAGCTTTAAGGAGCATGGGAGGGAGGCAGCCGCTCTGGCGCTTCGTGTCATGAGGGGTGAATCGCCGGCATCTATCCCTTTTGGTGGTGAGCAGGCATACGTTACTGCCTACGACTGGCGGGAGCTCAAGCGCTGGGGGATCAGCGAGAAGGCGTTGCCGCCTGGCAGTATTGTGAAATTCAAGTCACTGTCCATGTGGGAACAACACGGAGAACAAGATCCTCGGGGGCCTATTCTTCATGACGATTGAGACTCTACTCATCATCGGTCTCTTCGTGAACCTCCATAAACGCCGGCGGGCAGAAACCGAAATTGCTGCGTCCGCATTGCGCTACCGGACCGTTGCCGACTATACGCACGACTGGGAGTACTGGTCGACCCCGGACGGTTCGCTCAATTATGTTTCTCCTTCCTGCGAACGCATCACCGGCTATTCGGTCCGTGAATTTATGGACGATCCCTCACTTTTTCTTAAAGTCATTGTTCCAGAAGACAGGGAAATCTGGGATGGACACGATCACGACGCCCGCGACAGATCGAAACCGCAGGAAATTCAGTTCCGCATCCGTACGAAGGCCGGGGAGATCCGCTGGATTGATCATATTTGCTTGCCGGTGAACGATGCTCAAGGCGGGTTCCTGGGGGTGCGGGCAAGCAACAGGGATATTACCAATCGTAAGAAAGCCGAATTCGACGCTCAACAACAACGGAATGAACTCGCTCACGTCACACGGGTGGCAGCCATGGGAGAGCTCACCAGTTCTCTTGCCCACGAGCTCAATCAACCCTTGGCCGCGATCCGTAACTACGCCAATGCTGCGCAGCGGTTTCTTTCACAAAGTGAACCCAATTTGACCAAGGCGAGAGAGGCCCTTGAGGGGATCGTCCGGGACGACAGACGGGCCGCTGAGGTGATAAGCGGAGTTCGAGGATTATTGAAAAAAGAGGAACCCAGTTATCGCCCGGTGCACATGAACAATGTCATTCAGGAAATCCTTGCTTTCATTCGTAGCGATTCGGTTCTGGAAGGGTTGTCAATTGAAACAGAACTTGCCCCGGGGCTACCGACTGTGCTGGGTGATCGGGTTCAATTGCAGCAAGTCCTCCTGAACCTGATGTTGAACGCTCTTGATGCTATGAATAAAGCAAAACCGGATTTACGTAAGATTGTGATCAAGACGGAAAACGAAAAAGATGGGGGCGTGAAGGTATCCGTAAAGGATTTTGGTGCAGGGATTGATGAAACTCATCGGGAGAAGCTGTTTGAGCCTTTTCACACCACCAAACCCGGAGGGATGGGGATGGGCCTTGCCATCAGTGCAAGGATTATCCATGCTCATGGGGGTTCGATCCGGGGTGAGAATAATCCTGACGGAGGAGCGACATTCTATTTTACGCTGCCGGCAACTACCGAAAGCAAGGGACCGCCCGGAGCATAGGGCATAGCGCATGGCACCACCCCAGGAAACATTGGAGTGCCAATTTCTTTTTACAGGAATAGACCGTGACAGAGACAAAGCCTACGATTTTCATTGTCGATGACGACCCTTCGGTCCGCGAATCCACAAAACTCATGCTGGAAGGCGTCGGATTTAATGTGAAAACGTTCGCCTCGGCCCAGGACTTCATCAACGCTAAAGTCCAGGAAGGTCTTGGGTGCCTCATTCTCGACGTGAGGATGCCGGGGATAAGCGGCCTCGACCTTCAGGAAAAATTGGTCTCTGCAAAATCGCCGCTGCCTGTTATCTTCATCACCGGACACGGTACGGTCCCGATGAGTGTCCGCGCCATGAAGGCAGGGGCCGTTGACTTTCTTCAAAAACCCTTCGAAGAACAGGACCTCCTCGATGCCATTAACAGGGCTATCACCCAGCAAAGGGAGAAAAAATCGAAAAAAGATGAAGCAGATAAACTTCAGCAGCGCCTTAAAGCTTTAACATCCCGGGAATATGAGGTTTTTTCCCTCCTCGTAACCGGCATGGCAAACAAGGAGATTGCCTACAAGCTTGGAACGAGCGAGAGGACGGTCAAGGCCCACCGGGCCCAGATCATGGAGAAGATGAAGGCCGGATCCTTCGCAGACCTGGTCCGTTTCGCCGAGAAGTTGAAGACCTGCCCGCGAGACTTTTAGGCCTCTCCCCTCCAAAATCCATATCTATTGCACCAAAGTACAATATACCCCTCACCAAAGTACAATATGATTGCCCCACAGTACAATAGATTTCCGGTCCCATCCTGTGCTGAAATAGAACTGTTTCTGAACACTCCCAGTCTCGAAGCAGGTCATTCCGTCTCGGGATCAGGTCCCTGAAGTTGAACATTTTCCCGTTCAATTTGAAGGGTTTGCTCGACACCAGCTCCGCCGAGCTAGTCATACGTGCCCGACCATCCGCCATCGGCGCTTTGGAACATTCCTGCTTTCCTGACAAACGTGGCCACGGGTTCCCCCCAGGTGCTCCGGTCAGTCAGGTTACCCCAGTGACGGATATCGGGCCTGTTGCTGAAATAGATGGTGGCGGTTCCGGTGGAGACCAGTTGAAGGAAAAACGACGACCCAGGGGAGGACGGCGGCAGTGTGAACGGCTGTAGCTGTATGCTGCTTAAGTCTGACACCCAGATGAGGTAAGCATGTTCCTTGTTGACCTTCGGGGCACCCGACAAGGACTCGAACAAGGACCCCAGGTTGAGATCTCCAAGGAGCACGGGGTACCAAATGCAGACTCCACCCGTAGCGGTGGTATAAGCCGACCCACCCGTAAAGGCCATGGTCACCTGCCCAGCGCCAGCGGGGCCGGATGCCTTCTCGTCGGCCATCATTGAGGGGAGTGACGCCAGGAGCAGGATTCCCAGCAGTGCAATAGTTGCGAATTTCATACAATGTTCCTTTTCGTCTAGAGTTCGTATTAGTCAGGCCGCGCCTCTCCGGAACGGAAAGCCCTCGCGGCGAAGACGCCGTTACCTACCGCTCACAGAGTGAGCCATGCATGCCTCTCTCCGCAAGAGTCTCACGCGTGAGCCAGCGGTGAACGTTCACGTGAACGCAGCTGCGACGTCGATCTTCCCCGTACCGCCGGTGATCTCGTGTTCCTCCACGGCGCGGCTGCGATGTGGGTGCCGGCCGTCGGGAAGGTTGACTTAAGGACGGCTGGCTTCAGCAGGATCGTGTGGCGGCAGCGAGCGAGGGATGAACGCTCACAGGAACGAACGGGCGGCAAGCAAGTCCCGGACGCGCAGGGCAGCGTACAGAGGCTCGACGGGGAACCACACCGCCCAGCCGGTACGCTGCTCATAGGCCGTATCGAGTCCACGAAGCGCGCTATCCCAGTCGCCGAGCGCCGTATCGACAATGGCCTGTTCGTGGGCGGTAACCGCGCCGGCCTGTTCCATCCCCTTCAATTCTTCCAGGACTCCCCGGGCCGCCGCCAGGTCTCCGCTCGATGCATACGCAAACCCGAGCGTACCGAGCAGAAACGGCAGAAAGGAAGCATCATCCGACAGCTCGCGCGCCTTCAGAGAGACTCTATGGACTCTCGATGCCTGCCCTGGGCTCGTACGCCCTCGCGAGCAGAAAGTGGGCGTAAAATCCGGGATGCATGGCGATGGTCTGCCGGCACTGTTCTATGGTCTCGTCAAAGCGCCGGCTCCAGTAGTGAACGAACCCGACATCATTCGCGATGGGAGCCGAAAGCGGGTCCAGCCGTTCCGCTTCCCGGATTTCGTCGAGCGCCTGGTTCATTCTTTGCAGGGGGAACAGACCGAATATGGAGTACCAGTGGTGGGCAGTGGCGTAGGCGGGGTCCCATTCCAGGGCTTAACGCCAGTGCTCTTCGGCGGATTCGAACTTGCGATCGTACAGGGCAGTTACGGCTGCCAGAGCCGACCATGCCGAGGCCAGGCCTGGAAGGTCACGGCGAGCGCCGTCAAGGCCGCCTCCCGCGCTGCGGGCATGCAGGCATGCGGCAGCGCCAGGCCGTGCATCATCATGAGGACGCGGCACTCCGCGAATTCCGGCCCATGTTTTTGGCGGCGCGCGGATCGCGCCCGGTGGCAGCCGTGTACAGCTCTAGCGCACGCCGGAAGCCGGTTGCCGTGCGCTCGTTCCAGGCGTGGCGCGCTTTGAGGTAGAGCATGGCGCCTTCGGCGTCCGTGGCCGAAATCTCCGGTGGGGTTCCCGAACTCAGCGCGGACGCGATGGAAGCCGCAATTTCCGCCTCGAGGAGCTTGAGGACATCGTACGGTGTCCGGTCGTGCCGGGAAGCCCAGATCTCGCAGCCGTCGGCGGTGGAGAGCAGCCGGATCGTGATGCGATAGCGATCGCCCACGTTACGCACGGCACCCTCGATCAGCAGATCGGCGCCGAGCTGTTGGCCGATCTCGCGGACGTCCGCCTGCACGGTCCTTGAATCGGAAAAACGATGTCCGTGCGACCACACGTAAACCTTCGGTGCGGGCCAGGAGATCAATCAATTCTTCGGCCAAACCATCGCAGAAGTAGCCGGCTGCGTTGTCCGCTGTGAGATTCATCAACGGCAGGACGGCGACCGTCCTCTGCGATTTCGCGATTGCCTCACGCGCGGCTGTGAAAGCCGGCAAGTAGCTGCCCGGCCGGTACACGATCCGGGTAAGGATTCGCTGCTGCCCTCGGCTGCGTAGTAAGCCGCCAATCGCTCCCGCAGCTTTCGCACCTGTACCCGGACGATCGTATCCTGGCGCGGATCGAACGACTCGGGACGGCCCAGCGCCCCGACACCAAGCGTGTACTCTTTCAGGCTGTCGCCACTGCCCGCCAGAGCCGCTTCGACCGTATACCGAAGAAGCCTGCGAAGGGATTCTGAAGCGCGGAAACGGGAACTTGCCAGTATATGTTCCAGTTGCTCGCGCACCGTTTCCGCCGATGGTGCGCCATCCGGCATGACACATACTATAGCACTCCGCTGCCAAGGCTGCGGTGAACTCCAGACAGCAGAGTTTCAACTCATGAGCCCTCTTTGGCGTGCCTCTGGAGAGCCTCCGCTGTGTAACGATTCTTTGCCGAACACCCGAACCGGACATTCTGCCCGGGCTTCGAATCGGATAAGCCCTCTGTAACTCCGCAGGGTT
>CAWEAV010000044.1:0-78353 GCA_963806715.1 uncultured delta proteobacterium
TGCCTATTGCATACAGCTTCTTGTTTTAGGTATTGAAAATTGAGTAGCAATAAGGTATGGTTTTAACAATGGAATCTTGTAAATTTCTTATTGTCAGGTTGAGCGCCGTAGGTGATGTTTTGCGGACACTGCCAGCTGTTAAGGCCCTGAGAGAAAGTTTCCCTTTTTCTCGCATCACCTGGATCGTTGAAGAACCATCCATGAGTCTCCTTGAGAGCCAACCTGGAATTGACGAGGTTATTCTCTTTCCAAGAAAGAGGTGGACCAGAGGAATAAAATCGATTAAGGGGATCCGGAGGACCCTCAAAGAAGTAAGAAATTTTATCATCAGCTTTCGGGGTCGGAGGTTTGATGTCGTACTTGACTTTCACGGTATCCTAAAGAGTGGCCTCCTTTCCTACGTCTCGGGGGCTCAAAAGCGAATCGGATTTGACCGGGAGTCAACCAGAGAGGGCAATTTTTTCTTTTCGAATGTCAAGGTGAGCCTTCCCAGTAAACGGCTGAACCGGTTTGACAGGAATTTTGGCCTTCTCAAAGGGTTGGGACTTGAAGTAAAACGGTTCCACCACGTCCTTCGTATTCCCCCCGAAGATCAAGATTACATCGATTCTTTTTTCAAGAAGACCCTTTTTTCTCCCAGGAGACCGTTGATTGCCATCCATCCTGGAACCAGCCCTAAAACGGCTTACAAGCGCTGGATGCCTGAGCAATATTCACTCTTAGCCGATCGACTGATTCATGACCTCGGAGGCTCGGTGATCTTTACCTGGGGACCGGGAGAGCTGAAGTGGGTCGAAGGATATTCGTGCCTCGATGAATGAGGTATCGACTCTGGCTCCCCGAACAGAAACCTTAACCCAGTTGGGAGAGATTTTCAGGCGATGCGATCTCTACATTGGAGGCGATACCGGACCTATGCATGTTGCCTCCTTTGTCGATGTTCCGGTCATCGCCATCTATGGACCTACAGATCCCGTGGTCAATGAGCCTTTAGGCAGACATATGAAAATCAGGAAAGACGTGGGATGTAACCCCTGTCGAAGCCGCAACTGCAAAGAGCTTCACTGTTTGGAGGCTATCACGGTGGAGGATGTCTTTAATGGGGCTAAAGAGTTTTTGTCCATCACCGGATAATTTTTCCGGGATTCTTACGCAGAGTATCAAAAAATATATGTTCATTAATAAAATTTATCCTATTCGTTGTTGTTCCAGGCCTGACCGCGTATCAGGTACGGGGCAGGGTCTGGAATCCGGCCTTTGAATTTCTGGATTTCCGCTTTCGCGGATATGACAACTGGGTTGTTTTGATCCGGTATATGAAAAAGTGATCGCGGATTAAAGGAGGGGTAAGGTTAGTTTATTATCCACGGGCTATGGATCCCATGAATGCTGAATTTAAAGGGATGGACCGAATCCTGGTAAGGGGAGTCAACTGGGTGGGAGATACAATCCTGACCTACCCGGCAGTTCAGAGACTGAAGACCTGCTTTCCTCGATCTCATTTGGCGATTCTTGTTCGAGACGTTTTAGCCGGGCTATGGAAGACCTTTCCCTATGTGGATGAAGTGATTCCATTTCACCCTAAAAGGGGGTGGAGCAGCCTGTGGGAAGATCTGCGTCTTGGTCTTTCTCTTGGGAAGAGAAAGTTCGATATGGCAGTTGTCCTTCCCCGATCATTTCGATCGGCCTATCAGATCTATCTTGCAAGAATTCCTATCCGGATAGGCTATCAAAATGAGGGACGTTCAATCTTCCTCACCCATGGGATCCCGCGAACCGAAGAAACCCTTCATGTCCATCGAATCCACTACTATCAGAGACTGATGGACACTTTCGGAGTGGATGAAGGATACCATCCCCCGAGGATCCTCCTGAAAGAGGAACATCAACGTTGGGCTGAAGAGAAATTGAAAGGGTTGGGCCTTCTCGACGGAAGACCTCTGATCGGTATGAATCCGGGTGCAACCTATGGCCTGGCCAAATGCTGGTATCCAGAACGATTTGCGGAACTCGGGAAGAAGCTTGTTCGGAAGCGGAAAGCATCCATTCTCCTTCTCGGAAAGGCAGAGGAAAGGTCTACTACCCAGGAGATCCTTCACCATTTAGGAGAGGGCGGATACGACCTGACTGGAGAGACTGATCTCCTTCAGCTGGCAGCGATCTTAGAGCGTTGCCGACTCTTGGTCACAAATGATACGGGTACAATGCATGTGGCCACGGCCGTTAGGATACCGGTCGTTGCCATCTTTGGTCCCACGGATCCGATCACAACCGGTCCTTGGGGAGAGGGACACCGAGTCGTGAGAAAGGAGGTCTCTTGTAGCCCCTGTCTGAAGAGGATCTGCCCAACCGATCATCGGTGCATGAGAGACATCACGGTCGACGAAGTGGAAGAGATCACGGACCAGTGCCTAAGGAGCCCGGAAAAATGATCGAGAAGATCCCGGTTTCTGTCTATGTCCTCACCTTCAACAACCGAAGGACGATTGAACAATGTCTGAAAAGCCTCGACTGGGCCGAGGAGTTGATCGTCGTTGATTCTTTCAGCACGGATGGGACCTATGAGGTCTGTCAACGCTATACAGAAAAGACCTATCAAAGAAAGTGGACGGGACACCGGGACCAGTATCAGTATGCGGCAGATCTTACCCGCCGAAATTGGATCATGTTTGTCGATGCCGACGAGGAGATCCCCCGGGCCCTGGCGGACGAGATTCAAGATGAACTGAAGGGAGGGGCTCCGGGGATTGATGCCTTTTTCGTTTACCGTAGGACCTATTACCTCGGAAGATGGATTCGGTACGGGGGATGGTATCCCGATGGCGAAATTCGTCTCTATCGAAAAGAGAAGGGAAGATGGGAAGGCGGTCTCCATGCCAAAATCGTCGTGGAGGGGAATGTCAAATCACTCCAGAACCAATATCTCCACGATACATATCGGAATATCTCCGACCAGATTCAGACGATCGACAAATATTCACAGATTGCTGCGGAGGACATGGTTCATGAAGGAGAACGGTTCAGCCTCTTCAAACTCCTCTTTCATCCCCCTTTTCGATTCTTGAAAGAGTACTTTTTAAAGTCCGGGTTTCGGGACGGTTTCCCGGGTCTCGTCATCGTTGTTTCGACCATGTTCTATGTGTTTATTAAATATGCCAAACTCTGGGAATTAACATCGGTAAATAGAGGCCATCAGGAAAAAGGGCAAGGAGAAGAAGGGTGAGCGCTGACCGGGAAAAGCTAAAGGGGAAAAGGGTTCTAGTTACCGGAGGTTTGGGCTTCATCGGTTCGAACCTGTCCGCCAAACTGGTCGGCCTGGGGGCAAAGATAACGATTGTGGACAACATGATACCCCGATTGGGAGGAAATCTCTTTAATGTGAAAGGGATCATGGACCAGATCCAGATCAACTTCAGTGACGTGAGGGATGCTCATTCGATGAATTACCTGGTGAAAGGACAGGAGATCATTTTTCACCTCGCCGGCCAGGTCAACCACGTCGATAGCATCCGGAATCCCATTCAGGATCTCGATATTAATTGTCGGGGAACCCTGGTGCTGCTCGAATCGTGCCGGAAATATAACCGAGAAGTAAAGGTCATTTTTGCCGGGACACGGGGAGAGTACGGCGCCAGTGTGACATTGCCTGTGTCTGAGGATCACCCGACGAACCCGAAAGGGATCTATGCCGTGACGAATCTGACGGCGGAAAAAATGGTGCTGGTCTACCATGATGTCCATAGAATTCCCGGAGCGTGTCTTCGAATTACCAATACCTATGGGCCCCGGCATCAAATGGCTCATGATGAATATGGGGTCGTAAACTGGTTCATCCGAAAAGCGATCGATGATGAGGTGATCCCTGTTTTTGGAGACGGCAGAATCTTGAGGGATTTCCTCTTTGTGGATGATCTGGTGGAATGTTTTATTCAGGTAGCCGTCTGCCCTCAGGCCTATGGAGAGGTCTTTAATGTCGGGACCGGGATCCCCTACAGTTTCATCGACCTGGCGAAAAAGATCACTGCGATTGCGCGAACAGGGACGGTGGCCCTGACGGAGTTTACGAGGGAACGGAAAGAAGTGGAACCCGGAGACTATTATACCGATGTCGCCAAAATCAGACGCATCGTGGGCTGGGAGCCCGAGATCGATCTTTCCGAGGGCCTCCGAAGAACGATCGAATTTTACAGGAAGCACAAGAAGGAGTACTGGGAATAGATAGTTCGGAGAAATGAGTTCTGAGTTGGAGTGAAGAAACCTGAACTCATGTGAACGCATTAAGAAAAATGTCATTGTGAGGAGTGGAACGACGAAGCAATCTCAAAATTCACGCTCTCCCGCCAAGGCGGGATCGCTCGTAATGACATCTTGAAAGATGATTCATGCGCTTGTTTTAACAACTCCGAACGAATGACTCCGACCTCATCACTACGTTTTTAATTCTGGAGGGATGATGGTTCCATTTGTCGATCTGAAAAGACAGTACCGGAGAATTGAGAAGGAGATCCTTGCGGCAACGAAGCGTGTCTATGAAAAAGGGAAATATATCTTAGGGGAAGAGGTTTCTGCCTTTGAAAAGGAATTTTCCCGATACTGCGGGGTTCGATATGGGGTTGGCGTGGGCTCGGGAACCGAGGCCCTCTATCTGTCCTTGAAGGCTGCAGGCATTGGAGAGGGAGATGAGGTTGTGACCTCTGCCAATTCGTTTATCTCGACAGCATTGGCCATCTCCTTTACAGGAGCTAAGCCCCTCTTTGTGGATATTGACTACCAAACCTATACCATGGACCCGAATGGGCTGGAATTTCTTCTCAAGCGTCGCATGGCAAAAGAGGGATGGGAGAAGGTAAAGGCTGTCCTTCCCGTTCATCTTTATGGTCATCCCGCAGAGATGAGTTCAATTATGGAGGTTGCGAATCGATACGATCTCCTGGTGATTGAAGATGCCTGTCAGGGCCACGGAGCAAAATATGAAGGCAAAAAGGCAGGTTCCTTTGGGGCCTTCGGTTGTTTCAGTTTCTATCCGACCAAGAACCTGGGGGGATATGGGGATGGTGGTATGGTGGTAACGAATCATCAGCGATTGTACGAAAAGCTGCGGCTTCTTCGATGCTATGGAGAGAAGAGAAAATACGAACATCATCTCAAAGGGGGGAACAGCCGACTCGATGAACTTCAGGCAGCCATTCTTCGAGTCAAATTAAACTATCTTGATCGGTGGAATGAGGAGAGAAGGGAAAAGGCGACCCTTTATTCAGAGAGGCTCGCTTCCTCGGGTGTTGTTTGTCCTTTAGAGAAAAAGGGAGCGCGACATGTTTATCATCTCTACGTCATTCGGACGAGAAAACGGGACTCCCTTCAAGCCTTCTTAAAGCAGAGAGGGATCGAGACGCTGATTCATTACCCTATTCCCATCCATCAGCAGAGGGCCTTTAAAGAATTGGGATATCGAAGAGGAGATCTTCCTCTAACCGAGCAGTGTTCCCGGAAGATCCTGTCCCTTCCTTTCTTCCCCGGAATAACCGAGTCGGAAATGGAGGAGGTGGCGAATGGGATTCAGGGCTTTGTGGAGACCCTTGTCTTGGCTCCAAGTTCGTCTGATCGGAGCCAGGGCAGACGGACCAGGAGGAGGGGAGAAATCGATTGAAGATCCTCCATCTCTTCAGTGATTGGAAATGGACCGGACCGGCAGAGCCTGTATTAACCCTGTGTAAGGAACTGGAAAAGCGTGGCCATCATGTCACTCTGGCCTATCGAAAACCTCCTCTTCCCGTAGAGGACAGTCTCGAAAAGAGAGTTCGCGACGCAGGAGTCCATGCAACCGATCAATTTCACCTCAACCATGTTTTGAAGCCTTCCCATCCGTCTTCTCTCATCGATAACCTTCAGGATTTTTATCATCTGGCCCATTATCTCCGTCAAGAAAGGTTTGATGTCTTAAATGTCCATCAGTCCCATGACCATATCCTGGGAGGGATGGCTGCGCGGTGGGCGGGGAACCTGTTATCGTCATTCGAACAGACCACAAACGGGATTTTCTGAACCCCGGTATTGGGAACCGCTTACTCATCTCTCGACTGACCGATGGGATCATCACTTATTCAGAAAGGGCAAGGAGGCAGGATGCAGAACAGTTCCGTATTCCTCTCGAAAGGGTATGCAGGGTGAGACCGGCCCTCGATTTCTCCCGGTTCGATCCCAACAAGGAATTCACGAGCATGAAGGATATCTTTGGAATTGGGCCGGATGAGATCGTGATCGGCATGGTTGCCAGATTTCAAAAGTATCGGAAGACCGAAATCTTCTTGGAGGCGATTCAACTCATTGTCAGGGAATTTCCGAGGATAAAGGTTCTTCTCATCGGCCGATCAAGTCAGATGGAAGAAAGCGTAATCAAGCCCATGCGGAGGCTTGGGGTGGTGCCTTGGGTGATTCTCGGTGGATACCAAACGGAGCGCTATGTCGATACCTTAGCGTCCATGGATATCTTCGTCTTTTTGATGCCGGGATCCGATGGGACAGCCCGGGCCTTAAGGGAGGCAATGGCCATGGGAAAACCGGTGATTGTGGCTGACCGGGGAATGCTTCCGGAATTGGTTGAGAGCGGTGTTTCAGGAATCGTGGTCAACGATACTCCGGAGGCATTGGCCCGAGCGACCCTTGAACTGCTTCGTGATCCAAGACGGAGGGAAGACATGGGAAAGGCTGCTTTTGAAAGGGCCCAACGGGATTTTCGGCTCGATCGCCAGGTGGAGGAGGTTGAAACCTTTTATCAGGAGATGATATCATTGGGAAAGTGGAGAAGAAGATAAGGTTTGCCCTTGGAATTCAAAACTTTTCTCTGAGAAAAGGGGGGCGCGGAAAGATATCTCGTTGATCTCTGCTTCCGAATGGCCGCTGAGGGCCATGAAGTCCATGTCTATGCAGAGCAGTGGCAGGAAGAAGATCCGAGGATTCATTTTCATCGAATCAAGACAGTTCCTTTTCCCAAGAGCTTGCGCCTTCTCTCGTTTGCTGTGCGGGCGACGCAAGCCATAAGGGATGGAAGCTACGATATCACCTTTGGGGTCGGAAATACTTTAGAGGCCGATGTCCTTCAACCCCATGGGGGAGTTCATTGGGCATGGTTCTGGAGAAGCCTGAGGGCTTATGATCATCCTCTTCTTTGGTTCGTCAAATTTGTGGGCCGTATCCTTAGCCCCAAACAGTGGGTGAACGGGTGGATTGAGAACTCCCCCTATCGAAAAAGAAAACTTCCTGACATTGTCGCCATCTCGGATATGGTGAAAAAGGATATGATTCGATGGTACCGAATCCCTGAAGGTCGGGTCACGGTGGTTTACAATGGGGTCGATATCGACTATTTTCATCCAAAGAACCGTCGGTACCGTGAGGAGGTCAGGAAAAAACACGGGATCGGTGAAGAGTTGGTCATTCTCTTCGTCTCCAATAACTTTCAGAATGAAGGGACTCAGTTTCCTGATGAAGGTCCTTGCCCGTCTTAAAAAAAGGACCTCCATTCCTTTTCGGCTTTTGATCCTAGGAAGGGATCGACAGGAGCCATACCGTCATCTCGCAAGTCAGATCGGGATATCCGGAGAGATCGTCTTTGCTGGCTCTACGGATGAACCCGAAAAATATTATGGAGCTGCGGATCTCCTTGTTCACCCTTCTTTCTACGATGCCTGCTCGCTAACGGTTCTTGAGGCCTTAGCCAGTGGGTTACCTGTCATTACGACTGCCACGAATGGTGCGAGCGGAGTCCTTCACCAGGGCCAGGAAGGCTATGTCCTTTCTGACCCGAGAGATGAACGAGGATTTGGAGGAGAAGCTCTTTCTCCTTTTAGACCCGAATCGAAGGGCGCAAGCCTCCAGGGCTGCCCGGACCTTAGCCGAACACTACTCTACGGAAAGGAACTGGATGAGAGATGATAGCCATTTTTGAGAAGGGGATGATTGAAAGAAAGGCCTTTGCATGAAGAAAAAGCGGTTCTGGTATCCCATCATCAATCTGAAAAATCACTTACTGTTTGGATCTTACGGCAAAGACGTTTACATTGAACCCGGGGTCGTGATCAATCGGCCCCGATATGTTCACATCGGAGATCACGTCCGGATCAAACGCAATACGAACATCAACGTTCACCCAAGCGACAAAAAATCAAAAGAAGGGATCTTGTTCATTGGAAAGAATACCCATATTACCGAGGGGGTCATCATCAGTGCGTTCCATCGCATCGTGATCGAAGAGGATGTCGGAATCGCTCCCTATGTTTGTATCATCGACAACTCGCGCAAAGCCGGAAATATCGACCGCTCCTCTTCAAGAACAAACTATCGAGACGGGTCCTGTCCGTATTGGAGCCGGCTCCTGGCTTGCCTACAATGTCTGTGTCCTGCCCAACGTCAGGATTGGGAAACACTGTCTCATCGGTGCCCTTTCCGTGGTGAACAGGGATATCCCATCCTATTCGGTAGCCGTCGGTTGTCCTGCCCGGGTAGTGAAACGGTTCGATTTTAACCGGAAGGAGTGGGTAAGATACCCTGGAACCGGAGAAGAAAAGTGGGCGGAGGAGTAATTGCCTTTGAGAAGAGGGCTCTGGAGACATTTTCAAAACATGAGGAACCGAATGATCTTTATGCGGTATGGCCGAAATGTCTACCTCTTCCCCGGGGTCCATATCGTAAGACCCCAGTATGTCTGCATCGGCGATAATGTGACCATCGGTAGAAACACGGATATCTTCGTTCACCCAGAGGATCCGGATCCGAGGGAATGTATCATCGAGATTGGAAACAATGTCCACATAGGAACCAACAATATCATCGGTGCGAGAAAGAAGATCGTCCTGGAGGAGAATGTCCTGATCGGACCCCATGTCATGATCGGAGACCACAGCCACCAATATGAGAACGCCGATCTTCCCATCAAGTTGCAGGCCGTCACTGAAGGCGGGACGGTTCGGATTGAGCGGGATTGCTGGATCGGCGCAAACGTCTTCATCATGCCGAAGGTGACCATTGGTCGGCATTCCGTCATTGGAGCCAACTCGGTGGTCAATCAGAATATTCCACCCTTTTCCGTGGCCGTCGGGTCTCCGGCCCGGGTGGTTAAACGCTATGAATTTAAATCGCAGCAATGGGTAAAAATGAATGAATAAGGAGACCTCCTGGAGTCGACTTTTCGAACACCGGGGCAAGATTCATGAAAAATATCCCGACATCTGGGATTTGAAGATTCTCCGGAAACGATTTCCCCTGATGGTGAGGATGATTCGGAACGGCGAGAAGGTCTTGGATGTCGGCGCCTCAAACCGTAATCTCGAAAACCGGTTGAAGCGCCACTTCCCAGGACTTATTTACAAGAGCATGGACATCGATCGGGAGCAGCCTCACGACTATTACAGCCTGGAAGAAATTCGAGAATCCTTCGATGTCGTCTTCCTCTTTGAGGTCATCGAACATCTCGACCTTGAAGAAGGCATCCGACTTCTCAAGAAGATCTATGATCTTCTCAATCCGGGGGGACGACTGATTCTGACGACGCCCAATGTCTTTAATCCGGGCCGATATTGGAGGGATGCGACGCACAAAGTTGCCTATTGTTACGATGAGCTGGCAGGCCTCCTGATGACCCACCGTTTTCAAATCCAGGCCATGTACCGAACCTATAGTGATGCCTTCCTCCGATATCTCTTCAGAATCTATGTGATGGCACCGCTTCATCGCTACCTTGGCATTGACTTTGCCAAATCCATTCTGATCGTGGCAGAGAAATCATGAGGGTCATCTTCTTAACCCACTCCAGCGACCAGGGGCATCGGTTTCGGGTGGAGCAATACTTCCCTATGCTCAGGGCCCACCGGATCGAGCCGAAGTGGCAACCCTTCTCCGGAACGCTTAGGGAACGGCTGAGCTTTTATCAGGACCTTCCTTCCTATGATGTCGTCTGCATTCAGAGAAGGTTGTTTTCACTTTACGAATTCACTTATATCCGGCACCGGTCGAAGAAGGTTCTTTTCGATCTGGACGATGCCATCATGTACCGAGCATCCAGTTCCTCCGTGCCTTATTCCTTTTCCAGATGGATCAAGTTTAGATGGATGGTCAGGGGAAGTGATGTGATCAGTGTAGGGAATCAATTTTTAAGGCAAGAGGTCCTCAAGGTGAACCCCAAGAAAGAGGTTGTTCTCATTCCCACCTGTGTCGATACGAGCCTTTACCCAAAGAAGAAGGAGATCTCCGATTCCCCAGAGTTCATTTTAGGATGGATCGGAACGAAGGGAAATCTGAAATACCTCAAAAAATTAGAACCCGTCTTCAAAACGATCGGCCGGCGATTCTCTCAGGTGCGACTTAAGATTGTGAGCAATGATTTTATTGATTCCTCTTCCCTTCCCTTAATCAAGAAGCCCTGGCGGATCGAGGATGAGAATGAGGATTTGATCTCATTTGACGTGGGGCTGATGCCTCTCGACGACGATCTCTGGTCGAGAGGGAAATGCGGCCTGAAAATCATTCAGTATCTCAGTGTGGGAGTGCCCGTCGTCTGTACCCCTCTTGGGATCAATAGAGATATTGTGAAGGATGGGCAGAATGGTTTTTGGGCAACGACTCCTGAGGCGTGGGTCAACCGGTTGGCCCACCTCATTAAGGACCGGGATCTCCGTAAGAGGATGGGGCTTCATGGAATTGAAACAGTGGAGAAGGGATATTCTCTGGCCGTGACTTCAGAAAAATTTTTGAAGGTTCTCAGGAATCTTCTGCAAGGGGAAGGAGCGTGAAAGTCCTTTTCCTGATTCAGGGACACGCCGTGGCTGCAAGTCGGTATCGGGTGCTGCAATATATCCCCTACCTGACTTCGCGAGGCATCGAAGCAACCGTGAGCCTTTATCCAAGAACGCTAAGGGAAAACCTTCGGTTCTTTGACGGCCTTCCTCAATATGATATCGTCTTTCTTCAGCGAAAACGGTTTAATCAGCCGAGACTCGGGTGGCTGAGGAAGAAGGCAAAGCGGATCCTCTATGATTTTGATGATGCAGTGATGTACCGAAATTCAAAAGCAGACAACCCCTTTTCAGAGACTCGAAAGAGGCGTTTCATCCAGATGATCAAGGCCTCTGATTTTGTCATCGCGGGAAACGAATTTCTAAAGGGGGAGGTCTTTCCCTTCAATCCAAATGTAGCGGTGATCCCAACAGCCATCGATCAGGACCGTTATCCTTTGAAAGACTATCGAGCCGAGAAAGAGAGGGTGACCCTTGGATGGATTGGCGATCATGGATCGATTCACTATCTTGAAAAGATGAAACCGATCTTTGAAAAAATCGGAGGACGATATCCACGGGCTGAACTGAAAATTGTGTGTGACACCTTCTTCGATTGCGAACACTTGCCCGTCGTAAAGAAACAATGGACCTCTGAAGAGGAGGTAAAGGATCTTCAGGAATTCGATATCGGGTTGATGCCCCTGGTTGACGATCCGTGGTCGTGGGGAAAATGTGGCCTCAAGATTATCCAGTATCAGGGTGTAGGTGTCCCTGTCGTCTGCACTCCCGTAGGAATCAACAAGGACCTCATAGAGGATGGGATCAATGGGTTATGGGCCGCTACACCGGAGGAGTGGGAAGAGAAGATTTCTTCCTTGATTGAACATCCGGACTTACGAGAAAGAATGGGACGGGAGGGAAGAAGGAGGGTGTTGAAGGGCTTTACCCTTCAGGCCTGTGGCCCCCGTCTTTTTTCGATTTTTGAAGCTCTGGTCAACGAGAAAATAAAGAAATAAATTAGGCATGAGATACTGAAACGGGTTCAGCATGACAGGAACAGAAATAACAGGATGACTTATCATCCCGAACTCGTTCTGGGATCTCGATTTTAAACAAACAGGATCAGACGAGTTATGCTCTTTAATTCATTTTCATTCCTTATCTTTTTCCCCACGGTGACGGTCCTCTATTTTTTGATTCCCCAGACCTACCGTTGGTTCTTTCTGCTTTTGGCGAGCTGTATCTTCTATATGGCCTTCATCCCGATCTATATTCTGGTGTTGGCCTTGACCATCGCCATTGACTACACGGCAGCCCTCTTGATCGAGAGGTCGGAGGGAAGATGGAGAAAATGGTATTTGATCGTTAGTATTGTTTCCACCTGCACGGTCCTTTTCGTCTTTAAATATTTTAATTTTTTCAACGCGAACCTTGCTCAGGCTGCCCGTTTTTTCCACTGGAATTATTCCATTGAAAACCTCTCTCTGATTTTGCCAATCGGGCTCTCTTTCCATACTTTTCAAAGTCTCTGCTATGTCGTCGAAGTGTACCGGAAAAAATTTAAGGCGGAGCATCATTTGGGTGTTTATGCGCTGTATGTCATGTTTTATCCGCAACTGGTGGCCGGGCCCATCGAACGACCGGCCAATTTGATCCATCAGTTTTATGAAGAGCATCACTTCGATTATCAGCGAGTGATCGATGGATTGAAGCTCATGGTGTGGGGTTTTTTCAAAAAGGTAGTGATCGCCGACAAGCTGGCCCTTGTGGTCGATAAGGTTTATAACGACCCAACCCAATACACTGGACTTCCCCTTATCGCCGCTGCGATGTCGTTCGCGATTCAAGTCTATTGTGATTTTTCCGGCTATTCGGATATTGCGATTGGTTCAGCCCAGGTGATGGGTTTTCGTCTCAGGGATAATTTCAATCGACCCCTCTTCTCTGCGTCCGTGCCGGAGTTCTGGAGGAGGTGGCATATCTCCCTGATGACCTGGTTCAGGGACTATGTCTATATTCCCCTGGGGGGGAATCGGGTCAGTAAGGGGAGATGGTACTTCAATATTTTTTTTACCTTTACCCTAAGTGGCTTGTGGCATGGGGCCAACTGGGGAATGGTCTTGTGGGGATCCTTCAACGGGATCTACGTCATCCTTTCTGATTTAACCGAGAATCTACGAAAGAGGGGGTTGCGCTGTACGCAGTTAGAGGACCATCCGATGCTTCACCGGGGACTGGGGATTGTCTTTACCTTTTTCTTGTTCTGGTTTACCCTCATTATCTTCCGAACAAAAAACCTCTCCGACGCTCTTTACGTGATGACCCATTTGGTCATTGGCCTGGGAGGTCTCAAAGGCTTTTACGCATCCGTTGAAAGCCTGTACACCGTTTTGCCAAAATACGAGTTGATTACGGTCCTCATCGCGATCGGCTGGATGATCTTTGTCGAAATCCTTGAAAAGCAGGAAGGGATGAGGCATCTCTTTTCAAAAAGACCGACCTGGGCCCGATGGACGATCTACTATGTTTGTATCTTGTTTCTCATCTTTTTCGGTGAGTATAATGACCAGGCCTTCATCTATTTTCAGTTCTAAGGGGAAAAGGCAATGAGCATACCCTGCCGGAAAATTCTTCTCTTCGTCCTCATTCTTCTCGCCATCATGTCTCTCATGAATCTCTGGATGGATAGGGAAACATACCCTCATTTTTCTCTCCAGTACGGGGAGGCCTTTCATCCCAAGGTCAAAGCCGATGTGATCATCATGGGTGCATCCCATGCCACTCACGGAATTCATCCCCGATACCTTGAAACAGAGCACATCAAGGTTTTCAATTTTGCCTTTAATGGGGCCAGCCCTATCTTCAACCTGAATTGGTTTGAGAAGGTATTTCAACCAAACTATCCCAGGCCTTCCTGCGTCATCTACGGGGTACACTGGGTCATGTTTGATAGCCAATTTCTCCAGAGAAGATTTGAACAGGATAGCAAGTACTTTCCTCTCCGGTTCTTCCTGGGTGAATTTCGAGACTTCAAGACTCTCAAGACCCTCCTTTTGAATCGGTTTGCTTTTATTCGGGAGAGAAAACAGATTATGCCTCGTCTCCTTAAGAAGAGACGGCAAGGGGAGGTCTATCCCGTGTCAAGATACTATCAAGGATATATTCCTTTTGAGACCCAGCGAGACCTGGACAAGAAGGATCTTGCGAATCCAAGGATCGATCCGGATCAACTCAAGGCCTTTGAGACGCTGCTCAATGAGTTTGAGCGAGAGGGGATCAAGGTGATCTTCGTCCAGGTTCCGGATTATATTCCGGGCCGTGACTCTTCAACGATCGAAAAAAATATGCAACTCATCCAAAAGATTGCCAGGGAAAGAAAAATTCCCTTCCTCAATTATGAAACCGAGAAAGTGACGGAGATCAATTACACTCGGGACTATTATGTCGATTGGGCCCATCTCAATGGAAAAGGGAGCGAGGCCTTTTCGAAACTGCTCAGAAAGGATTTCGAGACCCAAGGATTTCTGAAGTTCTTTTCAAAGGGCCGGGAGGAGCAAGGGTTGCAGGGGTGACCTCTGCGCCGGCCATCTTTGAAGTAATCTTCGATCGTCCTTCCCGGGAACCCGGAACCCGGGAAATAGATTTCTGTTGGCGTTTATCCTGGTGAAGACCGGGGCAGGAATGACGATAATGAACGATATGGCAGCCTCTCCCTTCAGGAAAATTTCAAAGGGTGAAATCAAGGGCTGGCTGAGAGAAGATCTGGCCGGTCTCCTTCCTCCCACCTTTTTTGAGGATCCTGTCTCTTCCGTTCAAGGGATGAAGGGCCAGGTGATCAAGGAGTCGAGGCTCAGGTGGGCTGCCATCTTCAGCCTTTCGGGAGAGAGAAAGGTCTTTTTCAAAAGGGATAGGACAAAGGGGTGGGCTGAGCGCTTAAAATGTTTGCTCCTCCCCTCGAAGGCTAGAAAAGAATGGTCCATTGCCTGCCAATTACAGAAGAAGAACCTTGATATTCCAAAACCACTGGGTTGGATTGAGAAGGGACGTTGGGGGTCGGTGAGGGAAAGCTACTACCTTTCAGAGGCCATCGGTTCAGGGACTTCCTTGATCGATCTACTCGATTCTGAGAAGGAGGTCCCGATAGAGCCCCTTGCGAAAAAGGTGAGAACCTTCCATGATGCAGGTCTCTTCCATAAGGATCTCCATGGGGGAAATTTTTTATGGGATGGGGAATCCCTCTTCCTAACCGATCTGCACCGCGCAGAAATCGTCCGATCGCTCTCCTTGGATCAAAGGTTATGGAATCTCTCCCAGCTCTTTCACTCCATGGGCTCCCGATGGGGAAGGGAGGATTCCCTTCTATTTTTAGGAAGCTATTTTGGAGCGGAAGCGCTTGATGCGGAAAAAAGAGAAGACTACTTTCGAAAAATTCTTGCGTCCATGGAGCACCTCCGAAAACGGTGGTGGAGGAGCCGGACCAAACGGTGCCTGAAAGAGAGTACGGAATTCTCTTTAAAGAGAGAGAGGGGGAACGACGGTTTATCACCGGAAAGACTTTCCCTTGGATCAGGTCAACGAGGCGATAAGATGGCATCGCGCCATTCAAATGGAAAATCCCGCCTCCCTGTTAAAACAGGCGCCAGAATCGATCGTCTCCGTGGTAGGAGTGGGAAAAGCCAAAATCTGTGTAAAGCAGTTTCGATACCCTCATCTCATCGATCGGTTCAAAGACAATTTCAGAAATTCAAAAGGCCTTAAGGCTTGGATTGCAGGAAATGGCCTTAAAATAAGGGACATTCCCTTCCTGGCCGTGATGGCCTATGTTGAGAAGAGGGAGGGGTTAGGAATAAAAGAAAGTTTTTTACTGATGGAGGCTTCTGAAAAAGGCCAGGAGATGGATCGATACCTTTACAAAGGAATTCGAGGTCTCCAGAGAAAGGCGCTTTTTATCAAGGCTTTTGCCCAATGGCTTTCTCGCCTCCATCAGAAGGAGATCTATCATTGGGATATGAAGGCTTGCAATATCCTTGTCTCAGAGGAAGGGGAGAACTGGCGATTCCATCTTCTTGATCTCGAAGATGTCCGGTTGGATCAGAAGGTGTCAGAGGAAGAGGTGTTTCGAAATTTCCTTCAGCTCAATACCTCCGTCCCCAAAGGCATGACCCATACCGATCGCTTGAGATTCTATCAAGAGTACGGTCGTCTTCACTCATTGATTCGGGATCAGAAGGGATTTCTATATCATCTCATTCGGGAAAGCAAGGAGAGAGGCGTTGTTTATGTCACTCCTCAAGGAGTGGTAGAGGAAAAATGGAGCTAATTGACCCTCACCCAAAGGCTTCTTCATGGTCCTATGGCGCTGTTCCATTAGCCCGGAACGAGACCCACGATAGAGTCGTTGAGATGATGGAAATGGAGCCGAGGGGGAGGGTCCTTGATGTTCCAACCGGGACAGGGGTTCTGGCAGGCCGGCTGAAAGGAATGGGTTTTGAGGTTTCCTGTTGTGATGTCAATCCTTCTTATTTCTCCATCCCTGATCTTTCGATCGATATCGGTGATCTCAATCAAACGCTTCCTTATCCAGAGGGTTCCTTCAATTACGTCCTCTGCCTCGATGGGATCGAGCATACGGAAAATCCCTTCAACACGATTCGTGAATTCAGAAGGATTTTAAGAGGGAGGGGTAAACTATTCCTCTCCATCCCCAATTTTTTGAACATCGAACGGAGGGTTCGCTACCTCTTTACAGGAGGGCTTTCAAAGATTCCTTCGCATGAGACGATTCAAAACGTTTGGAATAGCGATCTCTCGATGGCCCATCTCAGCCCCATGGGATATCCTCTCCTAAAATTTGTTTTGGAGCATTATGGATTTCGCATTCTCCGACTCGAGAAGGATCGTTCAAAACCTAAAATGATATTGCTTTGGCCTCTTGTATGGATCATCCGTCTCTACGGGCGAGTGGCCTCCAAGAAGAGACGGGAAGCCTACCGGTTGAACGAAACGCTGAGCGATGAAATCCTCATGGGTGGGAATACGCTGATCATTGTTGGAGAAAAGGTGGCTTAGGCTGTGAAGACGATTCCTTGCGAGGTCTGTGGATCTGATCAGCATCGGTTCCTTTTTGAAGGGTGGGACCGGGTCTTTGGGATCCCGGGCACGTTCAACCTCGTCCAGTGCGAGGACTGTGAGAATATCTTTATCAATCCCCAGCCCGATCCGGAGACTTTGAAAGCCTTTTACCCGAGCGTGTATTATGAATCGAATCCCTCCCATTATCGGAAATATTCCTGGCTAAGAAGAAAGGTCCTGGAGGCCTATTTCGGGTATAGGCCCTTACCCCAAGCGCTGCAGTCCCTTCTTCTTTTAAAAAAGATTTTTCTCCTTCCTTTCCGGATAAGATATCGGCATGCCATTCCTTTTATCGAAGGGGGTAGGGTGTTGGACATCGGCTGCGGGAACGGGACAGAGCTTTATAAACTAAAAGCGATGGGTTGGGAAGCCCATGGAGTCGAGATTGACGGTGAGGCCTCTGAGCGGACCAGATCGAAGGGAATACGGGTTTTTACGGGAGACCTTTTTGGAGCAAAATTTCCGGATCAGTTTTTCGATGTGGTCCGGATGAGTTTTGTCCTGGAACATCTTCCAAATCCAAGGGAGACCCTTCAGGAGATCAGAAGAATTCTCGTTCCAAAGGGACGGATTTACATTTCCATCCAAAATGCAGCAAGTCTTCATTATCGGCTTTTTGGCCCGAGATGGTTCAGCCTGGATGTTCCCAGGCACCTCTTCTCCTTTACCCCAAAGACCATGCAGAGGCTCCTTTCCTCAATGGATCTGGAGTTGAAATCGATCTGGTTCGATTCCGGTACGAGGAGTTTCTTGGCGAGCCTTCAGTATATCATCAATGACCGATATCAACGAGGGGCAGGATATACAGCAAGTCAGTCATCGTGAAGAGCCGTTTTTCTTCGGACCCTTTCCTGCCCAATCTGTTGGGTTGCGGACCGGGTGGGATGTGGGGATCTCGATGTATCTGGAGGTCGTAAGAGTTGATCGATTTGTCCATCATCATCGTCAACTGGAACACGAAGGAATATCTCCTTCGCTGCCTGGAATCGGTCTTCCGATCAGAGAAAAGTAATTCCTGGGAAGTGATCGTGATTGACAATGGCTCTCAAGACGGAAGTGCGACGGGAAGCAAAGCGGCTTTTTCCGATTATCCATCTGATCGCCAATGAAAAGAATTTGGGATTTGCAAAGGCCACCAATCAGGGGATGAAACATTCGTCGGGGGAGATACCTCCTTCTTCTCAATCCGGACACAGAGGTTAAGACAGGAGGCCATCGAGCAATTGGTCCATTTCATGGAAACCCATCCTGATGCCGGGATCGCCGGAACCCAGCTCTTGAATGCAGACGGGTCAAGGCAGAACTCCATTGCCAATTTTCCATCCTTAGCGACGGAACTCCTTAACAAAAGCCTCTTGAGATGGATATTCCCGAAGAGGTTTCCTGGAAAGGAAAGAGATTATCCCGAGCCCATTGAGGTGGATTCTGTCATCGGTGCCTGCTTGCATCACAAGGCGAGAGGCTATCGAGCGGATTGGAATCCTGGATGAAGATTATTTTTTGTTTTTTGAGGAGACCGACTGGTGTTACCGGATGAAGAAGGCGGGATGGAAGGTCTATCATGTCCCTCAAGTCAAAGATTGTCCATTTTCAGGGAAGAGGAGCGGAAACCAGAAAGAGGGAGGCCAAAGTGGAATATTATCGTTCCCGTTACCACTTTTTCAAGAAGAATCGGGGCGGATTTCAGTGGTTTCTTCTTCTCATTGGATTGATGGCAAAGCTTAAGATTGAAATCCTTTCCCTGTGCATCGGTTGCCTGTTGACTTTTTTTCTCATCAAGAAATGGAGAAAGCGCTCTCCATCTATGCTCTATTTGATGGTCTGGCATCTCCGTCTCTGTCCAAGAGAGATGGGGCTTAATACGTACGTCATAAAAATTACAACAATGCAATCTTGAATGTCCGGTATTCAATCATAGGAATTCGGTGATTGAAATTTTGGAATTATTTGGTTATTGGGGCTTGGAATTTGGTTATTGTAAAGGGGAGGTCCTATGATCGATGTGGCTGTGGTGGGGGCAGGGGCATGGGGTAAGAACCATATCCGGGTATTCTCTGAGATTCCCAACGTGCGGTTGAAGTATATCTGCGACCAGGATTCATCAAAATTATTATCGATGCAGAAGGCCTTTCCTCAATCGAAGGGGTGTCGATTGTGTAGACCCCGTGCTGGAAGACTCAGAAGTCAAAGGGATTGTCATTGCCTCCTCTGCCATTTCTCATGCTCCTCTGGCCAAAGAAGCCCTGATGGCCGACAAAGATGTGCTGGTGGAAAAACCGATGGCCCTGAACCCAAGGGATGCGGAGGAGATGCTGGAACTGGCAGAGAAGCGAAAGAGAATCCTCATGGTGGGCCATCTCCTCATCTACCACTCTGTCGTAGATCGGCTGAAAGAGATGATTGTCTCAGGGGAATTGGGGAAGATCCATTATATTTATACCCAGCGGGTCAACCTCGGCATCATCCGGCAGGATGAGAATGCCCTCTGGTCCTTTGCTCCCCATGACTTGTCCGTCATCCTCCATCTTCTCGAAGAAGAGCCGATCCTCGTCTCGGCCCATGGGGAGAGTTACATTCAAAAAGGAATTGAAGATGTGGTCTTTCTCAGCCTCCGGTTCTCGGATGGGAAGATGGCCAATATCCACCTGAGCTGGCTTGACCCTCACAAGTTGAGGAAGGTTACGATCGTCGGCTCAAAGAAGATGGTTGTTTTCGACGATATGGAGGCTTCCGAAAAATTAAAGATCTATGACAAGGGGGTTGGAAGTCCAACCTATGCGACTTACGGAGAATATCTTACGCTTCGGTTTGGTGATATTACCATCCCGAGCATCAGGATGAAGGAACCTTTGCGGGCCGAGGCAGAACATTTTATTCAGTGCATCGAATCGAGAAAGGAACCAAAAACCGGGGGACAGGATGGGCTCAGGGTGGTCAATATTCTTGTTGCAGCCCAGAAGTCTCTCGAACAGAAGGGGACGCCAATCCCTATCCAGGGGAGATAAGATGATGGAAAAGAGCTATTTTGCCCATCCCACCGCGATCATCGATGAGCCCGCCGAGATTGGGAATAAGACCCAAATCTGGCATTTTTCCCATATTATGTCCGGAGCGAAGATTGGAGAAAATTGCACCATCGGACAAAATGGTTTTGTCGGCAAAGATGCGATTCTCGGAAATAACATCAAGGTTCAGAACAACGTCTCCGTTTTTGATGGAGTGATTCTTGAGGATGACGTTTTTTGTGGTCCCTCGGTGGTTTTCACAAACGTCTACAATCCTCGGAGCTTTATTTCGAGAAAGAAGGAGTTCCGTAAAACGCTCGTAAAGAGAGGAGCGACAATCGGAGCCAATGCGACGGTCGTGTGTGGTTATACAATTGGCGAGTATGCCTTTATAGGGGCTGGAGCAGTGGTCACAATGGATATTCCGGACTATGCGCTGGTGGTTGGGAATCCAGGGAGGATAAAGGGATGGGTATGTCAATGTTCGGCGGGGATCGCCTTTCAAGTGGGGAAAGCCGTCTGCGCCGCCTGCGGAAAGCAGTATGGAAAAGATTCAAACGGGGTAAAGTTGATCTGAACGTAGGGCAGGCCACTGTGCTGCCTTATTAAGCTGAGTTTCATCGGTCAGCACAGAGGCCGACCCTACTGAACCTGTCCCGAGCGGAGTCGAAGGATGAAACTAGTAACCATCGTTGGAGCAAGGCCCCAATTTATCAAGGCAGCGGCAGTCAGCCGGGCGATCCAGGTATGCAACAAGAATGCTTTCTCCGAGATCACGGTTTAAAAAAACGGATTCAGGAAATATTAGTTCACACAGGCCAACATTACGACTACCTCATGGACAAGGTCTTCTTCGAAGAACTTAAAATAAAGAGATGTGATTATCACCTGGGAGTTGGGTCAGGGTCTCATGGTGAACAAACCGGAAGGATGCTGGAACGGATTGAAGCTATCTTGCGAAATGAGAAGCCTGATATGGTTTTAGTATATGGGGATACAAATACAACCCTTGCAGGCGCTCTGGCAGCGGCAAAAATAGACGTTCCTGTTGCTCATGTGGAAGCGGGCTTGAGAAGCTACGATCGTCACATGCCGGAAGAAATCAATCGCCTCCTCACCGATCACCTTTCCACACTCCTCTTCTGTCCTACCGATGAGGCGGTTGAGAATTTAGCGGAAGAAGGGATAAGAAATGGAAAAGGGAAGCGATGGGTAAAAAATACTGGCGATGTGATGTACGACTCGATCCTTTACTATTCTAACCTCGCTGAGACAAAATCCAATATTCTTAAGGAGGTTAATCTACTTATCACTCACGACTCACGATTGACGGATTATTATCTGGCGACTCTTCACCGTGCTGAGAACACCGACAACCCGGAGAGATTGAGATCCATTCTAAAGGCCCTGGGTAAAATTTCAGAAAGGCTTCCCGTCATCCTTCCCCTCCATCCTCGGACAAAGAAGATGATGAAAGTTCATGGTCTTCAGGAAAAAAATGAGAACCTGAAGTTGATCGAGCCCGTTTCTTACCTCAATATGTTGAAACTGGAAAAGAATGCCAGGGTCATCCTTACCGATTCGGGAGGCATCCAGAAAGAAGCCTATTGGCTCCGAGTTCCATGCGTCACCTTGAGGGACGTTACCGAATGGGGATACACAACCGAGGAAGGTTGGAACATTATCGCGGGGTGGAAGACCTTAAACATAGTTAAAAGCGTTCAAAGGGTATTAGACTCGGGAAAAAGAAAACGAACCGGAGGCATCAGGAAAAGAACCGCTTCAGAAAAAATTGTTCAGATCCTCCTCGATTATCTCGAAAAGTTGAAAGTTTAAGCCTTTTATACCGGCCTTGGTTAAGTAGGTGCCGTGGGAGGACGCGGGACATCGCATCCCTGGAAGACAACAGACGGCATGATTTGAAACGCTGGGTGAGGGATAAACCGGACCTTGATATCGAGAACTGCGGGCTTTCCCGAATCAAGAGCCCTCCGGAGGGCAGGTTTGATCTCATTGGGTTCTTCGACTGTCTCGCCATAGCACCCAAATCCTTTTGCGATCTGCGCATAATCTGTCCTTCCGAAAACCTGATCAAGCCTGTCCGCCGATCCAAAAAGAATTTCCTGGCCGAATTTACACATCCCCCAGGCCCCGTCATTATGGATCACATGGACCACGTTCAGTCCGTGTCTCAAAGCGGTGTCGAGTTCCTGAAGGGTGAAGCCGAATGCCCCATCCCCTGTGACATTGACAACCTGACGATTAGGAAAGGCGATTTTCAAGCTATTGGCAAAAGGGTGACCAAACCCCAGGTGGCCCATCCCTGCATTGAAGAAACGAGTTCTTGGTTTGAAACTTGGTAAGTAGGTGTGGGACCACATCATGACCATTCCACCGTCTAAACAGACCAAAGCGTCTTTGTCTAACAGCTCAGAGAGCTCCTTTAAGAGAAAAGCAGGATGGATGGGCTTGGATCGGTCCGATGCCATGGGACTGAGTTTCTGGAGATACTCCTTGTAGCTTTCCCTCAATCCTTTGAGCCACGCATCTCCCCATTTTCCATCTTTCCCTTCCCTGTTGGTCAAGGATAGAAAGTCTAAAAGAAAGGCTTTTGCATCGCTGACAATCCCTATCTCCACGTCCACGTTCTTGCCTATTTGTCCGGGGTCAATATCGACGTGAATGATCCTTTGAGAAGGTGGCCCTGTCATAATTGGAGGTCTTCCATACCCCAGCCAATTCGAAAATCGGCAACCAATCGCCAACACGGTATCTGCCTCCTCAAAGGCTTTCATGACGGCGTCCCCACCCATCCATCCGCACCCCCCTATGAAGGATGGATTCTCGCAGGATATGCTGCCGTTTCCCATTGGTGTTGTCGTCGCGGGGATCTTCAAAAGGGCAGAGAGTGCTTGAAACTCTTCCCACGCCTCACCTGAGATCACGCCCCCTCCCGCAACGAGCAACGGCCTCTGTGAAGCCATCAGAAGCTCAAGTGCTTTCTCAATCCAGGAAGGGTCTCCTTTCACCCTCCCATCGCTTTCGACTTGTTTGGCTCCGAGAAAGATAGCTCTGGCCCTCTTTGCCACATCACATCAAGAGGAATATCGAGATGAACCGGCCCGCGCCTTCCCGTTAGTGCCTCTCTGAAAGCTCGACTTATTAATTCTGGAATCCTTGACCTATCGGCAACAACAGCGTTCCATTTCGTGATCGGCCGAAACAACGAGAAAGAATCGAGGTCTTCCAGGGAGCCCCAGAAAGGATAGGTACACGCCCTTGAATTGTTGACTGTAATCACGATAACAGGGGATCCGTCTGCCCAAGCGGCGGCAACACCCGGAACAATGTTCGCGGCTCCTGGCCCCACGGTAGTACAACAAACTCCCACATTCCCTGTTCCCCTGGCCCATGCATCGGCCATGTGACCAGCATTTTCTTCATGCCTGACACTCACGAACTGAATGTCCCCCTCCTTCCTGATGGCCTCCAGAAATGCTACCAGGCCATGACCACTGAGTCCAAAAACAACCCGGACTCCTTCCTTCTTTAAGGCCTTCACGATACACTCGCCTCCATTGTTTTCCATCTTCTTTCTCCTGTTCTCTACTCTTTTGGCTTCACAAAAAAGCCCGAAGGGCGCCAGGATATAGACCGGCACGGTTCCTGATCCCGAATTCTTCCATAATCAAACGTCCCTTTCCCCCCTAAGGGTTCGATAAAAGCCTATCAGTTTTGAAGGGGAACGTCAATGACAATTATCAATTGCCACTTGCCACTTGCGATATGAATTGTGGGGCAAAGATGTGTTATGCTTCTGCGAGAAGCCTTTGATGGAGTTCTCAAAAACATCGAGAGAGGATATCCGAAGGGAGAAGAATGGCAGAAACGGTTGATGAAATCACCATAGATTGGAAGGACGAGAACGGTCAGCAACTGGTGAGGCAGCTTAAGAAAGAGGTCCTCACCAGTGGAGTGTGGTCAACGATCATGTTCTTGTACCAGGATTTCGACAAGAGAGCGGGCGATTGGGGGCCCAAAAAGATCAGGATAGTCCGCTACCAGAAACGGGGAGGAAAGTTCATTTCCCAGTCAAAATTCAATATCTCTTCAGCCAGGCAGGCAAGACAGATCATTGAAAACCTGCAAGACTGGCTACCCGAGATGGACGACCAACGGGGTTCTGAAGATTCTGACAGTAACCGTAATGTCAAATCCTGAACCTTGAACGCTAATTTCCCCTTTTCGGTTGAAGTTGTCATTGGTCTAATGCATTGGACAGATGTCTCTCATCTGTCCTAAAGGAAACGGCAGATATTCAGGAAGGAAGAAAGCAGTATCTGAGTCGAATAGGTTACTCAAGGATGGCCTTTGGTCTGCCAATCCGAGAATGTCCTGTTTCTCGATCGTGATTAGCCAATACAACCCATCGGAAATGATCCTACGGGTTCATGTTTGCCCCTACTTTCTCTTCAAAAAAAATGACGTGAAAATTAATGTGAGGCGGTGCAGGGATTTGAAACCCGGACACTGCGGATATGAGTTTGAACCCGACGAACCGGCAAGATGGGAATAATAAAGAAGAATCTCTATCCTGATCAACAGGTTACAAAATTATATCGGTTACTTTTCGTTACCAAGTTTTACCTGAAAATACCCTGTTTTTGCATCAAGATTACTTCAAGGAGAGGTTCCGTCAACCGGATCACATCCCTCCCTCTTACTGCACCACATCCAATATGCCAGACAGCCTTAGAAGCCTTTTTTCAACGGCCTCCATATCTGGGCTACGGACTGACTTCCAATCCAGAAAAGGCAACATTTCTAACCGCTTGATCGTTACCGTGGTTCCCTATAATGTTTTGAGAATATGGAGTAAAATCCCTTCGTATCTGGTTGAGTCTATTCTATCTCGTTTAGTCTTTTTCGCCTACTTTTAGCACAAAATTAGCACAGTCCTCCCGATTGGGAAAGCAGCAGGTCCGAGTCGAACTTACTAATCTCCTCAAGCTACAAGAACCATCTGAAACCCAAATTCTCACACGGATTTAGCCAAATTGATACGGCCCTTCTTTATGGTCCGGAAGTAGAGAGAAGTTTCAACAGAATAAATTTTCGACTTCTTACGTCTAAAAATATAGGAGTTTACAAGAAATTTCCGTCGATAAGCGGCTAAGAAAGGAGTGGATTGATATGAAAAAGGTATTGATCATAGCATTTGTCGTTTTTATACTTATGATCCCCATGGCGGCTTATTCCCAGTCAAGGGGAGCAGGAGCGCAAACTCCTCCTCCAGTCGCCCCACCTCTTGTTCGCGAAGGTGACTTTGCGGTGAAGCTGGTTGGTGGGCTTAATATAGGGACTGCGAAAGATGAGACGGAAGCGGAGTCCATACTGGTAGGAGTGGGTATTGCACCGCGAAACGGGTGGATCTCGGACTACCCGATGACCCCTGATATTATTGTCGAGGTCCAAAAAGCAATCGGTGATGCGGCGGATGCCAAAAGGCTGCCAATGGGAAAGGAGGAGGCGTTGAAGGCATTCCAGACGTCTGCAGTTGAGCTTGAGATACCTATGATTGGAGAGGGCCCAAGCGGGGATGCTGAAAGCCAACCTCCGACAACTCCTCAGTACACAGAGCCATCTGTCGTCAACAACTATTACTACGGTGAGGGACCACCGGTATTCACTTATTATCCTCCACCGTGGGATTATTACTACCTGTACGCATGGGTTCCCTTTCCATTCTATTGGACCGGCTTCTTCTTTCCGGGGTTCTTTATTCTCAATGACTTTGACAGGTTCTTTTTTGTCCACGGGCATAGGTTCTTCGTTACCAATCATTTTTTCGACCGTGACCATCACCGGTTTTCCACGATTGATCCTGTGAATCGATGGCGAGGGGGCCGAGAGTCTTTGAGAGCCTCGGGAGGAAGGTCTGAAGGAAGAGGATTCGCGACAGCCGAGGCGAGAAGAGGGGCCGGCTCGATCCGACAGCGTAGTGATCGGATGATGGCCTCAAGAGAGGCAACTGGGAGAAATTTTGGTACTTCCAGGGGCCAAAACACTCCATCCTTTAACGGTCCCGGGGGAGCGAGGGGTCAAATTGCTCGGGGCCAGAATTTCCGAGGAACTCCGGGGGGTTCGCAAAGATCCTTTGGTGCTCCCGGCAGGAGCGGAGGAAGATCCTTCAGCCCACCGCCGATGAGGAGCCAAGGACCATTTTTCAGCCCCCCCTCAATGGGAGGAAGAAGTTTCCCCGGAAGTTTCCGTGGGGGTAGTGGGAGTTTTTCAGGGTTCTCCGGAGGGGTCCATGGAGGTGGAGGTGGTTTCGGACATGTAGGATCTTTCGGCGGATTTCAAGGTGGTGGGGGAGGTGGCTTCAGGGGGCGTTGATACATGATAGACCACGGCCTGGCGGCAGAGTGGGTCGTTGGGGAAAAGACTTCAATGAGACTCTTTCCTTGATTAAGAAGGGCAAAATCAAACTTTCCTGAAGGATCTCAGGGGCGTTGGTGACGCGGTTGACTTCATCAACGCTTAACGGTTCTCGTTTGCATGGATAGGAGATGAATGAAATTTCGATATGACGATATTTTACTTGGGAGTCTTTGCCCTCTCTTATTCTGCTAAATGGTCTTTAGATTCTGTCCGAATTCCCGCCATCTGTTGATCTTGTTTCTCTGAAAGTTTTTGCCTTTCGGTTCCTTTTCTACTCGTACGTTTCTTTCTTGCTTTCATTATTCTTTGAACTCTTTGGCGCATGCTCCCTCCCTGGCTCAGTTGTGTAATTAATCGTATAGTCACGATGTCAGAGATAGTCTCTTGATCTTGTCAACGTTCAGATTGTTGATCCATTGAATCAAATGATTTCCCCAAGCTCTATGAAAGCCGAATCCTCCATCAGTCATTTCTTTTATAGCTTCCTCTTTCGTCCACCCTTGCACGACGATCCGGTAAACCGCACACATGGTTCCTGTCCGATCTGCTCCATGTTGGCAGTGAACGAGAACCGGGGTCCTTTTGTCGTCAGTCACAATCGTCAAGAATTTGATGACTTGCTTTTCCTCCGGGATCAATGGCCATGCTATCATATGGATGTTCTCATAGCCGAGTCCAGTGTTTCCAATCATGTCGCGATCAGAGTGAAATGCACTAAGATTAACGATCGTTCTGATTCCCATGGCCATCAGATTCTGCACACCTTTTGCCGTGGGTTGGGCGCACCGAAAAAGGTCGTCTGAGACCTTATAGAAGTTTGGAAGGCCTTCCGTTTCAATAGAATTGGTTGGGTGAAGGCGACTATTTGAAGTTGGACCAGCCCCGCAGGTGCCCACTAAGAAGGCGAATGCTAAGACTATAAAGGCGACCGCTCTCTGTTTTCTCATGAAACCTGCCAAATTGACATAATAAAATAATTATAAGGCTGTTAGGGAGATAATTCAACTGGCCATTTAATAACTAACCGTTTTACCCCAATTGAGCGAAAAATATGTCGTTTTCTAAAGTTAATGAATTCGGTCCTTAAAGCCCAGTTGTCCTATTTGCTTCGTCATTTATTCAGAATCAGAGGATTTCTTATCTCACCTCCTTCCCCAGATCCCCCACCTTAATCCTCCCCCTCCGAGGGGGGAGGAAGTTACTTTGTTTTGACTCAATTGGGGTTGTAGCCATAGTAGCAGATCAGTTACTCCCCCTCAGGGATATGCTTGGTGAGAGTCGCAATCCAATACGGGAAAGATGGCGAAGTTTTTCTTGAGGACCGCGTTCATTTTAGAGCGATAGACAACAGTCTTACTCAGTTGCTGGTCAGTCATTCTCTCCAGAGAGGATGACTGACGCAGGATATACTGGGTCAAGCTTTCCCGCGCCCGGCTGTCACGGCTCTTGATTTTGACCTGATTATAGATATTTCATTGAATCGTCCAGTCGAAACTCGCCGGTGTCGGATCAATGTTCCCGGCCGCGTCGATCGCCTGCACCTGGAAATTATGATTCCCGACTAAAAGCCCGGCGTAAGACTGACCACTCTTGCAGGAAGTGAATCCGGCACCGTCCAGGTTGCACTGAAAAGTACTTTTTCTCTCCGTGGACGTAAACTTGAACTTCGCACTCGTGCTCGTCGTCGGGTTCACCGGTGTCCCCGTGATGGTCGTGTCCGGTGGAGTCGTGTCGACTGTCCATGTTTTGGCCTTCGCCGGCGATTTATCCGTGTTCCCGGCCAGGTCGGTCGCGCGCACTTGGAATGAATGTTTTCCGTCAACCAAGGGGTCAGAGGTCCACGGACTCGTGCATGCGGCAAAGGCAGCGTTATCTATACTACTCTCAAACGAATAACCCATGCCGTTTCATTTTGCCCGAACCTGTAAGTATTTGAAAACTACTTACTCTCATTTACGGTAAATGTCTTTTTCTTCGTTGCGTTCTGAGCAAGAGAGGCATTGATCTTTCCCGTTCTGCTTTTGCCGGTGCCGTTCGCATCGATATGAAACGCCGCTGTGCCGTTTCCTGTTCCTGTCGTTGTATCCAGGTGAATCCAGTCAAACGTGGTCGCCACATTCCAACCGCAATCCTGAGGACTGACCGTAATATCGAAGCTTCCGCTGCCGCCTGTATTGGGATACTTTCCGGAAGAGGGTTTCAGGGCAGTCAGCTGGCATATCGCCCCATCTTCTCCAATGGTTAAATCCTCACCGCCGATCGAGACAACCCCTGTTCTGCTCTGGGAGCTTGGGTTTTTCTGAACGGCGATTTTTACCGTTCCTTTATTCGCCTTCCAAGTCGGTGTCCCTGAGACGGAAATCCATTCCGCATCCTCAATTACGAGCGGTGCAGGACAGTTCGTCTGTCCTGTTGCACTTACCTTGATCGACACGCTGCCACCCCTGGCGTTGAAAGTCTTATTCGCCGGCGAAATCGTGTAAGCACAGGGCGCGATGGTCCAATCGTAGTTCGCGGGCGTCGGATCGGTGTTGCCGAGGGAGTCGGTCGCGTGCACCTGGAAATTATGAGTGCCATCTGCCAGCGGGCTATACGTCTGGCCGGTCGTGCAAGGAGCAAAGGGACTGCCGTCAAGGCTGCATGTGAATGTGCTGTCAGGGTCGGTTGCGGTAAAGTTAAATGTTGCGCTTGTGCTGGCCGTCACCGCGTCCGGCCCGGACGTAATCGTCGTGTCGACCTCGTCAGCGATCAGCGGCGTGTAGAGTTCGGCAGAAGAAAGCACGGTGCCGTCGGTGGCAGTTCCCCCTGCCACCAGGATCCGTCCATTGGGCAAGCCCGACTGAGCAAAACCTTGCCTCCCTGTGATGAGGTTTCCGGTAGCTGAAAACTTCCCGGTCACTTGGCTATATAATTCCGCCGAATTGGTCACGCTGGTGGCAGCGGCGGTGGTCTGCCCGCCGGCCAGCATAATTTTGCCGTTAGCCAAACGGTTCACTCTGTCGCCGTTTCGTGCTACCAGCTCATTGCCCGCCGCAGTGAAGGTCCCGGTCGCAGGGTCGTAGATCTCCAGGGCTTGGATGGGGTTCCCCGCTGCATCGCTCCCGTTTGAAACTAAGATCTTGTCGTTAGCCAGGCGGGTTAAGAAGAAGGAGCTGCGCGCCGTGATCATATTGCCGGTCGCCGTAAAAGTGTTTGTAGCAGGATCATACAACTCCGCGGAATTCAACAAAACGCTACCCGAGCCGACGCCGCCGGCGATTAATACCTTCCCTGTATACAATAGTATCGCTTGGTGATTGTACCGAGCGGTGATCAGATTGCCGGCAGTAAACGTAAATGCCCCTGTGGCGGGGTCGTAAATCTCGGCGCCGTTCAGAACGCTATTCGCCGTATTTGAGGTTCCGCCAAGGCCTCCCGTAATCAATATCTTCCCGTTAAGCAGTTCCGTGGATCGATGCAAACGCCGGTACCGCTGCATGTCTCCTGTCGGCGTGAAAGTCCCGCTCACCGGGTCGTACAGCTCGGCCGATTTGAGAACATTGGCAGACGCAGATGGCCGACCACCGGTCACCAGCACTTTGCCGGTGTAAAGTGACACCATTCGATGCTGCTGCCGCGGGGTCGCCATGTTTCCCGTTGAGGAAAATTTTCCAGTCATATAATCATACAACTCCGCCGACGCCAACGGATTGCCGGCAGAGTCGAGTCCGCCGGTCATTAACACTCTGCCATCGTCGAGCGGATACCATAGTTGACCAGTTCGGGCCGTAACCATATTCCCCGTCGCTACCCAGGTCTCCAGCGTCCCCGGCATCTCGGGAGTATAAAGCTCGGCTTCGTTCGTGCCGCCACCCGCGAGCAAAAACTTGCCAGTCCACACGAGGGTCGGATTCCCACCGCTGGTTGCGTTGGTTTTGCTGCCAGTCGTCGTGAAGGTATTCGTCGCTGGATCGTAGATCTCGGCCGAAGAAAGGAAATTCGTCTGGATATCCCAATCGGGGGAAGTATTATTGTTGCCTCCTGCAATAAGGACTTTCCCATTTGGCAATAGCTCAGAAGTATGGCTTTGACGTGCCTGCTTGAGGGTCGGTCCCGCAGTAAACGCATTGGTATCCGGATCGTAGATCTCCGTTGAACTGAGCACTCCCCCCCCGCCGTGACCGCCGGTCACAAGAACTTCTCCACTTGGTAGTTCCGTGGCGCGGTGATGGGCCCGGGCATGTGCGAGCGAACCGGCCGCAGTAAAGGTTCCGGCCGCAGGGTTAAATAGCTCGGCAGTGGCCAATTCTGAGCCACCCGCGCCAAAGCCTCCGGTAACGAGCACCTTGCCATCGCCTACGGTGTTCATTCGGTGGGCGCTTCTGGCCGCGGCCATGGGTCCTGCCGTGAATGAAAAAGTACCTGTCGCTGGATTGTAGATCTCTGCTGAGGCGATTGGCGATCCGTTGGAGTCGAACCCCCCCGTAATCAAGACCCGCCCATCAAACAACACCCATGACCTGTGATCCGCGCGGGCCGTGGTCAAGGAACCGGTAGCGCTGAAGGTACCAGTAGCCGGGTCGTAAATCTCTGCCGAAGAGAGCGCCGCTGACCCGTTCCAGCCGCCGGTGATCAGAATCCTTCCGCCCGGCAGGTAAGACGCGGTGTGCAAAGCCCTGCCGGTTGTCAGACTGCCCGTGGCGCTCCATGTGCCGGTGGCTGGATCGTATAATTCGGCAGTTGCGTAAAAGATGCTCGCAGCGCCGTCAACGCCGGTGGTATTGGTTCCACCCACCACGAGAATTCTTCCGTCCGGCAGTGGGTAGTTCTGGCCAAGCCGCCGGCTCGTCGCCATACTCCCGGTTAGTTTCCATACTCCGGGCGTATCCTCCGACGCCGCGGGCGTTGCCCAGGTTAAAAGTCCGATGACCAACAAGCCGACCATTACCAACGATAAAGATCTCATCCGTCTCATACTGATGACCTCCTTTCGCTCCTTTGTCTATGGAACTCCCTAAACGTTACTGCAATTCGCAAGAAACACCCATCCCATTTTTTCCCTCGGGTGTTACCTCGATCCTCGCCATTAAGTGAGTCGAGTAGACCGGTTTCTCCAGATACCGCAGGCTGGGGTTTGTTTTCTCCGTTAGTCGCCTGGTTTCCCGGCGGTGCCACAAGATTTCAACCGTGTATGCCAAGCACCACCACACACCCCATAATGAAAATGACCTTTTTCATCGCTTTTCCCTCTCTCATTGGGATTCAAGATTATATTGGTCTTATTTCCTCTCTCACGGGATGATAAATGAAAAAAAGTCTCCAAAGGGATACAAGAAACCCCTTGGAGGCTTCATATGTCCACCCTTTGAAAGTCCCGTCTCATAATCTCCACAACAGGAAAGCCTGACGAAGGGAAGAAATGCTTTCCAAAATAAAAAAGCTGATGCCATCAAGGGCTTTCCTTCGGCGGCTCGGCCATCTTGTTCAAAAGACCCGCTGCTTTCCGTCCCCTTCTCACGGAGCGTTTAGCTTTTTCGGTGGGGAGCTTTATTTGTAGCTTTCCTTCAAGTTAATACAACTGATTTTAGAAGTAAATGGGGTGAATGCTGTATTTTATGGTGAGATAAACTGTATTTTGAGGCCAATATGCTACAGGAATTGATCCAAATAAGTAAGAATTTACTCCTTGAAACCCGGGAGAACCAATTCATATGAATGATTTCGGTTTGAAATGTTGTATTGGGGGACAAAAATGTAAAATTAAAGTTACAGGAAGTTATCCTCTTTTCCCAATATCCAGCCGACCCAAAAACGAATTTGAAGGTAACACCTACTTATCTTCAGGCAAGGCATGCCATAGGAATCGAAGATTTCCGGTTGAAATTATCGGGCGAAGTAGGTATATGAAAAACAAATCCAAACGTTTTGGGTAGTCTGAAAACAGCAGATTCGTAGTAGATACGATATTGAAACCATCGGAACCATCAGTCCTGGTTTTGAAATCCTGTAATGAGTAATCCGGGTCCGGATAGAAGGGAGGGGCAAAAAATGGAACCTGGGAATCAGGTCATCGAGGTTTTTCTTTTGCCGAAGGCCACGGGAGGCATTGCTATAGTATCCATAGTACCTGCCCATCTGCTCGCCTTGTCCGGGATATGCGATGTCATGGTCGCAAGCCATTGGAGGGCATGGAAGGTCTCTTCCATCTTCCCGTCTTTCGACTGGCAAGAAGCAATTTTTAAAAGGGCAGTTTCTCCACCCCGGCAATCTCCCGAATGAGATTAATGAAGTAACGGTAATTCTCGAATGGCACGTCAGGCGGCACCAGATGGTCAACACTCGGAAAGTAGGCTCCTTTCTCCATTAGGAATGGCACTTTGGACATTACCTCCTCCTTAATTGTTTTCTTGTCCTTAATAAATGCCCTTTTATCGATAGCCCCACCGATGATCAGATCCGTACTATACTTGTTCCTAAGTGAAATGGGATCATTTCCAGCGGCTACCTCAAGTGGCCAAACAAAATTGATACCACACTCCAACCAAAGAGGAATGAGCAGGTCGAGATCTCCATCACTGTCCACAAAGATGACATCCACACCATTCCTATGAAGCAGATCATTCAATTTCTTATAGCGGGGCATCATGAATTTACGAACCATATTCGGTGAAATCAGAGGGCCACCCTTGTAAGCCATGTCTTCCCAGTAGGTGGCCATCTCGAACCTGATATCCTTAACGACACGTTTGATGATCTCCATTTCCATGAATAAGAGGGTATCCATAATATCCTCCACCAAGCCCGGATCATCGTAAAAGAGGTAAAGAACACGTTCAGTCCCCACCCATTCGCGCATAAAGCCGAAGAATCCTCCTACCTGGAGTGCCACCGGACACGTGAGGTCATTGATTTGCCGAACATAGGCAGCCCAATCAGCAGGCCATCGCCCTGGAGTATTGGGATCAAGTCTCTTCCTAAACTCCTGCCAGGTTGCCCTGTCTTTTACCGGCCAATCCAAGTACAGGGGCATATTAATAGGCTTGTCTTTGAAAACCTTAATTGTTTGGCCGGCTGAATTTAAGAAAGTGAGGGTGCGCCCATCGTCTTCAATGAATCGATGCTCAAACTCAGGGTGTAAAAGCATATTAGGATCTACGACCGTTGTTCCAGAAAATTGTGAATATCTGATCGTAGAAGCTACTCCTGAGTCAATCTCTGCTAACCAACGGACATCCTCAAATCCAAAATAATTGTCTATCCTTCGATTTGAGAACCCGAGAAGAGGCTCTTCAAAAAAACCAGGGGCACCTTGCTTAGCCCATGTGAGCGGTGTTTCAGGCCAGAAGAGATTAAAACAGGTGACCAGACACAGATCTCCAGGCCTCTTAAAGTGACAAATATCTAAAAACCGTTGTCTTGTCAGCATACTTCACCCCTTTAGGGAATTGCCATTAAACGATCGGCTTCATCTACTGCTGTTACACAATTTTCGGCAAAACCTTCTGCCCCAATTTCGTCTGCATAGGCCCGGGTAACTGGCGCACCGCCTATCATCACCTTGAGCTTCCCTTTCAGCCCAGCTTTTTCCAGCAATTCAACCACCCGCTTGAAGTAGTAGATCGTTGAGGTTAGAATCCCGATATCGCAACAATATCCGCCTCGTTCTCTCTTGCTGAACTCATAAAGAGATTAGCATTTACATCTACACCCAAATCAACCACTTTATACCCATTGCACTCCAGCATCATCCCTACCAGATTCTTCCCGATGTCATGCAGATCTTCCTTCAATTGTCCCAAGCACCACTATTCCCTTCTTCAAAATTTCCGCACTCATCAAGTGGGGTTTGAGTTCATCACGCCCCTTGTTCATTGCCCTCACTGAAATGAGGATCTCCGGCAAAAATACTTGCCCATTTTTGAAGAGCTCTTCAAGGGCTTGAATCCCTGGGACCATCCCCTTCTCAAGAATATCTGCAGGATGGATACCGGCCCCTAACGCTTCTTTGACCAACCTGACAGAATCTTCATGATTACCTTTCGTTATTGCTTGAGATAATTCCTCTAAAATACTGTGCATATATTTTATCCTCCTCATTGGCAAAATCTCTTACGTGGTTCTTTTTGACCTGTACTATGAAACTGATACTTTTCCTTATACACATGCATTTGATAAATTGAACCGGGGTAAAGAGTCAATAAGAACTTGCTTCGGGATGGGTTGAATATACAAAAAAGAAAGTAGTATGTCAAGAAACATCGACCACAAATGTGGGAGGATTCCTCCTCATCCCCGGCCTATTCAAAAAGAGGGAGAACCGTCCGGGAACAGATCGCGCGTTCCTCTGCTGGGGTGTCTCCGCATTTGATAATATGTGCACTTCTCCGAACATCAAGATATCGGTTTGAAATCTGCATTGGAAGGGAAGATGGGCGTTCTATTGATTACAGGAGGAAGAAGTCTTGGCTTGACTGAGTATGTCCGTAAAGCCAATTCTGAGTTTTACAGTAGCTTGCAGAGATTCAACGCATCCAGTGGTGATATACTGATTCTCCCCGGTCCTTAGCGCCCTTTCTACCTCAGCTCCCTGACAAGTCTGGCGCCCATCTCGAAGGCTTTCTCGCAATCGATCGGAAATACTTCCGCCCGCACCTTTGCCTTCTTCTCGGGATCAAAACGAGGTGCGTACACTTTCGAATAATCCTCAAACTGATAGGTATCGTAACTGCAGAGTGTCTCCGAAGCCCCCAAGACCATCTTCATCAGCATTTCATTTACAACGATATGTTTGTCAAAGCCGCGCTCTCTCGCCATTTCTTTAGTGGCGCCCAGTGTATAGATGAAGGCCGTCCGGACCTTTCGGGAAAAGAGAGACCCTGGAGGATCGGTATAAGTCATCAAGGGAAACAATAGGCGCTCCATGAATGATCTCATCTCTCCGGTAACCGATCCAAAATAGATCGGTGATCCCAGGATGATGACATCTGCTTCGTTAACTTTTTTCAGGACCGGCGTCAGCCCATCCTTTACTGCACATTTGCCATAGCTTTTGCCGTTTTTAGTCTTACAAGCGAAGCAGCTTATACAACCTTTGTAGTTGAGGTCGTAGAGATGAAACAATTCTGTTTTCGCCCCCTGTGACGCAGCACCATCAATGGCTTTTTCGAGCAAGGTAGCCGTGTTCCATTTCTTTCTGGCGCTTCCATTGACACCAATAGCCTTCATATGTCTACCTCCTTTGGTTACATGCTTTATGGACACGATGGAACGTGGAAAGACCCATGCACCGGCCATGATTAATTTTCATTTAACAAGAGTTCCCGCAGCGCCAATACTGACTGCGTCCAGTGGTATGGTTTCATGCCGGGAGAGATAGCATTCGTGACTAAAAATCAAGAAGCTCTATTTAGCCAACAAATTCCTGCCCATCTGCCCTGCCCTTTGCATGATCAGATCCACACGTCGGGCCAATTTTTGGGTGTATAGATCATGATTTCCCTCATTTAAACCGGCAAGCAAAAAAGGTGTGTCAAAAAAGGAGTACTACTTTGCTGAAGGGCAGGGGTAGCTGATATTTATCCCACCGGTTTTTCATGATTATTTTTCTCTGATACCAGATTCCCATAGGAATAATCTCACTCTCAGATTTCCGGGCTATAACAAAAATACCTTTTTTAGGGACATGATAAGGGCCATTGGGGCCATCCAAAGCTATGCCGCCCCCATTTCCTTGCTTTACATATTTAATAAAACCTATTGTCCCTTTAATGGTTTGTGAATCATTGAAATCATCCGTAATTCTAAAATCTTTTATACCAAAGCTATTGGCCGCCGCGGCCATAACATCCCCCTTGGCTGACGCTTCCATCAAAGCAGAAAATCCTCTACCTCGATAAAAATACAGGCCATACAAGCTTACTTCATGCCAGAGGCATACAAGATATTTGCCAAAGTTATCTCTGTATTGATTCATCTGTGACCAGGGATCGTTAATCAAACGTAAAGTAGGACAAATTAAGTTGGCCAGCAAGATGAATCCAGCTTTTTTAAACTGTTGTGACATATAGGTACGAACTATTTCCCCTTTCAGCCCCAACTTAGGAGGTATTGGTTTCGTCAAGTGGATTTCGTGTGATTTGTTTGATCCTTCGACTGCGTCCCTACCCTGCTCTTCGGAGCAGGGATAAGGGCACGCTGAGGGATCAACCCTGAGCATTCGACTGAGTTCGGGTCGAAGGCAGATTTCCAGCCTTTAAGTTCGAGAGTCGAAGGGTTGATTTGAAAGGATACCTTTTTCCCGTAGCATCTCTCTGATCCGGTCCACTGCTTCTTCAAGCTGTTTGCCTTCCGTGATTTTCAAATCATACGGGATATCGGTGGTCACTTTATCCCCGATCCAGATGGTCTCGATCTTGTCCGAATGGATCGTGGTTTGAATCAACTCCAGATCCTCTTGCGTCAGCTCAATGGCCGTGACAATCAGGATTATCTCCTGCGTCCAGCAGGATATGGGCCACCTCTGCCAGTCGCCGCAGATGTTCCTGCCTCTGGTCATTCTTCCCCTTGATATCGGCATCCACTCCATAAAGCACATTCCCGATCCCAAGGAAATAGACGAACTTTCCCTCAGAAAAGAGCTGGGCCTCCAATCCTTTGGCAATCGGTTTCTTGCCAGAATCCTTTTCTCCCGTGATAAGGATCAAGGAAGATTTCTGATTATATTTTTCTGCTCTCTTCTTCCGGAGAGAGCATGCTGTATTCCCACTTGATATCCCTGAGGAGAACCTTGTCCCTTACCCAGGTCTGTTGATCTTCCAAGGCCTCCCGGATGATTCCGCCGCCGGAGATTTCATAACGATCAACAATCACAAATCGACTGGTTGCGGCGATCTCCTCTGCCAGATCGAAGGCGATGGCCCGTTTGAGCTTAAGATTGCATTCAGCAACGTCATGGCGGTCAATCCTGTCTTTTTCGTCCAGCAAATGGAGGTCAGAGGCATCCATCACCCGGTGGATTTCTTCGAGACTGGACTGGGACCTTTGCCGTTCCGATCTTAAGAAGATATTCCTTATCCTTGACCATCGGCTCCTTTCCGAGCCAGAAGAGGTTCGCCCTGAGCCTTGAGGTAACCTTGGGCCTTGATTCGTTTGTCTTGACGGCGATTTCTCCCCTTGGGATGTAGATCTGTTCCTGGAGGGTGAACCCCACTGCATACCCTGCGATAGCCTCTTCTACTGGAGCGTTGATTGAAAGACTCAATGGTTTTGATCATGGCTTTTCTTGCCGGAAGGGAAGAAGATAATTTCATCACCCGGTTTGATGCGTTCCTGTCTCGATGGTTCCTGCGACGATCCGTCTTTGATCCCCAAAATTGGTGAATTTATAGACGTCCTGGACTGGCATCCGGAAGGGCTTATCAAGCGGAGGTTTTCCTTGTTGAATCGGTCGAGGATCTCGAGAACGGTCGGACCATGATACCAGGCATCTGGAGAACTGGGCTGGCAATATTGTCCCCCACCAGCCGCTGACAGGAATATAGCAGGAGGACTCCATGTTGAGATGGGACAGAAATCTCGATATTCCTCCACGATCTTTTCGAAAGACCTCTTGCTGATAGCCCATCAGGTCCATTTTATTGACGAGGATGGCAACCTGTTTAATCCCCAGCATGGAGAGCATGTATCCATGACGTCTCGAGTTCTCCTGGACCCCTTCATGGGCATCGATGACCAGAAGGGCTGCCTCGGCCCGCGAGGCTCCGGTCACCATATTTTTTAGAAACTCGATATGACCGGGGGCATCCATGATGAGATAATGGCGCTTTTTCGTTTTGAAAAAGACCCTCGCCGAATCAATCGTAATCCCCTGGGCCTGTTCATCCTTGAGGGCATCGATCAGAAAGGCATATTCAAAGGGTTTCGAATTCCTTTCGCAGTTCGCCTTTACCTGCTCCAGTTTTCCCTCCGGCAAGGAGTGGGTGTCTGCGAAGAGCCTGCCAATGATCGTGCTCTTTCCATGATCCACATGGCCCACAATCACAATATTCATTTTTTCTCTATTGGTTTCTGTTTCCATTTGCATTCGACAATATCCTTTTAGATGCTTTTGTTTTTTCGTCTTCAATCCGCAATCTGCAATCTGAAATTTAAATTCGAATTACATGTATCCTTCTCTTCTCAGCGTCTCCAATCCCCCTCCGTCATCCTTGTCCTGGGCCCGGCCCGATCGCTCGGCGATGTTTTTCAGTTTTCCGCTTCGAAGTTCTTCAATGATTTCCTGCGGGTTCTCGCCTCCGAATCGATCGGGAAACGTGCAGGGATAACACCCCAAGGAACGGTAACGTTTCCCATCTCCTTGATTGTAGTAGAGGGAGACCGTGGGGATTTTTTCCCGGTCAATATATTCCCAGACGTTTAATTCGGTCCAATCCAGAAGAGGATGGATGCGGACATGGGTCCCTGGTGCAAAGTCTGTTTTGAATTGGTTCCAGAATTCGGGGGGTTGGTCTCCTAAGTCCCAGAGATTTTCTCGATCCCTCGGAGAGAAATATCGTTCTTTGGACCTTGACCCCTCTTCATCCGCCCGGACCCCGGCAATGATTCCGGTAAAAGGCTCATGGCTTTTATCCAGTTCATACTTACCCTTTTCATGGTTGAAAATATAACGGGGCCCTTTCCCGTTTAACGTATTCTTTAAAGGCCTCGGTCTTCAACAAACGGCAACAGGTGATTCGGTCCACGTTCCCATCCGGAAAGGTCTGTTTGTTCCGGAGCGCCTCTTCGTTGATCCCATAAATCATTTTCAGTCGCCATTGGACCGTGAGCCGATCCCGGTAGGCCGTCATCTCTGGAATTTTATAGGTTGTATCGATGTGAATCAATGGAAAAGGGACATGGCCAAAGAAGGCCTTCCGAGTCAGCCAGAGAAGAACCGTGCTGTCTTTTCCAATGGACCACAGCATCCCCAGGCTTTTAAAATTGGCATAGGCCTCTCTTAAGATATAGATGCTGATGCTTTCTAATTGATCTAAATGATCCATTCAGCACTCCTAAAAATTAGTAACGTTCATAACGTGGGAAGAAATGTTTCCGGCTCATATTGAAAAGCGTGAAACTCTCCCTCTCCCTTGAACGGGAGGGCGGAGTGAGGGTGGACGTCACCAACATATTTCCCTGTAATCCACGTCTTTTATTTCAACTGATCTCACCTGAGATATAGGCCCGGGTTCTTTCATCCCGGGGAGAACTGAAGAACTGTTCGGCAGGGCCATATTCAACGAGCTCACCCATGTAAAGAAAAATCACATAGTCAGCAATTCGCCGTGCCTGTCGAAGAATATGAGTGACTACAACGATCGTATAGTTATTCTTCAAGATCTTGAATTGTTTCTCGATCAGCTTTGCAGAGATGGGGTCAAGGGCCGAAGTCGGTTCATCGGCGAGGATGACTTCAGGCTCAACCGCCAGGGCCCGGGCCAACGATAGACGCTGCTGCTGACCAATGGAAAGTTGCGTGGCGGGTGCGTTCAGCCGATCACAGACTTCATCCCAGAGACCGGCCAGGCGGAGGTAGTACTCGACCAGAAGGTTTATCTTATGGTCTTTACCGGATCGTTCTAATTGTTGACTTTCCTGTGAACTAACCGAATCGATGGAGAGGTGTTTTTCAAGCTCCCGGATCTGGCCAAGGAGTTGTTCTCCATTCATCCTGTGAATTCTGGGTCCAAAAGTCACATTATCATAAATGGACATGGGAAGAGGATAGGGCTTCTGCGAGAGGAACCCGACCTTTTTCCTCAGGGCAAGGACATCCGATTTCGGGTCGTAGATGTTTACTCCATCGATTCGGACTTCTCCATCAATACGAATCTCGTCATAGAGGTCAACCAGACGATTCAGGGTTTTGAGAAGCGTTGTTTTGCCGCAACCCGATGGACCGATGATGGCAGTGATCTGGCCATCCGGAATATCCACTGTGATGTTCTGGAGGACTTTGTGATTTCCATAAGCAATGGTCAGGTTCGATAAACTGATGTGGGGCATCGGACTCTACCTCACAATGTTCCTGGAATACCGGCGGCTCAGTAGCCTTGAACCAAGGCTGACAATAAGGACGATGATCAACAGGACAAGTGCCGAGGCATAGGCCCTCTGTTGAACCTCAGGGATGGGCGTAGCGATCTGGAAAAAGACGGCAAGAGGAAGGGAGGCCACTGGATCAAAGAGAGAGCGGGGAATGTAATCGGTGTACCCGGCGGTGAAAAGAATGGATGCGGCATCCCCAATTCCGCGGCCAAAGGCAAGGAGCACACCGGTCATGATTCCGGGCAGGGCCTGTCTCAACACAACGGAGAGGGTCGTCTCAATTCTTGTCGTACCCAAAGAATAAGAAATCTCCTTTAACTCCATTGGAATCATCCGAATTACCTCTTCAATGGACCTTATCATGATAGGCAACATAAGAAAAGTGAGAGCGATGACGCCACCGAGCAGGGAAGCGCTGAGTCCAAAGTAGACCATGACAATAAAGCCAAAGGCCCCATAGACAATGGAAGGCGTTCCCCAGAGGATGTCGAGAGAGAGCCTGGTGATTCGGGCAACCTGGCGACCTAAAAATTCTTTCTGCAATGCAAACGCAATGGGCAGGCCCAGGAGGAACGAAAGAAGTGAAGCCCCGAATGCAAGGCACAGAGAGCCCACGATCGCATTTGCAATGCCTCCACCCTTGCCGAGATAATAGCCTCCTTCAGGAGTTTGGATGAGCATTGAGAGGTTGAGAGGCTGGAATTCCACGAAGCAAAATCACGAGGATGATCCCGGCGAGGATGGCAAGAACCAGTGCAAGGGATGCAATCATCAATCCCTTAAAGATGGCTTCTTCGAACTTTCTTCATTTTCATTAGTCCCAATCCGAGACTGAAACCTGAAGTTTTCAGCTTATATTTATGAGTTTCAATCCACAACCTGAAATCTTGCAATCCGAAATCCAAGATCTGAAATTTTAAATTCACAATTCTTTTCATGGTTACCCCTTCTCAAATCGCAAGAGCGTGAGGTGTGCCGTCAAGTTAAAGGCACTTACAACAAGCAGCAGGATTAAGCCGGAAAACAAGAGGGCTGAGTTGTAAAGAGGGATCGACATCATCTCTCCATAATTGTTAGCCAGAAGAGCCGGGAGAGGGTAGGCCGGATCAAAAATGGATGAAGGAACGATGGGAACATTTCCAACGATCATCAGTACGGCGATGGTTTCTCCAAAGGCCCGTGTAAATCCGAGAACGATGGCAGATAGGATTCCATGGATGCTGCTCCTCAGAACAACATGTTTAATTGCCTCCCACCTTGTTGCGCCCAATGCCAGTGCTGTTTCTCGCGCCTGGAGAGGTATGGTCCGGAGCACCTCCACCGAAACAGAGATAATGATGGGAGAGACCATGATCGCGAGAATGATACCTCCGGCAAGGAGACTGTACCCAGTGGTGGGTGCGTCCAGGGCATTGCCGAGGGTCCGTACAAAAGGGACGACCACGATCATCCCCCAAAGTCCATAAATGACTGACGGAATGGCAGCCATCACATCGATGACCACCTGAGCGAGCCCTCTCAATCGCCGGTGAGCATATTCCGCTAGGTAGATGGCGCTCAAGAGGCACACCGGAACAGCCAGGATCATGGCAATGGCAGTGACTTCCAAGGTTCCTATGATGAAAGGGTAAAAGCCAAATTCTCCCTTCATGGGATGCCAGGAAGAAGAGAATAGAAGATCTATGATTGATTTCTTGACGAGAATGGGTTTTGACTGAACGAAGAGACCGAGAAATATCAGGAAGACGATGGAGTTTGCGAATGCCACTGCCAAATACATCGACTTCCCTGCAATGTTATCTTTTATTTTTCTCCAGTCCATCTTCTTCAATCGATTCCTCAATGGGCTACCTTCTTTAAGGCCTCATTCACCTGCGACAGGGTTAGCTTGATATAGCCAACCTCGTCAACATATTTTTGGCCATCCGTTAAAATCCACCGGATGAAAACTTTGGTGAGGCCTTTATAGCTGTCCTTTGTGGCGAGATAGAGCTCCCTTGCGGGCGGCGATGGGTAGATTCCTTTCGAAACTGCGCGGACGGCTTGACTCTTCGTCTTCAGATCTTCTTCTGGGTCAATTTTTCCATTTTCATTTACATCGATCGGGACGATTTGAAGACCCTCTTGAGGGAGGCCAGCCTTAAAGTCATAAGCATAGCCCAGGTTGTTGTAACCCATACCGAGAGGATCTTTTCTTACAGCTTCAGCAAGTCCCGGATCCCCATAGACCCCTATCCCTTTGAGATCTTCCTGGTTTTTTTGCCCAAGATATTGGGCCCATGTCTCAGCAGCGCCACAGGAGTCTGATCTTGTGTAAATATGAACCTTATCTTTAGAGAGAATTCCAGCGATTTCACCCCATGTCATCGCCTTACCTCCTATCCAGAGATCGATGAAGGTCTGTTTCTTTACACCCTTCTCTGCAAGTCCTTTTTTCAGAACCGGGTTTCTGTCATTCATCATTGGAAATACAGCATCTTTAACCACAGGAATATAGAAGGTTCCGCGTCTTACCTCTTCAGGGCGGATCTCCCTCGATACCATGCCCAGATCGACAAGGCCTGCCAGTGCGTCAGCAATTCCCTTCCCGGCCCCTCCGGCTGAGACATCGATTCGTACCCCGGGATGAATTTTCCTGAACTCCTCACTCCACTTGACCATCATCGGATAGAGGGCCCAGGCGCCCGAAACCTTGATTGTTCCCCGAAGTTCACTGTCTTTCTTTTCTAAACCCTGCCTGCTTTCCTTCCCTTGACTCCACCCGTTCGCTGCCATAATCAGAATAAGAGCGAGACCGAGGGCTATGCCGACTCTCGTAACGGGGAGAGTAACTCGGAATAGTTCAAGCATCATTCGCGCGAAAGCAGGAATCCTGTCTTTCTTCAGCATGCAGTTTTCCGTACCCTGATAGGTTTTCACAGATACCCTAACGATTTTAATCTCTTTTTAACTGCTTCGATCTCATCTTTTGAGAGTGAGGGTTCCTTTGATACCGTTCTGGAGGAGATCAGATCTCTCAAGACATAAACAATGAATTCCGTGACAGAGTTAAAGCCACTTTCTTTAATAATTTCGTTGAGATTGTCATATACGGGTCTGGGAATTTTGATCGTAACTTTGAGTTTGTGTTTTTTGCGGTCCAAAGTTGACACTCCTATGGCACTCCTGTAGGAGTCTACACAATGGGACTTCTTTTGTCAAGTCTTTTTTCTAAAAAGTTTTGGTGGGAGGGGTCAATGACCTGAATTGTGAGGGTTCGAGAGCACCCCTTACCAGCGACGGCATGCGACATTTAAGGTTAATTTTGTTGTTCTCTCTCATTTGTGATTAGAAATAACCCGATCAGGGCAAATAGGTTTGGAAATACCATTACCATTCCATCTCTCCCAATATAGACCGCCTTTTGGATCCGGATCTTTCTCTTTCTGCAATATTTGACAAAGTCCGAAATGCTCAGAAAATGGATGTTGGGTGTGTCGTGCCATTCATAAGGCAATGAGAGGGTCACCGGGGCTTTTCCCTTAAAAAAAATCTCGAAACGAGCGCTGTAGTGGGCAAAATTTGGAAAACTGATGATTACCATCTGGCCCACCCTCAGGGCCTCCGTCAAAACCACGTCAGGCTTTTTGACTTGTTGGAAACTCTGGCTAAGAATCACATAATCGAAGGATTTGTCGCCGTATTCTGAAAGACCCTTATCGATATCCTCATGGAACACACTCAATCCTTTAGCAACACACTGATAGATGGCCTGTTCGTCAATTTCAATGCCCTGGGCCCTGACACCCTTGCTGCCCACCAGCAGAGCGAGGAGTTTCCCATTACCGCAGCCAAGGTCCAATACGGAGGATCCCTGGCTGACCCATTCGAGAATCTTCCTGTATTCTAAAGAAATTTCCTCAGGTGACATACGTTAACCACCTCAAACCTGCAGTGCTTACCCAGATAGTTGCGTAAATTTCGCGGCCAGGTAGGCTTTCAAACCCTTAAGATGCAGTCTTCTAAATATTTTCGGGTTCATCCGCAACTGAACTAAAGGGGAAGTCCAGGAAGTATGGTATCGCATCAGTTAATTAACCTGTCAAAGATTTCCGCTTTAATGGTTTTCAGCCCACCTGTCCGCTTCTCTATGGGAAGATTTTTGCAACATCAGTCCATATCTTAAACAGAAGCCTTCTTCAAAAAGTGTTTGACAAGGTGCGTTTCCTCTTCGACCTCCAGGAGAAAGGCGTCGTGACCGTACGTGGAATCGATTTCGCAATAGGTTGTATCGATCCCGGCCAATTTACAAGCCCGCACAATTTCCCGCGATTGAGAGGCCGGATACAGCCAATCGGACTTGAATGCGATCACAAGAACTTTCGCCTTGATCCCTCTGAAGACCTCATAAAGAGGCTTTCCTCGTGAGACATCGAACGTGTCGATTGCCTTGGTGATATAGAGAAAGGTGTTGGCATCAAACCTCTTGACAAAATTGTCCCCCCGGTTATGGAGATATTCCTCCACGGCAAAACCATTGCTGAATTTATGAGGTTTCCCGTTTCGTCCATGGCGCCTCCCGAATTTTTCAGCCATCGATATCTCGCTCATGAAGGTGATGTGACCGATCATGCGGGCCACGGAAAGTCCCTTTGCCGGAAGATGCCCTCCGTAGTAATGGCCGTCTTTCCAATGGGGGTCTGCCATGATCGCCTGCCTGCCCACTTCATTGAAGGCAATCTGCTGGGGGGAATGCCTGGTCGCAGAGGCAATGACCATGGCACTCTTCAGTTTTTCCGGATAAGAGGCAATCCACTCGAGGGCTTGCATGCCTCCCATCGAACCACCTGCCACAGAGAGGAGTTGATCAATCTTCAGGTGGTCAATCAAATGCCTCTGCACCTTGACCATATCGGAAATGCTAATAACCGGGAAATCAAAACCATAATTTCTCCCTGTCTTCGGATTGATGGAAGAAGGACCGGTCGTGCCCTGGCAGCCTCCAAGGACGTTTGAACAGATGACAAAATACTTATCCGTATCAAAGCCCTTTCCCGGTCCGATCATATCATCCCACCAGCCCGGCTTCTCGTCCCCTTTGTGATAGCCTGCAGCGTGAGCATCTCCGGAAAGGGCATGAAGGATGAGGACGGCATTAGACCTCTGGGCATTCAGTTTCCCATGCGTCTCATAAGCGACTCTGATTGGACCAAGTTTTTCACCATTCTCTAAAACCAGCTCGTGGGGTGGGTGAGCGAAATCAAAATATTGTGTCTGAACCACTCCGACACTTCGCGGTCTCTCCAGATCGGGGGACTGCTTCTGAATGCCGGAGTTCTTTCGAGAAGCCTGCTTGGCATCTTCATCGATTTGGAATATAGGATTCGCCGACACCATCTCTCTCACCTCATCCCACAGTCTTCTTCAGGGCCTGATCGATATCTTCCTTAATATCCTCGATGTCCTCCAGGCCAATCGAAAGCCGGATATAATCCTCTGTCACTCCTGTTTCCTCCTGCTCTTTCCGGGTGAGCTGCTGATGTGTCGTCGAAGCAGGATGGATGACAAGACTTTTTGCATCTCCGATATTGGCAAGATGGGAAAGGAGCTTCACCGAGTTAATGAATCTCTTGCCTGATTCCAATCCGCCTTTGATTCCAAACCCTACGAGACCCCCAAAGTTGCCTTTCAAATATTTCGCTGCCAGTTTATGGCTTGGATGCTCTTCCAACCCGGGATAGTTCACCCAGTTGACTAAAGGGTGCTTCTTTAGAAACTGAGCAATTTGAAGGGCATTTTCAGAGTGTTTTCTCACTCTCAGAGGCAGTGTCTCCAGTCCTTGTAGGAATAAGAAGGCATTAAAAGGACTCAACGGCGCTCCAAGGTCTCGGAGCAACTGCACCCTGACTTTGATAATAAAGGCGACGTTCCCTAAGCCGGGAAAATTCCCAAAGGTTTCCCAGAACTTTAACCCGTGATAACTGGGGTCCGGCTCTGTAAACTCAGGGAATTTACCGTTGCTCCAGTCAAACCTTCCAGAGTCAACAATCACCCCGCCGATCGATGTTCCATGTCCACCGATATACTTCGTTGCGGAGTCAACGACGATGTCCACTCCATAGTCGATAGGCCTAACCAGCCCAACACCAACCGTGTTATCAACAATCAGGGGAACGCCTGCATCGTGGGCAATTTGAGCAATGGCCTCAAAATCGGGCACATCCAACTTGGGGTTCCCTATCGTCTCCGCATAAATTGCCCTCGTTCTCTTTGTAATCGCTTTTTTGAATTCCTCGGGTTTGGTTGAGTCAACAAACTTCACAGCTCTTCCCAATTTAGGAAAGGTATAGTGAAAGAGTTGGTACGTCCCACCATAGAGATTATTAGCTGATACAATTTCATCACCCACCTGGGTAATCGCTAAAAGCGCAAAGGTCTCAGCAGCCTGTCCTGAAGCCACAGCCAATGCGCCTGTACCTCCTTCAAGGGCGGCAACGCGCTTTTCAAAGACATCGGTGGTTGGATTCATGATCCGGGTATAGATATTTCCGAATTCCTTGAGGGCAAAGAGATTTGCCGCATGCTCTGTGCTCTTGAATACATAGGATGAAGTCTGGTAGACCGGAACTGCCCTTGACCCGGTTGTTGGATCAGGAGTCTCCTGTCCGGCGTGAAGTGCCAATGTGTCGAACCTTTTTTCTGACATTTTTAATACCTCCTTGGTTTTGGATTTTTTTAATGTTTAAATGCAAATCTTATAAGAATGACCCATATTTTTCGATTCCCATCTTTCTTTGGGTTTGATAAAAAATAAAAAACCCACTGACCGTTTCTGGTAGTGGGTTGTCCTGAACACAGAGGGTGTGATGATGTTTACAAGGGCGGACCTCCCCTACCCAATATAGAGGACATGCACATGCCGCACATCATCATCGACACATCAAACTTAATTTTTGAATTTTTGAAATTGATGAAACTTTCCATCAGATCTCTGGCCTTAGGCTGAACGAATTTTCATATATTTCTCCAATAAATCAACGAAATCTCTTAATTAAATAAAATTAATATAAATGTAGTTTAACATACAAATAAGTTTTGTCAAGAAATTTTTTATTTTTTTATTGACTTTTTTTGTAAATTAATTTAAAAAGAAACTACAAAAAGATGGCTTGTAGAAAGTCCGAGACCCGTCATTCTGGTTGCCCGTTGCGGCTCGCGCGTCAGCGCGGCGAGAAACCGGAGTCCAGAACCCATTGAAATAACTGGATTCTTGCTTCCGCAGAGATGACAAACTGGAGAAACGCCACCTTTTTACGATTTCATCACAAATTTGAATTTATTGTTTTTCTATTGCGGGCAATAAGGTTTCGTGTTACCTTACTAATTATGTCAAGAAAACCCTTGAAGCTTTCTGTATCCCTATTAGTGCTGCTTCCTTTTTTTATGGGGATGTTCACATTTCCGGGGGCAATAACCGCCTTTACCCCTATGTCTCAACCCCCCTGTGGAAAAACCTCTCCTGGACCAGGCTTCAAAAAACCTTGCGATATGGACCATTGTAAGCCCAATTTGCCGAAATGTCCTCTTTGTTCGTCCCCCGGTTCAGCAGTTCCCTATCTTGGCCAGGGGGCGTTAGAGTATCTTCCGCCTCTTAATTCTTCTTTCGTACTGGTTTGCCTTGACACTCTCTCCGATCAGGGATTCGTAAGATCAATCTTCCGTCCACCTGCGTCAATTCTTTAGCATCATCGTCTATCTAAATTGTCAAACTCAAAATCCATCTTGGAGTAAGGATCAGGTACAGGTATCTGTCCTTCCCGTAGCGTTTCCTATCCATTCACTCAATTGATGTGCCTCGTTGTGGAGAGAGATGAGATGTAGTGGATGCGAGTTGTAAAATCAAAACCATTCTAAAACGAGCTCCAAGGAGGGGAAAAATGGAGAGTCATTCAGAGAGATAGTGATAGGGTGTCGTGTCCGTTCTGCGGTGAAGGGAATGAAAAGGGAAGCCGGTTTTGTATTCACTGCGGGAAGTCATTCCGGAGGAATAAAAGAATTCGATTTGCACATCGATATATTCTCGCTGGAGTAGGGCTCGTTCTGATGGGTGTGTTCACATTTTTCTGGATGCACAACCTCGAATCAAAAGAAGTGGGAAGTGTCAACGGCGAGAGGATCAGCAGGGAGGAGTTTTCAAAAAGGATAGACCGGTCAAAAAAATTCTATGAGTACCGGCATGGACAGGACATTTTTCGGGGTGAAGGGGGAAAGGAAAACCTCAACCGTTTAAAAACCGATGTCCTTGATGAGATGGTCAATGAGAAAATTCTTCTTCAGGAGGCAAGGGCTGCTGGGTATACCGGAGCGCCCGAGGAGGAGATTGAAAAACAGTTAGAAACCATTAAGAAGAGACACGGTTTGTCCGATGCTGATCTCGCGAAAATATTTGGTGGAACCATTGAGGATTTTAGAGCGGATCTTAGAAAGGGATGGATGATTTCACAATTTGTTGAGAAAGTGGTCCTCAACGGCAATCAGCCAAACGGGGATCAGCTCTTCAGCCAGTGGCTTACGCAAGTGAAGGCCAAGTCGAAGATTGAGACCTATGAAAAATTGGAACCGGTTTCGACAGCCATAGCGTCCTGCTGTTCAAGCGGATGCGGAGGAAGTGGGAGGGCACAGCCTCTTGATCCAAAGATCGAGCAGGAAGCAAAGGCTAAAGGGTTGGAGTATTACGAGAAGAAGACCCAAAAGAAAGGGGCCAGCGCCAAGGTGACCAATTTCGGATGTCACATTCAGGTGGATATTATTGAAGATGGAAAGGTCGTTGTCTCCCTGACCTACAACCAGGGAGAGGTTCAAGAAATTTAAAAAATTTGAAAAAGGAGGATCGTATAATGAAAGCATGTCCAAAATGCCAGACAAAAAATCAGGAATCGAGTCAGTTCTGCAAAAAATGCGGGGTGAAATTATCGAGTTCCACGTTTCAGGATAAGAAAGAGAAGGTACTGGATGAAAAGAAAGGGAAGCTCTCCTGGAAGGTGCTCTCTCTTGCTGCAGTCGGCGTTGTGGTGTTGGCAGGTTTTACTTACTGGCTCGTTCAGAGGGGCAATGCCGCTTCCGATCCCAGAGTCTCCTCCCAACCGAAGGTGGTTGCGAAGGTTGATTATGCTGGGCAAACAATCCGCATGACCGATGTTTCGGTGAAAGTGGAGAACGGAAAAATCTCGATTCCCCTCGATGTAGTCATAGAGAAGAGAATGGTTCGTTTTGAATATGAGGGAAACGGGGTCAAAATTCCTATCGTGTCTTATATCACCCCGGCTGGCAAGGTCATCACGGCGGTGAGCATGTGCGAGCCATGCCGTTCCACCCGGTTTCATATCCAGGATAAGATGCTGGTTTGCAATGCGTGCAACACTGAGTGGAATCTCGAGACCCTCAAAGGAATCCAGGGGGGCTGCCTCAATTATCCGCCCGATGTTATTCCAAGTACCATTGTGAAGAACCAGATCCAGATTGACGAGAAGATTGTTGCCCAATGGAAACCAAGGGTCTAAGTATGACCGAGGGTTCAAGGGGTCTTGGATTCAAGGGTTTAAGGGTATGTCCTACATACGTTGCATGTTTTTCCTTCACTTGAACCCTTGACCCCTGGAATCCCAGGCCCCTGAGGCGGTGGGTATTGCAGAAACCAATTTCTTGAGGAGAAACGCTAAATGAGACTCAGAGACATTTCGATTAATAATCTTCGGAGACGGAAGGGGAAGGTCTTCTTCCTTATTCTCGGCCTTACCATTGGTATTACAACCGTCGTTGCCCTTATCTCCATCACGCGGATGATGAATGAAGATATCTCCAAGAAGCTGGACGAGTTTGGAGCCAATATCCTCATCATCCCCCGATCGGATGACCTTTCCCTCTCCTACGGGGGGATGAGTATCGGAGGAATCGCAATCGATGCACAGACCCTGAAGGACTCGGATATCCCGAAGATCCGTCAAATCGAAGTTCGGGAAAATATTAGCACGATTTCAGCCAAACTGATTGGGGTGATAGAAACAGAGGGCCGAAAGGCCCCTCTGATGGGCGTCAATTTTCAGGAAGAGGCCCGCCTGAAAAAGTGGTGGAAGATCCACGGGGCTTTACCTAAAAGTCGAGAGGAAGCACTCTTGGGAAGTGAGGCAGCGGTTAAGCTTTTCAAGAGCACAGGAGACACCTTATCAATCGATGGAAAAACGTTGAGGATCTCGGGGATTCTCGATGAGACAGGATCCCAGGACGACTCTCTTATCTTTGGCGACCTCACTTTTGTACAGGAGACGATGAAGAAGGCAGGAGCTTTAAGCCTGATCGAAGTCTCAGCCTTTTGCAACAGCTGTCCTATCGAGGAAATTGTGCGGCAGATCTCGAAAGCGTTGCCCCATGCCAGGGTGACTGCAATTAAGCAGACCCTTCAGACCAAGATCGAAGCATTGGATCATTTCAAGAAATTCTCCATCGGGATTTCGTGCCTTGTCCTCCTCATCGGAAGCCTGATCGTCTTTACCAACATGATGGCTTCAGTCAACGAGCGAAAGAGAGAGATCGGCATCTTCCGCGCCATTGGTTTCCGGAAATCGCATGTGGTGCGGATCATCTTTTTGGAGTCTCTCATTGTGGGTGTGATGGCAGGGGTGATTGGATACGGCTTTGGGCTCGGGATTTCACGGTTGGTGGGCCCAATGATCACGGGGGTCAAGGGCGGGACGATACTGATCGACCCCGTGCTGGCCATCGGAGCCATTTTTCTTTCGGCAATCATTGGGATCCTATCGAGCGCCTATCCGGCGATTCATGCCTCGAAGATGGACCCTACAGTGGCTTTGAGATCATTATAAGAACTGCAATTGGTGAAAGGCTAAAAAAACATGACACCTAAAGGTTTTATCCCTATCCTCAAGTCCTCCTCTGGAGGACGATCCTTCAGCCTCAGACAGGAGGTAGATGATGAGTTTAATCGAAATCAATAAATTATCCAAAACGTATAATGGCGGAGAGGAGAAGGTACAGGCCCTGGTCGATATAGATCTGAAGATCGATAGGGGAGAATTTATCTCTGTGATGGGTCCTTCCGGCTCAGGAAAATCGACCCTCTTGACCATTCTCGGTGGCCTCAACCATCCCACCGAAGGGGAATTGGTGGTAGATGAAATCCCCATCTACAAACTTTCTTTGGAAAAGCTGGCCGATTTCAGGCGGGAGTACCTGGGCTTCATCTTTCAGTCGTTCCAGTTGATACCCTACCTTACGGTGATTGAAAATGTGATGCTCCCTCTTTGCATCACTGAAAAATCGAAGCAAGAGCAGATAAAGTTGGCTGAGGCCATCCTGGAGAAAATCGGATTAAAGGGAAAGGCTAAGAGGCTTCCGGATCAACTCTCCGGAGGGGAACAGGAAAGGGTGGCCATTGCAAGGGCCCTGGTGAATTCACCTCCCATCCTGATGGCCGACGAGCCCACAGGGAACCTCGATTCCAAAACAGGAACTGAGATCATGAATCTCTTCAAGACTCTGAACAAAGAGGGGCAGACGATGATCATGGTGACCCATAACCCGGAGAATACGGCCTATTCGACCCGAACGATCTTTCTCAAAGATGGGAGAGTGGAATAAAGGGACTGTAGTTCTCAATAATCCAAGGAGGGAGGTGTCCAAGGGCAATGTTCTAAAGAGACCTTCGTTGTAATTCAAAAGAGAGTAATTAAATTAGTATTGAAAAGGTTTTTTCAAAGAACTGTGTAGCGCTAAGAAAAGAGAGCAAAAAAGAAAGGAGAACGAAATGAAAACAAAGCTTTTGATGTTCGTGACTGGTTTCTTATTCATCGTTGGAAGTGCGTTCGCCCAGATGGGAGGAGGAAACATGGGACCAGGTGGGGGAATATGGGCCCCGGAATGGGTCCTGGGACAGGCCATATGGGTGGTGGTATGGGTTCCGGTATGACAGGAGCAGGTGGCATAATTTCCGGTATGATGGGCAACACCATTTCCGATGGATACCTGGACGTCCTCAACCCTCTGACGACTCCGGACCAAGCACGGGCAGCCATTCAGGCCTTTATCACTTCATCCAGTAGCAATCTCCAGATAACGGAACTCTGGGAGTATGGGACAGTATACAAAGCTGAACTCATGGATGCCAATGGCGCTATGGCTTTCGACCTTATTGCCGATAAGTTCACTGGTGCCGTGATGCCCGAGATGGGACTTTCCATGATGCTGAATGCGAGCTATGGCAAAGGGCTTTACAAGACATCCAGATTTTCTAAAAGCCTCAGTCTCACACCAGATCAGGCGAAAGGGCAAGCGCAAAGTTTTCTTGGGACCAACCATCTCAATTACACCCTTGAGACACCCGAGACCTATCCGGGCTATTACAAATTTCACACGACTGATTCGAACGGAAAATTTGGTCCGGACATCATGGTCAATGGGTACAACGGAGAAATTTGGATGAATGCACTCTATGGTTTACCTGTTGGGCAGCACTAAAAATAAGACCCATTGAACGGGGCCTCTCTTCATTGCGAGAAGCTCCGGTGCACCTGTATTTCTAAAGTACAGTATTTTTCACCGGATAATACAGATTTTACCTTAGTTACCCTAGTTGACCCTGATACCAATTTTAGACAAAATTGAGACGAAGGGACTCGCATTTCTTTAAGGCGGCGGATAAAAGGATTCATCTCCTCATCTTTATTCTGGAATAATGGTTCAAGAATTGAATCATAAAGACCCATCATGGTTGAACGTTCTCCTGTTAGTGGCGATTATTTCAACCCTAAGTGGCATTTTTGTGGGACGAGATAGGAGCCACAGAAGCAGAGATGCAAAAGGCAATGAAGGAGATTTACGGAAAATAGGGCGGGTTTACAGGAAAGAAGTGAAAGCCGTTAAGAAAAATACCAATATTGATTCGATTTGATATTCAAAAATCCAATTTTCAAAAACATATTCAAAAAACCTATTTGACTTATTAGAAAGATTCTAATAAAATTAGTTTTACTTAACTTTTCTTCGATGAAAGGAGGTGAGAGCCGATGAAGCGTTTTTGGGATCCTCGATTTCGCCCATGAAATCAATGCAGAAGCGCCCATAGGTTTGGGCCGATGACATTTAGGGGACAGGGCATGAGAAAAGATTGTGTCGATCCGGCTGAAGGTTCTCATCTCTTGAAGAGATTTTCCTAAGATCTCCTGTTTATTTTACCATTCAACCCTTATCCTATCCAATCCGAATCATCCCTTTCCCGAATCATTATCCTTATCATCTAATTTGTTTATGAAATGGGTGAAGATGACAATCATGGAGGACCTCCATGGTGCCACAGAATGCATCTGAATGGGGTTTAAGACCTCAAAGTGTTAAGACTCCTCTGCAGTTAGAGCTTGAAAAGGTTTCGGAAAAATGTACCAAATGTGGGAGCTGTCAGAAGGATTGTAAGTTTTTGAAGAAATGCGGGAAGCCAAAAGAGATTGCAGACGCCTACGATCCTTCCGATAGAGTCTATCAAGCCATGCCTTTCGAGTGCAGCCTCTGCCAGCTCTGCGCGGCGGTTTGTCCTGAAAAGATCAATCCTGCAGCGATGTTTCTGGAGATGCGGCGCGAAAGAGTGAAACTGAGCCAAGGAGACTACCCCGAGCATAAGGGGATGCTGGCCTTCGAAAGGCGGGGAACCTCTCAACGCTATACCTACTATGCCATCCCTGCAGGATGCGATACGGTTTTCTTTCCAGGCTGTGCCCTTCCAGGTTCAAGACCGGACAAGACCTTCAAGCTCTATGAACAGATGAAAAAGGACATTCCGACGCTCGGCATCGTGCTCGATTGCTGCATGAAGATCTCCCATGACCTGGGCCGGAAAGAGCATTTCACTGCCATGTTCCAGGAGATGAAAAATTTCCTTCTTGAAAATGGCGTTCAAAAAGTGATCGTAGCCTGTCCTAATTGTCACCGGATATTCAAGCAGTATGGAGAGGAGCTGTCTGTTAAAACCGTTTATGAGATCGTGGGGGAACATAGCCTGCCGCTGATGGAATCGGTGGAAGGGGTCGTCACCATTCACGATCCATGCGCGGTCCGTTTTGAGGAGCCAGCTCAGTCCGCGGTACGACATCTGGTGATGAACCAGGGCTTGGTGATCGAAGAAATGCCTCATCATGGAGAAAGGACCCTCTGCTGTGGTGAGGGAGGAATTGTGGGATGTGTTTCTCCCGATCTTTCAAAGTGTTGGGGAGCCCAAGATACGGGGAGAGGCAAAGGGCAGAAGGATGATCACCTACTGTGCAGGATGTACGAACCTCCTCAATCGGATAACCCCCACCAGCCACATTCTGGACCTTCTGTTTGAACCGAAGGCCACTCTTGCCGGAAAGGCAAAGGTCTCCAAGACCCCGATGACTTATATCAACCGGTTAAGGTTGAAAAGCCAGTTCAGAAAATCGATTGATGCCAAAGTTACTCGTGAGAGAACATTCACGGCAAGTGAGGAGACAAAGAAAGGAGGAATGGCAAAACGCCTTCTCTTGCTTTTTGCTGTTCTCGCTGTGATTCTGGCGGTCAGGTTTACGGGAGCGACCCAATACCTCCAGCAAGAGACTCTCAGGCAATGGATTCAGGGTTATGGAACTCTGGCACCGGTCATTTATATGCTCATCTACACCATCGCACCTGCCCTGCTGCTGCCAGGCCTCCCCATCACCATCGTCGGCGGCATCCTTTTTGGCCCATTCTGGGGGGTTGTTTACACCATCACAAGCGCAACTTTAGGGGCTTGTGTCGCCTTCCTCGTAGCCCGTTATATTGCAAGAGACTGGGTGGAAGGGAGGCTCGTCAGCCCCAGATGGCAACGTTTGGATCAGGGCGTGAAGGATCACGGTTGGAAGGTGGTCGCTTTTACCCGCCTGATCCCACTCTTTCCATTCAATCTCCTCAATTACGCTTTTGGTCTCACCAAAATTAAATTCCTTCATTATGCCATTACCACCTTTATCTGCATGCTTCCGGCCTGCATTGCCTTCATCGTTTTTTCGAGCTCATTGTTGGATGTCATTCGAGGAAAAATTTCTCCAGCCTTTATAGCCGGACTGGGGCTGATCCTCCTCGTCTCGTTTGTCCCTCTTTTTTACAGCCGTTACAAAGCTAAAAAAGGAATCACGGACCCATTATGAAACTACGATATTTTGAAATGGTTGATTTAAGAATAAGAGGGTCTCCCTATGGCAAGAGAGAAGTAACCAGATGCCTTCGCCATGTTTATATAGGAAAAATGATTTTCCAAAAAATTAAGGAGGAAAAGAAGATGAAAAAAAGAGGAAATCTATGGATTCTGATTGCCCTGATCCTGGTTGTTTCTCTTTCCGGAGCTGTCTTTGGAAAAGAAAAGCCAAAAAGCATGACCTTAACAAAAGAAAACCCTATCAAAATTAACGAGGGAGAGAAGAGTCTTTCCTTCCTTGCAGAGGTGAATGGGAAATATCTCCTTCAACCTACCCGGCATGGGGTTATCTTTAAGGATGGGAAGCTTGGTGACAAGCCTATTTTCAGGGCTTTCGTAGATCCCAAGACCTTTCATGACAGCCTCATCAAACTTGGTTCCAAACCGGGCAGTAATATGACCATGGAGAACAAGGAAACGACCCACGTAGAAGGTGATATACTGGAAGTGACCGTCACATGGAAAGGAGCAAAAAAGGAGTATGGCCTCGATCAAGTGATCAAAGATAGCAATGGGAGACCGATTCTCATCCATTTTGGTGGGAATCTCTCAAACGCTATCCAGTATAATACGGGATGTTTAATCTGCCTTGACAGTTGCCCGGTGGGAATTACAAGTAATGCTTCCTATACCTACGGGGCCGTAGAGAAGCGAAACGAGGTGGGTTTTACAGGAAACAAAGAGTTGCTTCCACCGGATGGCACACTGGTTGTCTTTAAGGTAACGATTAAAAAATAAAATAACAATAACCTGCAACGCCCGAAATTTGATCAAATTTTGGGCGTTGCAGGTGAATCGGCATTCTCTCATGAACCTTTCCTCCAATGCAGGTGAGACCCAGGACAAGTCAAAAAGAATGTCCATCAATATACTTAAGGCCGGTCTGACAGGTATTGTTCTTGGGTATCTGCTTGCTCTTTTATTGGGCCGTTCGGTCTGGCTAGAAATGCGTTTTAACATTGGATTGGTGATTCCTGGCTTCACTTTGCTTTGCATATTGCTCTCTTTTTGGAAGAGAATCACCCTCCGTTATTCTGTCTTTTTTATCCTTGAATTGTTATCAGTTGCCGCTTCTTTACTCATCTATCGATTTGAATCGGGCGCTCTGCTCGTCATTCCGGCATGCCTTTTCAGAGAAGGATGCAGCTTAAGTTCGGTGAGCTTGGGTACCATAAATATTATTTTAGCCCTTATTCTATTCGCAGGGAATTTCATCTGGATGTTCTACGAAATTGACTGGAAGTTACGACGAAGAGTCTTATGAGGAAAATAGAGACCATTTCTGCCATTAAAAATTTCTATGGAGGTGACGAAAATGAGTGTGCCGAGCAAAGCGTATGAGTTCTTGTAGGTGCAAGTCCTATTTGGGTAAAGGTTAGCCACCAGCCCAACACTTAATCCCACATTTAGCCTGTTAAGCAAGTACGAAGCTTAGCCGGCTGGATGGTGCGGGAAGCGGGAGATATCGAACCATAGCGAAAGCGAACCGATTGAGCCCCGAAATCTCCAACGTGTCGGAGGCCGATACTGTTCATTGAGGAGCAGGCAGCATTCTTACAACCGCAAGAGGCGAGGGGGTAAGAACCCGACGGGGTCTGAGAGGATGGTGAGATATCAAAGGGAACTCATATGAACTCGGGAGGGCCGATGTATTCCCTAAGAGAATGCTGTGACAAGCCTATAGACGGTAAGGATCGGCAAGACATTATACATTGGCCGTCGGACTACTTCATAGTATCGAGGAAGTCCGCGAAAGCGGATGGAGAGAAGGGGGTAGCAGTAATGCGAGGGGATACAAGGGAGACATCTGCTGGGCACACAGAACTGGAGGACAGGTGACAACGGAACTTGAGTCCCTAACTCTACGAGCCAGAGAAGATCCGAAGTGTGAATTTACCTCATTAGCGCATTTGCTGTCGGAGGATTTTCTCAAGGAATGTTTCCGGGAGCTGAAAAGGGACAAGGCTTCAGGGATTGATGGGGTAACGGTTCAGGGGTATGAGGTCAGCTTAGAGGAAAACCTCAAGGATTTAGTAGGGAGAATGAAGGCGAAGCGGTATCGGCCCCAGCCCGTGAGGCGGGTCTACATTCCCAAGCCTGACGGGGGTAAGCGGGGTTTAGGGATACCGGCGGTAGAAGACAAGATTGTACAGATGGGGATCAAGAAGATTCTTGAGGCGATCTTTGAAGTTGATTTCATGGGTGTATCTTATGGATTTGGACCTAACCGGAGTTGTCACGATGCCTTGGATGTGTTGGACAAAACAATTATGACTAAGCCCATCAATTATGTGGTGGATATGGATATTGAGACATTCTTTGATACCATAGACCACGGATGGCTAATGAGATGTTTGAGGGAGAGGATCAAAGACACAAGCTTACTACGGCTGATAGGGAGGTTCTTAAAGGCTGGAGTAATGGAAGAGGGCAAGTATGTAGAGGTTGACAAAGGGACTCCCCAGGGGGGTATCATCAGCCCGATACTGGCAAATATCTATCTCCATTACATTTTAGATTTGTGGTTTGAGAAGGCCGTTAAGAAGCAGTTCAAAGGGTATGGACAGCTGATCCGATATGGAGATGATTTCATTGTTTGCTTTCAAAGTGGCAGTGAAGCAAGAGTCTTCGAGGAGAAGTTGAAGCAACGGCTGGATAAGTTTGGGTTAAAGATCGCCGAGGGCAAATCGAGGGTCATCGGGTTTGGGCGTAAGGAGTGGGAGAAGGCACAGCGAGAAGGAGGGAAAGTGGCGACTTTTGATTTTCTTGGATTTACCCATTACTGCGATAAGACCAGGAGAGGAAAGTTCAAGTTAGGGCGGAAGATCAGTAGTAAGAGATTCAGGCAAAAGATGAAATCTGTGAATCAGTGGTTAAAGAGGGTACGAAACCAAGTGACGTTAGCGGAATGGTGGAAGGTCTTCAGGTTAAAACTGATTGGGCACTACCGTTATTATGGGATAAGCGGAAACATGCAGGCATTAAGGGAGTTTGCTCATGAGACTTCAAAGCTTGCATACAAGTGGATCAACAGACGGAGCCAGAAGAAGAGTTTCACCTATGCCCAATACTGCAAGTTTAAGAAATACAATCCTTTGCCTGCGCCGAAGATATATCACCTGACGTATACTCTATCATCGTATTGAGGAAGTATTACTGAAGAGCCGTGTGGGGGAAATCTCCAAGCACGGTTCTGTGAGGGACGTTAAGTAACCAAAAGGAGGTTATAAAAGATGTCTACTCGACAAGAGATTGACTGCCGAGGCATGGCGTGTCCCCAGCCTGTAGTCACAACCAAGCAGGCATTGGAGCGGTCGGGGGAGAATGAATTGACGATTATTGTAGATAATCCTTCCTCGTCTGAAAACGTCGAACGATTCGCCCAAAGTCAGGGATGTTCAGTGCAAATCGAGAAGAAAGAGCAAGATTTTCACGTCCACATCCACAAGGTCAGAGGCAAGGATGAAGAGAAAGCAGCCGGGAAGGAGGAAAAGGGTAAAAAAGTAGTCGTCTATATCAATTCCGACCTCCTTGGTATGGGGGATGAAGCATTGGGATCATTCCTGATGAAGGCCTTTTTAAAGACTCTGCTCGAATTAGAAAAGAAGCCGGACTGTTTGATTTTAATCAACAGTGGCGTTCGACTGGTCTCAGAAGGCTCTCAGGTTTTGGACACGCTCAGAGCGTTATCTGAGAAAGGGGTGGAGATCGTGTCCTGTGGGACTTGTCTCGATTTTTATAAGCTTAGAGAGAAAATGAGCGTGGGAAAGGTTTCCAATATGTATGATATCATCCAGTCGATGTTGGAGGCTGATTGCTTGATTCGACCATGAAGGGGACATAATAAGGAAACGACCATCAAAATCGTTATCGGGCCATGCAATGATTACTCTGAAAAAGGAAGTGAAAACTTTGTTTTGATGATGGTCTGTTCTCTCAGTACAAAATTGTTTATAATTGTATATCATAAGACTTATTTTTAGAGCTAAGGTAGCCCTCGATAAGAAATATCCGGGAGAAAATTTGGAAAAATAAAAAAGAATATCTGTTTCACCCAGGCAACAATGATTTTTTGTGGCATGAGATCGGAGCCTCAGAGGCGGAGATGCAAAAGGCAGTGAAGGAGATTTACGGAAAATGATAAAGGGTTCCGGTGGATGGGAAAAGAAATGGACGTGAGCTTAGAGACTCAGAGGATCGATAAGGAATTAAACTTAAAAGGTAAAGTCTGCCCTTACACTTTCATTGAATCTATGCTGGCCCTGGAAGAAATGAAAATCGGGGAAGTGCTGCGGATCATTGTTGACTATCCACCGGCAGTCTGTGACGTTCCCGAAAGTTTGAAAAACGAGGGCTATGAAGTTATGAGTGTCAGTGCTATTAACGAGACGGATTGGGCCATCATCGTCAAGAATAAAGAGTTTGATGAATAGGAGATGAGATGAAATTTTCTGATGAACAAATCCATCGCTATTCGCGACAAATGATCCTGCCCAGATTCGGGGGGAAGGGCCAGGGAAAACTGACCGAGGCCAAGGTCTTCATCATGGGAGCAGGAGGCCTGGGGTCTCCCGCAGCCCTCTACCTCGCGGCTGCAGGTGTAGGAACCATAGGGTTGGCCGACTCTGACCGGGTGGAGATCCACAACCTTCAACGTCAGATCCTTCACAGGACTTGCGATGTAGGTCTCCCTAAGGTTGAATCGGGTAAGAAGACCCTGGAATCTTTAAATCCGGAGGTAAAAGTAGAAATCTATTTTAAGCGAATCACCTCTGAAAACATCCGTGAAATAATCAGAGATTATGATCTTGTCTTGGATGGAAGCGACAACTTTCCAACTCGCTTCCTGGTAAACGATGCCTGCTATTTTGAAAGGAAAACCCTAATCTCAGGGGCGATCCTTCGCTTCGAAGGCCAATTGAGCACGTTCAAGCCCCACGCCAACGGACCCTGTTATCGCTGTCTCGCCCCCGAACCCCCTCCCCCGGGCCATATTCCGAGTTGCCAGGAAGCCGGGGTTCTTGGGGCGGTTGCTGGAATCATTGGCCTCTTCCAAGCCAACGAGGCACTCAAAGAAATTCTGGGCATTGGACAATCCATGACTGGCCGGTTTCTTCTTTTCGATGCCTTGGATTTGTCTTTCACCGAGATGAAGCTTCAAAAGAACCCCCTATGCCCTCTTTGTGGCGAGAATCCTACGATTAGGGAGTTGATCGATTACACACAGCTCTGCCCGGGCTGAGTTATTTCCTTTCCTCAAGGAAGGAATCTGTTGAGGTTATCATCTGTCAAATCCTTGGAAGACCGGATTCGTCGAACAACCCTTCAAAAAGTGGACCACTGAGATACCGCTCGCCCGAATCGGGTAGAATAGCAACAATGGTTTTTCCTTCGAATTCACCGAGCTTCGCCAATCTAAGGGCCACCGCGATCGCTGCCCCAGAGCTGACTCCCGAAAGAATTCCCTCTTCACGGGCCAGCCTCCTCGCATGTTCGATAGCCTCATTGCTGTTCACCTGCTCCACTCGATCCAGCATGGACAGGTCCAGGGTGTCTGGAATGAAGCCTGCCCCAATCCCTTGAATTTTATGGGGCCCTGGCTTGAGTTCCTTCCCGGCAAGACGCTGTGTAATGACAGGGCTTTCGACAGGCTCTACTGCAACGCTGATGATCTTCTTTCCTTTCTCAAGCTTTATATACCTCGACACTCCGGTTATCGTTCCTCCTGTCCCCACGCCTGAGACAAGGACATCGATCTTGCCGTCCGTCTGCTCCCAGATCTCAGGGCCTGTAGTCTTAGCATGGATCTCAGGATTAGCAGGGTTCTTGAACTGCTGGGGTATAAAGTATTTGGGATCCGATGCAGCAATACGCTCCGCCTCTTCGATGGCCCCTTTCATCCCTTTGGCTCCAGGCGTAAGAATCAGGTTGACACCAAAAATCGTAAGCACTTTTCTTCGCTCGATGGAAAAAGTCTCAGGCATAGTAATATTCAGCCTGTATCCCCTTGCAGCAGCAACATAAGCCAGAGCAATACCGGTGTTGCCACTTGTGGGTTCAATGATCTCCATATCCGGTTTGAGCACACCGTCCCTTTCCGCTGCCCAGATCATACTGGCCCCGATCCGGCACTTGACCGAATAAGAGGGATTTCGACCTTCCACCTTGGATAAGATGGTGGCCTTAAGCCCCATTGCCATTCTGTTGATCTTGACAAGTGGTGTGTTTCCTATCGAAAATGTGTTGTCCTCAGAATACTTTTCCATGTTAGCCTCCTTTTGAATCGAGATCTTAATTTTGATATATATGCATAATTTAATAAACAATTAAGGTATTAATTATATAAAAACAGTAAAGAATCTTCTAAAATAAAATGTTATGTTTGTCAACAATATTTATTATTGTTTCTAAATATTTAGATAACTATTTGAAACTAAAGTGAAATATAGCTTAATACCGTAGTTAAAATATGTACGTAATTTCTGTTGGATGAGAATTGGTACCCGTTGAAAAAAGTTGCTGTAACCCTTCGGTCTCGCGTGGTACCATGTGGATAGAAGAAACAGGGTGGAGGTAGAGGAAAGGAGTCCGTGAAGGTTACTAATGATTTTTCTTGCTTTTAGGTGAAAAGCAGGATATACTAAATTCGTTGTGTTGGAGCTTTTTTGGACCGTGACGAAAACACCCCGTAAAGAACTCTGGACAACTTCTTTACGGGTTTTTTATTACCCGTAGCGAGTCTTCCGACCTATTTCTGCGTGATCTAACCATTGCTTGCCCGCAAGTCGTGTGAAATCGTAGAAATCATTGGTTTGGTATGAAAAACGAAAGGGGTAACCCTGTACCACATCGAACGACTAATTTGGGAATAATGGAATGAAGGAATGAGGAGAAATATATTAAAGATAACTCAATGGGATAAAGTAGAAGAGCTTTTTCCCCGATATTTCAGTATTCCAACATTCCATTTATCCAGTATTTTAAGGAGGAACGATGAAGTTTACTGAATTAGATTTAAAGCCGGAGATTCTGAAGGCCCTGGCTGAACTGGGTTATGAGGATTTGACACCCATCCAGGAAAAGACCTTCTCTCCTATCCTCAGGGGAAGAGATCTCTTGGCCCGGGCAGAGACAGGCTCAGGTAAAACAGCGGCCTGCGGTATTCCACTGGTCCAGATGATCGATCCTTCGCTCAATGCCATCCAGGCCCTCATCCTGGTTCCCACCCGGGAACTGGCGCTCCAATACGTGGAAGAGATCGACAACATATCAAGCCTTACCGACGTCGTGCCCTTTGCCGTCTTTGGCGGATTCTCCGATGGAGATTCAAAAAGCCAAATTGAGGGACAGGGTCCATATCCTGGTTGCAACGCCCGGACGATTGATCGATTTCCTGTATAATACCACGTCGATCGACCTCTCTTGCGTTCGCACGCTGGTTCTGGATGAAGCGGACGAGATGTTGAAGATGGGTTTTATTGAAGATATCGACTTCATTCTGTCCTGTCTGATCCACGAGCACCAGACCCTGTTTTTTGCAGCGACGATGCCCGAAGAGATCGATCGGTTGATCAGGACCTATCTGAAAGAACCTGTCCGGGTGGAATTAAATAAGGAGCAGGTGGCTCCGCAGAGCCTGGCCCACCATTTTCAGTACACGGGGCGACAGGATCGGCTCAAGGCCCTGATCGAGTACCTGAAAAGGGAGAAGATCTCCCAGGCCATCATCTTTTGCAACTCACGGCATCACGGTGAGAAACTGACCAGGGAGTTGGAAGGAAAATTTAAATCGATCGGATATATCCATGGAGGTCTGGAGCAGTCGAGGCGGACATCGATCTTCGAGCGTTTTCGACGAAACGAGATCACCTTCATGGTGGCCACGGACATTGCCGGTCGCGGACTTGACTTCAGCCATGTCAGCCATGTGATTAATTATGACTATCCTTTTGCCCCGGAATCCTACACGCACCGGACAGGAAGGACGGGGAGAATGGGGCGGTCAGGCATTGCCATGACCTTTGTGACCGATCAGGAATTGAAGGTCTTGAAATCCCTGTTGAAGATGAATCGTATTGATCCCGTGTGGCATGGCGGTATCCCTAACCTCCAGACTGCCCCCAAACATAACGCAAAGACGAAAAGGCAAAAAAGACTTTCCGAAACGGTCCCGGCCAGTGCCCAAACACCGAATCCGTACCCAATGGCAGCCCTGCTGAAAAACCAGTTTTCATGTTACCTTGAACGGACAAGAAATCCTGAATCTTCAATGCCTAAATCTAAAAATGAGGAACTCATGAAACGCGAAGATTTGAGAAACATTGCCCTGATTGCCCATGTCGATCATGGAAAGACAACGATTATCGATGGTCTGCTCAGGCAGTCAGGTACTTTCCGCTTGAACGAGAAGGTCCAGGACAGGGTGATGGACAATATTGACCTGGAGCGGGAGCGGGGCATTACCATCATGGCAAAGAATACGGCGATTGAATATAGGGGGGTCAAGATCAATATCGTCGATACGCCGGGCCATGCCGATTTCGGCGGGGAGGTGGAGAGGACGCTCAAGATGGTGGATGGTGTGCTGCTCCTCGTCGATGCCTCGGAGGGCCCTTTGCCCCAGACCCGGTTCGTTCTGAAAAAGGCCCTCGAGTTTAATCTTCCTCCTATCCTTGTGATTAACAAGATCGACCGGCCTGATGCGAGGATCCAGGAGGTGCTCAACGAGGTCTATGATCTCTTTATCGACCTCGATGCCACAGAGAAACAGCTCGAATTTCCGATCGTCTATACCAACGCAAAGCTCGGGATTGCGAAGCTTCATCCCGAGGAGGATGCGAAAGACCTTCAGTGCCTGTTTGAACTCATCCTTTCTGCCGTTCCGCCGCCTGAAGGGGATGAAGAGGGGCCGCTGAAGCTCCTGGTCACCAACATTGACTATAACGATTACGTGGGCAGGCTTGCCATCGGAAGGGTCTTCTCAGGCTCGGTCAAAGTCGGGGACTGGGTATCGATGATCAACGGCAAAGGGGAGCCGGTCAAGACGAAGGTGACTTCGCTCTATGGATTTCAGGGACTTGAAAGAGTTGAGATTCGAAGAGGCACGGGCAGGGGATATCGTTGCCCTGGCCGGGATGGAAGGGATTAATATTGGTGATACCATCTCCGATCTTGAAAATCCCGAACCGCTTCCGAGAATTGCGGTGGATGAGCCCACCATCTCCATGATCTTTTCTGTGAATACGTCGCCTTTTTCCGGCCAGGATGGAAAGTATGTCACATCGAGAAACCTGAGGGACCGGCTTGAAAAGGAGCTCCTGTATAACGTGTCGATCAAGGTTGACTTTGATTCGACGGATTCTTTCAAGGTGATGGGAAGAGGGGAGCTGCAGCTTGCGATCCTGATCGAGATGATCCGGAGGGAAGGCTACGAACTTTCTGTGTCGATGCCGGAGAGCATCACGAAAGAGGTGAACGGCGTTCTTCACGAGCCCATGGAGCATCTGGTCATCGATGTCCCGGAGGAATTCATCGGGGTCGTGACACAGCAGGTTGGAATCCGTAAAGGCAGGATGCAGAAGATGAACAACAATGGCCACGGCAGGGTCCGCCTCGAATTCAGGATCCCCTCCAGAGGGCTGATCGGTTTTCGCTCCCAGTTTCTCACCGACACAAGAGGGACAGGGCTCTTCAACCACATTTTCGATGGATATGAGCCGTGGCATGGCCCGCTTACTAAACGCTCCACCGGAACCCTGGTTGCGGACCGGCCGGGAAAGACGACTACCTATGCGCTCTTTCACCTCCAGCCCCGGGGCACACTCTTTGTCAAGGAGAACACCCCCGTCTACGAAGGGATGGTGATCGGTGAGAATTCAAGAGAGAACGATCTGGATGTTAATGTGACCAAGGAGAAGAAGCTCACCAATATGAGGGCAGCCGGGTCGGACGATGCCTTGCAGCTTATTCCGCCTAAGGTTCTGAGCCTTGAGCAGGCCATCGAGTTTATCAAAGAGGATGAGCTGGTCGAGGTGACGCCGTCATCCGTGCGCATCAGAAAAAAGATCCTCGAATCGAGCAAGAGACCCAAGTATAGGAGTTAAGAAGGTTATTTGTGACCCCTTAGTGAAAATCAGGAGCCGGAGCCGTCGAAGTATTTCTTGATCGTGGCGCTGAGGGTCCGGGCGAACTTCTCTTGAAAATCGTCCCGCTTGAGAAGCCGCTCATCTTCCCGATTGGTGATGAAGGCCGTCTCCGTGAGAACAGAAGGGATGTCTGGAGCCCTCAGGACAACAAAATTGGCCTGCCGGTAGGAGGTAATTTTGATGGGGTTGATTGTCCCGATACGGGTGAGGATCAATTCGGCAAACCGGAAGCTCTCTCGCAAGGTGTCGTTTTGCCTGAGGTCCAGCAGGATCTGATTGAGATTGGGGTCTTTGGAGAGACCGGTTGGCTTTGAGAACGCCCCGCCCAAGATGTTCGACAAGGTTTTCTTTATCCGCCAAGACCTTGGCTGCATGATCCGTGGCACCAGAAAGGGAGAGACAATACACAGAAGAACCCCTGGCCCGGGGGTTGAAGCTTCCATCTGCGTGGAGGCTAAGGAAGAGGTCAGCCCCGTATTCCCTTGCCATTTTCACTCGATCTTCCAAAGGGATAAAATAATCTCCCTTCCGTGTAAGGAAGGCCTTGATCTCTTTGTTCTGGCTCAGGAGAGTGAGAGCCTTTTCTCCTATCTTCAACACCACATCCTTTTCCATCGTCTTTTGGGGTCCCACGGCTCCAGGGTCTTCGCCGCCGTGCCCGGGGTCAATGACAACGGTCTTCATGCCCTTGGGTTTAACCTCTTTCTGGCGCTGCCTTTCCTCCTGTTCCTTTTTCTCCAAGGCGATATCGACGAGATCGATCACGAGACGATGGGGTTTGTCCTCGAAGGGTTTAAGCAGGAAGACGTTTGCAGTGAGAGGCTTTTTCTGATGAAAAACGATTTTTGCTCCGTCCCGTCCGTGGTCAGTCAAAACGATCTTGGTGAGGAATAGGTCATTGACCACCACTTCCTTTTTCCGGGTTTGAAGGGAGCCTTTCAATTCGAGATTCAACACGGGCGGGTTTTCTTGAGAAACGCTCTCGTATTGGATCGGCTCCGTGAGGTCTACAACCACCCTCGTATGATCGGGCGCAGACCAGAACCGAATATCGGTAATCCGGGATGCCCAAACAGGAGTCCATGGAATAAGGGTTAAAACTCCGATGAGGGTGAAGAGAGTAATGGTGTGAAGCGTGGATTTCATTCTATTAAGTATCGTTAGCATATCGAGTTGAATCTGTCAAACGGCAAATAGAATGATAGAATAATGATAATGGAGGCTAAAGGTTGGAGGCAAAACCATCTACAAGTCTTCTGCCGGAGACTTATCGATCTTACAGGGGACGGCCCTGAGGGATGTCGAGCCGATGACCTGATCATAAGGGGGATCACTGCTCGTCAGGATGTTGAGATTTGATTCCTTCCAGCCAAAGAGTTCGAGGTCCTCTCTCTCAGGATACCACCAGCCATAACTTAGGATAACCACCCTTGGATCGAGATCACTGCTTAACCCGGCCTTCTGCCGGATTTTCCCCCGCTTTGTCTCAATGAAAACCCAAGAGTCCATTTTTCGATGAAACCTCTTTCGTAGAGCCCTTCATCCGTGATAACTCTCAGCATTCCCAGTGCAAGGGCAAGGTCCGTCCCAGGCCTCGGTCTCAGCCAAAGGTCTGCCCTTGAGGCAGGGCCGGTCTTTCTTGGGTCGATGACAATCAGTCTTGATCCCTGATCCAGGGCCCGTCTCAACTGGATACCAATAATTCCTTCCTCATTGGTCTGGAAGAGGTTGCTTCCCCATACGACGATACAGGCAGGAGGATGATCATAATCCGGAACAGGGAAGAACCCGCAGGTCATGCTTGAAGCGGCCTCCCTGGGCATGTGGCAAATATGACCCGGGGTTGAGACATTGGGAACGTTCAGGAGGTTGGCAAGGCGAAGCATCAGAAAGAGCTCAAGCCCCTTGGGTGTCCCCTGGGCAAAGGCGATGGCCTTCTGGCCATCTCTGGCAATTGTTTCCTTGATCTTTTCTGAAATTGTGTCCAGGGCCTCATCCCAGGAGATGCGGCTCCACTTCCCTTCACCCCTTTCTCCTACCCGTTTCATGGGATACTGCAGGCGGTCCGGGTGGTTGATCCTTTCCAACTGGGCGACCCCTTTGGCACAGAGGTATCCGTGGCTCAGGGGGGAGTGAGGATCTCCTTCGATCTTTGTGATCCTACCATTTTCAAGATGGATCAACAGGCCGCAACCTCCGTGATCCATCCTGGCACAGTAAGTCTTGACAATCATTTCTAAATCCTCCCAACAGAGACTCTTTAACATTCCCAAAGTCTGTTGACAAGCGTATTACAACGGTGGGTAATGCCTCAGAAGGTGTGGAACTATATTGGACGGTGGCAGGCCGGAGAGGGAATATCTTCAAAATCGTAAGATGCGGGCATTGAGTGTCCAAAAACAATTCAACCCGACGCGTCATTGAAGAGAGTGCGGACCTGTTCTATCATCTGCTCGTGCTTCTCGCCGAGAAGGGGATCCCGCTCGAAAATGTAGTTGGAGAGCTGAAAAGCCGCCACAAGACACACCCTTAGCCAGATCTTTCCTCGGCGTTAAACCCCAATTGAGCGAAAAATATGTCGTTTTCTTAAGTTAATGAATTCGGTCCTTAAAGCCCAGTTGTCCTATTTGCTTCGTCATTTATTCAGAATCAGAGGATTTCTTATCTCACCTCCTTCCCCCGAAGCTGTGAAAAAATTCGCCTACAGTGGGGTTTGGGTTTTGTAAGCTTCGTTTTTGGATGGACGGTTAAGTATCAATCATGGAGAACTTAAAACCATCGATCAACCTCATTTCGTCCCCTTACCCTCTCGCTCTTAATCAGAGGGGTTACTCTACCGGTTTACCCCCAAGCATGGGCCAGTTGTTGGGGCTTCCAGCAGAGACGAATCCATTGGCAGATGTTATAGGTCAGACAGGCCCACACGGCTTCCAACGTCACCTTGACCAAACCCCGCAAACGAAATTGACGCAACCCCATTTTATCCTTAATCCACGCATTGGGAAATTCTGCCACCCCGGCCCGTTGCTTATAGATGGCCTGCGCTTCCGGCGTCTCCATCTTGGCTTGAAATGCTGCCATCTCGGGCGTCGCTTCGCTCCGTACCAACGATCGTCCTCTCTTCGTCCCAGGGCAACACTGGGCCTGAAAGGCACAGTCCCGACACTCCGAAGCCTTCGCTCGGTAGCGGCGTCGTACCGAAGCCCCCGATCGTTCCTCCGTCTCATAATGCAGCACTTTCTCCGCTGGACATCGATGACAGTCAGCACTCGCATCATACTCAAAGGCCTGCGGGTAAAAGTCCGAACTCACCCCACGCTGCTTCATCCGCTTCTTGGCCACTCCCCTTCGTTCCGGCAAGGTCCCGATCAAATCCACTTGCTTCTCGGCCATCGCCTCCATCGTGGCTTGATTCGTGAGGCCGCCATCTACCACCATCTGCTGAGGCCTCTCGCCCAAGTTGGCTTCGATTCGTTCCACCGCCGGTTCCAATTCCGCCGCATCCGTGGGCGCTTGAGTCACCCCCACCCCCACAATGATCTTGGCTTCTGCATCGGTCGAAATCTGCACGTTATAGCCAGGCCCATAAGCCCCCTTTGCGTGCAACATCACTCGGGCTTCCGGGTCCGTGGTACTGACCCGCACCTTCGTTTTATCCGAAGATTTAGACCGAGAGGCTTCCATCTGTTCCAACGCCTTCAAGGCCTCTTCCAGATGCTCTCGCTTCTCCCGCAGCGCTCGCTGCCGCGCCTTCGCCACCCGCTGACCCAGTTCTTCCGATTCCGGATCTCCCATCTGCTCCACCTGCTCACCAGCCAACCGCAGATGATCCTGAAGCGTGGCCTTCCGACGAAAACTCTTGTCCGACGCGCAAGCCTTCACCTTCGTCCCATCGTGCATCACCCGTTGCAACGTAATCAGTCCCTCATGACTGAGTACGCCCAATACCTCTATAAACAATTGATCCAGCGCCTTTTTATGGCAAATCCGAAAATCGGCCAGCGTATGATAGTTGACCACCTCCAACCCTGTCAGCCACTGATAGGCCGGATGGTACTGGCACAACCGCCCAATCTCTCGCGCCGAACTCACCCCATCCTTATAAGCATAGATCCACAAACTGATCAGCAGCTGCGGGTCCCACACTGGTCGACCTGCCACTCCCTCGACCGACTGGATCCCGGCATAGAAAGGCTCCAGATTCAATTGCCCCACCAACTCCCAGATCGCCCGCACAGGATGATCCTCTTCAACCAGCTTCTCTACTTCGACAGGACGCAGCAGCAGTTGCTGACGATTGATCGGCTTCCGCCGGACTCGACGCTGTTCTTCCTCTTTGGGAGGGGTTGTCCAAAACTTATCTTTTTCCATGGGACCTCCGCTGAGGTTGGGCTTCTCTGGCCTCAACCCGTCTTACGCTCAGGGTCCATTTATCCTGGACGACCCACTCAATGGTTTCACCTTTCCCCATTTCTAAAGCCTGAGCCAGGGGAGCCGGGCAAATCAAGTAGAACTGGCGTTGCCCCTTGGCCCGTTCGATCACCTGGACTTTGGTTAGGTATCCCATGGAAACCGCCTCCTTTCGAGAATGCTGAAAGGAGGATATCATAGTTATATGGCTATGTCAATCTTTTTTTATCTGTTTCATAATTTTTTCACAGCTTCCCCTTACGATGGGGGAAGGTTGGGATGGGGGTGGATATCGTGGACATTCCCCCCCACCTTAATCCTCCCCCTCCGAGGGGAGAGGAAGTTATTATGTTTTGACTCAATTGGGGTAATACTCTTAATGTAATATTACACGTTAGATGAGCGCCTGCGTTATAAGGGACGGATAAAGTCCATTTTCTATTGCTTTCACGACGGCATATGTGCTACAGTGGTAACAACAGGTGTCACATGTGCACAATACAAAATCCGCTTATCAGCGGAGAGGGGGATGGAGAGATGAAGAAACTTACGATGCGTGAAACCCGGCGATCTTTATCCCATTTAGATCGCCTGCTGGCCGTGGAGGGAGAGGTAACGATCACCCGGCGGGGGGAAGCGATTGCCCAGGTGGTCCCCATTGGCAGGAAGGCGGCGATACCCTCGCACAAGGATCTTCGAGAGAGAATGCCTCGAATGAGGAAGGGGAGCGAAACAAAGGTCCGCGAGGATAGGGATGCGAGATGAAGGAGGCTATCTATTTCGACACGAGCGCTCTGGCCAAATGGTATCTGAACGAAGCGAGGTCCGATGAAGTTGAGAAGTATATCCAGGAAAATGGCCCAGTGAATATTAGTGACCTTACCGTTGTGGAAATGCGGTGCCTTCTTGCCCGGCGGCGAAGAGAGCGATCGATCGATAGAAAGATGGAAATTCAGGTTTTTGCCACCTTTCAGGAAGATATTCGTAAGAATTTTCTGGTCTGCCATTCCCTGCCTCAGGGGTTAGCTTTCGGGGCTGTGAATTTAATATCCGTTCTTTCGGATATACCCCTTCGGACCCTTGATGTTTTACACCTGTTGATTACCAAAGAGATCCAGGCGGATATCCTGGCTACGGCTGACCGATTGATGGTCGCAGGTGCCAAAGCGATGGGGTTTTCAGTCGTTCGTTTTGATCAACCGGCTGATCGATAATCCCGCAACCCCATGGTCCCTCCTGGCAAGTAGCTCTCGATGATCATCTCTATACTCTCCTAACGCTCACAAAAATGGTCGGTACGGCTTTTCGTCATCCTCCTTCATTAACAGAGATGAAATAAAATTTGATCTTTCAATCCATATTTGATATGGTAGAGCCCTGTGATTCAGACAGTGAGACTATAGACGGTAGACCTCAGACTGAAGAGCGCAAATGGCCGAGGAGTGCGAGGAGAGAGAAAATGGACGTCGGAGTGACAAATCTCCCCCATGCTCCAAATCCTTAAGTAAAATAGAGTTAGGTTCCTGCGATAGAAGAGTCTGGTGTCAGAAGTCTGAAGTCCAGTGTCTGAATTGCAGATGGTGGAGCAAAATCATGGCGACATGAAGAACCGGAGTCTGAATTTCCTCTTCCCTGTTTGAGACCAGGCGGATGCACTGCCTAAAATTCTCGAACGCCATTCTACAAGCAACACCCGCCGCCCACACAGAAAAGACACAGCTTCGATGAGCCTGGATACTAAACGGGAAAACCCTATGGGTGGCGGTAATTTTATGGTGATATAGAACAATAAATCTGTCCGCTTTCTTGGGAGAAAATCGATATAATTTCAGATACGCTCAACCATTTTCTAACCTTTTCAGTATCCGTGTTATTATGTTTATTAGTACACCTAACCTCACGACTCTTTCCTTGCCGTGCCGTATCTCTTGGAGGAAATTCTGGAGATCGTGAGGCCGGTGCTTTGTCGAGCTCCCAGATGTAATCAGCAATCCTTCTGTCGGTGAGCTCCTTTAGGGAGTTAATCGAGCACATGGAGAATTTCATGGGAAGGGATATAGGATTCTTCTCCTACATGGAGAACCTGGACCTTAAGAGCTCCATGGGGAGAGCGATGTTTACGATCATATCGGCCTTTGCCCAGTTGGAAAGAGACATAATAAGGGAGAGGACAATGGCAGGTCTGGAAAGAGCAAGAGCCCAGGGGAAAAAACTCGGGAGGCCGCTGCAATCGGGCAAGGTTTACAGGAGGCCCGCTCTAATGGATGTAGCCAAACTGCATTCCCAGGGTCAGAGCATAAGAGAAATAGCGAGACAATTGGAGACCTCAAAATATTGGGTTGAATACTCAATCAACGAGATCCAGAGAAACCCGGACAAACTCAAGGGGGTGTCTTTGTAGGAGGGGGATTTTCCAGACAATTTCCGATCTGTCCGAATCGGGCGTTTTTCGGACTAACGGGTTGACTACCAATGCTCAGATATTTCACGGCTCAATGGTGTGAGCGACTGCGAAGTGAATGCGTGACAAATGCCTCTGAAGTGATCGACTCTCAGCCCTTATTGGGGACAGGTCAAATTGAATGTATGATTATCGAATCGTAATTTTTTCTGGGTGTGCAAACCAGTGAGTAGATAGCAGCTATCCACACCCCCGGGCCGCGCTTTTTATTAGTTCGGCTACTCCAATTCTGAAGGATTAGGGAGACGCAGCTTCACAGCGCCTCCGTTTGTCCCTTTCCAAGAACTCACGTGAAGCGATATCGTCGGTGGGTGACTGAAAGAGCCTTGCAGGTCTTGCACCCGCCGCAGGATGATATCGAAAAGGCCGTCGCAGTCTCCCGAAACGAATGTCACCCTCTTTCTTCCCTTGAAATCCTGCAGGGGATGCTTCTCGGATTCGAGCACCCGAACATCGGATCATAGACATCGGACGGAATCACCCTATTGATGTTGGATTCAAAACATCCGTGTTCGGGATCGGGTCGCTCCGGAAACCACCAACCATGGTCTACGGCAACAAGGCGAGGATGAAATCCTTCGATCAATTTCGTCCTGAACCTTACACGCTCCTTTTCTCCGAAGTAGATCGTCTCGATCTATACCCAATCCCCTTCGGAAATCCCATTCTCCTTAGCCGTTTCCGGATTCAGCTCCACGACCGGTTCGGGGGCTCTTTCCCGCAACATCCCCATTTGCCTTCCGGCAGAGTGAAGATATTCGACTTTCTTTTTCCCACCTTCCTTCGAAAGACAAAACAGAGAGGCTTGATCCAGAATCTTACAGCGGCTGTCGAAATATGGTGATCATGTCCTTCTGTTAAGTGAGCGAAAGAATGCCAAATATAGTCTGTGATGATACGAATGGTCTTGTGCTGTTCGAAAAGTTTCCACTCCTCACACCAGTAGCTTATTATCATCTCAGATCAAGGCACTATGGAGCCTGCTTTTGTAGTCGGTCCAGAAGGACCTACCCTCATCTGATGGGAGAATGAGCGTCCGATTGCAAAGGATTCTATGATAGCAGGGGCTCAGGGAAAAAGCCGCTGGAAAAATCCAGCGGCCCACAATGACGAGCTAAACCGGAATCAGGGAAGTGGTCAGAGTCTCCCGGGTTCTTTTGTGGTGATTTCTCACAAATCCATGCCGATCATTCTTGCGATTTTAATATAAGAGTCGGGCAGTGTATATTCGATTTGGGATGTCATAGAGAGAGGCAATCCGCTACCAATCTTCTTCATATGAGTAAGTCCAGCTACCAGTTCACCTAGCTGGTCGGGAGGGCCCGAAAAAATAATTTCTTCGTCTGTTGCCATTCCCCTTTTGCGATCTCCAAGGCACGGTATCGTTACCTGATATTGTCTTTCTTTTACCACAGGAACAATGGTATATACACATGCGGAAGTACCAGACAAGGTGGTTGTAACGTCGCCACCATCCATCCATCTCTTGGCCATGAGCAATTCGATCAATTGCAGACTATCGACATAGAGAATGAACACATTCGGCATAAAGTCAACCTTTCCTAGCGGCGCCACAGCGACACCAATATATCGTCCAGCTTCGAGGCGGGGAAACGACTGTACTCCCTTGCGGCCTATCTCCGGACTTTTAACACTCCGTGGATACAGGAATTCCCCTTCCAAGAAATAATGCGGCGGTACAGCCATACCCAATCCAATGACCGGAGAGTAGCACCACATATCTTCTTTCAGCAGTGCAAAGGACTCCCCTTCCCGGCGAGCCATACTGATCGCCTGACAAAGTGCCAGGTGATGACCCAGATCCTTTTTCGGCCTCTTTGCGCTCTCTGGAATATCCTTCTCTTGTTTCAGCATTTTTACCGCAATAGGGTAGGTTTTCATGCGCAATAGTATTTCTATCTCAGTTGCGTGCCCTTTTAAAGGGTCCAGATTCTTCCATAACTTGACCTCCTTGATGCTCTATCATTTTCGGCCTCCTCCATTCCTATCCTCTTCCAGAATCCGCTCTTAACATCCTCACGTTTCATCCGTAAAGCTTTACTTCGCCTTCTGGCTGACGTTAGACATTACGGACAAGGCTTAGGGTTAATTCTAATCGAACTTTTTGATGCAATCAGAATTTCATCAACTTGAGGGATTGGCTGACAGCCCGCCAAAGACCACTTCATACGGCCATGCATCTATGCCGCCATCCATGAATTTGACATCCTTATAGCCTTTTCCCTCCAGAATCGTTTGTGCCTCATAGCCCCTCAGACTGATTTTGCAAAAGGTGATAATCTCTTTATCTCTTTGCAATTCATTGAAGCGCTGGCGAAGCATTCCCAGTGGGATTAATTTAATGCGAGGGTCTTCGATCCGTTTCTCCCTGTGCTCAGCGGGGGACCTAACATCGAGCCAGATGAAATCGTCTCCTCTTTCAATTTTCGCTCTTACCTCCATGGGTGTAAGGGCTTTGGCGATTCCGTCCATCTTGTTACGTAAGATGTTGGCTGCATGGGCAGCAATATCGACAGCGGTCGAATAAGGTGGAGCATAGCCTAGGTCCAGGGCGGGGAGATCGTCGACCGTCGCCCCGAAGGCCAAAGCCGTCGCTATGACATCCACGCGCTTGACCGTCTCACCCGCGCCCACCGCCTGCAGGCCAAGAATCTTCTTCGTTTTCCTGTCGGCGATCAACTTGAGAAGAAGGGGCTTGTGGGTAGGGTAGTAATGGGCGCTATCCGGTGCGGCGGAGAGGGCTGTCACCACATCAAAACCGGCTTCCCTTGCCTGCCGTTCGGTTAGTCCTGTTTTTGCGACGTTATAGTTGAATACCTTCACAACAGCGGTCCCCAGGATGCCATTGAATTTTTCCCGGTATCCCATGACGTTATTGGCAATCACACGCCCGTGTTTATTTGCCGTGGATCCCAGCGGGACAAAAACATCCTCTCCTGTAATTAGGTGGGTATTCTCCACGCAGTCACCGCCCGCATAAACGTCGGGATCATTGGTTTGAAGGTATTTATCAACGACAATCCCTCCCCTCTTCCCGATTTTTAGTCCGGCCTCTTGAGCCAACTTTGAATTGGGCCGCACCCCTACGGCAATTAATACCATATCTGCCGGGATGTCCGCATCCAAGACAATCACTTTTGTCACAACGCCTTGGTCATTACCAACGATCTCTTCGACGCGGCTTCCTGTAAGAATATCCACGCCCTGAGAGCGAATATATCGCGTCAGATAGGCCGCGACCTCCTCATCAAGCAATCCCGGCAGAATATGGGGCATCATCTCTACAACGGTCACATCAACACCTCTCTTGGTGAGGGCCTCCGTCATCTCGACACCAATCAGGCCGGCGCCAATGATCACCGCGGTCTTTACCCCTTTACTCGAAATCGCCTCGCTCATGGCAATGGCATCCTCGGGCTGCCACAACCGGAACACCCCGTTGAGACCCACCCCTTCGATCGGAAGGTCGATTGGCTGCCCCCCGGTAGCCAGCACCAGCTTCTCATAAGAGAGAGAGCGCGATTCCCCGGTTTCGACATGAACGATCTCCACCGTCTTGTTGTTGCGATCAATCGATCGTGCCAGCGTACGATCAAGCACGTTGATGTTTTTGACATTTCGGAAAAAGAGCGAATCCCGCGGGACGCCTGCCGGCGTAGAGTTAAGGCTTCCGTAATCGGCAATATCCCCGCTCACATAGTATGGCATCCCGCACCCCGCGTAGGAGAGAATTTTTCCTCGCTCAATGATTGTGATCTCTGCCTCCGGATTCAATCGCCTTAGACGAGCAGCGGTTTTAGGCCCGGTTGCCACTCCACCGATGATAACGACCTTCATCTTTCTTTTTTCCATTGCCTCTTTTCCCCTATTTTGATATTATCTTTCCACGAGTGGGCAGGAAAGACTTTAGTCGCCCAAATAGCAAGCTGAAGCCTCCCCTACCCGACATCAATTCTCATCTTCTTGCGCGGGGTCTAACTACCCGGAACAGCAACTCCCCGGGGTACCACATGAATTGGGTGTCCCGCAACAACCCCCCGAACCGGGCTCAAATTTCTGTGTCGAGCTATTGGAGGTATTGTGAGCAGACAGCAGCTTCGTTAAATTCTCGCCCCCGCACCCCTTACAATGAACTTGTTCCTGCTTTCCCAGAATTAGAAATTCATTCACTTGACCGCACTTCTCACAACGGTATTCGTAAATCGGCATATCGTCTCCTTTACGTCCTGCGCAATTGTCAGTGTGAACAGCTACCCTGATGAGCTCGACAGGCATTGTACACAGAAAGTTCCTGGAGCTTGTTTTCACTTAGCAACGAAAGGTTTTCTTTTACGGTAGGAGCTCCCGCCCCGTAAACCTTTATCCCCGATGCATTTAACTTCACCAATGCGCCTGCCCCGATTCCCCCAACAACCATCGCATCCACGCTCTTTCCGTCAAGGGCCATAACTGGGTTGCAAGCGCCGTGAACATGGTGCAAATCCTTATTGTTCACGGTTTGGACATCTTTGCCCTCGGTGTCGACAATGATAAATGCCGGCGCCGAACCAAAATGATCATAAACCCTGCTCTCCATTCCTTCGTTCATCTGAACTGCAAAACCTACCTTCATGACTTTCTCCTTTCTCATTAGTAGTGGTGCTCATTCTTGGGTTTCCCCAGAGGTCGAAATGTTTCGCTGATAGCTCCCTTTGCTTATTATTTTTGTTGAGGCCCACCGTAACACCTGCCTTGTCCTCCAGCAAACCCTCTGGCATCTCCTCTGCCTTCCTCCGTTCTTCGAATGTTGCCGCTCTTGCAAGAAGGACAGTTCCCCGGCCTACCCGTCCCATAAAGGAGCTCCCAGGAGTGCTGACAGTCATAACATCTAAATTTTCTCATCGAAGCCATTTCAAACTCACCTCCTTCAATCTTCAATGCCTTGCCTTGAACCAACGCATCGGCCACCTTTCTGTGCGCCGATTCGATAATCCTCCCAAAGGTTTGCCGGGAGACGTTCATCTTTTCCGCTGCCTGTTCCTGATACAAACCCTCAAGGTCAGCAAGTCGAATAGCCTCAAACTCGTCAACCTTTAAAATGACTTCCGCTAACATCGAGAGTGGAATACCCCTTGGTTTAAAGTAGTTGCTCTCAGGCATGGAACCCACTCGCCTGCACTGCATCGGCCTTGCCATTTCTAAATCCTCCTACTTAACTCTAATTATAAGCATATGCTCATAATTTGTCAAGGGGCAAAAATGCGAAAATCGAAATACGCCTGGCATCCCTAAGGTGGCCTTTGAATCGTGTTGTAGGCAACGGCCCAGAAGAGGTTCTAAGCGTGATTCTCGGATGGCGGGCTTGGTCAGGGCACGATTCCCCTCTCCCCACTCAATTCTCATGGAAGGAGGGGAATAAGAAGATGTTCAACCTATCCCTTCAATTCAAATCACTTTACATTCCAGGAAATCCCTGCTTTTTTCTTTGGCTCTTGCATCAAGAGCTTGTATAAAAGATTCTTCGTCGCTTTGCTTTTCAGAAGACCGGACTTTAAGATTGTTTCTAAAACAATGTGTAAAAAATCTTATCCCCTTTCTTAGTTGCTCTCAGGTTTCCATATGTCTCAGTGTAGCAAATTCTCTTCTTAACTCTTGCTCTGTCAGATTAAGATTCTCGGTTATCTCTTCTAC
>CAWEAV010000045.1:0-18886 GCA_963806715.1 uncultured delta proteobacterium
AATAAATCCCTCCCTGAGATTTCCCTCCGCCTTCCAAGGGAGAGGGCAGGGGTGAGGGTGGACCGAGGGCAAAAAAAAGTAGCGCCCTCATTTATTGAGCGCAGACTACCTCTTCCTCCCTTTGGTAAAGGGAGGCCAGGAGGGATCTAACGACGCATTCGCCCAGTCCGATCCTTAGAATCTTCAGAATTAATTGACAAATCTGCCAGTTATGATATTTTATGCGTAAGATAAGGGTAAAGGGTAACTTGTGTTTAGGAATTTTGCATGAGACCTTGCACAGACAACTGTAAAGATAGAAATGGGAATTGCATGGCTCCTGGAGTAGATTTGCTTCCTGTTCAATGTGTAGGCCCTTGGGTTGAGGATAAGTATTATTTTCTTGGACGATATCTTCAGGCAACTCGATTTGCACGAGAAAAATTCGCAAGTAGAAATAACGCGGTGTATATTGACTTGTTTGCGGGCCCGGCTATGTGTAGTAAAGAATGAAACCCGGGAGATTGAAAATGGTGCATTCAGAATTTTGAACAATCAAGTCATCCCTTTCAATGAATATCACTTTTTTGACATAAGTACACCAAATATAGCTGCCTTGGAAAAACGCGCTGGTCTGAAACGAGGATGCAATTTCCAATGCGGCGATTCCAACATCTTGGTTTATAATCTGGTGGAATCATTCTTAGAGAAAGAGTACAGATATCATTTCGCTTATATTGATCCCTTTGGACCGGATGGATTAAAGTTTTCCACAATTGAAGAGCTTGCGAGACTAAAGAGAATAGATTTACTGATACACTTTCCGATCGGCGGTATAAAAAGAAATATCCCCGAGTGGCACGAGCATGATTTTACCATCCTTGATCAATTCTTGGGGACGGCGAAATGGAGAGAAAAAATCGCAGATTTAAAACAGGGGAAAATGCTTCACACTTTACTTGAGCTATACGAGCAACAATTGATGCGGATAGGATTTCCTAAAAGCGGATTGAGAATGGCAGGTTCTGATGCAAACGTTTTTTCTACGTTGCCGGTTGTCTCAGTAAGAAACAGAAAAGGTGTTGAATTGTATGTGCTTGTACTCGCTTCAAAGAATCCGATAGCTCAAAAAATCTGGAATAGCGTTATAAAAATCACACGAGATGGGCAGCGATCACTTTTTTGACTATGGAGACTATTACACGCAAAAGTTTGCTTTATAGGAGTGGTGTTGAATACGCTGACTTTTGTTTGAATCATGCCGTAGGATGTTCCCATGGCTGCAAGTACCCTTGTTATGCATTCTTACTCAAAAAGAGATATGGAATTGTCAAAACTTATAAAGAATGGTGTAACCCAAAACTTGTTTCTAATGCCATGGAGCTTCTAGAAGTAGAGATTCCGAGGTACCGTAAAATAATCCATTATGTTCACCTTTGTTTCTCAACAGATCCATTTATGTATGAGCAAGACGAAGTATCAAATCTGTCTCTGAAGATTTTGGAGAAGCTTAACAGGAACGATATCCCTTGCACCGTACTAACTAAAGGGGTATTGCCCGAAGAGATAGCCCATAATACCGTCTTATCTAAGAAGAACAAGTATGGAATTACCATCGTTTCTCTTGACGAAAGTTTTAGAGAAAAATATGAACCCTATGCAGCTACCTATGCGGAACGTCTCAAGTCTCTCAGATATTTGCAAAAAAATGGACTACCAACATGGGTAAGTATCGAGCCTTATCCGCCTCCAAATCTTATCGAACAGGATTTTGACGAAATCATAAATGCAGTATCTTTTGTAAACAAAATTGTTTTTGGCAAGCTTAACTATAATTTGTGCGTTTCTGAATTCACAGAACATAAAGAACATTACAATTTCTTGACTTCAAAAGTAATAAGATTCTGCAAAAAGAAGGGCATAGATTATCATATTAAAGGGGGGACGCATGCTTAAGGAGAAGGTTCCTGGGAAGGTCCTGGGCCAAATCTTCAAACAGGTTTCACTCTGAAGCCCCATTTAGATTTAATATGGTGAAAGGGATTTCAAAATTCTATCTTTTGTTGTCTCGCCATGCCCTATTCTATTTTGGGTAAAATCTTTGGTCAATCGAATTTCAAAGGTTTGACTCCAAAGATTTTTGCAGATTTATTAAGCCAAGGGGAGTTTTAATTGTGTTATATTTTTAAAGAGCTGAGGATATGAAGACCAGTCATAAAATAATTATAGGCGATTCAAGAAGTATGGCAGAAGTCAAAGATGAATCAGTGCATCTCATTATTACCTCACCGCCATATTGGCAATTAAAGGACTATGGTACTTCGGATCAGATTGGTTTTAATGATAGCTATGAAGATTACATTAATAATCTAAATTTGGTGTGGAAAGAATGCTATAGGGTTTTAGACGAGGGCTGTCGATTATGTATAAACATAGGCGATCAGTTTGCCCGATCAGTCTACTACGGTAGATATAAGGTTATTCCGATTAGGACAGAAATAATTAAATTTTGCGAGTCCATCGGTTTTGATTATATGGGAGCCATTATTTGGCAAAAAGCGACCACTATGAATACAACGGGCGGGGCCACAATAATGGGCAGCTTTCCCTTATCCTAGAAATGGGATTATTAAGTTGGATTACGAATTCATATTGATTTTTAAAAAAGCTGGCAATTCCCCCAAGGTATCAAGTGAAAGAAAAGAAGAATCAAGAATGTCGAAAGAAGAATGGAACCAATATTTTGCTGGCCACTGGAATTTTAATGGCGTGAGACAGGATAAACATTTGGCGATGTTTCCAGAAGAATTACCAAAAAGGCTCATTAAAATGTTCAGTTTTGTTGGCGATACTGTACTAGATCCATTTTTGGGTAGTGGGACTACGTCTTTAGCAGCGAAAAACCTGGATAGAAATTCTACAGAGTATGAAATAAATCAAGATTTTTTGCCAACTATAAAAGAAAAACTTGGGATAAAGCAAAAAAACATTTTTCAGGAAGCAACTGTTGAGATAATCACCCAAGAAGAAACGAAAATAGACTTTGAAGAAAGGGTGAAAAAACTGGCTTACATTTTTAAAGACCCATAAAGTTTGATAAGAAAGTTGACCCCAGAAAATTGAGATTTGGCTCGAAAATATCCACCGAGAGAGACTATTCTGAAGAGGAAAAATACCACACGATAAAAGAAGTCATTTCTCCAGAAATTTTGATGTTGGATAATGGATTAAAAATCAGGTTGCTGGGAGTAAAAGAGAAACCCGGGAAGGATGGGGTGGCTATCCAGTTTTTAAGGGAAAAAACTCTTGGACAAAAGGTATTTATGAGATTTGATTACATAAAATACGATGAAAAGGACAACTTACTCTGTTATCTTTATTTAAGAAACAAGACTTTTTTGAATGCACATCTCATTAGAACTGGATTGGTAGACGTAGATATTTCATCAGACTACAAATACAAGTCCAAATTCTTAGGGTTGAGGGGATAACATAATGACAAAGGAATGGATATCGGGCAGTGAAGGCAGGAACCTGAAATTCAAGAGGGAGACACTGCTCAATTATGGAATGAATCGCTGGGGCTTGAATAAAACTCATAGTGTTGGACCGACTTCTGAATTGATTAGAAAATGCGCCCCCAATTCTTTTGAAGAATGGGAGACATTTTATTTTGATAATGCTATACAGAAGAAGCGTAATGGAATCCAGGTTACCAGAGAATATATTAGAGATTTAGGGCAAACCCTTTATGTGAAATTGTCTGAAGTCGTTCAAAATGAATTGGATTCGATTGAGGAGGAGGAATGTATCGATTATGCTTATAATCTTGTTTTGAATAGGACTTATGAGGGATATAGATCAGAAGTTGAAACAATATATGGTCAATTGGAATCCATTTTAGACGTTAAAATTCAGCCTGCTCCAGATGAGTGGGATCGAACCTTTAACGTTGACTTTTATATTGAGGTTGGTGGCAAATTCATTGGGCTTCAGATTAAACCTATCTCTTCAGGCCAGGCACTAAATCAATACCAATGGATTAAGATGCATGAAGTCAATCATGAAAAATTTAGGAATAAATTTGGTGGTCTGGTTTTCTTCGTTTATTCTGTTAAGTCGGGTAAAAAGAAAAAAATACATAATGTTGAGATAATTGAAGAAATCAAAAAGGAAATCCATCGGTTGAAGGAACCTGCCTAATCTATTGCTTTTTTTCTAACAGAAACTGGTGGGAGGTATCAAGTCTACATTTTGCTCTTTGACTTTCTATGGATAAAAGAGTGTCATGTCCCGACCATTGCGAATAAAGGTCTGGTATAATAAAGAAGGATTATCTTGAAGTCCTCTTTGAGAAAAAGCTGGATACGTCAGGAAATAGTTGGAGAATAACCCGTTGAGGTCTGACCCGGTAAACTCCTGAGCATGAGTTTGCCTATTTCATCTGCCTTAGAATATCTGTCCTTAGGTATTCGATGTATTCATTCCTGATAGGTTTAGAAGTTAGTTTCATGACGATATATTCTGATGTTTCATGACCACTGACATCTTTATAGGAGTCCATCTTTATTTCAATGTCTTTATAAGATCGTTTCACTGGGTCTTCAAACTTCTCCTTTAATGCAAGCGCCAAAGCAAAATTGTGCTCAATGCTTTCCCAAAGATAGTAAACCTCAACATAGAACAAGCGGTTCTTATGGTCAAAGCCTAAAAGAAGTCTATTCATATAATGACCTGGATTTTCTACCTCATGAGATCCGTGTTTAGTTTCAATTTTGAATACTTTTTCTATTGCCTCTTTCGTCATTCCAAATTTAATTCCGTAAAAATCAAAATCCGCAGCTTTTAAAACCCCAGGAAATGACCACACGAAGAAAATAAGAAGCAACATAGCCTTTTTCATATTCTTCCTCTTTGTTAACAGAACCCATCAATATCATTTAGCATTAGGGAAGTCAATGTAAAAGTGAACCCCTCGGGAGATCCTATCGGCAGGACGAGGGTGGTCTCTCCGGAAAAAACTTGAAGCGGAACCTTTGGGCTGGGCCAGGAAATTGATACCCTTAAAGCGGTTCCTTCAGTACTACCCGCCGATAAACCTCCCTCTAAATGATCCACTTTGCAAGGTTTCGGAGGGAAGATCGCCCCATCCAGTCGGATCCGAGACCGAAGGGTTAACCTGGAACGGGAGAAGTGAACCCTTTATCGCTGTCAGTGAAAAGATTTCTTGGATCAACCGGAGAAGACAGATTAATGAGGTGTATTCATTAACCATATGAAAAAGGAAGAGATTTCGTTTCGTAACCGGCAACGGATGGAAATCTTTTTCGCTTTCCATAGCGGCAACTTGGGATATTTGTGAAAAATTTTTCCACTTTCGAGTGTCCTAAAATAATGAAAAATTTAGAAAAGCTTTAATTATCATTATCTTACACAAATTGACACCATCTGGTATGGATTTTGCTTGATTTATCTACTTTCAGGGGGGGTGGAGGCTAAATGTTCAGCCTCTTCACAAGGAGGCGTTGACGGAATTGTGATTTATCGGCTGCCTTGAAGAGAAACTATTTCCTATACTCACTTTAGATTAGCCCACATAGTCCCCCAAGCTTTAAGGGAGACTTATCTGTCACTCCTCCTCATTCTGAAACTTCCATTTTAGATATTGTTGATGACACTTTATTTCAGTTTGCTTCTGCTGGTTCTTTGAAGAATTAGGGATACGAGCATGGTGGCATATGAATTCTATTGGCGTAACCATAAAGAGGAGGAGCATTTAATTGGCGTTTTGCCGGAGAGAAGAAAAAATCCGGAGAGGATAACCAAAGAGTCTATCATGAATTGGGGAAGAAAAATTTTAGGCAATCATGCGGAGGTCGAGACTCTCTATTTCATTGAAGTGGAGATGTAGACAGAAATTTATTTCTCGGCGTCATCTAAAGTGGTGACTACTCTCCGATGATCTTGACAAGCACTCTCTTCTTTCGTCTTCCGTCAAACTCTCCATAAAAGATCTGTTCCCAGGGACCAAAATCGAGTTTACCTTTCGTGATAGCCACCACTACTTCCCTACCCATCATCTGTCGCTTCAAATGGCCATCTGCGTTATCTTCACCCATGTTATGACGATATTGGGAAACAGGCTGATGGGGCGCGAGTTTTTCAAGCCAAACCTCGAAGTCATGGTGAAGGCCCGATTCATCATCATTGATAAAGACAGAAGCTGTAATATGCATCGCGTTTATGAGGGCCAGCCCATCTGTAATCCCGCTTTCTTTCAGGCACGCTTCCACCTGGGGCGTGATATTGATAAAGGCCCTCCGGGTCGGCACCTCAAACCAGAGTTCTCTCCGGTAACTCTTCATCGATCCAGGCTCTTCATTCGTTAGCAACTCAGTTTCTATTGGATGTAATAACCCGAAACCCTCCACTGGCCGTCTTTGTCGAGCATGGGTGTTACGGTTTCAATGGCAGGCTTCTTTTTTTCAAATTGTGTTTCATACTGAATCACCACATATTCTCCATCCGGAGCACCTGGCAAAGTCTTGGTATACTTTTTTGATTTAAGCTTCCTGACCACGACCTTCCCCAGGGGAGTCCGGACCCCTTTGAGAGAGGCAACCCATTGATCCTTGGTCACCGCGTTTCGGAAGTATTCTGCCGCTTGGTCCCAGCTTTCAGAATACTTCCCTCTATCCACAAGGGCCAGCCACGCATCTGAAGAGGTGAGGGCTGCCTTTTCAGCAGCGGGGTTAGCGTGAAGGAAGGAGATAAAAACAAGGCTGGTGAAAATGACGACTGATGAAAGAACAATCCATCTGCTTTTCATCGTGACCTCCTCATCATCATTTCTCTCACCCTACCCTTACCCTTGTATCTCCGGAGTATTACCGTTTTTCCAAATACTTTTTGATGGCCTTGAACTGGCTTCTTCCATCGAGGCCCGCTTCCTTCACCACCATATTTGCCTGCCCGCTTCCCAGGTAATGACCTTTCCGGAAGGGATGGAGGATCACCCGTCGGCCCCGCTCGGAACGGATCCAGCGGTACATCGTCGGCAGCGTAAACCCTGTGATCCCCATGGCCTCTTCACCCAGCTTTTCAGGATAGATCTTTTCCTGCTGGGCGGGAGTCAATAGATCAAAGAGCTCGGCACTGGCCACGTAGTAGACATTGAGGTCAAGCCCCTCCTTCTCAATGAGCGGGAGGGCTTCCTCGACAAAGGCGTAGCCCACTTCGCTCCCTTGGAGCACCACGGTGCCATCCGGTCTCTTCCTCTTTGCACCCCGGAGAAGGTAGACACCGGATGAGGCACTGGTCACAGGGGCAAGTCCCAAGGCCTTTCGATCGATCACCTTCTCGTTTGGGCGGGTCACAAAGGAAGCAATGATTGCCGGTCGTTTGGCAAGGGCGGTTGAGACCAGGGTCCAGATCTCCTGAGGGTCCCAGGGAGTGAGGGTAATCATGGTCCCGCGAGGGAAGTTCTCCTGCAACAGCTGTAGCGCCTGGGGATCGGCATGGGTTGGTCCGTCCTCCCCTGTCTTGAGGCCCGCATGGGCGCAAACCAGGATCATCGGCCGGTAGGGTCCTTTTGCGATTGCCTGACGCGCCTGGTTCCCGATGGCATGAAGACGGGCGGCAATGTGCCCCAGGGGCGCTATAAAAGCACCATAGGAGGAACCCACTCCAATGTGGTGCCCGAAACTGGAAAGGCCACTCAGGATCGCTGTGATGGCATCTTCACAGATGCCACCGATGGAGAGCAGACGCGCCTCCGGGTTCGTAACAGCATTATAGTAACCTTCTTGGAAACCTTTTCCGATCGTAGTGACACTCGTTGAACCCAGCAGGTCCGCAGCCGCTGCGAGCAATGTCCCACCGCTGGCCTTATTATAATAATTCAGGACGCGACCCAGCTCCCCACGGAGAGTTGTCGAGGCACCAGGAACCAGTTTGAGCTCTTCAGGGATACTCTTTCCTTTAATGGAGGCAGTCTCATAAACAGTGTTAATCACAGGGTGATTCTCTCTTGGCTTCCGGTTTCTATGATTCAACCGGTCCCGGGCCTCGACAAGCCTCTGGGCGAACATTTGAATGACCGGTCGATTCTTCTCCAGTTCAGTTCTGATTGTGCTTAGGGCCTCCCAGAAACATCCTTCCAGGACCTCTCCCTCTTTACCGGCCTCGCAACGCTGGTTGGCAGCTTCACATTGGGGAAGGTGATACTCTGTTCCTTTCAGGAATGGCTTGAGCGCCTCATAGAATCCGTCCGCGCAGAGCTTGTGCCCTGCACCATGAGAAGCCTTGCCTTCGATGCCGTATTGCCAGCCTTTCACCGTCCGATAGACAATCGCCGTTGGCTGACTGTTGTCCATCGTCTGGCTTTGCGCTGGGCCGCCAGAATCTGATGAAAGTCTCTTCCCTCAGGGACCCAGATGACATTCCAGTCATGGAGATAAGTCAGTTCCATGGGATTCCACTGAACATAATCGCCCGGGACTTCCCCCTCGCGACAGACACGGTTTGAGTCGATCGATGCCTGATTCCAATCCACATGGAGGATGACGTTCTTAAGGGAAGCGGTTCCGGCTGCGGCCAGGGCTTCGCTGACGCGCCCGGTGTCATTCCGCCTTCCCCTTCCACAATGTGGACATAAGGTGCATCTTTTCCAAAGTGATCCATGGCGCCCAGGGCAAGGCCGATCGAACTTCCCAAGCCAACGCCGGAGGCGCCCGTGGAAAGGCGGACGAAGGGTGTGGCAGGCGTGGGATGACCATCCAGTGCCTTCACATGTAGTTTCTTGATGAGAGACGTTCTTGCTACAGGATTTCTTCGAAATCCCAGAAGGTCCTCCAGTCGGAACTGATCGCGTTCCTCGGGCGGGAAGAAGGTCGGGCTTGCCGATCCGTAGCACTTCGTTTCGCAGGGCCCACAAAGAATAAAGACCCAGGGCTTTGTGACCCGCTGCATACGAGATGATATCGGCATCCTCCCTGTCGGGCTTAGAGACATCATAATCCAGGGCATCAAAGAGAAGACCCATAACAAACCGGCCGGAGGAGATCGATCCCCCTGGATGGCCTGAGGTGGGAACATAGTTAAAAAGCATCGCACACAGGGAGCGGTAGATGAGATCAAAGCGTTCAAAGTGCTGCGTCTCCTCAAGGGAGAGGGGCGGATCCCCTTTCTTCATCTCATCAAGGATATCGATATAGACTCCTCTTCTTGGTCCAAATGTGAATGGCATCTCTCTCCTCCTCTCTTTGCTCAGAAAATAATTATTCATATTCCCTTCAAACATCTGAGAGGCATGGAAGGAACTCCGGACAAATGGCCCAGAGGCCACTGCTCTTAAACCCATCTCCTCTCCGATTCTTCTCATATTCTTCGAACTCCCCAGGTGGAATATAGCGAAGGACAGGCAGCCGGTCTACGCGGGGCTGAAGATACTGTCCGATTGTCAAAAATTCGCATCCGACCTCTCTCAAATCCCTCATGAGATCTATAACCTCGCTTCGATCCTCTCCCAAGCCAAGCATGAATCCTGATTTGGTCAGAATCTCCGGGGAATGCTCTTTCGAACATTTCAATAGATGGAGAGACCTTAGATAATTGGCCTGAGGACGAACCACAGGATAAAGGCGGGGAACCGTCTCTACATTATGGTTCAGAACATCGGGGCATTTCCTTTAATACCCGGTCCAAGGCGTCAGGATCTCCCAGAAAATCGGGAATCAGGATCTCAATCTTTATCTCTTTATCCAGGGCCCGAAGGGCACGAATCACCTCGGCATAGTGGGAGGCCCCACCATCCGGCAGGTCATCACGGGTTACAGAAGTAATCACGACATATTGAAGCCGCATCTTCTTGATTGCCTGGGCCACGTTCTCGGGCTCCCTGCGATCCGGCGAAAAAGGTATCCCATGCTCAACCGCGCAGAAGCCACAGTTTCGTGAACAGATCCTTCCCAGGATAAGAAACGTCGCAGTCCCTTTCGAAAAACATTCCCCCAGATTTGGACAGCGAGCCTCCTCACAGACCGTGTGGAGAGCGGTTCCCTCCAGGATCGATTTGACCTTCAGGATCTCCTGAACCGGAGGGATTCGCTTTCTAAGCCAGGAAGGTTTTGGAAGACTTCCCTTCACTTCAGGCCCCTCAATGGCCAAGGAAGATGGATGGCCATCCCATCAAGATCGAGGACCGCTTCTTTCAATGCCTCTGAAAGGGTTGGGTGAACCTGAATGAGCCTGGAGAATTCTCGGGACCTTACTCTCTGATTCACCATAACGGAGGCAGCTGCAATAAGGGTGCTCGCGTCCGGCCCAATGATATGAATGCCCAAGATCTCATCCATCTCCCGATCCGCAATGACCTTGATCAGTCCCTCGGTCTCTTCAGAAACCAGGGCCTTGGGGTTGGAACGAAATGGAAAACGGCCCACCCTGATCTCTCCCTTTGCCCTGGCCTCCTTCTCTGAGAGGCCTATCGATCCAATCTCTGGATAGGTGAAGACGCAGGTGGGAATCTGTACCTTATCCATCTGGCGGTCCATCCCCAACAGGTTTTCAGCAGCGATCATCCCTTCCTCTGAGGCAACATGCGCCAAGAGCAACCCTCCAATCGCATCCCCGATGGCATAAATATGAGGTGTGGTCGTCTTCATGCGGTGATCCACCCGAATCCCTGAAGAAGAAACCTCTACCCCTGCCTTTGGGAAATCGAGATCCAGGTTGGGTGCTCTTCCCACTGACAGAAGCAATTTTTCGAACGCCCCTTCTTCCATCCCATGGGGTGTCTTCAGTAACACCCTCAACCCTTCTTCCCGAAGATGAACCTCTTCAACGGAAGACCGGGTATAAACCTTCACGCCGTCATTTTCAAAGACCCTCCGCAGATTCCGGACCAACTCTCCTTCGAGTCCAGGAAGAATATTTTCGAGAATTTCGACAATGGTCACCTTCGATCCCAAGGCACTCAGCAGGGAAGCAAACTCAACACCAATATAGCCGCCACCCACAATGAGGATCTCTCGAGGAATCTTTCTGATCTCCAACATCTCATCGCTGGTGATGATCTTCTCGCCATCTGGAGTGAGATGGGGAAAAACCTTGGACCGCGAACCCGGAGCCAGAATGATCCCATCTGAATTAATCGCCTCCTCTGTCCCTTCCCGATTTCGGAAAACGATCTGGTTCGGCCCTAAAAGGTTCGCCTGTCCATTTTTAACCACGACCCGGTGTGATTCGAGGAGCAGTTCAATCCCCTTAACCATCTCCCGGACCGCCTTTGCTTTCCGTTCCATCATCGATTCAAGAGGATCGAAGCCGTCGGGCAAAAGGCCGTGAAAGACAGGAGAACGTTTGAGACTGCGGAGAAGTTTTGCATCGGCAAGGAGTGCCTTCGTGGGGATACACCCCCGGTTGAGACATGTGCCTCCGATTCGATCCCTTTCAATCAGGGTAACCCTGGCTCCCAGTTGGGAAGCCCGGATCGCTGCCACATAGCCACCCGGACCGCCACCGATGACCACGACCCTTTTTGGATTCATACGCCCTTCAGTATTTCCTCAAGCTTCTTCTCTTCCCATTCCCTTTCGAAGATCTGTTTAAAACGGAAACAGACTCTTTCCTTTAACTCCCTTCGGGAAATCTCCCTTCCAAGGACCCTTCCAATGGAGGTCATCTTGATTCCTTCGAGGCCACAGGGATGGATGAGGTCAAAATATTTCAAATCTGTATCATAGTTGAGTGCAAAACCGTGGAAGGAAACCCATCGCTTGATCGCCACTCCGATAGAGGCAATTTTTTCACGTCCAACCCAGACCCCCCGGTTCAGGGCATCTCGTTTTCCCTCAATCCCAAAATCGTTAAGGACGCGAAGGATGACCTCTTCGAGCTGATCCACGTGTCGGACGAGACGATACCCGTATTTCTTCAGGTTGAGAAGGGGATAGCCTACCATCTGTCCGGGACCATGATAGGTCACATCACCGCCTCTCTCCACGTGGAAGACGGGGATATTTGCTTTCTCTAATTCCTCAGGGGTAGCGATCAGGAAGGACCGGTTCCCACGCCTTCCCAGAGTAATCACATGAGGGTGCTCGAGAAGAAGTAACAGGTCTGGCAATTCTTCTTCCACCCTCTTCAACCATAGTCTGCGCTGAAGTTCCCAGGCCTCCCCGTAATCAATCAAACCCAGATCTACTATGTATCCCTTATGGTTCATCGCCGGCCTATCGACCTATAGAATCCTCCTCTGTAACAGATCCCACAAAATTACCAATACCCAAGCACCAAAATTTAAACAATAACCAATTTTCAAATTCCAATGGCTGAATATTAATTAATTAGAGTCTGTCCATAAATGCCATCCTCAATGAGAAGCGTCATTCCGGCAAAAGCCGGAATCCAGCTCTTTCAAGACCTTCTGGATGCCGGATCAAGTCCGGCATGACGGAAAAGGTGCATTCATAAACAAACTCTAATTCGTTGATTGGTTATGGGAATTCATTTGGGATTCGGTTATTGGGATTTCACTCCGTTTGGGTCCACTTCAATTTCGGTTTTCGCGCTGCCAAGACCTCATCAAGCCTCCTCACTTTGACCCTTTGGGGAGCCTGCCGGAGAAGGTCAGGATTCTCCCGGGCCTCCTTTGCAATCTCGATCATCGTCTCGATAAATTGATCCAGGCTCTCTTTGCTTTCCGTCTCTGTAGGTTCGATCATCAAAGCGCCCTTGACGACCAGGGGGAAATAGATCGTAGGTGGATGAAAGCCATAATCGATCAGCCTCTTGGCAATGTCGAGCGTTGAAACATGCTGTTTCTCCTGAAACCGATCGGTAAAGACGCATTCATGCATGCAAGACCGGTCATAGGGAAGATAGTAGTGATCTTTCAATTTTTTCATCAGGTAATTGGCATTGAGCACAGCCATCTCGCTCGCCCTCTTGAGGCCCTCCGGCCCCATGGAGAGGGTATAGGCATAGGCCCTGAGGAGGACTCCAAAGTTCCCGTAAAAGGCTTTCACCTTTCCAATGCTATGGGGCCTATCATGATTGAACCGGAAGGTTTCCCCGTCTTTCTCAATCACCGGGATGGGAAGATATGGAGCCAATTCCTTCTTGATCGCCACCGGACCTGCTCCCGGTCCTCCTCCGCCATGAGGGGTTGAAAATGTCTTATGAAGATTGATATGAACGACATCGACCCCAAGATCCCCCAGTTTCACAATTCCCATCAGGGCATTCAGATTGGCCCCATCACAATAGACAAATCCTCCCTTCCGATGGACGATCTCTGCAATCTCCTTTAGATGTTCCTCAAAAAGGCCAAGGGTATTCGGATTGGTGACCATGATGGCTGCCACTTCCTCATCCATCAATTCAGCCACCCTTTCCGGACCGATCACTCCCCTTTCATTCGATTTGATCTCGACCATCTGATAAGGAGGCAATGGTTGAGGTGGAGCAGTTCGTCCCATGGGCCGTGTCCGGGACCAATACTTTTTTCTCTTCTCTCCTCGGGCCTGAAGGCACGCCTTGACCATCATGATCCCGGTCAGTTCACCATGGGCTCCTGCAGCCGGCTGCAGGGTGACCTGATCCATCCCCGTCACCTCGGCAAGAAACCCTTCCAGTTCATACATCAGCCTCAGGACCCCCTGGCAGAGGTCTTCCGGGGTGATAGGGGTGGAGATGAGCAAACCCTTTCCATCTGGCAATCTCCTCGTTCACCTTCGGATTATATTTCATCGTGCAGGAGCCCAGTGGATAAAGCCCACTGTCGACGCCGTAGTTCCATTGAGAGAGCCGGGTGAAGTGTCGAACCACATCGACCTCACTCAATTGGGGAAATCCCTCCAATTCCTTCCGTAAAAGATGGGAAGGGATGACGTTTTTTGCTTCGACCTGTTCGACATCCCACCGGGCAAGGAATAACCCCTGCCTTCCCTCACCTCCCTGCTCAAAGATGAGGGGTTCATCCTGAATCAGTCCGTATCACTTCTTGTCTTCATCGCGTACCCTCTTCGTTCACCCTGTATTTCTGAATTTTAACTGTCAAAGGTCAAAGCCACTCCAAATATTTGAATCCCAAAATCCATTATTTTGGACTTTGACATTCATTTGATTTCCCATATGATTGCCTGCCGCGCAGGAATTTAGATCTTGAAATGCATCATTTGAGTGCTTTCTCTATGGTGCTTCAGCCCACCGGTCAATCTCTTCTCTTGGTATTTATCTCCGTGACGGTCACGAGGAGATGCTGGTTTAGCTCAGGATAAAATTTCCCAAGGATAACCCACCCAGAATCTTCTCTTTCTTTAAATTCTTCAATACCCTTTCCGGGTTCTCCTTCAATCTTCAGAACAAACTCATTGAAGGTCGGAGAGGAAAAGGCAATTGACAACCCCGAACTCCTGAGACGACCTTCTTTGCATATTCTGCCTTGCTCAGGTTCATCAGGGCTAACTCTCTCAATCCTTCTTTTCCGAAGACAGGAGAGAAAGATCGTCGCCATCAGGGCACAGAGCCCCTCATTCGTGCAGATATTGGAGGTGGCCCGTTCCCTCCGAATGTGTTGCTCTCTTGTCGCCAGGGTAAGGACAAAACCTCTCTTCCCCTCCAGATCGACCGTCTCACCAACCAGTCTTCCGGGCATGTTACGAACAAATTTCTCCCGGGTGGCGAAGATCCCAGGTAGGGCCCTCCAAAAGAGACAGGGATGCCCAGGCTCTGGCCTTCGCCGGCCACGATATCGGCCCCAAGTTCTCCCGGAGATCAGGATTCCATAGGCGATGGCCTCGCTAAAGCCTGCGATCATAATCCTCCGGCCTGATGGACCTTCTCTCCGATCCCCCGGAGATCTTCAATGACCCCAAAAAAGTTGGGGCTCTGGATCACCACGGCACTGACATCCCCATCGAGAAGGCTCCGAAGGCCTTTTCATCGGTCCGGCCTTCATCCTTTTGATAGGGGATCAGGACGATCTCCTGTTGATCGGGATCGATATAGGTCTGGATCACCTTCGGTAGTCGGGGTGAACGGTCTGGGAAAGAAGGATCTTCTTCCGCCTTGTGATCCGGTGGGCCATCAGCACAGCCTCTGCCAGGCTGGAGGCCCCGTCATAAAGGGAGGCATTCGAAACCTCCATGCCGGTCAACTGGCACATCAGGGTTTGATACTCGAAGATGGCCTGAAGGGTTCCCTGGCTGATCTCGGGTTGATAGGGGGTATAGGCTGTATAAAACTCGGAACGGGAAATCAGGCTGGAAACGACCGAGGGGATGAAGTGATGGTAAGCCCCTGCCCCGAGAAAATACTCCATCGATCTCCCTGAAAGATAGGGGATTGGAGGCCTTGGAGATAGGGCATCAGGTCGGGCTCGGACAGGGCTTGAGGGAGGTTGAGAGGCTTCGAAAGCCTGCATTCTCTTGGGGGATGGATTCGAAGAGATCCTCCACCTTCTTCACGCCAATGGTCTCGAGCATCTTTCGGCAATCTTCCTTTGTATGAGGGATGTAGCGAATGAAATCTCCCATCTATCCTTCCTCCGGTAAAGTTCCCTTGATAGTCTTTGCTGAAAGAAGCCTTTTAAGCTCTTCCTTATCTTCAATCTCCATTTTCACCATCCATCCTTTCCCATAGGGGTCTTCATTAACGAATTGGGGATGGTCTTTAAGCGTCGCGTTCGTTTCCACAACCTTGCCAGTCACAGGGGAATAAAGATCGGCCACCGTCTTTACGGATTCGACCACCCCAATGCTTTCTCCTTTTTTAAATTTCGCCCCAATCTCTGGAATCTCGACGAAGACGACGTCCTTCAATTGGCTCTGGGCGTAGTCTGTAATACCTACCGTCACCTGGTTCCCCTCATCCTTGACCCATTCATGGTTTTCTGTATAGAAGCAAATCCTGTGGTAATTTCATAATGGACCCCCTTGCTTAGAATAGCGCGCCCCTCTTGAGTAGAGATGTTCTCCTTTTTTGAGAAATTTCTGGAAGCCTTCTTTGTCCTGAGTTGCTGCTGCAATCCGCTTGACCCCTTCTTTAAGAGATTCCTTATCCGTTGCGATGGAGATCCTTAAGTAATGGAGGTCTTCGGTTCCGATTCGTCCAAAGGACTTCCGATCCATGGTGGCCACTTGATATTCGAATAACAGGAACATCTGGAAGAGCGTCGAGGGGGTTGTTTTCATCGAATATCCGGAGAGAGGTTTCGGAAAGCGTCGATAAGTCCAAGGTTGATTGCAGACGCCACGAATATTCGGAAAAACATAGAAGGCCCCTTTCGGATTCTGGCAACGAATCCCCTTGATGGCATTGAGTCCCTCACGACCAGGTCTCTCCGTTCCTGAAAGGCACTCACCATCGTCGGATCGCGCCCCGGCTCAAAGGGGATTCGATGCCCAGGCGAGCTCCTTCCTGATTGTAAGCAGCGGTGCAGGAGAAATAGTTGATATTAAGGTTCTTGAAGATCTCAGCCTCCTCAACCGTTGGAAGGAGAGCCCAGCCGATTCGACCTCCAGTCCAAGAAAAGCTCTTCGATGCTCCACTCACCAGAACGGTGATCTCTTCCATCCCAGGGAACGAGATGATGCTGTGATGCTCGCCCATCGAACAGGATGTGTTCGTAGACCTCATCGGAGAAGATGCGGATATCATCGGAGCATTTTCCCGATCACCTCAGCGATCTCTTGAAGTTGGCCTTTGGAAGCCACCCCTCCTGTGGGGTTGGATGGGAAGTTGAGAAAGACCATCTTCGTCTTTGGAGTGAAAACGGAGCCAGTTCCTGACCTGAGAGGCTGAAGTTCTTCTCCTCCTGCAGATGGCAGGAACGGTTTAGCCCCGACATAGGTGATGAAAGATTCGTAAATTGGAAATCAGGACTGGGATAGATCACTTCTTCCCCTGGGTCGCAATAAGTTTGCTGGCACAGACCGATGGGAGGTTTGGCACCGGGAAAGACGACGACCCTCTCCAGGCGGTCACTGATCCCCCGTGTCTCGCTCAGGTGTTTTGCAACGGCCTTTCTCAGTGGAAGGATTCCCTGAGGATCACAGTAATGGGTATTATCGAGGTCAATCTGTCTTTTGACCTCTTCCTTGATGAATTCGGGGACAGGAAAATCCGGCTCACCCAGATTACACTTGATCACCTTTTTCCCTTGTTCCTCGATGGATCTGATTTGGGGGCCAATCTTAAAGGCATTTTCCGTATCCAAAAGACTAACTCGTTTGGCCAGTAATCCCATGGTTTCCTCCTTTTCTATCAATTAAGATGACCTTGAACCCTACTTTGGAGGGGTCCAGCCGTAGCATCGGTATTCCTGTCTGCCCCAGGCAGGTATGACCGACGATACCCTTTGCCTTCCTCACTAAAGAAGGGGGTTACCAATCTTAGGCAAATAATATTTACGTTATGAATTTCCTTGAAGGAATTTGATTTATCCAAAAAAAAGGAGAAAGGTCAATTGGTTTCCAATTGCCTTCCTCCTGTCTTTTGACCTGAGAGATTATCCCTTGTAAAATCGGGATTTGTCCCCTTCGGTGTCCAGGCTTCGATGGCTGGCTCTCTCCAGGATTGAACGGAGTTGCAGTCCTTTTGCCTGAGAGATTCGCCCCGTTCTATTCAGGACTTGCCCCTTCGGCGCCCCTCCCCGTGGGTCAGGGTCTCTCCTGCAACTACCATTCAGATTAATATGGATTCAAAGTGATGTCAAGGAATTTTTGGTGGCCAAAGACCATCAACCCTTATTCCACGGAGATATTCCAGGGCGACTGCTGCATTGAGCGCGGCTCCATATGGAAGGGCCTCCTCATCGATATCAAAGCGGGGATGATGGTGTGGATAGGTGATTCCTTTTTCCACATTTTTTGTTCCAAGAAAGACGAAAGAGCCAGGAATCTTCTGGAGATAATATGAAAAATCTTCTGACCCCATGAGAGGCTTTATTTCGAGAATCTTATTGCTTTCCATGAGATCAGCGGCTACCTTCACAACAACTTTAGTCATGTGATCATCATTGATCGTCACTGGAAATCTCTCCTTCAGAATGAACTCGTAATGTCCACGCATGGCTGGGACAACTCCATCCAGGATTTCTTTCATTCTTTTACGAAGAAACTCTCTCAGTTCAGGGCCGAGGGAGCGAATCGTTCCTCCAAAGTTCACAGAATCCGGAATGATATTGTAGGCATTCCCACCTGCGTCTATCTTGCAGATACTCACTACGGCATTCTCTATTGGATCAACCTCCCGGCTCACAATGGTTTGCAGGGCTAAAATGGCATTTGCGGCGATCACAATCGGGTCGATGGCGAGGTGAGGCATTCCTCCATGACCTCCCTTCCTCTGATTTTACATCAAAAAGTCGCCTGCGGCCATCATCGAACCGTAACGGTAGCCAAGGGTTCCTGAGTCGAGAGAGGAATTTACATGGATTCCAATGATGCTATCCACTCCATCGATGGCTCCTTCCTCAACCATTATCTTTGCACCCTCTCCAGTCTCTTCAGCAGGTTGGAAAACGAAGACCACATCCCCGGTTAGCTCTTTTTTCCGCTCACAAAGGATCATCGCAGATCCAAGGAGCATGGCCGTATGTGCATCGTGTCCGCAGGCGTGCATGACCCCTGCGATCTGAGATTTGTATGACACGTCTGATTCTTCCTGGATAGGCAAGGCATCCATATCGGCCCGCAGAGCAATCGTCTTTCCAGGGTTCTCCCCCTTCAGGTGCCCAACTACCCCAGCCCCGTTGACCAACACCCTGGTTGTGACCCCCAGTTCTTTCAAAACCCTCTCCACTTTTTTGGCTGTATCGAATTCTTGAAGGCCTAACTCCGGATGCTGATGGAAGTCCCGGCGCAGATCGACGATTTTCGGTTTTAGCGCTCTGGCTCTTTGC
>CAWEAV010000046.1:0-41301 GCA_963806715.1 uncultured delta proteobacterium
GAACCACATTTTTGGGGTGGGTGGCTCCAAACGAGGGATCATGGGTCCTATTCCTTATATTCAACGGTTGTCAGAGGTATTCAATGGGTAATGAACACCGTAGTTGTTATGTAATTGATTAATTTCGGTATACCTTTAGAGCTTGAGAGAAAGGTATTCAGCAGGAACCTGGAGGAGGTGAATATTAATTGATAGAAAGCAAAATATCGATTTTAATCAATCGATTAAATCTATGTTTTTAGAAGCATCTCTCTGTACCGCCTCTCGTATAAATCCTTTGCTTCCCCCCAGTATTCGACAAGAATACGCCAAATGTAGGAAAGCTTCTCCTCCCTTCCATAGTGACATACTACTCTGGCCACAATAATGGTAACGTTCTATTCCGAGATAGCTTACCCACTTGTGACTGTATTTTATTGGGCAAAACACAATCCCAAGGACATTTTTGAAAGTACCCTTGATCTGTGTACTCTATGATAAGGATGTTACCTAAATTCATGCCAAGGTAGTATGTCATTTATTTCGGTGCAAATCGCAACCAAAAGTGTTATCACCGTCAACATGGTGTTGATTTCATCTTGAAGAGGATCCTATTTCGCTCTTCGCCCTTCTCTCGCAACAATTGACCGTGACGGCGCATTATTCCTGCTGCGCTCATATGGGCATCTGAGGAGAGTATTTTATAGAGCCAATAGAGGGATATATGGGGTCAGACTTGTTTATAGCTATTGTTCTGCAACATGGCATGCATGCTTTCGACTTCCTTCCTGAACCTATCGCCTTCTTTCAAGTATCCAAGTATAGTGGTAAGCAGAAGAATCAGCTTTTGCAATGCAACATTTTGAGAAGAGCTGGAGCCGAGGATCTAAATCCCTCTTTCACGAGATTTAATCTCTGATTATTTCCATTATGTTTTGACGAATATCTTCAGAAAATTGCGGGGCTTGATGATCTTGATCGATTGATATTAAGGGGAAATCCTATTTTCAAGAGTCGAAAAGAATAGGATCTACAAGAAATAGAACCGGCCCTTTTTGCCACTTTGGCCCTGCCCTGGGTCTGACCTTGCGGCTTTCGACCTTACCCCCTTGTCGGATCAGGGGGGCACTCTTGGTGAGCAGCGAAGCACTGCTTCCAGTATTGAAGCGGCATGAGATGACTAAAGTTCGTCTTTACAAATAGAATAAGAAGGCTTAAGATTATGCTGAGAATTGGGACTTGGAGGGACGTTTCTCATGCTGATTGAATATATGGAAGCCGCATTGGCCAGAGCCAGATATGAAATGATTGAAGATGAAGAACCTTATTATGGCGAAATACCTGAATTGAAGGGAATCTGGGCAACTGGAAAAACACTTGAAGAGTGCCGCAAAAGATTATCCGAGGTTATCGAAGGGTGGATCATTGTAAGATTGAAAAGAGGATTACCAATTCCCCCTCTCGGAAAATATCGTATTAGGGAACCTAAGGAAATTAGCATCAGTGGCTAAATTATCCCCGATCTCTTGGACCCATCTTGTCAGGAAACTCAAAAAATTTACATTCGAAGGTCCTTACCGTGGGGGGAAACATCCTTACATGGTAAAGGGTAATCTCGTTCTCACCATTCCAAATCCACACAAAAAAGAAATAAGCTTAGACCTCCTCATAAGAATCTTAAGGCAGGCTAACATCGAGAAGGAAGAATGGATTAAAGTTGATTAACGCAACCTTAATCAAACCCAGCCTTTTCCCTCATGCCGGACCTGAGCCGGACATCGCAAGGAGTCTTGAAAAGACTGGATTCCGGCTTTCTCCGGAATGACAATTCTGATTGAGGCAAGGGAGGAAAGCCATGAGCCGGAGGAAAAGAACGTTGCCCAGGGGTTGGTATCCATTTGATGGGAAGGATTGCAGGAAGGAGATTGAATCATACCTTGAAGGATGGTCACCTTCAACTGCCACTTCAGTTAGGGGGTTAGGCGGTATTATTCCTCATGCGGGATGGTATTTCTCCGGTAAGCTAACCGCGAAGGTTCTTTATTCCCTGAAATCGAGGGGGAAGATCGATGTGGTCGTTCTCTATGGAGGCCACATGAGGGCCGACGACCTTCCCCGGATCATCTCAGAAGAGACCTGTGAGACACCGTTAGGAGATATCGAAATTCATCAGGGCTTCTTGACCAGGTTGATGAAGAGAATCGAGGTCAAAGAGGAGAGTCCATCTACTGGAGATAATACGGTTGAGGTCCAGTTGGCCATGATCAAATATTTCTTCCCTGAGGCAAGACTTCTGGCAATCCGGCCCCCATTCTCTCAGAACGCCATCTCATTAGGAAAACAGGTTGCTCAGATTGCCCGAGACGAAGGACTCTCTATCCTTGCGATTGGATCGACCGACCTCACCCATTATGGGCCAAATTATGGATTGATGACCAAAGGCGTCGGCCCGGCTGCAGTGGAGTGGGTGAAAAAAGTGAATGATAAGGGTTTTATCGACCATGCGTTGAAGATGGATGGAGAAGGCTTATTGGATCACGCCCTGAAGAATGACAGTGCCTGCAGCGCCGGTGCTGCCGCCTCCGCTATCGCCACCTGCAAGACCTTGGGATCAGAAAAGGGAGTGCTTATCGATTACTACACGAGTTATGATATCATGCCTGACGACAGCTTTGTTGGCTACGCCGGCATTGTATTTTGAGCTACCCCCCTCACCCCATCCCTCTCCCTCATGTACGGGGGAGAGGGGGTCCTGCGGGAGAATTTCGCTTCGTTTTCAGCCTCAGGGCCAAGTTATTGACAAGACCAGGAAGCGAATTAATAGACGGGTTAACGATTCAAAACACTCGTTATCACTCCTCGTTAAGATCCTTTCAATAGACCAGCATGTATATCAAAAATATAACTGCATAAGTATCTGAAATTATGTTATTAATCTGCTATTCATGGAAAGCATGTAAACGTTTACGCAAGAATTTGTAATTTTTTTCACAAAAGACTTGACAAGTTTTATTCGTCAGGTATAATAGATTCCGAATACAGTATACAAATGATAAAAATATACGCTTGATCATAAAAAGGAGAGGAGGTCATTTATGGAGAAGAAATTTATGTCAATGATGGATGAGAAAAGGGTTTTTGAGCCACCCGAGGAGCTCAAAAAGAAAGCCTATATCAAGAGTATGGACGAGTATAAAAAGCTTTACAAGCGGTCAGTCGATGACCCCGACGGTTTTTGGGGGGAGCAGGCGGGCCTTCTTGACTGGTACAAGAAATGGGACAAGGTTTCAGAATGGGATTTCAGTAAGCCTGAACTGAAGTGGTTTATCGGAGGGAAACTGAATGTCAGCTATAATTGCCTCGATCGGCACCTCGCCACAAAAGGCAACAAGGCAGCCCTTATCTGGCAGGGCGAACCCTTGGAGGAGAGCAAAACATATACTTACCAGCAGCTTCACTACCATGTGTGCAAGTTTGCGAATGTCTTGAAGAAACATGGCGTGAAGAAGGGTGACCGGGTCACCATCTATCTTCCCATGATTCCTGAGCTTCCGATCGCCATGCTCGCCTGCGCAAGGATCGGGGCGATTCACAGTGTCGTATTTGGAGGGTTCAGCGCCGATGCCCTGAGGGACCGGATCATTGACTGTGAATCCGACGTCGTCATTACCTGTGATGGGTACTACCGGAGCGGAAAGACCGTCCAGAGCAAAGGCAATGCTGACAAAGCCATTGAAGGATGCCCCAAAGTGAAAAAAGTTTTTGTCGTCAAAAGAATGGGGATCGACATCCCCTTCAAGCAGGGAAGGGATTTCTGGTGGCACGAGGAAGCGGGCAAGGCAGATATCGCTCCTTACTGTGAACCTGAGAAGATGGATGCAGAGGACATCCTCTTCATTCTCTATACCAGCGGGAGCACGGGCAAACCGAAGGGGGTTATCCACACCACGGCCGGTTATCTCCTTTTTTCTGCCGTGACACTTAAGTATGTCTTCGATGTCAAGGACGAAGATGTCTGGTTCTGTACGGCAGACATCGGTTGGGTCACAGGTCATAGTTACATCCTTTATGGTCCCCTTGCGATAGGGGCAACGAGTTTGATGTTTGAGGGCGTTCCCACCTATCCACAGCCTGACCGTTTCTGGGAGATCGTCGAAAGGTTCAAGGTGAGTGGATTTTATACAGCCCCGACTGCAATTCGGGCCTTGATGAAAGAGGGAGAGGAGTGGACGAAAAAGAGGGATTTATCGAGTCTTAAAATCCTTGGTTCAGTGGGTGAACCGATCAACCCGGAGGCGTGGATATGGTACTACGTGAATGTTGGCAAGGAGAAACGACCGATCATGGATACCTGGTGGCAGACTGAGACCGGTGGATTCCTGATTACACCTATGCCAATTACACCCCTCAAGCCCGGATCGGCAACTTTCCCGTTTTTCGGTGTCGTTCCAAAGATACTAAGGGAGAACGGGAGCGAGTGCGAGGTCGATGAAGGAGGTTCTCTTATTATCTGCAGGCCATGGCCAGGGATGCTGCGAGGCTTCTGGAACGATGCCAACCGACAGAGATTCAAGGAGACCTACTTTGCCATGTTCCCCGGAAATTATTTCACCGGCGATGGTTCGAGGAAGGATCCGGATGGTTATTACTGGCTCCTGGGTCGAATCGACGATGTCATCAACGTTTCCGGGCACCGCATTGGAACGGCTGAAGTGGAAAGTGCTCTCGTCTCTCATCCGTCTGTTGCGGAATCTGCCGTCATCGGATATCCCCATGACATCAAGGGGCAGGGAATCTACGCGTTTGTCACCCTGAAATCGGGTGTGCAAAAGAGTGATGATCTGAAGAAACAACTGGTAAACCATGTGAGAACGGTGATCGGCCCCATTGCGTCCCCGGACAAACTCCAGTTTGCAGATAGTCTCCCAAAGACGCGAAGTGGCAAGATCATGCGAAGAATTCTGCGAAAGATTGCCGAGGGAAGAATCGATGAACTGGGTGATACCTCCACCCTTGCCGATCCAAGCGTTGTAACGCAACTTGTATCTGAGAGATTGTAAACAAGACCCTCTCGCCCCGCCCCTCTCCCGCCAGGGGAGAGGGAGAAGGGTGAGGGGGAAATAAATTATTTAAACATCATCGTCAGCTCGACGACCCCCTCGTCCCGTCTCTTTTCCATATCAAATCCCATCTTGTCGAAGACATGGATCATGGCCGTGTTTCCCCAGAGAACTTCCGCAGTAAATCCGAGTAATCCCTGCCTTTTGGCCAGAAAGGTGAGATAGGAAATGAGCTCGGTGCCGATCCCCTGGTTTTGGTATTTGTCACCCACCACAAAGGCAACCTCTGCCGTATGGGTTCCTTCATTGAGAGCATACTGTCCTATCCCAAGAAGTTCTTCCCTCTCCCCGTTTTGGGAGAGAGCAAGGAGCGTGATTTCTTTCGTATAGTCGATGACCACATACTGCTGCACCCGTTCGTGGGGCATATCCTTTCGGCTGGAGATAAACCGGCGATAGAGGCTGTTATCAGAAAGGGAGTATAAAAATTCCTGCAAGATAGGCTCATCACTTATCTTCACAGGGCGGAAAAAGATGTTGAGCCCGGTTTTGGTCATCCGGTGGGTCTCCAGAAATTCTGGATATTCTCCCCTCTCACCGGGGATGAAGGCCTGGTCCTTGTAGATCAGCGAATTCATTTTCGCCTCTTCAATCAGCCAGGGCCGAAATTTCGGATGGGCAATGGAGATCAACTCCATGGCCCTTTCCCGGATATTTTTTCCATGAAGGTAAGCAATCCCGTATTCGGACACCACATAGTGGACATCCCCCCGGTGAAGCGTCACCCCGGCCCCTTCATGAAGAAAGGGCACAATTCTCGAAACAGTTTCATTTTCCGCCGTCGATTGAATCGTTAGAATCGTCTTCCCATAGGGCGCTAACAGAGCGCCTCTCATAAAATCGGCCTGCCCGCCAATTCCACTGTAAAAGAGCTTGCCCAGGGATTCAGCCGTGGCCTGTCCTGTGAGGTCGATCTCAAGGGCGCTGTTAATGGCTGTCATATGATGGTGCTGTGCGATGATCAATGGATTATTGGTATAGTCAATGGTCCGAAATTCAAAGGATGGGTTATCGTGAATGTACTCATAGGTTTCCTTTTTTCCCATGCAAAAGGAGACGACCGTTTTTCCCGGTTGATCGTTTTTTTTGTATTGTCAATGACCTTCTTTTTCATCAAATTCGACAATCCCCTCGGTCAGCAAGCTCAGAGTGAACGCCCAGGTTTTTCTTTCCCTCCAGATTAGACAGAATCGCATTCGGCAGGCTCCCGTATCCCACCTGAATCGTGTCTCCATCTTGAATGAGACGGGCCACATACTTTCCGATCCGCTGCGCAATCTCATCGTCCGCCTCGGAACGATATTGCAGCAGCGGTTCATCATAGGGGATGATAAAATCGACATCCTCGATATGAATGAACCCATCCCCATGGACGCGGGGCATGTTGCAATTGGTCTGGGCGATAACCCACGTTGCCTTTTCGACAGCGGCTTTAACAATATCGACACTCACCCCGAGACTCATATATCCGTGGTCATCAGGCAGGGACGTCTGAATCAGGGCCACATCCACGGGCACAAGACCCCGAGAGAAGAGACCAGGGACTTCGGACAGGAAGATGGGGGTATAATCCGCCATTCCCTGATTGACGGCATCTCGGGTGATGTTACCAATAAAGAAGGAGTCATGGCGGAAATTCTGTTTAAATTTCTCATCCGTATAGGGAGCAATCCCGAGAGTCCAGACATGGAGGACTTCAGCATCAAAGAAGGCCTTGGGATTGTTTTCGACAAAATTGATCAGGGACCGGACGAGGTGCTGCGGTTCTCCACAAGCCGTTCCGATGAAGATTTTGTTACCGGGGCTAATGTGGCTGAAGACCCTCTCCTCGGACACAAACTTTTCCGGATAGGTCTTTTTCATTTCTTCGATTTTCCTGTCCTTTTCCGCAGGATCCATCCGACTACCTCCTCTTCATCATTGAGAACCAATTGTATCATATCCAGTTTATCAAATGGAAGACGTTCTTGTCTATTTATTCATTGATTTATGGTTTCTTTGCGTTTAAGATAGTTCTGTTTATGGGGTAGGATTAAAGATAGGAGGGATGGGATGATCAAGGAACGAGGGATGATCTCCGTGATGGACGAGACCCGCCGTTTGACCCATCTGAGGAATGGCGTAGCCGGGCTCATATCAAGAGTCTGGCCCAGTATCAGGAGATGTATCGGCGCTCGATGAAAGATGCGGAGGGTTTTTGGGCAGAGGATGCAGAAGAACTCCATTGGTTCAAGAAGTGGGATCGAGTTTACGAGGGTGACTTTGGAAGAGCCCGGACCAACTGGTTTGTCGGTGGAAAGCTCAACGCTGCCTATAACTGCCTTGATCGCCATCTTCAATCTGGGAAGAAGGACAGGGTTGCCATCCTCTGGGTAGGAGAATCTGGAAAGAGCAAGACGTATACTTACGCGGAGCTTCACAGGGAGGTTTGCCGTTTTGCGAATGTCCTGAGGAGACTGGGGGTTCGGAAAGGTGACCGGGTTGTCATTTATCTTCCCATGATATCTGAGCTTCCTATCGCCATGCTGGCCTGTGCAAGGATCGGAGCCATCCATAATGTGGTCTTCATTGGTTTCAGCGCGGAATCCCTGCGAGAGAGAATCATTGGTTGTAAGGCGTCCCTCATCATTACGAGCAACGATGCCTTCTCGGGTGGAAAGGTCCTGCCCACCCCAAGAGAATGCGGACGTTTTTCTTAAAGATTTCCCTGAAATGAAAAGGGTGATCGTGCGCTCTCTTGAAAAGGAAGGGGGAAGGGTCGAAGGCAGAGACTTTTTCTGGGACGAATTGATGAATGAAAAAGGTCTTCCTTCTTCCCATGATTCTGAAGAGATGGATGCAGAAGATCCCCTCTTTATCCTCTATACCAGCGGGAGCACGGGGAAGCCCAAAAGGGTCACTCCATACAACGGCTGGCTACCTCCTTCATGTCAAGAAGAGTTTTGATTGGGTCTTTGACTATCACCCAGAAGATCTCTATTGGTGCACGGAGGATCTCAGCTGGATCATCGGCCACAGTTATGGACTCTATGGTCCTCTCTGTGCAGGAGCGACTGTCCTGATGGCGGAGGGGCTGCCCTGTGATCCAAAACCTGACCGCCTTTGGGAAATCATCGAGAAGTATCGGGTGAATATCTTCTATACCACACCGGCGGTCCTGCGCCTCTGTATGCGTGAGAGAGTTGAATGGGTACAGAGGCATGACTTAGCCAGCTTGAGGCTCTTAGGTTCTGTAGGGGAGCCAATCAGTCCCAGGGCCTGGATATGGTACCATACCCAGGTGGGCATGGAACGATGTCCCATCGTCGATACATGGTGGCAGACCGAGACCGGGGGAATCTTAATTGCTCCTTTGCCTGGGGCCGTATCCCTCAAGCCGGGTTCTGTTACCCTTCCTTTTTTTGGAGTAGAACCCGTCATCCTGCGTGAAGATGGAACCGAATGTGAGGTGGATGAGGGAGGATATCTCGTTTTGAGGAGACCCTGGCCTGGCATGATGCGAAAGGTCTTTGATGCACCGGAGAAGTTTAAGGAGACCTACTTCGTCCAGTTTCCGGGTACCTACTTCACCGGGGACAGAGCGAGAAAAGATGAGGATGGATATTTCTGGTTGTTGGGAAGAGTAGACGATGTGATCCATTCCTCCGGATACAGGTTAGGGACTGCAGAGATTGAGAATGCCCTGGTCTCTCACGAAGCCGTGACTGAAGCGGCTGTTGTTCCATTCTCCCATCCCATAAAAGGGCAGGGCATCTATGCCTTCGTGGCGTAAGGCCAGGGGTTGAAAAGTCGGAAGAATTAAAGAAGGTCCTCCGCGACCATGTCCAAAAGAAGATCGGCTCGATTGCCGTACCGGATAAGATCCAGCTGGTCGATGTGCTATCAAAGACGCTCAGTGGTAAGATCATGCGTCGGATCCTAAGGAAAATTGCGGCAGGCGATATCCAGAACATTGGAGATGCCTCGGCCCTGGCAAATCCATCTATCGTTGAGGATTTGATCAAAGGAAGGCAGTAAGATCGATCATGGCAAAGACGGGGATTGTAAAGCACCCTCTCTACCTCGAACATAAGACAGGGATTATGCATCCGGAAAATCCCTACCGTCTTGAATCGATCTATACCATGCTGGAGAGCAGGGATTTTGGCGGCGCCTTGATAGATATCCAGCCCCGTTTTGCGAAACTCAGGGAACTCCTTCTTGTTCACGATCCAGGTTATGTGGACCGGGTGCTCGACAGCGCTGAAAAGACTCAGGTCAGATTTGATCCAGACACCGTGACCTCTCCTAAGACTTACAAGGCCGCGTGGATGGCGGCCGGAGGGGTGATGGAGGCGATCCGGGCGGTTCTGGCAGGAGAGGTTCGAAACGCCTTTGCCCTGATTCGTCCCCCCGGGCATCATGCCTTAAAGGACCGCGCCATGGGATTCTGTATCTTCAATAACCTGGCGATCGGAGCAAGGTATGCCTTGAATGACCAGGGACTGAACAGGGTCATGATCGTTGACTGGGACCTTCACCATGGCAACGGCATCCAGGATATCTTCTATGATGATCCTCATGTCCTCTATGTTTCCGTCCATCGTTACCCTTATTATCCCTGGACCGGAGGGATGGAAGAGATAGGGGAGGGTGAGGGAAAGGGATTTAATGTCAATGTTCCGCTCGAGCACGGCTGCTCCGATCCAGATTATGCAAACATTTTTCGACATCTTCTGTTGCCCCTCACGCGACGTTTTAGACCAGAGATCATCCTGGTGGCTGCAGGCTTCGATATTCATCACGGCGATCCCCTTCGATCGATGAATGTAACGGAGGCAGGCTTTGCCCGAATGACGCAGCTCTTGATGGAGATGGCTTCCGAACTTTGCGGGAAAAGACTCGTCCTTGCTCTTGAAGGAGGGTATAATTCAGAGGCCCTTCGAGATTCGGTCGCAATGGTGCTATGGGAATTGGCGGGTCGATCCGTGATTAACAGGGAAGAGATGCGTCTGGTCGAGGATGCCCGATATGGGACCATCGAAAAGACCATTGAGCAGGTGAAGAAAATTCAGGCTCCTTATTGGGGGAACTTATAGCATATTTCGAATTGAAGATTTGCGATACCTCAGTTATGGATACAATTGGGTCGTGACTGAGAAGGTGTAAAGACATGGCGGTTTGTGCTTCCGCTAACGAGTCTCTCTCTCCTCTGAATGGGAGAGGGAGACATTTTGCATTGGAATAGATTTTATTTGGCGTAGTATCGGGGAACTTAATAGTGGAAAATATTCTTCCTCCTTCAAATTCAAAGGCCAATTTGAAGGATTACGATAAGGCCTATCAAACCTTTGATTGGAAGATGGTGGAAAGGGAGTTCTGTTGGCACCAAACGGGCAGAGTCAACATTGCCTTTGAGGCCATTGACCGGCATGCAGAAGACCCGATTCGTGGACAGAGGTGTTGTCTTAACTTCGAAGATGACTTCCGAAAGGAAAAAATCAGCTATCTCCAGATGAGTGAGCTCTCCAACCGGTTTGCCAATCTCCTCAGGAAAGTCGGCGTTAAGAAGGGGGACCGGGTTCTCCTCTTTCTTCCCCGATGTCCCGAATATTATGTTGCCATGGTGGGCTGCGCCAAGATGGGCGCGGTCTTTTGCCCTTTGTTCGAGGCCTTGATGCAGGTTGCCCTCGAAGAGCGTTTGAAGGACAGCGGTGCAAGGGTACTGGTGACCAATCCAAAGATGGCAGAGCGGGTCCTTCTGATCGATTTGCCTTATCCCAGATCAGTCATCCTGGTAGGAGCGACGGGTGTCAGGTTAAAACCTTGGGAGTTTAGTTGGGAAGAGGAAATGGCCCAAGCCTCGGGTGAGAGCGGGATTGAGTGGGTTGATCTTGAAGATCCGCTCTATTTGATCTACACCTACGGCTCAAGTGGAAGGCCAAAGGGAGTTCTCCATGCCCATCGGGATATGATTGGACACTTCATCACAGCCCGGTGGGTCCTTGACCTCAGGGATAAGGATGTCCTCTGGACGACGGCAGACCCGGGCTGGGTTACAGGGACGGTCTACGGAGCCTTTGCCCCATGGCTCTGTGGTGTGGAGAGCTTCGTCCGGGGGGGAAGATTTGAGATCGAAGGCTGGTGCCGATCCATTGCCTCAAACCGGATTTCTGTATGGTATACGGCGCCCACCGTTTTCCGGAGGCTGATGGGAAAAGGTGAAGAGGTGCTGAAAAGGCATAATCTTAGCAGCCTCCGACACCTGCTCAGCGTCGGAGAGCCTTTACCCTCAGAGCTTGTCTACTGGGCAAGGAGAGTCTTTAAGATCCCGATCCATGATACCTGGTGGATGACAGAGACGGGAATGATCATGATTGCTAACTATCCGTGCATGCCCATCAAACCTGGCTCCATCGGTAAACCTTTTCCCGGAACGAGGGCGGCAATCTTAGGTCTCCACGGGGAAGAGCTTCAACCCATGACACTGGGGAAGCTGGCCCTTAAGAGAGAATGGCCGGCCATGATGAAGCAGATCTGGCAGGACGGAAAACGCTATCAGGAGTATTTTCCCTTCCCCTCTTGGTATGTCTCGGGAGACACGGCCTACATGGATGATGATGGATACTTTTACTATCAGGGGAGAGATGACGATTTGATCAAGATCGCCGGCGTGGTTATTGGGCCCACCGAGGTGGAAGAGGTCCTCCGAAGACACCCTGCTATTGCGGATGCAGGAGTGATCGGAAAAGCAGACCCCCTGAGGGGAAATATCATCAAGGCCTTCATCTCTTTGAAGCAGGATGTTGCGCCTTCTGAAGAACTGAAGAATGAGATCAAAGAATTTGTGAGGCAATCTTTTTCTTCAAGGATCGTCCCTAAGGAAATCGATTTTCGACCCCAGATTCCAAGAGCAGAAGATGGTAGAGTGATGAGGCGCGTCCTGAAGGCATGGGATTTGGGATTGCCTGGTTAAAGGTGAATGGGTGTCCTAACAGATTCTTGGAAGCTGTTCTGCCGCCAGCATCTCCATCACCCTTGCCACTCCCAAGATCGTCCGGAGAACGACTTTTTTTGGATGGGACTCGACGACGTGGCCGATGAGGCGGGCTTCGTTTCCGAGGGGGTGAGCATGCAAGGTAGCGAGGAGTAGGTCCGCCTCTTTTGGAGATACAATGGCAATCAGCTTCCCTTCATTGGCGACGTAAAAAGGATCGAGCCCGAGAAGTTCACAGGCAGCCCGGACCCCTTCATGGACAGGAGTGCTTGTCTCATCGATCTCAAAACCCAGGTTGCTCTCCCGTGCTAACTCGATCAGCGTTGTTGCAAGACCGCCCCGCGTAGGATCCCTCATCACCCGAATGCCTTGATGACGATCTAACATCTCCTGGACGAGCCCGTTCAGAGGGGCACAATCACTCTCAAGGGAGGTGCCGAATTCCAGGCCTTCCCTTTGACAGAGAATGGCCATTCCATGGTCTCCTATGCTTCCTGAGACCAGGATCTTGTCTCCCGGACGGACATTCCGCGGCGAGAGATGAATGCCTTCCCGTATCCAACCGACTCCAGCCGTATTGATAAAGATTTGATCGGCACTTCCCCGTTCAACAACCTTGGTATCCCCTGCGACAACTTTCACGCCTGCTCTATTCGCCGTCTCGGCCATAGAGGAGACGATCTTTTCGAGATCAGAATATGGAAGCCCCTCTTCTAAAATATAACCCGTGGAGAGATAAAGGGGTTGAGCACCAACCATGGAGAGATCGTTCACCGTGCCACAGACAGCCAGCTTTCCAATGTCTCCGCCTGGGAAGAAAATAGGACGGACGACATAGGAGTCGGTTGTCAGGGCCAGCCTTCCGTTCTGTTCCGGAAGGATGGCAGCATCGCCAAGCAGGTCGAGATAGGAATTCGAAAAATGGTGGTGAAACAACTGCTCGATCAGTTCGTGCATGAGGCGACCACCACTGCCGTGGGCGAGTTCAATCTGTTCAGTCTTCATCGCCAATATCTCCAAACTGAAGATAGGCGGAGCAGGCCCCTTCCGAAGAGACCATGCAAGGGCCCACAGGGTTTTCGAGATTACAAACTCGGCGAAAGAGAGAACATTGGGGTGGCATCAAGAGGCCGCGAAGAACTTCTCCGCATCGACACCCGGGTGGTTCGCTGCTGGAAAGGCTGGGGATCTGGAAAGCCTTCGATGCATCAAAGGGGGCATACTCTTCCCGGAGTTGAAGACCGCTCCGGGGAAGGGTGCCAAGGCCCCGCCATTCTGCATCGCAGACCTCAAAGACCCTGTTCATGATGCTTAAGGCCGTACGGTTCCCCTGGGGACGGACACTTCTCGAATAGGCGTTATCGACCTGTACCTGGCCTTTGCTGATCTGATCTGCAAGCATACTAATGCCCCGAAGGATATCAAGGGGTTCAAAGCCCGCTACGGCAATGGGCACTCCATATTGGGTGGGAAGAAATTTCCAGGCATCTGTGCCGATCACGGTGGTGACGTGTCCTGGTCCAAGAATTCCAGAGAGCCTAACTTCACCCGCATCCAAGATGGCTTGCGTCGCTGGGGGAGTCAATTTATGAAGGGAAAAGACGGAATAGTTTCTTAATCCTTTTGTTTCTGCCTCGAGGATGGATGCGGCAACCCCCGGAGCCGTGGTTTCAAAGCCGACCCCCAAAAAGATGATTGGACGGTGAGGATGCTTCTCCGCCAGCTTTAGAGCATCCAAGGGAGAATAGACGATGCGCACATCCGCTCCTCTGGCCCTTTCGCCCTGAAGGCTTCCCTGGCTTCCTCTCACCCGGACCATATCTCCGAAGGTCGTAAGGATGACGCCAGGGATTCGAGAGAGAGCGATGGCGCGATCCAGATCTCTGGAAGAGGTCACACAGACCGGGCATCCGGGGCCGGAGAGCATCTCTACTTCAGTGGGAAGGAGCTTTCGTATGCCAAAACGGAGGATGGCATGGGTATGTCCTCCACAGAACTCCATCAATCGGATCGACTGATGGACCTGTCCCTTGATTTGCTTCACCAGGGCATGGGCAAGATGGCTGTTTCGGAATTCGTCGATGAATTTCATGGTAAACTAATACCTACGGCATGGCGCTGAGCATATTGCCAAGCGTGAAAAAATGCTATGCCCTTAGCGCTCTGCACTCTCCGCCTCTTTATCGACGTAGGCTGCCATCTCTTCCAGCAGCTTCAATGTCTCCCGGGCTTCTTCCTCATCCAGGACCCCGATCGCATATCCAGCATGGATGAGGACATACTGGCCTACCTTTGCTTCGGGAGTGAGAATGAGGCTGATCTTCCGCTTCACGCCACCGATTTCAACGAGTGCCTCCAGTCCCTCAATCTTCTGTATCAACACAGGAATGGCTAAACACATCTATTTGGTTATCCTTTCAAAGCAAAGTGCCCAATTGCAGCCTGGCCGAGCGAGATGCATCCGTCATTTGCCGGAACGTGATGATGAAGCAGAGGATGAAGCCCGCGCTTCTGAATCTCTTCTATCGTCATTCTGAAAAGCAAACGGTTCTGGAAGCATCCTCCTGAAAGAGCCACCTTTTCTATTCCTGTCGCCCGGGAGAGGAGTTGACTCACTTCAGCGATCATGCGTGCAAGGGTCCGGTGAAAGCTCCCTCCGATACGAGAAAAGGAATTTCCTGCCAGAACTTCATCGATCATCGATTTTATCAATGGTTTTAAGCCAACCTCATAGGATGTCTTTGTCCCCGGGATTCCCTTTTCATTCCCCCATGTCAGGATCCGGTTACCGGGGCGGAGATCATAGGGATAGAATTGATGGGTCATTTCAGAAACCATCTCCATTTCGATTGCTGCTTGCGCCTCATAGGTTACCCGGACAAGACCTCCTGCCATGGCAGCCGCCACATCGAACAGGCGACCCGCAGAAGAGGTCATGACGACGTTAATCCCCTTCTCAACCTGAGTCTGAACCGTTTTGACCTCCGCATCATTCAAGTTCGAGAGAAAGGGCAAACCCGGGATTTCTTCGAATAGTTTGTGGAGATAGGCGATCGCTGCCCGGCCAGGGTTTCGAACCCCTGCATTTCCTCCGGGCAGAGGAAGGGGTTGCAGCCAGGCCACTCTTTGAAACCCTCCAAGATCCGCGATCAACCATTCTCCTCCCCAGACCTGCCCATCTAATCCAAAGCCGGTGCCATCCATGGCTACGCCGATGACAGGCTCAGTCAACCCGTTGTTGACCAGGCAGGAGGCGATGTGAGCATGATGGTGCTGGACTTCAATGAGGGGGAGATGATCCTTCAAGGCGCGCTCTTTCGCATAATGGGTGGAGAGGTAATCAGGATGAAGATCATGGATCAATGCTTCGGGCTTCAGACGGAAGAGCTTTTCATAGAGGGCAATGGAGGTTTCAAAATGCTCCAATGTCTCTAAGTTCTCCATGTCTCCAACGTGTTGACTGACGAAGGCATATTGATCTCGGGTGATACAGAAGGTATTCTTTAGCTCCGGACCGCAGGCGAGAACCGAAGAGGAAGAATAAGGGAGCTTTAATGGAAAGGGGGCGTATCCGCGAGACCGACGAAGGGGTTGAGCCAAGCGGACAATCTGGTTCTTTTCATTGGGTATCTCAGGGGCAAACCAGACACTATCATCGTAGCGGGCATAAATCCTTCGATTATGAAAGAGGAACCCGTCGGCAAGATGGCGCAGCCGTCTCCAGGCCTCTTCATTGTCTTGAGCGATAGGCTCTTCTGACAAATTCCCGCTGGTCATGACAAGAGGTCTTCCCACATCCTCAAGAAGGATATGGTGAAGAGGGGTGTAGGGCAACATGACACCCAGATAACGATTTCCCGGGGCCACCTCCTGCGAGATATTCGACTCCGATTTCCATTTGAGAAGAACGATCGGGCAGGATTTGGATGTTAACAAGCTTTCTTCTTCCCGAGTCATGATGCAATGGCTTCGAATCTCTTCCAGATTGGACATCATGACTGCAAGGGGTTTCCTGGGACGGCGCTTCCTTTCACGAAGGGTTCTCAAGGGCTGGAAACGGGTAGCGTCACAGGCGAGGTGAAACCCGCCCAGCCCCTTGAGGGCGAGGATCGTTCCTGATCGGAGTAATCGAGCTGCCTCTTTGAGGACCTCTGAATGACCGGGCCTCCCTTCCGGTGGGGTCAATGCCTCTCTGTCTTCCGCTTTTGATGGAGCGAGCCATATCCTTGGGCCACAGACCGGACAGGCATTCGGTTGGGCATGGAAACGGCGATTGAGAGGATCCTCATATTCGGACTGACAGGCCGGACACATCTTGAAGGAGGCCATGGTTGTCAGGGGTCTGTCATAAGGTACATCCATGATAATGGTGAATCGAGGGCCGCAGTTCGTGCAGTTGATGAAAGGATAGCGATACCTCCGGTCATCCGGATTGAAGAGTTCTTCCAGGCAGGCCTCACAGGTTGCAATATCAGGAGAAACCAGAACATACCCTGCCTCTTCCTTGCTCTCACGGATTTCAAACCGGGCATATCCATTCCGGGGTATGGGTTGACTCTCAATCTCTTCAATCCTTGAAATGGGAGGGGCGTCCCTGACAAGATCCTGGAGAAATTCATCGAGGGCCGAAGGAGGCCCTTCCACTTCGATGACCACCCCCGCGGAGGTATTTATAACCCAACCCTTCAGATGAAGTCGTGTGGCCAGTCCGTAAACAAAGGGCCGGAACCCGACTCCCTGTACGACCCCTTTCACCTGAATGTGATACGCTGAAATAGGTTCCATGTTATTCTAATTGAGGAAGTCGCAGTTGCGCCGCTCACTCTTTTCCTCTCCCCGTTCGGAGATTGTGTCATAATCGCAAGCCAGGGGAGAGGCAATTGGGTTCCAAAGTTTTAGAATGCGGGTCTTTTAGATTATGGGAAATCACCGCTTGTAATAAATCGAACATTGTTTATACGATTGGCACGCCTGAATCTAAACGGATAAAGGTTGCCGCTCTAAACCTTCTCCACCCAACCGCCTCTCCACCTTGTCCAAAGGCCAATCTTTTCATATCGCGACACAGTCTCTCGGAGAAGGTGGTATGAGGGGAACGATGACCTATGCGCTATGCGCATTCTTTGATCGCCACTGGGTTTCCAACCAATCCGCCCATGCAGCGATACCCGCACCCGTTCGGCAGGAGACTTGAAAGAGCTTTGCCTTTCGGTTCATCGTGGTAATCCCTTTTCGTATTGCGTCGAAGCTGAAATCAACATAGGGAATCAGGTCCATTTTGTTGAGGACCACAGCATTGACCGCAGTAAAGATGCCGGGGTATTTGTAAGGTTTATCGTCTCCTTCCGGAACGCTTGCAACCACCACACGAATTTCTTCCCCCAGTCGAAATTCTACAGGACAGATGAGGTTCCCGACATTTTCAATGAAAAGGAGATCGATTTCGGAAAGGGGAAGGGTCTTTAGCGCCTTCTGGACCGTGGCCGCATCGAGGTGGCATTCGCCCCCCGTATTGATCTGGATGACGGGAATCCTCTGGGAAGCCACCTTGTCAGCATCGATTCGAGAAGCAACGTCCCCTTCGACAACGCCAATGCGAGTCCTGCCAGCCAATGCCTTTCCCGTCTGGAGGATTAAACTGGTCTTTCCTGCCCCGGGAGAGGCCATCAGATTCACGGCAAGGATACGGTGGTCCTTTAACAATCTCTGGTTTTCTTCTGCAATCTGATCATTGGCATTTAAGATTTGCGTAATGACCTTTACCTTCTTCATCTCTCTTCCCCCCTGGTCATCCTGTCATTCAACTTCAATACTCTCAACGTAAAACTCCCGTCCCCCCAGAATCTCTTCAACCGGACCGCCGCATGCCGGACAGAACCAATTCATTCCTTCCGGGTTATACTCCTCTTTCACGATTGGCATCGAGCTCTGGCCGGAATGCGGGAGATAGAGAGAGAGGCTTTCTCTGCTTCGGTCCCTTTGGAAAGCATGTCGAAGTAGAATTGAATGCTCTCCCCTACGAAACTGCTCAGCTCTCCAATGACGAGATTGATTTTAAGGACCCTCTCCGCTTTTGCCTTACGGGCATGGTCGAGGACAATCTCTACGATCTGTTCGGTCACGGGCAATTCATGCATTCGATTTTATCAATATCATCAAAGTCCGAAAGCGAGATCCAGAAACAAGTTCGGGATGACAAAAACGAAGGCCAATCCCTTATTGTCATGCCGGATCCTGTTCAGCATCTGGAAGTTTATGGTTTTATCATCACTTTTCATCTTTTGAATTCACCAATTCTAAGATCTTCTGCACTGCTGCGTCTGCCCGAATTTTGCAGGGTTCGGATAATCCAAGTCCAAAATCGAAATCTTCACCCTTTACGGAGACTAAATGACCTTCCGGGGCAAAACGCTGGGTCTGACGGGCTATGGCTAAAAGCATTCCCGGGCTCATGTGATGCGTAACCGCATGGAACCCCATCTCTTCCTTAACATCAACCACTCTCACGTCATCCGGAATTATGCCCTTGTGGGCATCTACAAAGACCACCTTCTGATATTGCGTCACAAGAGGTATGATCTCCGGAACCAGTTGATGGAGAAGGGCGGTATCGAGGGAATGGCCTAATTCATCGAGGCCATCTTCATCAGGCTGAAGTTCTCGTAATCCCGACCGTTTTCGCAAACAGTTGATAATATAAAGGGCAACCCCGTCATCATGGCAATAAACATTTCCGTACCCGATGACTAATGACCTATTATTCACGATGTCATTCTTTCCTGAGTTTTCATGTTGATAATAATATGCAACCTCAATAAACATTCTAATTATAGGATACGATTGTTGGGATAAGCAAATCTCCTATTCATCATTAAGACGGAAGTAGGGCCGTCAGAAGGGCCTATTTTTTAAAGGAATTGATTTGTAATCATCGTTGCTTATCCTGATTGAATCGAGTCTTTCCCGGAGCAGATTTTTAATCTCTCAAAAAGTTGATTGTCCTAAAACCAAGGCGTCTATATTCCCCAGGTTTGCTTGTGAAAACCCATGTCCCAGAAAAGGTATTCCAGCTTTGAAGTCACGATGAAGTGATCCCGAATCAGCTCTAAGTCGTCATCCTTTAGTCCATGGGCCACTTGATTCATCACTTCCAGCACCTGGCGGACGATCAAGGCGTATTGTTCACTGGAGTAAGTTTGAATCCAGCGACGAAAAAGCTCCTTGGGTGACCCATGCTTTTCAAGCTCTTTTCCAACCTCCCAGTAGATCCAGTAACAAGGCAGAAAGCACCCCAGGATTTCCGGAAATGGTCGCTCATAGGCTGTTTTTAGGAGGTAAGATGTGTAAAGTAGGTTGTTGGGAGCCATAGGGGCTGAGTAAACATCTTCATCAGTCAATTGCCAATCTTTGAAGAAACTTTCATGAAGGGCCCGTTCGACAACGATCACATCTCTCGCATGCTCAAGGAACATCATAAGCCACTGATCCTGCGGGGCTTTGGCTCCCAGAAGGGCAAGTCCTCTGGCATAGTCCTTGAGATAGAGGGCATCCTGGATCACGTAAAATCGGAAGGCCCCTTCATCCAGCGAACCCTCTGTCAGCCCCCGGAGAAAAGGATGTTTCAGAATCCTGTCATAAATCTCTTCGATGGAAACCCACAGTGATTCTGTAAATTTCATGTCAGCCCTCCAGCAGTCGGGTATAATCAGCCTATTCGCGCAATCACATCATTTGTGAAGAACATTCAGCAGGCCATTGGAGAGATGATACTTGTTTGAGAGAAAATGATCAAGAAAGAACTTTTTTGAGTGGAGATCACCTGGAGTGGTTTTGCAACCCACAGGTAAAGAGACTGGATATGAGAATATTTTGGTAGACAGTTCTAATGAATTTGGTATCATAAGGGGGAGAGGAAGGATAGATGAAAGATAATTAGTGTCTATCCATAAACACCCTTTTCCGTCATGCCGGACTTGATCCGGCATCCAGAAGGTCTCGAAAGGACTGGATTCCGGCTTTCGCCGGAATGACGATTCTGATTGATGCGGCAATTTATAAACAGACTCTAATTAGAGGAGTGAACGTGGCAAGAGAGGTAAGACTTCCGGAGCCGAAAGAAAACGGGTTAACTTCGATAGAAGAAATCCTCAATAAAAGGAGATCAATAAGAGATTATAAGAAAGGTCCATTAAGTTTAGAACAGATTTCCCAGCTCTTTTGGGCAGCTTTAGGGAGAAACCTTTATCGGAGAACGGCTCCTTGGGTCGGAGACACTTTCTTCTGAGGCATACCCGATTGATAGATTTTGAGGTCATTGACGAAACGTATCTCATAGCATCAGCTTGTCAAGATCTTTCTCTCCGCTGCGAGAATAGCCCTATATGATTAAGAAGAGTGCCGGGTTACTGATGTATCGACGCCGCCACGGGGTTCTCGAGGTCTTCCTGGTTCACCCCGGCGGTCCGCTTTGGGCAAAGAGGGATGCTGGATCCTGGTCGATTCCCAAAGGAGAATATACGCCCGGGGAAGACCCGCTTGATGCGGCAAAACGTGAGTTTCAGGAAGAGACAAGTCTCCATGCCACCGGAGAATTTATTCCTCTGACCCCACGGAAGCAGCCGAGCGGCAAAATTATCAGCGCCTGGGCCCTTGAGGGGGACTGCGACGCCTCAGCGATCAAAAGTGACACCTTCTCAATGGAATGGCCTCCCCATTCTGGCAGACAACAAGCATTTCCAGAAGTTGATCGAGCAGGTTGGTTCTCCATCTCGGCTGCAAAGGAGAAAATATTAAAAGGGCAAACAGGCTTCCTTGACGAACTTACGCAAATTCTTAAGTAGTGTGGAAGAAGGATAAGGCGTAGCAGACAAAAAACGCTGCCGCGCTGGGCAGCGTTTTTTGTCTGGACACCGAGGAACTTATAGCAAGAGCCCTAAGATCTATTAACGGGCAATACGATCCACAACTCTCCCGTCAGAATCAACCATCTCAACCACCATCGGCATCGCGCCGATGGCGTGGGTCGAGCAGGAGAGGCAGGGGTCATAGGCGCGGATTGCGGCCTCGACCCGATTGAGCATCCCTTCGGTTAATTTTTTCCCATCGACATACGTCTTTGCGACCATCTCCACGGCATTGTTCATGGCCCAGTTATTGTGTCCGGTTGCAACGATGAGGTTTACCTTCGTCAGCATGCCATTGGCATCTGTTTTGTAGTGATGGAATAGCGTTCCACGGGGCGCCTCGAGACACCCAACTCCCTCACCTACAAATTCTCCCTGATCCGCCACCAGATCGGTGGAGGTGACGGCTGGATCCAGAAGAATCTCTTTGGCTCGTTCAATGGCATAAAGATCTTCGATCAGTCTGGCGTAATGGTACCACAGGGTGCCTTCCACCGGTTTGCCACCACCCAGAGCCTTGAAGTTTTTGAATTCTTCATTGGCAAGAGGAGTATTGATCTTGTCTGCCACATTGAGCCGTCCCAGAGGTCCGACCCGATAGATCCCTTTGGGCCATCCCATCTTCAGGTAGAAGGGGAATTTCAAATAAGACCAGTCCTCTACGTGTTCTCCGATATACTCGAGGTAGTTTTGAGGATTAAACTCCTCCAGTTTTTTCCCGGTCTTATCTGTCATGCGAAGGATCCCGTCGTAGAGCTGGAGGCCACCCTGTTCATCTACGAGCCCCATATAACCCGAAGAGAAGACGGCAAAGTTATCGACCACCTCCTTGTTCGCCTCAAACCAGTTCTTTCCAATGGAGATAGCTGTCTTGATGACCTCGGTATGATCATCAATCTGGCTCAGGATTTCATCACGATCGTTCATCGAAAGAGGAGCATTCACGCCCCCCGGAATCGAGTGATTGGGATGGACTCGCTTCCCTCCAAGCTTTCGGATGATCTCCTGGCCAAAGGCGCGCAGACGGACTGCCTTGGTCGCAAGGTCCGGGTTTGCCTGAATCACCCCAACGACATTTCGAACGGCGGGGTCCGCATCGAATCCCAGAAGGAGGTCAGGACCGGCCAGTTCAAAGAAGTGCATGGAATGAGATTGAATGAACTGGCCCATATGCATGAGCTCGCGAAGCAACCGGGCCGGGCCGGGGGGCGTCACTCCAATCACGCGGTCGCAGGCCTTTGCTGCGCTCAGATGATGGCTGACCGGGCAGATGCCACAGATCCTGGGTGTGATCTGGGGCATCTCGAAGTAGGGGCGGCCTTCCGTGAACTTTTCGAAACCCCGCCATTCATTCACATGCATGTAGGCCTTTTCGACCTTCCCCTTCCCATTCAAATGGATGGTGACTTTGGCGTGACCCTCAATTCGCGTCACGGGCTCAATCGTAATCTTCTGCATCATATCTTCCTCCTCTATATGTCCGTTTAACCTTTATGCCATCAGTCGTATTTAAGATTGTCGCCGGTGAGTACAGGGATGCGTCCTTCAAGCAGTTCACTAAGAACATAGTGGATGGCATCTGCCGAGGGAGGGCATCCCGGGAGATGGACATCCACTTTGACCAACTGGTTCACCGGCCGTGCCTCGACCGGTTTTCCAAGCTCTTCAGAACTCGGAATGATGCCTTCGACCGTGCTCTCCGTTTCCACATAGGCTCGCTTCAGGGCTTCATTCATATCGAAGAAGTTCCGCATGGTCATGATGCCACCAAAGACGGCACAATCCCCCAGGGCGATCAGGACCTTGCACCGTTCCCTCATCTCCTTGGCCACTTCCACATTCGTGGTGTTGTTGACTGTTCCTGAAAGAATGCCCACGGTCACCCCCTCTTTAGGAGGGTGTTTTAAATCGGTAATGGGTGTAGATGTGAGTTCGATCTTGTCAAGCAACTGGACGAGCCTCTCATCCATATCCAGTAGAGACATCTCACATCCTGCACACGCGGCCAACCAATCCACTGCAACTTTCATCTTTCCCATGGGGTTTCCTCCTCATTTTATACAGATTTTACTTCTTCAAATTCCCTGATCCATCCTCCTAAGGAGGATGAAGGGGAATGCCTACAAACGGGCTGCCAATTGCGTCAATACTTCGTTTTCAGGAATCAATTCCTTCGGATAAGGAACAGCCTTTCTCACAGGGACCTTCTTTCCTTCCAAATTATAGAGCGAACCTTCATGTTCATACCAGACCAGGGCCGGCAAGTACGACATCAGCCATATCGGTGATCGGTCCATGGTAGCTGGAATGGACGACGAGGAATTTTGCCTTCCGAGCCTGTTTGAGCCACATCTTCTGGAAGCTTGGTCTCTCCAGAAGAAGATAGATCACTTCCGTATGGTTGATATCCATGCGAATGCAGGCCAAGGACCTTTGCATGGTAACCATTGGTCGCCGGGAAGAGGGGAATGAAATGAGCCTTTCGCTTCAGACCCGCCAATTTTTGTGCTTCTTTCTGGTTCGTTCCCACGCCATAAACCACAACGGGAGAGGCAGCGTTCTGGCATATTTTAATGGCCTTAGGCGAGTTCATTCGGGAGAAATTTCTTATCCGCGAACCGAGCCATTTCATTCTCTTATCCGACACGAGGATGAGCTGAGCGCCCTTCATCCGGGCCCGTTTGATATGATATCCCAGGACCCGATGATCGGAGAGGGGGTCCGCGCCAATGACCAGAATGCAATCGGCGGAGAGGAGGTCACTCAGAGATCCCCCCAGAGGGAGTTCCAATTCGGCCAGGGTTGGTTCAAGAACGCCCACATTGGCACCGACCTTTCCTCGGAAGACGGCCACGAATTCACTCATCGTCAGGTTGAGGGTCTGGCAGGTCGTCCATGCCCCGACCTTATTCCCTTTCGTCTTCTTGAGCTTTGCGGCAATAGCATCGAGCGCCTCATCCCAAGTCGCAGGGACCAGGTCACCATTCTTTCGAATCAAAGGGGATTTGATCCGTTCGCGGTTGTCATAAACAGGCTCAAATCGGCCGGCCACGCAGAGCACCCCTCGTTATGTTCTTCCCATTCCCCTTCCACGCGGAGAACTCGCCCGGCTCGGGTCATAATCTCGATCCCACATCCCACACTGCAGAAAATACACACGCTCTGGGTCCTCTCCACTTGAGCATTGCGACCCGTATAGGCACTCTTCCGATCAATCAACGCTCCTGTGGGGCAGACCTGAAGACAGGTTCCGCAGGCCACGCAAGTGGATTCTCCAAAGGGGACATCCATATCGGCAGAGACCATGGTCTTGGCACCCCGGAATTTGACTCCCAGCGTATTATTGGCGGCTAACTCGGCGCAGGCTCGAATGCACCGGCGGCAGAGGATGCAACGATTGTGATCCATGATGAAATATTTCCTCGTTCCATCCACAGGGATTTTTGGGTAAGGATTTTGATAGATCCAATGATCCAGGCCATACTGATAGGCCAGGGCCTGGAGCTCGCAGTCGCCGCTCATCTCACAGAACATGCAGTAGTGGTTTCGCTCAGAGAAGAGCATCTGGAGGACGAATTTTCGCTCTTCTACCACCTTGGGTGATTCGGTCTCCACTTTCATTCCCTCGGAAACCGGAAAGGTACAGGCAGGCTGGAGCGTGCGTTGTCTCTCGATCTCGACGAGACAGATCCGGCAGGCACCATGGGGGTCAAGGCAGGATGATGGCATAGACTGGGGATGTCGATCCCGGCTGCTTTTGCGGCCTCCAAAACCGTTTGCCCGGACCGCGCCCGAATTTGGCGTCCGTTGATTCTCAGATTGACCATCTTATCCATCGGGCAAGTTACCTCCTTAAATCAATTCACTGGAACATGCAAAGGATCAGCAAAAATCATCTCTCATTATTGTCTGAACATGCATGAATTATCCATGTTGCGATCTGAGGTTGCTTTAGGCCACTTTTTTGTCCTCGGTCTGAAGCCCCATGGACTCTATCCACTCCAAGTCACATCGCAGACAGCGTTTGCATTCCTCCCGCGCCGTATGCTCATCGAAACTTGCCTCAACTTCGTCAAAATTGCGGATCCGTTCCGCCACGGCAATTCTCGGATCAGCGGGCCGTTTGGCCTCCGCATAATCCTCCAGGTTGAACAGCTGGGGAATCTCTCTGATACTGGTAACATACTGAGGTCTTTCGACCTTCTGTCCTTTGAGATAGTCGTCCACAGCTACGGCCACCTTATTCCCCTGAGCCACTGCCTCAACGACGGTTGCCGGTCCTAAGGCAAGGTCACCCGCGGCAAAAACACCTTCTCGCGTGGTCGCAAGGTTGGCACTGACGGTGATCTGTCACCCCAGTTGGCGCCGATCTCTTCTTTCCATCGAAACACTCCAAATCAGAAGCCTGGCCAATGGCCGGGATGAAAATGTCGGCATCGAGGACGAATTCAGCCCCTTCAAATTCTGTCTCTTCGATCGGGACGGGTCGGCGACGACCGCTCGTATCAAATTCGCCCAGTCTCTGCAGATGGCATTCGACCCCGGTTACATGATCCGGACCGAGGATGCCCACAGGATCTGGTAAGGAAATGGAACTGAATTCCTTCTTGAAAGGCCGCATGGATCTCTTCTTTCCATGCAGGCATCTCTTCCCGGGTTCGGCGATAGATGATGTGAACCTTGCTTGCCCCCAGGCGAAGTGCCGTCCGTGCGGCGTCGATGGCCACAGCGCCACCGCCGACAACAGCCACCCGTTTCCCTTTCACATCGGGTATCTTTGCCCAGGGCCACATCTTTCAGAAACTGCGTTCCATGATAGACCCCTGGGAGATCCTCGCCTGGAATTCCGAGGCGGCGGCTCTTGTGGGCCCCGATGGCCAGCACCACGGCACTAAAGCCTTGCTTGTCAAGGAGATCATCAATGGTAAAGTCTTTTCCCAATTCCTGATTGAGTTTGATCTCCACGCCTGCCCGTTTGATGTTCTCGATTTCTTTGTTCAGGATATTTCGGGGAAGACGATACTCTGGAATTCCAACTGCCATCCAACCGCCTGCGACGGGCAGTTTCTCAAACACCGTGACCGGATAACCCCGTTGGGCCAGTCGGAGCGCAGCGGTCAGTCCCGCCGGACCCGCGCCGATGACAGCCACCTTCTTATTCTTCGGCCCTTCCAACTTCTTCGGGGTCCACGGTTTTTCCATCTCATGATCAGCCATGAGACGTTTTGCCATGCGGATGGCAATCGGTTCATCGATATCGCCGCGCCTGCATTTGTCCTCACAGAAGGCCGGGCAGACCCGGCCACAGGTCAGGGCAAAGGGGTTCCTTTCCCGATGGACCTCCAAGGCCTCGGCATAACTTCCCTGAGCGATCAAGGAGACATACGAAGGGACATCGATCTCTGCTGGACAGGCATTGATGCACCGAGCCCGAACAAGGTCTTTACAGGTGCCTGCAGGACATTCCCTGTCGAGAATATGAGCCCTGAAACTCCGGTTCAAAATACTGCAGGGCTGACATGACCGGACCAGGGGTAAGCTGCCCCAGACGCACAGAGGGAACCGGTCTGCATCCCTTTGGCAATTCCACGGATGGTATCCAGATCTTCCAGTCTTTCCTTGTCCTTCCGTGAATCCGGGTGAGAATTTTCAAGCATTCGCTTTCCACCGACCCGGCAAGGAACACATTTTCCGCAGGATTCTGCCTGGGCAAAGTTAAGGAAGAACTTTGAGAATTCCACCATGCAGGTGTCTTCATCGACAACGATCATACCTCCGGAACCCATGACCGCTCCGACTTCCTGTAAGGAGTCGAAATCGACCTGAACATTCAGGTGCTGGGCCGGGATACAGCCGCCTAGAGGACCTCCGGTTTGAACGGCCTTGAATTTCTTTCCCTTTCGGAATACCGCCTCCGATGTCAAAGATGATCTCACCGAGGGTGATGCCCATGGGGACTTCCACAAGGCCGGTGTTGTTCACCTTGCCGGTGAGGGCAAAGATGGCAGTTCCTGGGCTTCGCTTGGTTCCGATGTTGTTGAACCACTTGGCCCCGTTGACGATGATCTGAGGGACGTTGGCATAGCTTTTCACGTTGTTCAGGTTCGTGGGTTTGCCCCAAAGTCCTGAGATCGCGGGGAAAGGAGGTCGGGGGCGGGGTTCTCCTCGACGGCCTTCGATGGAGGCTAAAAGGGCAGTTTCTTCGCCGCAGACAAAGGCCCCGGCACCTTCTTTGATATGGAGGTGGAAGCTGAAATCCGTTCCAAGAATATTGTCTCCTAAAAGGCCATATTCCTCTGCCTGCGCAATGGCAGTTCTTTAGTCGTTTAATGGCCAGAGGATATTCTGCGCGGCAATAGATATAGCCTTCTTTTGCCCCGACGGCATATCCGCAGATGGTCATGCCTTCGATGAGGCTGTGAGGATCTCCCTCAAGGATCGAGCGGTCCATAAAGGCTCCCGGGTCTCCTTCGTCCGCATTACAGACGACGTACTTAATGTCTCCAGGGGCCTTCGCGGTAAATTCCCATTTCGTTCCGGTGGAGAACCCTGCTCCTCCTCGTCCTCTCAGCCCGGAGAGTTTCACCTCCTCGATGACTTCTTCACGGGTCATATCGAAGAGGGCGTGGGAGAGCCCTTCATATCCCCCTCGGGCAATGTATTCATCGATTTTCTCTGGATCGATCATGCCGCAGTTTCGCAGGGTGATACGGACTTGCTTGCTGTAGAAAGGAATCTCCTGGTAACGGGGAAGTTCCTTATAGGTATCGGGGATCTTATAGGTCAGTCGTCCAATGACCCGGCCCTTGACGAGCGTTTCTTCAACGATCGGTCTGGACATCCCTGGGCTGGACCTGGCAATAGAAAGTTCCTTCCGGGTAGATGATCATCACCGGCCCCATGGCACAGAAGCCACGGCATCCGGTCTGGACGACCCGAACCTCTCTCCCAACCCCCGGCGGGAGATCTCCTTCTTCATGGCGGTGATGGACTTCCTGAGACTCTGAAGCATTGCATCCCGTTCCGCCACAGACGAGAACATTGGCCCGATAAAAAGGTTCAGCCATATCTGCCTCCTTCTTTTCTACGTGGTCTATTTCTAAAAGCGATCATTGCTGATGCGCATAGAGCCTATCGTATGACGCATCCATTGTATGCTGTGTCTTTGCTGCCAAGCTTTTCATTCTGCTCCAGCTATTGAATTTTCCGGGCATCCAGCCGGCCGATGGCCCAATCCTGGATGACCTGTCCCTTAATGAGATGTTCCTCGATGAGGCGAGGCACATGCTCGGGAGTGATATTGGCATATCTCACCCTGGACTTGCCTGCCTGTTCGATGTCCACGAGGGGCTCCTTGGCACACATCCCAACACATCCCACCGTCTCCACATGGGCCTCAATCTTTCGTGCCTCCAGTTCCCTCAAAATGGCATGCATCACTTCCCTCGCACCGGCGGCAATCCCGCAAGTTCCCATGCCGATAATGATCCGGGTGCCGGTCTGAGTACGCACCATCAGGTCTTTCTGTGCCTCATCTCGAAGTTTTTTCAACTCTTCAACGTTCTTCAGTCTTGCCATTCTGCTTGCTCCTTTCCTTTTCGCGTATGCCTCAATGCCTCTCCAATGGAATGGAGGCTTGCCTCTCCTTCACGTAGCTCCTGCAAGAGCCAGCTCCCGGACTTCGGGATAGGTAAGGGGGACATCGCCAAGCTCTCTTCGAATCTCCGCTGAATCGAACCGGAATTCCCGATCTCCGACCCGGTGGCTATAGTCGAGATCGACGGGATGTTCGGATAGAAGGATGGCAAGAAGAGCCGATGGGCATGTCTCCCAGGGGGGCCCGGTCAATATGGCTATGTCGAAAGGTGGCCCTGCACGCGTGTTCCTTTTCCGGGTTCAGATTGGATGACGAGATCTCCATCACAGCGACGGGCTGCCTCTAGAAAGAAGGGAAGGCCCAACCCCACATGTCTGGTTTTCCGGGTTGTATAAAAGGGATCGAAGACTTTCTTGATCAGCTCTTTGACTCATACCCCTTCCATTGTCAACAATCTCAATGAAGAGAAGGTCGGCGTCCAGATCTTCTTCAATCTGGACTCGAATCCGGGATGCCCCTGCCTCAACCGCATTCTCAATGACGTCCAGGACGTGAAGTGATAGTTCACGCACACCTACTTCGTCTCCCGAAGGATTTGAATCATCTTCTCCGGAACCAACCTGCCCACCACCTTGTCATCAACAACGGCAACCGGTGAGAGGCCACAGGATCCAAGACAATAGACGACTTCAAAGGTGAATTTGTAGTCGGGAGTCGTTTCCCCGGCTTTAATCCTTAACTCCTTTTCAATGGCATCCACAATTTTTCCTGCTCCCCGAACATGGCAGGCCGTACCATCGCACTGTCGAACAATACATTTCCCGCGGCGTTGCAGATAGAATTGGGCATAAAAGGTGACCACCCCGTAGATCTGACTGAGAGGGGTGCCTGTTTTTTCTGAGATCCTCCTCAGCACTTCGGGAGGAAGATAGCCATAGATATCCTGAGCCTTTTGAAGAACTGGGATAAGGGTTCCTTGTTTTCCCCCAAATTCGTCGATCACTTTATCGAGGGGTTCCATTTCAAGGGTTTCTTGTCCATTCATGCCGTTTTCCTCCTCATAGAATAAGATGATTTACCTTTCGGGCCATTCGACCATGACTTTTCTGCCCTCCAACCCCCGTAGGGCCAAGGAGATCTCTTCAATCAATGGAGCAGATATTTTAAACAAGGTGCGCTGCTGAATCTCCTGGAGTCGATGGGCATCTCCGTTCACAATGAGGCACCAGGCTTTCAATTGAGGCCACTGCTGAAGCCCATTATCCGGGAAAAATCGTGGGGTGACCTCCAATCCATAAACATCAAGTCTTTCCGGAACAAAACCGAGATTGGAAAGGAGGCTGAAGGAAGGTCGGTCCACATGAGCAGGAATCACCATTCCCCCAAGGTCTCTGACCTTGGAAATGACGTCCTCCAAGGCCATATCGACGGATGTGGCCAATAGTCGCTCCTCGGTGCATATCCAATCCCCGGTCGCATCGACGACATACTGGGCTCCAAAGACTTCCTCCCGGTTGTCAAGGGAGGGGAGCTTTTGAAAGACTTCCTGTTGCCATTCCTGGCACTGGTGGACGGTATCGAAAAGGCAGAGAAGATGGACTTCTTCTTTTGACTGAAGCTCCATGCCCGGCAAGACGTGAATTCCTGTACCCTCCGATGCCTTTATGACCGCTTCCACATTATGACAGGCATTATGATCGGTGATGGCAATGAGGCTGAGACCCAGCCGTTCGGCCTGTTTCAAGATGAGGGGAGGGATCATCTCCACCTCTGCACACCCAGAGAGGACTGTATGTATATGTAGATCTGCCAGGAATGGCTTTAGCATCATTCGAAAGAACCTCTGTTTTGCCCGCTGCGTTCCATTCGCCCTGGGATTCTTTCTTGACCTTAACCCGGAATTGTCTTCGATCTACCTTTTGTCGCTCTCCCCTTTAACCCCAAGAGAGTTCAGCTCACCCACAACAGTGAAAGTCGTTTTAGGCGTAGCCATTAGGACCACTCCCTCATTTTCTGCCTTCGAAAGGGTATCCGGATCCGGACGGTTCCCCTCTGTGATGATAACACCCGCAAGGCCCAGGAGACTGGCCACTGCCACAACATTGAGATGGGACTGGAGGGTGACCCAAATCGTATCCTTTTTAGCCCCTTTAATGACACAACTCAGAAGATCGGATGCGTATCCCCCGGTAACCTGGCGATCGACAGAAGGAACGGAGGAAAGCGTCTCCACCTCCACTTTTTCAATGACCTCTTTAAGGGAAATCATGATGGCTCCTCTTTTTTCTCCTCAGGGGGGTTGGAGTTTCCATTCGATTCGGATTTGAGGTAGATGACAATCTCGAGCGTTGTTCCAACCCCGAACTGTGATTCCAGTTTCATGTAATCAGCGCATTTTTTGATGTTAGCAAGGCCCATTCCCGCTCCGAATCCGAGCTCGCGGATCCAATTAGGTGCCGTAGAAAAGCCAGGGCTCATGGCCTGCTTCACATCTGGAATTCCGGGCCCATGATCGGTGACCGTGATCCGGATCACATCCGGTTGCATCTCTGCAATCAATTCGCCCCCCTCATCTGCGTGGATGATGAGATTCATCTCTGCCTCATAGGCGGAGATGGCAACCCGCCGGATGACCTCTGGAACGGCTCCCAGACGGTCCAGGGCCCTTTTGAGCTTGCTCGAAGCCCTTCCGCCACTTTTGAAGTCCTTTGATTTCACCGTATATCGGAGAATCAGGCTGGTCTTATCTGAAACGATGTCTTCGAAGATATGCTTCGCCCGATACCGGCTGATCTCCTCGGCATGGTAATCGAGGCTGATTGCCTCCAATAGGCCCCGGGTGATATCGCCTCCGGTCAGTATCCCTTTTAGTTCCCCGTGATCATTGACGACCAGAAGCCGCCCCACTTTGTACTGGGTAAATTTCTTGACCGCCTCTACAACCGATTCACTTTCCCGAACTGTGATGGGTCTCGTTGTCATCCTCTTTTTAACCGGTGCCTGAATATCACCCTCCACCAGGGCTTTGATCAGATCTTCAATCGAGATGATTCCAACAAGCCGACTTTCATCCACCACCGGTACTCCGGAAATTCGATTCACCCGGAGCACTTCCTTCAACGCTGTCATCGAAGTATCGGCCGAAACCTGAATGACATTTTTCTTCATCACACGTTCAATAGGGAGTTCATAGATGAGTTCCTGGATTTTCGTAAATTTTGGAACCTGTGACAAAAGCCTTCTCCCTAAAGGACGCCTTCATTGAGATTCATTTCAGTGTAGGCTCCAAACCTGCCTGATAGAGACGACCACAAATCTCATACATGCCATAGGGGGACCCGATGAGGGGAATGCCCAGCTCTTCGACCAACTCGATAGCATCGGACCCCGGGGTTTTCCCCCGTACAAACACAATGGCAGCAAGATCCGCCATTTCTGCTGTTCGAATAGATTGCGGGTTTACCAAACCCGTAAGGAGGAGGGAACCTGGTTTCACATAGGCTAAAACATCACTCATAAGGTCAGAGGCTCCACAGAAAGAAATTTCGAGATCGAGATTTACCGTACTGGTCAAGGCTCTACCATTCACAATATTTATGATATCTCTCAGCTTCACAACGTTGATTTCCATTCTCCTCACCTAAGTTATTTTAGAGCTGGGATTTGGATACTGGATACAGGATAATGTATACGTCATGGTAATTTTATATTACAAATATAACCTTATTTTCTTGAATGATAATCAGTGATTGTATAGCATGCGTTAACGTTAACATGCGCTTATAACTTAACATTATTTAAAAAACTTGTCAAGAAAAATATTTTATTTATTTTCATATTTCATGAAATTATAAAAGAATGTAATAATTTTCACAATTTACGAGATCTGTTTTCTTTCAAAAAACTTTTATGTGAGGAGACGAGACTATGAAAGAGCGAATACACAAAAACCGTACCAACGTAGCGCAGAGGCGGGAGGATTCTTTGAGCGGTTCCTCCGAAATTCTCCGGATGGGTTAGAGCTCCGTAATCCTCTAGGAAATAGGAATTTCCTCAATGAGCGGCATATCGAGTTGTGAGTTTGACGAGTTAAGGTGTAACATAGGAGAGATTATCTGCCCACAGAGAAGTGAAGTTATTCGGGAGGAATTTCGGCCAAGAGTTGTTCGAAAGCGATAACCTGGTTTCTTACCTCTTCCTTCCCGAAATTCATATTGACATCTCGTCGAGATTTCTGTACCTTGCCTATCAAGGTCAGATGGGACCAGATAAAAAAGGAGGTTGAAATGGAGAGAAAAAGGTGGATGGTGCTAGGGTGGGTACTTGCGTTCTTTTTCATGTTCTCGCCGTTATTGCTTGCCCAGGAGGTGAAGTTTGAGTTGAACAAAGGCTATGGGATGAAAGAGATACTGGCAAGCTATGAGGGCAAACGGGTCGCAGTCCGATTGGATTCAGGCGAAGAGGTGGAGGGGATTATCACCACCGTTGGAGACCAACTGGTTCATCTCTCAAAGCTCTCAAGGAGGGATTTTTATGATGCCGTGGTCCGCCTCGACAAAATCAATGCGGTCATTTTCAGAGCAAGGAGTAATTAGGGGGGAAGAGGCATCTGCCTTAGATGTCAAAGGAGGAAAGATAGTACTTCCTGCTCTTCTTCAGCGACTCGAAAGCCTCAGAGAAATTCGTCTTCGGATCGTCTCCATTAACTGCTTTAAGAATGCATGTTTCCATCGATAATCCTTAATTTAAAAAGTTAAAATATTTGAGAATTTGTAGGTGTTATACGTTAACTTAACAGTTCTTCCCTACTGACTAAAAATATCTTGACATATCCTTCAAGTTATGATAGTAAATTTACTATGAAGAAGGAATCTATTGATATCAAGGCAATCCGCCTTGAATTGGGATTCACGCAAGAGGATCTGGCAAGGACGTTGGGATTGGCCTTATCCACCGTTTCAAAATGGGAGCAAGGGGTAACATCTCCAAGTCCTCTTGCCCGTGAAAAACTTGAAAAACTCTTAAAGAAAGGAGTGAAGAAAAAGAAGTGAGTGAGCCTTCATCCCAAAAGCCATGAGATCTGACCTCACGGCTGGAAGGAACGGGATGATGCCCACTCAAGGTAAATCTACCATCAAACCTCAAATCATTCAACCAGGAAGGAGGTTGAACCCATGAAGAAGAAAGAGACGGAATTTCTCACCGAAGAAGAGGCCCAGGCCATGCTCAGGGTCCCGGATCGAAGAACTCTCCAAGGCAAACGTGATTACGCCATTCTCCTTACCCTGCTCACAACCGGCTTACGAAAGGCCGAAATCTGTAGCCTGAAGGTCGGGGATCTCAAGACCTACCGGAATCAGGCTGTCATTGACGTCATCGGCAAAGGGCAGAAATTCCGTCGCATACCCCTAAACTCCGGGACCCTCCTTGCCATCAAGGATTACTTGAAGGCTACCGGGAATGGGACAGATCCAGACCATCCCCTCTTCCATACCTTGGGGAAGCATGGTCCCTACCAGGAAAGGGGCCTGACCCCCAAAGCCGTTGACTGCCTTATCAAATCTGTGGTAAAAAAGGCTTTGATCCAGAAGAGGGTCCATCCTCATGTGATGCGGCATACCTTCGCCACAACCCTCCTGGACAACGGGAACGATCTCAAAACCGTCCAAGCCCTGATGGGCCATTCGCATATCAGAACTACGGAGGCGTATCTCCACAGCACGGATGACCGGAAGGTGGAGGCGATAAGGAGTCTTCAATTTGGGAGCTGACAACGTCTCTATTGGAGGTAGCTCATCTTTCAATCCGGTGAGATTGAAATTCTTGGGTGTCCAGAGCTAAAGGTCCGAGGCGGAGGGAGTCCGTGGTCCGAGATCCTTCGCAAGGAGTACTTCCTGTAATTCTCACTTCCCAAACTTCTGAACAAAGTGTATATTACAAGCGCAAATGAACAGCGTGCATATGCCTCTACCCTGGTAAATAATTCATTCTGAAATTAACTCAATTCTTTAAGAAAATACAGAAGCAGCGTAAAAAATAATGTTAGGCGCAGGGGAATAGGATGACACTCATCTCAGGACAAACCGTCGTCTGTCAGTTGATCTAATTAAGCTAATGAAAAAGAAGAAAAACAGCCACGAAGAGACTCATTTGGTTCGCAAGGATACAAAGCTTCTTGGTGAAAGAAAAAGACTGGTTTACTTTATCATTACTTTGATAACTTTAGTAGCCTCTCTTATCGCCATAATGGAGTCCAGATGGGTCAAAACGCTGTTCTTGAAACCTCCTGAAGTATCCCATCTTTGGGGAAAACAGTCCAGACCTCATGTAATATGGGGGAAAGTTGAAAATAAGGACGCGATTACAGGAATTGGGCATGTAATTCCAATCCGCCTTACAAACAATAATGACATTTCACTGAAAATTGAGGCTATAGAAATTGATTGGGGAGAATTTAACTTGAGAAATGAAATGATAGAAGGCAAACCGATTGGAATAAAAGGTTCGTCCGCCTTGGCTCTTGAACACGGGAACCTATTCGGGGATTGCGGATTATTTGCTGAGCGTTACGAAACGCAGGGAGATATGCTTGAGTTCAAACGCAAAGATTTTGCTGATTTTCCTTTTATTATTCGTCCATATGAGGAAATGCTGCTAACACTGGAGTTTCATTTATTCTTTGAGAAGGACCCTCCGCATAAGGTTTTCGTAGTAAAAGGGGCAAAAGATGAATTCGAAGCTATGTTTAACCGATTAATGCCAATGTTTTTCGGATTCGACTCCCCAAGTAGAAAGGACTATCGTCTTCCAGGGAGGTCGGGGACTATCATTTTTCATACCAATCACCGAGTGTTCAGGGTTCGGACTTGGTTTTGCCTGCCATTCGTTGGAACAATAGTGTATGGCGACCCTGAAGGTAAACGGCTGGGGGTCGTTTTCGAGTAGTGTTATACGACTTGCGGTCAAACCTAAACTATAGAGTTTACAAGCGGTAAATAAAGTTCTTCAATTCAAACTCGGTTATCGAATTTCAAAAGAAAAAGAACCGGCTCCACCGGATCGCCAATAAATCCGGCTCCCGGTGAACTTCACGTTAGTCACAGAAAGAAAGAGGAATCATGTTGTTTCCCGAAAAGAAGTCGGCGCTTGTTCGCTTATCCGACTGCATCAAGCTCGGTATTGGCAACTGCCTCGATACTACGAACGGTCTTATTGACCTTCATGTAAGATACGAGGAACCTCTTCGGAAAACGAGGGCCATCGCTAAAGACATTTTGGAAGATAGAATCCCTGCAGAAGAAGGGGAGAAGGAAATGCTTCAAGTGAACAGGAACATCCCGGAGGAAGACGCAAATCGTGCAGTGTCTCTGCAAGGGTCGCCTGCATTCGGAGTGTCTCTCTGTTCTCCTGAACTGCTGTTTTGCGCTTGAGTCGTATGTGAATTCGCTGGGATATCATCTACTGCAAGAGAAGGATTTTCTCGGCCTATTCCACGCAGGCCATGAAGCAACAGCAGAGGTGCTCATCGACGCCATAGAGAAGATGGGCACTCTTACAAAATGGGAGACCATAGGAAAACTCAAGAAGGGCAAAGGGTTTGATAGATCAAAAAGCCCCTTTCAAGACCTGAAAATCCTGTTCAACTTTCGAAATGACATTGTCCATGACAAAGTGGCTGACTGCTCTGACGACAGAGAGGACAAACGCTACAACAAGAAGTTGCCGGACCCTGTATTTGGTTTCTTAACGCTTCGTCATGTTGTTTTCGCAGCCGACACCTACTGGGGGATGATTTCCGAGATTCATAACATCTTGGGTACTGACATGAAGGAGTTTCATCGGCATTACAATCTGAAGCCTTGGCTTAACAACGATTTTGAGCAAGAAGTAAGAAAGGCGAGTGCGTCTTATGTCAAGGTGGTTGAACAGACTGGCTAACAATTCGTCGAAGCGGGCGGGTGAATAACGAGGTTGATTGTTTTCAGTCCTTGTGCCGCCCGCCGCTTGACTCGACCGTTTATGCCACAAAATATAAGAGAGGACGCCAATAATGAATGAAGAAAAAATTGCTCGAATTTGCTGGAATACCAATGGCTGGCGAAAACCATCCGGCATAGCAGGCAAGAGCAAAAGCAAGAAAGCGTATGAGCATCGCGTTGGTTATGGCCACGAAGAGTGGCTATTGGATACAACAAAAATCTACAAAGGTTATCACTATGCATTCCTTCAACCGATTGGAATTCATCGAGAAACATACATAGGGCAGACGTTCAATATTTCTCTGTACTCCATCAACGAGGAAACAAAAAAGAGGTGGTGGCTTGGCCGCATTCGGAATATCACAGTAACGACCAGACAGGAATCCCAAGAGGCATATGTTGCGTATAAAAAGAATGGCTGGCTGACGGAAATGGAAGACCAGCTTCGCAGTGTTGGGGCAAAAGTCCAAGCATTCGGCAAAATAAAGCCAGAAGATTTTTTTGCCATACGTTTTAGACCTCGTACTTTTGAGCTTTTGGATATGCCCTTAGAGTTTTCCCGCCATGATCCTGCTGTCAAAGCCACGTATTATGTTTTGCTGAAAAAAAGAGAAGACGCCAAAGTTGCTTTCATCCAAGAAACAATTCATTTTCAGTCCTGGCCACACAAAAAAGAAAGGTACTACTGAGTCGAGCTATGAGGCACAGTCATTTAATGTTGACCTCGTTCAAAATCGAATCCAAGATAGAATATATCAGCAACTTGCGAAGAAATTCGGGAAAGACAACGTAGGGACAGAATTAGACGGAGGCTATGGAACTCTGATTGATGTTGTTGCCAAAGAATCCGACGGCAATTTTACATTTTACGAAATAAAGACATCATATTCTGTCAGACTATCCATTCGAGAAGCATTGGGCCAGCTACTTGAATACGCCTATTATCCAAATAGAAATAATGCAACAAGAATTGTCGTTGTCTCAACGAATACTGTTAAAGAGGAAGCCCAATCATATCTCGAACACCTTCGTCGTCGTTTCGGCATCCCAGTGTATTATCAAAGATATGACCCTGAGCAGGAAGCACTTGAAGATAAAATATACTGAAAATAGGCATAACACAAAACTCAACCCGACCGGGAATAGTGGGGGCAAGTCTTCGCAAAGGTGGCTGCCCCGGCGGGTTATTTAAATTGTTATTAAGGCTAAGGATGATAAAGGACAGCAGAGGATCAATATGCTCATGACACATGGTGGTGGCAGAGCCAAGCGTTTTGACTGGACATTCCGTAACGACTACGTCAGAATCAAGAATGAGAATGAACGACAAGAGGAATACTCTCTTGCTAAAATATTTGCCGTCCTCGGCTGGCTGACAGAAAGGTTCGGTGCTGACTGGTTCCCATTGGCCAACAACGTGGAGAAACTTGGGCACAACGAAGAAGTTGACGGCCTTGGCGTTGTAATCTTGCGGCAGCAACCCAGAAACATAAGCCACGCGCAGGGATCATCCTACTTGGGCGTCGTCCTGGAGCATGTAGGAATACTGGAATGGAACAACAGACAGAGAGGAATCGAATGGCGCATCATTCGCCAAGCCCGGACTCTTGATGACCTCAGAAAAGCCATGGACGGCTTAACAAGGCCATGCAGCGGATCGCCCATACTGCGGGCTCTCCCGCTGATGGCGGGCGTTGAGGCCGTAGAAAAACCCCGTGCTTGAAGATTTCGAGGGGTTCTGAATAAATGCAACCTTTCAGAACGCGCTGTATTCAACGATCATATAGCCGGGAGGGGTAAAGTGACCCCTAAGAACGAAGGGTTCCGACCACACGGGGACTTTTCCTCCAGACTCGTTATGCACACATTAAATTAGGAGGGATATTATGCCAATTAGTTCGAACACACTTTTTCATTTCACAAATAAAATTGAACACCTAATAAATATATTAGAAAATGACTTTAGGCCACACTATTCTCTCGAAGACTTTAATGTTATCTTTCCTGCGCCACCAGTGGAATATTTGAAATTGGCAATAGCGATGGTATCTTTCTGCGATATTCCGCTATCACAAATTGGCGAACATTTAAATACATATGGGAATTATGGTATCGGGTTAACGAAAGAATGGGGCAATAAACGAGGTATAACTCCTATTCTTTATACCCACCGAGACTCCTTAATAGCGGATTGTATAGGACAATTGATAGAAAAGTTTCGTAACTTTGGAGGTGAGGATAGGGAGGAATTGTATGATATTGTTCGATTTATAAAACCTTATAAAGGAAATCTTTGGCGTTCGGATGGAATTAAAGAAAATGTAATATTTTATAATGAGCGTGAATGGCGTTATATTCCTTTAGAACATAAAGAACTATTATGGAAAGACTTATTCCTTAACGAAAAGGACAGAAACAGGTTTAACCGGAGTCTTGCAGAGCGGTATTCAATTCCTTTTACTCCAACTGATATTAGATACCTAATAATTAAAGGTGAGGGAGAAATATCGCCTCTTATACGGGAAATCGAAAGGATAAAGAGCAAATACACTTACGATCAGGTGAAGATATTGACGACTCGAATAATAACATCCGAAAGGATTAAGGAAGATTTTTGACAATGCTGTAGTTCATAAACACTGGATGAAACGGATGGCGTTGCCGCGGCCACTTAGGAGGGTCATGTTATCCTCTCTTTGAATCGTAAATCATCAACTCTTAGTACAACCCTGTTCAAAATGTCCAGATAATTTTTCTCATAAATTTTCTGGATCCAAATATGACATTTGAAAATTATCGCATTTCCTCTCATTAGGGATTAACAAGGACAGAATGGCACAACTGAAGCTAATGAAAACAGCGGCGGTTGGTTTATATTGGGCAATCGTGGGATCTGCATTTATAGCTCTTCTATACAGACTCTTTTCGAGTCCTAATATTAGGAGCGTGGTTAATATAGCGAACTTTATGGCCATATTTCTCATCGCTTTTTGCAGCGCGATGCTAAGAGAAGTTAGTCAAGTGAAAGAGAATGACTATGGGTGGGTTAACTTTGTTTTCGACCTGATCGAAATGTGTTTATCTTTCGCGGCATTTTGGCAGCTGAAATTATTCGACCCTTTCTATCAGCCTCCTATGATCACAAGCTGGTATCAACCTCCTGTAACGATGAAATGGTTCTATGTTTGCCTGATCCCGATCCCAATTTTAGTTAATGCATGGAATGTATTTGTTAAAATATATGACAAACCCCTATGGATCTTAGGGATCATCTATTCATGCTTGTTGACCATCTGCGCCATGTTCGCAGACTCTCAGCCGCTGATGAATGTGGCTATACTAATTCTTTCCATTCTGGGTTTCTTCGTATACTTGCGCATTATGAATGACTAATCTTTGCACACATGTTGACTTTAGATCACACATTAGAGAACAGAAGGGATACCACGTTTCCTGCAAATGGGAAAGGTAGGGCCTATTCACGACACTCCAGGCGAATGGGCAATAGCCGCACTGATTCGAAGCGGTTATGCCGACTTTCGACCGGTATTTCACAATTAGTGACCCTGACACCCAGGGCGGAATAATTTCTTCTAACAATTATTCACATGCAATATAACACTGTGAAAATAACATTATATAATGCAAAAATAGGCTCTTATTAGATCATTCGGGGCGTATTAGAAGTCCTTATAGGGCCTGGAGAACTGGTTTGCAGGATAAACATCGCAACGGTATAATAATTGTTATATAATTTATTCAAATAGTTGATGTATATCTGAATACGAAAGGGCAAGTGCTTTGAATTCGCAAAATACTAAACAGCTGGTGAACGCCCACCAAAAGTTAATCAGGAACTGGACCAAGCACAAAAGGCTGTGCATTGTATGCGGCGCTTGCCCGGCCACTACAAAGGATCACCTTCCTCCGAAAGTACTTTTGCCGAAGGATATCCGCGCCAATGAAATACTGTTCACATTTCCAGTATGTTCCGATTGCAATAACGGGTCGTCGGATACAGATTTCTTGATGGGAGTTGCGTTCACGCTCCAGTTGAATCAGAAAAACTATTTGTCGGATCTTGCTCCAATCAATGGCGATCTTAGTGGTTTACATAATGAATTGGTATCCCAATTAAGCACTTCTGATAAGGCCGAGCAGCATCTGGAGCTACTAAGAAGGTATACAGAAGTGCGCGACGTGGCAATTGAAGAGAACGGCAGATTAATCACCAAACGTCAAATGGGGATAGATTTATCTAAAGTCGATATTAATAGAACACTAATAAAGATAATGAAAGCTATATATTGGCTACACTCAGAAGGAGACATTTTAGCGCTTACGAACCCAGGATGGTGGATAAGAAATGATATTGATCCTTCACGACCAAACTTTATCGAGCATCATTTAGGCAAGACAGCTGTAGAAGTTTTATGGGATGACAGATTTATTTACCACTATATCTTAGGGAAAGAAGTGCCTGGGTTTCTAATGTGCTCTCTACATTTTTACTCGCAAAAACGATTAGATCAAGGAATTCATCATTTGGTTTATGTTTCACCGAAGAACATGACAATAGAAGGTGAAAGTCTTTATGAGAAGTCCGTGAAAATATGGGGAAGGCCGACGATACCCGCATCTGAGTGATAATTCAGAAAGGAACGAACAATATATAACCAGACGATCAACCCGACCGGGAATACCCTCTGTGGTTTTCTGCAAAGGCCGGTTGCCCGGCGGGTTATCG
>CAWEAV010000047.1:0-13040 GCA_963806715.1 uncultured delta proteobacterium
ATCCTAGAAAGCCATGGCGGCGGGAAAAACCCTGATCGGGCTATATTTGACAATGTCCCCGCCATGTATGACATTGCTGACCGCCTTCAGATGATGGATGATTGTGGAATTCATCTTAGCACCTGATCCCATCCCCCGGCATTGAAACTTCTTCGGTTGTATTCGGCAATCCTGATTGGACCCTTCGGCGGCTCAGTGGTGTAACAACGCGCTTGCGAATATCGTCTACGGAAATCCCAACAAATTTAAATGGGTGGCTCTTCTCCCGACCAACAATCTTACAAATATGCTCTATGAGTTTGAACGGGCTGTTACAAATAACGACCCACTTCACCCGGTAGCCAGCAAAGCGGTCGGGGGAGTTTTTTATGTTGGACCAACGATGAAACCGCCGGATCACCCTGATTACCTGCAGCTTTACGCACTAGCTGAGCAGTTGAACGCCCCGATCTGGATTCATCCTGGTCGTCCTCAGATTTTTCCCGACTACTTATTTGATCCAGCGCTGCCACTGAATATACCCAATGTACCAGTCAACGTTCCGGCAATTGCATCCAAGTATTACCTGTTTTTGCTTCTTGACTGGTTACTCGATAGTTCAGTCGCAATGGCCAGGATCGTCTTTGCAAATGTGTTTGGCCTTTATCCCGACGTGAAGATTATAATCCATCACAAGGGTGCCCTTGTCCCTTTGTTTCGGAATCGGCTGACTTATGATCTATACGAGTGGATAAATCAAAGAGTACCCGGGGCTATAAACACAGGGATACCCCCGAGTATTACCGGGTCGTACGTCGATCACTTCAAAAATTTTTATGTTGACACAGTATTCTCAGGCGATGCGAGTTTTGAAACTGAAATAGTTCAGATAGTCTATGACTTTTTCGGGCCGGACCACGTCTTGTTCGGTACTGACGCACCAGTAAATGGTGTGGACGACGGAAGAGCTGGCTCATTGGCTGCACGTTACAGCGTGGAAGCTCTGCAGGTACCCAATAAAGATGTGCAAAACATATTTTCGAACAATATCCTGAATATCATCCCAGATTAACTACGGCCACCACATAGCCTAAGGCTGAGTGGGAATGCTGGTGGAGAGATGAACCGTTATTTCATTGTCACATAACAAGGCAGGGTGTTTCTCACCCTGCCTTGTTATGTGTTGAGTTGACTGACGTTCCGGATTGGTTCAACAATAAACAAAAGGAGGTTACAAAATGCCTATTTTAACGGTGGAAGAAAAAATGTCTATTTTATCCCACGAGGAGCGCGACCGGCGATGGAAGAATATTCGACAGGCAATGGAGAAAGCAGGGGCTTGAATGTCTGATAGTTTGGGGGTGCATTCGGTCGTTATCGCCATCTATAATGCAAGCCTGAGATACTTATCCAATTTTAACACCGAAGGTTACATGGTATTTCCTCTTGAAGGTGACCCAACACTCTTTACTTTTATTGGAGGGTACCCCACACCCTGGGTGGCGGATAATCGAACCGGGCACCCCAACTACTCCAAGGCAATATCTGAGAGGTTAAGAGAGCTGCATCTTGAAAAAGCCAGAATAGGCTTGGTTGAACTATCGGGCTATAATGGCGAGGCAGGATTCCCTCACACTACTTACGTAGCGCTCACCAGCAACTTCCCTGAGGCTAAATTTGAAGACGCTACGGACATTATAGTGGAGGCTCGAATGATTAAGAGCCGGCTGAGATCAAGTGTCTTGAGCTCGGATGCGAAGCTGGAGAGAAGGCAATTCAGGCTATCGTCGATACTGCCAAACCTGGTGTCAGGGATTATGAAGTAAGGGCAAAGTTTATGGATACCCTGTTCAGAGAAGGCTGCGATATCAGCTCTATGATTCTCTATCATTCAGGGAAGGAACTCGTTCATGGTCGGTTTGGGAGGCATGATCTGGGCGGCAACTCCAAAAGTAATGGAGAAAGGTGACATAATCCATACCGAGTTTGATGCTAGCTTTATGGGATATATGGCGCAGTTTAATCAGCCTTTTTCACTGGGAGAGCCCAGCAAAGAGTGGATGGATATTTTCAATGTTGCCATAGAGTCGGTCAACAGCGCCCTCAAAGTTCTTAAAGCCAGGGATTACCGTGGGAGAATTGAATGAAGCGTTTCTACCACCCATAAAGAAAGCTGGCTTACAGACAACGAACTCCTAACTTTCATGGACTTGGCCTGGCTATAGAAGAGCCGTTTAGCGGCTTCCCAGGCCAGCCTGACTACCAGCCGAAGAGCGACCGGATAATAGAACCGGGCATGGTTCTCGAGTTTGAGCCTTCGGTCATCAGCCAGGATTTCAAGAGGGGTACAACCCTGGGAAGCCCCGTCCTGGTTACGGATACAGGATACAGGTTGCTCAGCAAAAATTGGAAGCCTGAGGTTAAAATCATATAGAGCCCTGTAAGGTCCAAGCCCATACTATTTGTGTTTGATGAATGTTCCATTCTGATATTCTTCAAATGCGATTCTTAATTCTTCCTGGGTGTTCATAACAATGGGTCCATACCAGGCTACGGGCTCTTTAATGGGTTTTCCAGACATGAACAAAAATCTCACATGCGTATTCTCAGTAGTAATCATGACCTCGTCTCCGTCATCGTAGATAATTAAATTTTCAGAGCCGATGAGGCACTCTCTTTTAAGGTCAAAGTAATTTGCTCCCTCCACCTCATATGCATACGAATCGCGTCCATCATCGAAGTATCCCTGTCCATCAATCACATAGGCGAAAACAGTGTGTCCCTTTTTGACGGGATATTTGAAGATGGAATTTGAAGGAACGGTAATATCGAGGTATTCAGGATCCGTTACGATGTCCTGCACCGGGCCTTTCGAGCCATTCACTTCTCCACAGATAATTTTTATCTTCTCGCCCTTGGCCAATGTGACCTCCGGAATCTGGCTACTTTTAACATCCCGATAGCGGGGATCCATCATTTTATGGGAGGCCGGGAGATTTGCCCAGAGTTGGAAGCCCCACATCAACCCGTCTTTCTGGCCTTTGGGCATTTCCTGGTGGATCATACCACTTCCAGCAGTCATCCATTGAACATCGCCTGGTTGAATGATTCCTTCATTTCCCATGCTGTCCCCGTGTTCAACCCGGCCATGGAGCATGTATGTAATCGTCTCTATCCCCCTATGGGGATGCCATGGGAAGCCTTTGATGTAATGAGAAGGATTATCTGAATGAAAGTCATCTAAGAGCAGAAAAGGGTCGAGAGAAGGAACCTGGTAAAATCCGAAAGCTCTTTTGAGATGTACCCCGGCTCCTTCAAGGGTTGCCTTACTTTTTAATATTTTTTTGATTTTTCTGAAGTGGCTCATGATCATCCTCCTTTTCAAAATCAAACAGTTGTTTTAGAACTATGATCGAGCGGATCGCCGATCACAGCACCCAGTTTTCATTAAAGAGTCTCAGACATTATTCGCAAGATCATTAAGACCAGAGAATTTGGAAAGGCTCCAGAAGGATGCCCGTCCGTTTACTTTTATAAAACATCCGGGTTAACCCATATCCCGCAATTTTCTCAGATACGCTCTGATACGCTTTGCGTTGGTCCCAAGGTCGCTCTTCCCGACACGGGAGACAGAACGGATATCAATGCGGCTTCCCTGAGTGGTCGGGGTAGTCCGGATAATGATGTCATCCTTAAAACCGAACCAGAACGTGGTGTCTGTGGCCTCAATTCGTCCTTCCGACTGGTTGACATCGATCATCTGCCAGCCCAGGGAACGAGCGATGCTGAGGGCTCGCTTAAATGCCTGACCTGGCGGAATTGAGATTTCGAAGGGAACAATGTCCGGATAGGCGGCACGCTGTTTTGCAGCGATTTCAGGGCCGCCGTATTCAGCGGGATTGGGCGTATTCATTCGAAGGGGTAAAAGGGCGGCAAAACGGGGAGGATTCTCCGTATCGCTTGTGATGTCGTGGATAGGAGGGACGCGCCGGGCAATCTGCCAGTAGAACCATGGGATGGCAACGACAACGATACCGATCAGGAGTCCAATTATGGAGAAGGAGAGACTTTTCCTCTTGCTGCCCGGACGAGTTAGGATACAGGCCGCCAGCGAAACCATCGCAGCAAGAATTCCACTGCAGGCGGCCCACCTCAGGATGACAAAACCCGTGCGAAAATGCCACAATCCCCACCTGCATGCAAACCCTGCTGACATCTCTGCAGTACCGGCAAGTACAGCGAGGATGAATCCGATGATCGCTAATGGAGAAAAAGCGAGGTTTTGCTCTTCGCCCTTTTCTTCCATAAAAATCTCCGGGGGCTTACGTTCTTTGGACCAACGATCAACGGCCCCTGAACCCACCACCATGTGCGAAGCCTCCAGAGCCGCCACCATGAAATCCTCCGAAAGACATTCCGTGTCCAAACCCACCCCGACGGAAGCTCCCGAGAAACCTCCTGAGAGCATGAGAGCCTCCGGAAAAATCTCTGCCACTCATTGAAGGCGGGCTGAAGGACCTCCCCGCGCTCCGCACAGGTGAACTGAAGGATCTTGCTTCGCTCCTCATCGCAGGCGGGCCGAAAGACCTCGCCCCATTCCTGTTAGGAGCGCTGAAGGATCTTTCCGAACCTCTGGGAACCCCTCGGAAGTTCTGGTTTGGAGCCATTTGAGCCTTTTCTCCTTTACGACCATTAAACGATCGACTGTTTTGGCCACTTGAAGTGGAGAAATTTCTTCCGGTTGATCCTCTTGAGGCCACCCTGCCGTCACGGCTCCGCTGGAGAATCGATTCGGCCCCTCTTCTTGCATCGGCTGTTCTGAATCCTCTTCCTTCGGACCTCCCGTCCCCGGGCCTCATAGATTCTCGGCCTCCTCCCCAGCGCCTCCCGGGGTCAACCCTGGAGAACCGGTGATGGTCCCGATCGAAGAAATGATTGGAAATGAAGGACCGGTTACCATGGACAAAGACGACCCTGTCAAAGTCGTTAAGAACAAAGAATCCCGGAAAGAAAAATCCAGTGTACCAGAACGGGAAGGGCACCCATGCGTACAGGTAGTAATAATCCCACGGTGGAGGATAGTAAGTGATGACCGGCGGGCCCTGATCATAGTAATAGTTGTTGACGACAGATGGCTCGGTGTACTGAGGAGTTGCAGGTGGCTGGGCTTCGGCATACCTCCCGGATGTATCGGGCACAACCGCAATCCCAAAAGATGCCTCCACACTCTGTACCGCCTTCAAACCGTCACTCTTTGCCATGGGCAGCCTGGTGGCATCCGCCGCTTCACCGACCGCTTTCTGAATCTCGGCAACAATATCCGGTGTCACAGGGTAGTCCGAGATCCACCCGTTTCGCGGTGCAATCCCCACAGCAATCAACATGGACTCCGCTTCCGTCTCATCCTTCGCAGTCCCCAAATTCAGCGCGCCAACCAGCTTTATCGAGAAATCGCCTTCACGAACAAGAGGAGGTGCGACTGGAGGGGGTTGTGAAGCCTGTTGTTCCGAATCCGCATAAACTGCGAACGAAATCAGGAGCAAACTAAACGTCACAATTAAAGCTAAAATCTTCTTCATCTCCCTGACCTCCTTTCCAAGGCTACAATTACCTCTTACATACTTACTATAAAACATCTGTTTGAGAATTTCAAACGATTGTTTTAACTCAAATCGCCTCCATTATCAGCCGCTTCAGGATTTCTGGGTCCCGCAGAGGGATACGGCACATGTAATCATAGGGTCTTTCGTGAGAAAAAGGGTTCCGTTTGACATGGTTCATTGCTTTTAATCTCTATGATATCACAATGCACCATAAGGGAAAGTTTTTTTCAGGATTAACCCAGATGTTGCATAGGCATGAACGGACGGGCGTGCAGGGGGAGTTTTCCGTGACCCTGCATCTTGACAATACTAAAACGTTAAGGTAAACGTGGTAATAAATGGATTCCAACTAATACGAAAATGAAATCAGGAGGTTTGCCAAAATGAAAAAGAGAGGGATCTTGATTTTAGTCTTTTCTTTAATTTTGTTAGCAGGATTTGTCCAGGCTCAGCAGGTAAGACCGGCACCCGGAGCCCGTCCGGCGGCGGTGCAGATTCTTCAATTAGAGATGTTTCCCGATCCTGTAAGGGAGGGGCAAGGGATCAGATTTGGCCTGACACTTTTAAACCGTACCTCTTATTCGGGCAGGGCCAACCTCTTTATTAAAGATCAGGACGAAGTGGTTGCGGAAGCCCACGGCGTTTTTCTCCAACCCGGAAACAATCGCGTCGACTTTCCCGATACGGGTTACAGATTTAGCCGGCGTGAGCACTGTTTTACCGTGGAAGTCGATATTGCAGGAACGCGAAGGCCGGTGGACTATGCCAGGGATTTTTGTGCTCAACGGGCTTATGGAGGCTGGACCCTGTCTCAGGTAACCATCGGACCCTTTCTTGTCGAGAATCTTGAAATGGTTCCGGATCCGGCTAAACCAAGGCAGGAGGTGCGCTTCAATGTAAGGCTAAGAAATGGTGGAGTTCCTGTTCGCGCCAACATCCGCCTTCAGGACAGGGATGAAATTGTCTCTTCCATCGATAATGTCCGGATTGAACCCGGTTCGGTCGAATATCCGTTTCCCAGTACGGGATACTTTCTCCAGCGATTTGACCATTGTTTCACCGTGTTCATTGAGGTGGAGGGTAAGCCTTATAACGTCGAAACCACAAGGGACCTTTGCGCGAGACCCCTGGGATGGACCATGAGACCTTAAAAGTCGAAACTAAAAGAGGTAGAGGTTAGCCCTTTCTCAAGGCGACCTTGAGAGGGCCTATGGTTTTCCCGATCGAGGACAAACGCGATTCCTTATGCCTCGATTTTGCAACTGTAAGACCTAATTTCAATCGTCAATAGGAGGGCAATACCGTGATCACTGCTTCTGCTTCCTGGACCGACCACGAGCGTTTCGTTGGAATTGCCTCCAGCGGGCATGCCGTTGTCATCGATGCCGCGAAAGAGAAGACCGCGCCGGGCCCCATGGAACTCGTGCTGATGGGTTTGTGCTCCTGCACCGCAGTCGACGTTGTTTCGATTCTTCGAAAGAAGCGGGAACCCTTTACCAGTGTGGGGGTCTTCGCCGAGGCAGAGCGCGACCCCGAGCCACCGATGGTGTATATGAAAATCAAGCTGGTGTACCGGATCGGGGGCAGGGTCTCAGCCAAGGCAGTCGAGCATGCGGTGCGGCTATCGGAGGAGAAGTACTGCTCGGTTGCCGGAATGCTAAGAAAGACGGCGACCATCACGACTGAGATTGAGTTGCTTGATCGGGCACCTGTGCAAAAATAGTGGATCCAATTCGGGGAAAGCCGTGTTATATTTCGAGACCTGAACCCGGGTCTGCTGTCCTTGTCTCTTTTTTATCCTCTTTGTATTTTAACTTGGGTGGCTCAATCATAACCGTCGTACCTTGCGGGACCGAATGAGTCAACCAGACATTCCCTCCGATAACCGAGCCAGTTCCAATGAGCGTATCTCCTCCTAAAATTGTGGCGCCGGCATATATCGTTACATGATCTTCTATGGTTGGGTGGCGTTTCATCTTTCTAAGGAGATCCCCCTTTTCCTCCATAGGGAGGCTTAAGGCGCCCAGGGTAACCCCCTGATAAATCCTGACATGGTTCCCAATAATACCGGTCGCTCCAATCACCACCCCCGTACCATGGTCGATGAAGAAATGTCGGCCAATGACCGCCCCCGGATGGATATCGATGCCGGTCACGCTATGCGCATATTCAGTCATCATCCTCGGGATTAAGGGAACCTCTTGAATATAAAGCTCGTGGGCTAAACGGTAAGTTGAGATGGCCATTATGCTTGGGTAACTAAAAATGATCTCGTCGAAGCTTATCGCCGCAGGATCTCCCTGGAGGGCCGCTCTGACGTCCTCAGCCAAGAGGCTTCTAAGATCTTTTAGTTTTTTCAACAGGGTAAGGGCTTCGTCTTGGCCCCTCTTGGAGCAAAAGGTACAGACCATTTGATGCCGACGGCATTCATGGCGGATACTCAGGGTTATCTGCCTCGATAACAGTTCATAAAGGGTATTTATTTCGATACCAATCTGATAGGCCAGATTGTAACTGTCCACCTCATGCTCCCCGAAATACCCAGGGAAGAGAACTCTTTTAAGTCGCTCGACGATCTCAATCACGGCCTCTCGAGAGGGCAACCCTACCAGGTCCAGATGATGAAAGGTCTCCAGGTCCTGGCAACTTTCGACTAAGCCGGAGACGATCTGGGGAAGCTCCTGGCGAGATAAACGGGGCTGTTCGCATTCTTGCTGGTCAAGCTCTGAAGCGGAGACCAGGTCGGGAGGGCATTCGCAATTAAGTTCATCCATGCTCATGACTCCTTTTTCGCCCGGAAGAGGTGGCAACTTCAAGGCAACCGGGGAATGGCCATTTGGTTTTGTGTAGCGTCGGCATTTATTGCCGACGAAACAGCGTCGATTCGCCCCCAATAAAATGGGGGCGCCACATCCGTTTACCGTAGGGTCGGCGTCTCCGCCGACCAATCTGGTACAGAGGCCTGCCTTACGAAAGATTCGATAATCCTCTCCCTCATCCCTTTCCTGGTGTGTTTCGATTCTTCTTTGTCTAAGTATAGAGGGTTTGAGAATGTGTGGCAAGTACCCAATTGTTTGGAAAGAATGTCTGATGGTTTGAGAAATCCTTTTGATTTTAGATTGTATTTTTGATACATTGAGACCAGTTTTCATTTTCTACCGGCCCACCGACTTTATACAGCAGATGCTGATGAGAAAAAGTAAAGGCCCACCGTAAGACCCAAGACCATTGATCGAGGGCGTGATGAAACCACTAAAATGGAAGCACTGCGGCCACCACGAGATCGGAATCATCACGAATTCCGGAGAATATGTTGATTTACTATCAATACCTATAGTATGAAAGTTATGGTCAGAGTCCGGAGAGATTTATGTTTGGTATACAAAACTATTGGGTCTTTGTCTTTTCTGGTATTCTCGTCAATATCACTCCAGGACAGGACACGATGTACATCCTGGGAAGAAGCGTGGCCCAGGGAAGAAAAGCTGGGGTCCTGTCGGTTCTGGGTATCAGCACCGGGGCCCTGATCCATACCTTGACAGCCGCACTTGGCCTGTCCGCTATCCTCATGGCGTCGCCAGCCGTTTTCCGCGTGATGAAGTATGCGGGAGCAGGCTACCTTGTCTATCTCGGCGTAAAAATGTCCTTCGGAGGTTCGGAGCGTGGGAATTTACAAAAATCCTCTGAGGATTCAAATACCCCGTCCATTTATTTCCAGGGTATGTTAACGGATCTCCTTAATCCAAACGTGATCCTTTTCTATCTTGCCTTTCTTCCCCAGTTTGTTGATCCCACAATGGGGCATGGGATTCTGCCATTTCTCTTACTCGGATGTACCTTTGTCACTACCGGCACTACATGGTGTTTGATCGTTGCCTGCTTTGCTGCCGCTGTGAGCGGACACCTCCGGAGAAACCCTCGCACAGCCGTGAGGCTCAGGCGGGTGACGGGCGGACTGTTTGTATTCCTTGGACTGAGGTTGGCCCTGACAGGAATGAAGTGAGATGGAGGAGGCATTTGACACTGAGAGGACGTCGCTGCATTAGGCCGGCGGTCGGACCAATGCACGGTGTGCTTTCCTGAAAGCCGACTAAGTACTCAGTCCTGATTTTTTAGGCTTGCCAATGCTCTTTCAAAACTGTATTATAGAGATACCAAAGAAAGAGGGTAGGTAGGGGAACAGAATAAATTCAGGAGGGACTCATTATGGAAAAGATCAAGATCGATAACGGTACACGCGTGTACCCCATGCCGATGGTTGTTGTTGGCGCGGTGGTCGAGGGGAGGATCAATTACCTGGCAGTTGCCTGGGTTTGCCAGGCGAACTCAAACCCACCGATGATCGGGATGGCTTTAGGGAAAGGGCATCACACCAATAAAGGCATTCACGAGCACAAGGAATTCGGCATCAGCATCCCCAGTGTTGATCTCGTTAAGGCAGTGGACTATGTGGGCCTCATCTCTGGTGCCAAGGTGGACAAGTCGAAGATTTTCGAATCCTTTCAGGGACAGTTAAAGTATGCTCCAATGATACGTAATTGCCCGCTGAGCATAGAGTGTAAACTGGTAACCACGGTGGACCTTCCTGCCAGTGAGTTCTGCATCGGAGAGATTGTCGGCGTTTATACCGAGGAACGGTATTTGACTGATGGCAAACCCGACATAAAAAAGATCAAGCCTTTTCTTCTGACGTTGCCCGATAGCCTGTATCGAGAAGTAGGAGAGAGCATTGGGAATGCCTGGAGTATCGGCAAGGATTTCAAGATTTGATGGCCCTGTAAGGGAGAGGTTGTATTTTGAACTAAAAGGCCGCGGATAGGGAGCCGGAATTATTTCTTCATGACCACCCAGAGACCGCCGTCCGTGATGATCTCAAAATCTCCTTCCAGGTTGCTTAACTGCACCTGGTCCCGAACACTGTCCACCGTTATCCTCATTTTACCCATCTCAATGTTGAGCTGCTCTGACCGCTTCCCGATTTGGCTAATGACTTCGGGCGGCGTATACTTCCCGAATCCTCCGCCGACGAAGGCGATTCCTCCTGTTCTTAACGTCCTGTCAATGGCCCGAAAGTCGACCTGGAAGAGGGAGGGGAAAAAGAGGGCACCCCGGAAGATCGCGAGATCGACGCTATCGTCCGCAATACCGATTAAAGAGCTATTGCTCTCGATGATTTTGACCCGGTCTTCAAGCCCGAGCTTTCGGGCCTCATGCTGGCACGAGCGAACCGCTGCCTGCGGAAAGGCGGCGATCAAGAAACTCCGGCCAACTTTCTTCTGAACGAGAGCAAAGATGAGGCCCGAAAAGGGGCCGATTTCCAGAATGTGCCCATCCCCGCGTCCATAGAGTTCCTCGATCTGCCTTGTAAGATAGGGCCGGATCGGTTCCCAGAGGAGATTAAGTTGTTCGATAAGCATATCCTTCTCCATAGGTCATCTTCCGATGCTTTGAACACTTAGCCTATTGTAGCCCAGATTAAGCAGGAAACGAAAGCACTTCAGAATAATTTGTGAGGTTGCGCTTGCTTGCAGGCCATAAAGCCGGATAACATATGGAATAGACCTCAGGGAATAGACCTTGTAATCCAACCTATATCACTTCGACAAAGGCAGCAATTGGGATCCGTGAAAAGGAGATGGAAGGCAGCGAAATTGCCAACCGAATGGTCAGGAATTTGAATCCTCGTTCCCGCCTTCGCCAAAGATCGATGAAAATTTCTGTCATCATCCCTGCGTTGAATGAAGCAAAAAATATCCTCTCGTGCCTGCACAGTGTCAAAAACCAACAGGGTGAGATTGAGGTTCTTGTCGTTGACGGCGGCAGTATGGATGGTACGGTTGACATTGCCCGGCCACGGGCCAGAGTCATCGAGAGTGAAAGGGGACGAGCCGTCCAGATGAACTCAGGGGCAAACCACTGCACCGGTGAGGTTCTGCTCTTTCTTCATGCCGATTCCCAGCTTCCTCCAGAGGGTTTGCTCCAGGTGGAGCGCGTTCTGGCCAATCCCAGTATTGTCGGTGGCACATTCATGTTGAGATTCGACAGTCCGGGGTTTCTTCTGCGGATGATCACCTTCTTTACTCGTTTCAAATTCCGATATTTTCACTATGGTGATCAGGGGATTTTTGTGAGACGGTCTATTTTTGAACAACTGAAGGGGTTTGAAGAAATACCTTTCATGGAAGATGTGGATTTCTTAAGGCGATTGCGCAAAACAGGCCAGTTGGCGCTGCTGAAACAACCGGTTACAACCTCAGCCCGGCGGTTCTTGGAGCATGGCATCCTAAGGCAGCAACTGTTGAATACGTTTCTGGTGATTTCTTACATCCTGGGAGCGAGGCCCGAAAGGCTCAAAAAATGGTATAAAGGGAGTTGAAAGGTCCTTCAAGTTGCATGAAAGCAAAAGGAAATAATCTATGGTCAAAAAGTTACCGTTCCCTACTCGTTCAAAATATTTATTCTATTAAGATTTCTATTTAAATTGATTGTAAATCTGATTGGTTAGGTATAACATGGAACTTCTGGCATCAAAGTTGCTTAGCCTATAAGTGGAGAACCTTGAAAGGAATTCACGGAAAGAGGACGACAGCTTAATCCCTTAAGCAACGAGTCCTGAAGGAGGCGCTTATGCCGGTTCTACACAGATATAAGAAGAGAAACATGTACTATGTATTCACTGAGATCAAAGGAAAGGTCATCGCGTTTCAACTGACGAGCGACGGAGAGCGGAAGCTGAAATCTGCCGGCATCTTTCCGGGAAAGACGTTTGGCCGTGCCCTTCTTTTGGATCTCTACCGCTCGGGAGATGCCTATACTTATGGAAGGGCACTGGATCGGATCGAAAAAGATTTTGAACCCCACCAGCTGGAGTTTGATTTTGCAAAGGACCCGGAACCGGAATCATTATTCCCTTTATGTGCTGTCTGTTCTTCACCCGACGATCTGCACCTCGTGGAGATAAAAGGCATGAACCACTACGCAAGCCTTTTATGTGCCGATTGTCGTACTGGGCAACGCGCATCCATAGACACGAGCATCCCTCTTTCACTCGTGACGCGGGCCACCCTAAAGCAGTTTCTGGAAATGAAGCATATCGAAAAGAAAGATTCTTCGGTTTCGAATTATCAGACCCTGTTGGACGCAGAATTTAAGAGCAGGTGGGAGGCTTTGAAAACGAGAAAGAAAACGAAACAGGAGAAACTGTTCGAAACGGGGAACAGCAACACCCGACCGGAAGAGGAGCGTGTGGACAAATGAAGAAATTTGCCACTTGAACCTTCAGGGCAGCGGGGCTTAAAGAGGAAGGACCAGCCCCTGACGGGGGACAATTTCTCATCCATTTTCTTCATCTCTGACTTAAGCCTTTGGTCTTATCTCATCCTCTCTCTTAATCTCGTCCCAATTTTCGTTACCACCGAGGCTGTCCCGTGTCAAGGGCTGACCCTTCTCCTTTTGATT
>CAWEAV010000048.1:0-113088 GCA_963806715.1 uncultured delta proteobacterium
ACATTAGCATAAGTGGGTCAATCCGTATGAGTGTCAAAGTGGTGTGGGGGGGGGATTTTCCCGTATCCGGCAAGAAGTCTTGTCCTACGTCATTCTAGGCATCAAAAACGGGTATATTTTATGGCCATATCTATTTGAAATAATACATGAAATACTGATTTCCAATTTTTTTGGTCCTGGAAGGCCCAAACCCACCAGAGATCTTAATATTAGAAGGAATCTGAAGGTAGAAGCATCCTAACCAATGCCATTTTTCCAACATCTCCGTTGGCTGGCCGCTTTCTAATAAATTCTCATAATTTATAAGCCATGCCAGAAAACCCCAGGCTTTCAAGCCTGGGGATGAATGGCATCCTTTCGAAGCGAAGCGGAGGCCTTTCCCGGCAAAGTCTGGCATGGTCGAAGGTCATGCCAGGCATGCCAGCAGGCCTGAAACCCCGGGCTTTAGACCGGGGAGTGGTTCATTTGATTTTTAATCCTAAAATGGTAATTTACGGGAAAAGTATTCTAAGGTTGAGAAAGGAGATCGCACCAATGAATAAGAGTGTGGACAAAATCAATGATGCTCTTGGCGGCAAAAGCAAGATGAAATCAAAGAAAGAGAAACGAGAATACTATAGGGAAGAATTTAGCAAATTGAGTAACAGGAGGAAGGAGTTAGAGAAGGAAAGGGAAAGGTTGTGGAAGATTGAGGGCCAGCGTGATTATGTCGAAGATTACAAGGTGAAAAACCGGTTATTAGAAATTCAGCATGAATTGCAACATTATTATTTTCCATTTGTTGACATGTCTGCGATTGAAGTAAAAAGAGACAACATTTGGCTCCATTATGAATTTCCTCTCAAGTCAGTATACGACTTCACTGATCCAATTCACAGTGTCGATAAGGAGGAAAAAACCATAATAATTAAGATCCATCTTGATCGACAAAATAAAGATATAGAGAAGGATTTAAAAAGCCTGATCCGCCATTTAAGAGAAGAAGCGAAAATTCAGGGAATAAACCTTAAGCCCTTAAGGCCACGATGGGATGAATATGATAAGTATCTGGAGATATTGAAGCTAAAGCAGCAAGGCTTGAAAGGTATTGCAATCGCAAAGAAATTATTCTCGAAAGAAGTTACAAAAACCGTTTCTCCTATTCGGCATAGGATAGGAGAGTCCGTTTCATCCGAAGCAAAGGATGCCGTAAGAAAACTTCGGAAGCAAGCAGAAAAGATAGCAAAAGGGGAATGGATGAAAATTTGATTTTGATCGCGTGATCCTCTCTAACCCCTCCTGATACTATAAGGTAGTACTCCGACTCAATCCAATGGCCGCCTGTCTGTCGCTGATCATGGCCGAATGATCCCGTTCAATCCCCTCCGGCCTCTATCCCTTGTCTTGGCATTAACTGTTTTTTAAGTCACTCCATCAGTGTCAGATAACGAATCAATAACCCCACCTGGCTGACCACTCTGTAAAACCCTCCATATTCGACCTGTTACCTACACAAATGGGTGGAAGATTTTCTACTATTTAAAAATACCCTGGGCAACAAATAGATAATTATTATTATTGATTCAGGAGACAATATCCATTCCCAAAAGAAGGTGAGAGAATGGCCAGCATACGATACGAAGCCCGGTCCCCTCCTCCCTATAATTAGCAGAGGAAATGCAAAGTTGTTCAGGGCAACCCCTCGTAAAACGAGGCATATGGAAGCCAAGGATCGGGATGGAAAGGAGGGAAGCGATGGAAAACGAGATAATAACAGAGTCTTCAGGGGAAGAACCATCCCTAATCAAAAAAATATGCGAGCTTCATGACAACATATTAAATCATCTTAGACGGAGTTTGGATGATGCCATCAGAATTGGGGAACTCTTGACACAACAAAAAGAGGAAGTGGGACATGGCCGGTTTACAGTTTGGATACGAGAAAACCTGCCCTTTTCTGATCGAACTGCTCGAACCTATATGTCACTATTCCGACGCCGGGAGACATTGAAAACGGAAGATATTTCCATTTTGAAGCTTCCCGGCCACCAGTGCGCGATACCAAACGGAGATAGCAGGCTCAGCGAAAACACCAAACCGGCAAGGATGAAATTCGATTGTGACCAGGAAGGGATGACCAAGCTCAAAGAGTACCTTTCCACTAAGGCTTCCGAGTATTCAGGAGGAAGCATTACGGTAATCATTAAGCCGCCCCCAAGATAACTGTTAGGAGAGAGGAGGAAACCAATCGGATTGCCGACTGATGAGAGGGGCTAAGCACAGAAAGGAAGTACGGAAAAGAGAGGTGGTATGATCGTGATTGGCAGAAGAACTAAAGTGAAAGATAAGTTTAACATTCAAGGAAACTAATGCCTTTAAGAGCAAAATTCACAAGAGAGAGGAAATCAAATTTCAAAGAAGATAAGGTGGGAGAATAGAGCACTGCCGGGGAAAATACCTTTTCACAAAAAGCAATTTCCAAGGCCAGAAGGTGATAAAGGAGGGAAGAATTTGGTAAAGTATAAGTTGAAAGGGAAGAAAACAAAATCCGAAATTCTTGAAGGGAGGGAACGTATCAAAGACAAGTATGATCAAGAGCAAAGATTGATTAGACCAGAAGAAGAAGCAGCTAAGGATGAAGATTGGGATATTAAGAAGAACCTAATCGAAAACGAGTAGATGTGGAATGTTCTGCATCGGAAGAAGATTAGATAGTTGCCTCCGTCTCAGTTTTCTTTTTGTTTATTGACAAAAAGTTTGGTATCTTGTAACCTTAATTCCTGATAAGTATTACGGAGTTCTGTGAACAGCCTGTGAACGGGAACCGAGCGACGTTGTAACTCTTTGAAAATAGGGCAGTTTGGCGTGAAGGGGCAAAGTTCGAATCCTCCCACCCCAGCCAATCTTCTTAGCAGGTGGTGAGCGCTCTTCAGAATCCAAATTCGGCAGTGAGGCAAGGATGCATCCATGGTGACGAGAAGGGAAGGGTCCGGAGCGATGGAAGATTTTAGTCGGTTAAGAATTTTCACCGGGAATTCGAATATCGAGCTTGTCCAGAAGATTGCGGACCAGCTTGGGACATCGGTTGGAAATGCCGTGGTCAAGACCTTCAGTGATGGCGAGATCAATGTCGAGATCCATGAGAGTGTGAGAGGTATGGATATCTTTGTAATCCAGTCGATCTGCTCTCCTGTCAATAATAATTTGATGGAACTACTCATTCTGATCGACGCCCTGAAACGAGCCTCTGCGGAACGTATTACGGCTGTCCTTCCTTACTATGGCTATGGCAGGCAGGACCGTAAGATTCTTCCCCGTGCTCCTATCTCCGCCAAATTGGTCGCTGATCTGATAACGACCGCTGGCGCCTCGCGGGTCTTAACCGTGGATCTGCACGCTGGACAAATTCAAGGCTTCTTTAATATTCCGGTGGACCACCTGTTCGCTGCGCCCGTGCTCTTGGAATATCTGCGTTACCTGCGAAATGAAATCGTCGTCGTCTCCCCTGATGCGGGAGGAGTGGAGAGGGCTCGGGCCTTTGCCAAACGATTGGATGCCTCTTTGGCCATTATCGATAAGCGAAGAGACGCTCCCAACGTTTCCCAGGTGATGAACATCATTGGAGACGTCAGCGGTCTGACAGCCGTGCTGCTGGATGATATTGTTGATACAGGGGGGACCCTGGTTCGGGCAGCAAACGCCTTAATTGAAAACGGGGCAAAAGCGGTCTATGCCTGTTGCACCCATCCCGTTCTCTCAGGGCAATCTGTCAAGATTCTTTCCGAATCGCCGATCAAGGAGACGATCGTGACCGATTCCATTCCCCTGAGAGAAAAAGCAAAGGGAAACCCGATCTTTAAGGTCCTGTCCATATCCGGAATCCTTGCAGAAGCGATTCAGAGAATTTACAAGGATGAATCGGTGAGTTCCCTGTTTGTATAAAAGAACAAGGTGAGAGGTTCAAGGCGAAAGGTAAAGGACTTCGGGCATCTGAAACCGACATGCGACCCGGAACACGTCTGCGTGCCCTGCCTTAGCCGAGGCGGCTTGGCGCTGGCAGCCGAAACGCACTCTGGCATGCAGACACGGTCACGTATTTCATAATTATCTTAGAAGGAGTCAGAAATGGAAAAACCCGTATTGAATGCAGAACTTCGTGACAGGACAGGAAAGGAGATAGCCAAGAAGCTGAGGGCAAAGGGGATGATCCCGGCCATCTTCTATGGCCCTCGTTCAGAAACGATCCCACTCATGGTGGATCCCAAGGAATTGGCCAAAACCCTGCATACCGAAGCAGGTGAAAATGTCCTGATCGATCTCAACATCCGGAAAGGCGAGCAGTCATTGCAAAAAGTGGTGATGTTGAAAGAGATTCAAGTGCACCCCCTCCAGAGGAGTGCCCTGCACGCCGATTTTTATGAAGTCTCGATGGATGTCATGGTCAGCGTTGAAATTCCTGTCCATCTCCTCGGGAAACCTGAAGGAGTGAAGATGGGGGGCATCCTGGAACAGGTCCAGAGATCCATTCAGATCCAGTGTCTTCCAGGAGACATTCCGAAAAGCATTGATATCGATGTCAGTGAACTCAAGGTCGGTGATTCGATTCACGTCAGAGACCTGAAGATTGAAAAGTTTAAGATCTTGTCAGACTCTAACTTTACCGTTGCTACTGTGGTGCTACCCGCCGCCGAAGTGAAACCGGCGGAAGAGGCTCCTGCAGAGGTGGTTCCGGAGGCTGAAGCAGAGGCAAAGGAGACGAAGGAGGAGGAAAAATAGTCGATCGTGAGGATCATCGTGGGGTTGGGAAACCCCGGAGAGACCTACCAATGGAGCCGGCACAACATTGGATTTCAGGTGGTGGATCGACTTGCCGAAGAGTATCATATCTCCATCTGCCATAAACGCTTTAAGGCTCTCTACGGAAAAGGTTGGATCCACTCCCGGGATGTCCTTCTTGTCAAGCCTCTCACCTTCATGAATCTGACCGGGTTGGCAGCACAAAAGGCGGTCGATTTTTACAAGAGAGGTGTCGAAGATCTGGTCGTGGTCCATGATGACTTGGACCTTCCCTTTGGAACGCTCCGGATCAAGCGGTGGGGAGGGGATGGTGGACATCAAGGGGTTCGATCGATTATCGAGTCCCTCGGTGAGAACAGTTTTTTGAGGTTGAAGGTTGGCATCGGTAGGCCCCCAAGGGGGATGGAGCCTGCAGAATATGTTCTGAGCTCCTTTGATGCAATCGAAAAAGATCAGTTGAAAGAAGTTCTTTCACGGGCAGCCGAATGTTTGGGCGTCCTGATCTCGGATGGGATTGAGACGGCCATGAACCGATACCAAAGGAAAATTACCTGACAATTGCGAAAGCGAGGCCCGGGGGAATCGGGTCGCGCTTTTGGCGGAACCCGATGACAGTAATGCAACGCCAAGGATTATTCTCCCTTTTCAATCTCCATAAGGATCTTCCCGTGATGGAAGATCCGTACTTCTCCTGTCTCCTCTGAAATGACAATCGCAAGAGCATCCGTCAAACTGGTAATTCCTGCAGCTGCCCGGTGGCGGCTGCCAAGACCCAAAGGAATCTCAATATTCTCTCCGGAGGCGTCAAGATGGCGGCCCGCAGCAAGGATGATGCCATCTTCACGGACGATGAAGGCTCCGTCGATCGATGAAAATTCTTTCACCGTCCCTTTTAATCGCTGATCCAGGATATTCCGATCCTCTTCAGGATAGCCCTGGAAGGGGTTGATCACCATGGGGTGTGAATACTTTAATACCTCTTCATGCTTGCCTAAGATGAAGATGGCCCCTGTTGGTTTCCTTCCTTCTTTTCCTTCCATTGAGATTTCGAGGGCGAGTCTCAGAAGGGTTTCAAAAACCTCAGGCTTCACGATTTCGGAGATGACAGGGAGATCGGAGGAAAAGAGGACTTCAAACTCTTTTCCAAATTCGAGGATAAGAAGGTTGTCAAGGGCTTTGGATTGAGGCATGCCGGAAAGGCAGACCCACTTATCTCCTTTTTGAACCATCCCCCGCGAGAGGGCCTGGATGATGGCCATTTTGATCTGATTGATCCGACCCAGAGGAATGTTGGGAATCTGAAGAACCTTTTCGAATACCGATTGGGCCTCCTGAAACGAGGTTTCCGACTTGACGATCAGAATCAAATCGGTCTGCTTCTCCTGACCAATTTTGGCAAGGGATTCATAATCCTCGATCATATCAGCATAAATCAAGACACCCTTGGATTGGGTCTTTTTTGCTATGGAACAGGCTGTTTCGATCATGATACGATTCTGGTGTTTCACTTCTTCCTCTCTTTCAGGCGGGAATAAGCCGACCCACTTTATTTTCGACCTCTTTTATTATACAAATAGTGTGGAAGAAATGCACAAAAATTTATAGAGGCTACTTAAGAGTCAACCCGTTCGACTGTGCTAAGCCCCGCCTTTGAAGGCGGGGACGGCAAGCGCCGCTCAGGGTAAACTCCGTAGTTTCAGAAACGGGCATGGGTAAACCGCCCTTCAAGGCTTCAGAAGGCGGTCGAATTGACATTTTGAGGGTATGGGAGGAGATCACCCAAAGTGAACTCCAGCAGGGGCCTGGGGCGCAAGTGCTCCTTACACTAAAGGTTCGCCCTGAAGCCTTTCCGAACGGTTAAGCCATGCCCGTATGGTAAAATGTTCTGCAACATTAAGGTAAACTTTAATGTTGCATTGAAAAGGCAATTGGGTGTGCTTCCAAACCTTTCCTCGCCTGGCTGTGCGGACCTGCCTGCGTCCGCCGAAGCGGGGGCTTCGCGTAGGCGAGAGCCGCTTCGGCGAAGCCAGGAGTATGATATCCGAATTTAGAATTTTTGGGGTTAACACATGGGGTTTCGATGCGGAATCGTGGGACTTCCCAATGTCGGGAAATCGACCATTTTCAATGCCCTGACCGCAGCTGGCGCCGAGGTGGCCAGTTACCGATTTTGCACCATCCAGCCGAATCTGGGCATCGTTCCGGTACGCGATAAGCGGTTAGAGGCGATTGCTGAGCGCATCCACCCCAAGAAGATGATCGCCACGACCCTCGAGTTTATCGACATTGCAGGGTTGGTCAAAGGGGCGAGTCGAGGGGAAGGACTGGGGAATCAGTTCCTGGACCATATCCGGAATGTGGATGCGATTGCCCATACGGTTCGGTGTTTCGACAATGAGAATGTTGCCCACGACTTCGGTTCGATTGACCCGGTTAGAGATATAGAGGTCATTGATACCGAATTGATCCTGGCTGATCTTCAGACCCTTGAGCGGCGAATGGAGAAGGTCGAGAGACTCCATAAGGTGGGCGCTAAGGAAGCGGCCTTAGAGATTGAAGTCTATCATGAGATTCAGGTCACCTTGGACCAGGGAAAGAGGGCAGGGAGTCTTCATCTGAAAGGGGAACGGGAGCCCATCCTGTCAGACCTTCATCTTCTGACTGAGAAACCGGTATTTTACATTGCCAATGTGGATCAAAAGGAGCTCCGAGGAGAAGGAGCCTGTTTGATGGAACTGAGGGAAAAGGTTGCAAAAGAGGGAAGCAGGGTGGTGATCATCTGTGGCGACCTTGAAGCGGAGATCGCTGAATTGAAAGAAGATGAACGAGAGGAGTTCAGGCGGGAACTGGGGCTGGAGGGATCGAGCCTTGAACGATCGATTCAGGTGGGGTATGAGATCCTGAATCTCGTTACGTTTTATACAACGGTGAGCTCAGAACTGAGGGCCTGGACCGTTCCGAAGGGAACACCTGCATCCAAGGCGGCAGGGAAGATTCACAGCGATATGGAACGGGGGTTTATCCGGGCGGAAGTCCTTCCCTTTACTGACTTTGTGGCTTGCGGATCAGAACACCTTGTAAGAGAGAAGGGTCTCCTTCGCTCCGAGGGGAAGGATTATCTCGTTCGGGACGGCGACATCATTCATTTCCGATTTAATGTGTAGAGGGTAAAATGAACTGGAATGGATTTAAATGCCCTTTTTATATGATTTCGGTCCTCTGGTCTCTCTTGAAAGATCTGATTCGGGAGGACTCATCCTTTGGAGAAATAAAGACCAACTTCCTTCTGGGAAAAGCCAATGCCTTTGAACAGGCGGGCTTACTCGATCGAGCCGTCCGGGCTTATCATCAGATCCTAAAAAAGGACCGGAAGAGCATTCCTGTGTTCTTGAACCTGGGAGGCCTTTACTATCGAAAGGGAATGTATGAAGCTGCTCTTCCCAATTATGAAAAGGTGATCCGCATGAACCCAAAGCACTATCAGGGACATTACTGGCTGGCTATGTGTTATCTGAAGTTGGGCCGGCAATATGCTGCCATCAATACCCTCGAGGAGGTCATCGAATTCCTACCCACCTTTAAGGATGCCCTCAACCTCTTAGGCGAGTGTTATGAACGAATCGGCGAGGGGGCAAAAGCAGAACATTATTATCTGAAAGCCATCGGTACAGACCCCAGAGGCCTCATCGTCCGTAAAGGAATTCTGCCTCCTCATGCTGAAGAGAAACGTGAAGAGGAAAGGATTAAGCACTGATCTTATTTTTCTTCAGGTTTCTTTTCTTCCTGCGTAACTTCCAGTTTCGACTTAATCTCACTGATAAAATAAGCAAGGGCGCCCGCTCCAATCAAAATCAGGAGAATGGGGATAACTGCCATTAAGGCCTTGATAAACATTGACCACCAGGTAACCAGGAAAATGAGTCCCAAAAGAATAAGGACGACTCCGATGATAATTCCTACAATATTCGACACCCTCCTCACCCCCTTTACGATACGATCTCTTTAAAAACAAAATTATCAAAGACATCAAAGGAAGTCAAGGACTATTTCCCTGGAAATTAAATTCTCGAAATTAAATTGTTGAAAAAGAGATTCAATTTTGGTAAATTGAATCTGGGAACTTGCAAGAGGGCTATGTCCTTGTCTTGGGCAAAGCAGTTCCTATTTAAAAAAAGGAGAAGGAGGGAGAAAAGATGAACAGTCTCAGCCGAAGTTTAAGTCTCATTTTGATTTTGCTTACGGTCATTTCTTTGAGCGCATCAACGGGATGGGCACAGACGAAGATGGTCAAAATCGGCTTTATTGGGCCCCTGACGGGACCGAATGCAGCCCAAGGGGTGGGAGCGAGGAACGCTTTCGACCTCGCCATTCGTGAGGCCAACACCTCCGGAAAATTTCCTTACAAAATTGAGATGGTGGCACTGGATGACGCCTCCGATCCAGCCACGGGAGTTTCGGCGGCGCTGAAGCTTGTTTCCGATCCAGCGGTGGTCGCAGCAAGCGGTCACTGGAACAGTTCGGTGGCCCTGGCCACAATTCATATCTTCCATACTTACAAAGTTCCCTTCATCGTATGGGGAGCCATCCACCCTGACATTACCGCGTATTATAAATACCCGGAAGTCAATCGAGTGGCTCCAACGCTCGTTCAGGAGAATAATCCTCTCTGCAACTGGGTCATCGGGGAGCTTGGATACAAGAGCTTCAGCATCATCTCCGATACGAGCAGTTACGGCGAGACCAATACAAAGGCCTTCACTCCCCTGGCCCAGGGAAAGGGAGCGAAGATCCTATCCGTTGATGCCGTGACGGTTGGAACGACCGATTTCAGGCCGGTCCTCACTAAAATCAAGGGTTTGAACCCAGGTGCCATCTATTTTGGTGGAGTCGTGATGGAGGGAGCGTTGATCCGTGATCAGATGGAAAAGGTGGGGTTGCGGAAACTCTTCTGTGCCATCTCGGGGATTAAGGACGATAAGTTCTTAGAAGTAGCCGGTCCATCAGGAGAAGGAGTTTTGGCCACCGAACCGGGTAAACCCATCGAACGACTCCCCGAGGGAGCAAGATTTCTCAAGGCTTATCAGGCAGCGGGATATCGAGAGCCGTTCGGAGCTTATGGTCCCAACGCTTATGACTCGGCGGGAATCATCCTGGAGGCCGTCTCAAAAGCAGGCCCCGACAACAAGGACGCCATTGCCAAGTATATCCGGGGCATTAAGTATAAAGGTTTGATGGGCGAGACAAGTTTCGATGAAACGGGTCAGACGACCAATATCGTCGTCAGCCGGTTTGTCGGGCAGGATGGCAAATGGGTCGTATGGGAAGATTCTGACTATGCCAAGGGTAAACGAAAACTTCCTGCACCCTGAGGCTGACCTTAACTCTATCCAGCTAGTCCAGCGTTTCATTAGCGTCAGAAAGAAAGATTCCAGGATTCAGGGGTTCAAGGGCAAGGGCAGGAGTGTTCTTCACTTGAACCCTCGAATTCTTGACCCCTTGAACCCTGATTTTCAGGAGCTTTCATTTGGTAGAGATTTGCCAACAATGTATCAATGCGTTGCTCCTTGGCTGTACCTATACATTGATTGCCATAGGATTCAATCTCTTTTTTGGTGCCCTTAATGTGGTCCATTTTTCCCATGGCGATGTCTGCATCCTGGGCGCTTTTCTTATACTTATCCTCTACAGTCTGGTCAAATTTCTTGGGCTTCTATCCGTCATTCCGCCCTTCGTCCTCGTTCCCCTTGTGATCATTCTGGCCATGATCGGGACGGGGTTCCTCGGAGTCTTCTTCGAACGGGTTGTGATCAAACCCTTCCGCAATGCTCCCTTGCTAATGGTCCTGGTTGCAACGGTTGCCCTCGGAATGGTCATCCGGGAGACGGTGAGACTCTCATTTCCCCATGGGAGCAATCCTCAGATCTTCCCGAGAATCTTACCTACGAAGAGTTTTCATCTGGGAGGAGTGCTTCTGCGACTGGATAGTATGATCATTTTTGGAATAACCCTCTTTTTAATCTTTCTCATGTTCCTCTTTATCAAGCGATCCAGGATCGGAGCAGCCATCCGTGCTGTTTCCCAGGACGTAGAGGCAGCCATGATGATGGGGATCAATATCGATCGTACAGTAGCCGCAACCTTTCTGCTTGGATCAGCCCTCGGAGCGGTGGCGGGAATTCTCATCGGAGCCTACAACAACATCATCCGGTTCGATATGGGATTGATGGGAGGAGTGAAGGGTTTTTCCGCAGCAACGGTGGGCGGTCTCGGCAATGTCTACGGCGCCATCGTTGGAGGATTGATCCTTGGTTTTGTGGAGACCTTTGCCGCTGCCTTTATTCCCGGAGGGACTCCCTATACCGATGTGTTTGCCTTTCTCGTCGTCATCTTCTTTCTCATCTTTCGACCTTCGGGTATCCTGGGAGAAAAAGTGTACGAAAAGGTGTGAGGAGGTTTACGAATGTCTTTTAGGAAGATCGGGAAAGGGATCTTATTAATAACCATCGAAGTCCTTTTCTTCATCCTATTTATTGCCTTCATGGAGACAAACCAGACAGGGAATGTGGTCGCCCTCCTTCTGCTTTTTATTGTCATTGGCATTTTGTTTAAGACTTGGAAGTCCGCCAACCTGGCACTTACAGGACTCTTTAAAGAGATGAAGATCCTAGCCACCCTTGGGTTTATTCTTCTGCTCTTGTCCCTACCTTTTGTTTTTCGGACAAGCCCCTATTTGATCCATGTTTGTGTCATGGCCGGACTCTATTCCATTTTGGCCCTTGGCCTCAATTTTCAACTCGGGAGCACCAATGTAGTCAATTTTGCCACTGCAGCCTCTTACGGGATTGGAGCCTACGCCTCAGCTCTCTTTGCCGTCCACTATCACCTTCCTTTCTGGATTGGGATTTTTATCGGAGGAGGTTTCGCTTCCCTCTTCGGTCTTGTGCTCGGCTTTCCCTGCATGAAGACAAAGGATTACTATCTTTCCCTTGTGACGATCGCTTTCGGATTAATCATCTATCTCCTTCTGATCAATTTCTCCTGGACCGGAGGGCCCAATGGGATTTCCAACATTCCCGCTCCCTCCATTGGAGGTCATTCTTTTAGAGAACCCTTGAATCTCTTTGGATTTCAACTTCCATTCCACTCGAACTATTTTTATCTTATCTTTCTTTTGGTGGGCGGAGCTCTTCTTGTAGCCTATCGGCTCCACCAGTCGAGGGTCGGGCTGACATGGAATGCGATTCGTGAGGACGAGATCGCTGCACGATGTCAGGGGATTGATGTTACCTGGTACAAGATCCTCGCCTTCTGCATTGATGCCTTTTTTGGCGGGGTCACGGGAACCGTATATGCCCATTACATCGGTTTCATCTCTCCCGAGAATTTTGCCTTTATCGTCTCGGTGGTGGTGGTGACGATGGTTGTTTTGGGAGGGATGGATAACGTATTTGGCGTCATCATTGGAGCCATCCTCCTGACGATTCTTCCGGAGAAGTTTCGAGCTTTCGAAGATTTCCGTCTCCTTATTTACGGGGTGATCGTCTTGATGATGTTGATGTTTCGACCTCAGGGTCTCTTTCCTCAAAAACTGAGGGTTTATCAGAAAGGATAAATATCCAGTATCCGAGGGAGGACTAAGACGGGGTAATCCTTCTTGTCCACTCTCACATAGATTCTCTCCTCTGACAGGAGGGAGGATACCGGGGACGTAATGTCTCATCTGTTAGAAACTAAAGCACTGACTATCCGTTTCGGCGGTCTCGCTGCCGTAAATAGCGTCAATTTTCATATTGATGGAGGGGAGGTTGTGGGCCTGATCGGCCCAAACGGATCCGGAAAGACGACCTTTTTCAATCTGCTCAGCGGGATTTATCGGCCCTCCCAGGGAGACATCCTCTATCAGGGAGAGAATTTGTTGGGCCTGCCCGCTTTTAGAATTGCAAAGCGGGGAGTTGCACGAACCTTTCAGAACAATCGACTCTTTCTTAACCTGAGCATCCTTGATAATGTCCTCGTTGGAATGCACTCCCACCAGGACTCGAGCTGGTTTGATGCGATCTTCCGGAGGCGGCATGTGGAGAGGGAATTTAGGAAAGGAGTCGAAAAAAGTCAGGAATTGCTGCATGTCTTCAGCCCGGAGATGGCAGAAAACTGTTACCAACGGGTTGCCGATCTTCCCCAGGCTGATCGGCGAAAGGTGGAGATCTGCCGCGCCCTTGCTTCTGATCCAAAACTTGTCCTTTTGGATGAACCCTCTGCCGGGATGTCTCCCGGGGAGACGGAGCAGCTGATGGAGGATATCCGGAAAGTGAGGGAGCGGATGAAGGACATCGGGATTGTGATCATCGAACACGACATGATGGTGATTCGGGGGGTGGCGGAAAGGGTCGTTGTCCTTAATTACGGCCGCAAGATCGCAGAGGGAACCTTTCGCGAAATATCGGAGAACGAAGAGGTCCTGGAAGCCTACCTCGGGAAGGAAGAGAGGGATGCTCAGGCTTGAGAACATCTCTACCCGTTACGGGAACGTCTCCATGCTTCGAGGTGTGAGCATGAGTGTTGAAAAAGGAGAGATCGTCTGCCTTCTCGGCAGCAATGGAGCGGGTAAGACAACCACCCTCAAGGCCATTCTACGGCTTCTTCCTGTAGTTGAAGGCTCGATCTTCTTGAACGCTCAGCCGATTCATCGATGGAAGACCCATCAGATTATCAATGCAGGAATCAGTGTCGTGCCTGAGGGGAGAAGGATCTTTCCAAAAATGACCGTCCTTGAGAACTTGAAACTCGGCGCCTTCTTTGAAGGAGATCCACGGGAAATCACAGCAAGGCTCGGAGCCGTCTATCAGTTGTTCCCTCGACTGAGCGAGAGACTTTATCAACTTGGAGGGACGTTGAGTGGGGGGGAACAAGCGATGGTTGCCATTGGCCGCGGCCTGATGGGAAGGCCGAAGGTGCTCCTTTTGGATGAGCCTTCATTGGGACTCGCACCCGTCCTGGTCGAAGATTTCTTTAAAGCGATCAGAAGGATCAACGATTCCGGAGTGAGTATCTTACTCATCGAGCAGAATGCCCGGAAGGCCCTGTCTATCGCCTCGAAAGGCTATGTCCTTCAAAAAGGCGAGATCGCTGTTCAGGGAACAAGAGATGATCTCTATCATAACGACATGATCCGAAAAGCCTATTTAAGAACATAAGAAAAGACGCTAATCTTTCTCCCGAAGATGCCTCATTTTCTTCTTGTCGAGGATAATTTGATGTCTGTTGAATCAAGGGGAAGGGGGTGCATCCGGACCGGAAAATACGCATGCGCCTGTGGTGAAGCATGTAAGTGCGGCACCATTAGCCAGAAGCCTGGCAAGTGCGCATGTGGTGTTGATCTGAATGAAGTTAAAGCAGATTAATACCCCAATTGAGTCAAAAGTTACGACAAATCCCCTCTGACTCCCCTTTACTAAAGGGGAGAGCTCGTTGTTATCCCCCTTTCATAAAGGGAAGCTGTGAAAAAATTATGAAACAGATAAAAAAAGATTGACATAGCCATATAACTATGATATCCTCCTTTCAGCATTCTCGAAAGGAGGCGGTTTCCATGGGATACCTAACCAAAGTCCAGGTGATCGAACGGGCCAAGGGGCAACGCCAGTTCTACTTGATTTGCCCGGCTCCCCTGGCTCAGGCTTTAGAAATGGGGAAAGGTGAAACCATTGAGTGGGTCGTCCAGGATAAATGGACCCTGAGCGTAAGACGGGTTGAGGCCAGAGAAGCCCAACCTCAGCGGAGGTCCCATGGAAAAAGATAAGTTTTGGACAACCCCTCCCAAAGAGGAAGAACAGCGTCGAGTCCGGCGGAAGCCGATCAATCGTCAGCAACTGCTGCTGCGTCCTGTCGAAGTAGAGAAGCTGGTTGAAGAGGATCATCCTGTGCGGGCGATCTGGGAGTTGGTGGGGCAATTGAATCTGGAGCCTTTCTATGCCGGGATCCAGTCGGTCGAGGGAGTGGCAGGTCGACCAGTGTGGGACCCGCAGCTGCTGATCAGTTTGTGGATCTATGCTTATAAGGATGGGGTGAGTTCGGCGCGAGAGATTGGGCGGTTGTGCCAGTACCATCCGGCCTATCAGTGGCTGACAGGGTTGGAGGTGGTCAACTATCATACGCTGGCCGATTTTCGGATTTGCCATAAAAAGGCGCTGGATCAATTGTTTATAGAGGTATTGGGCGTACTCAGTCATGAGGGACTGATTACGTTGCAACGGGTGATGCACGATGGGACGAAGGTGAAGGCTTGCGCGTCGGACAAGAGTTTTCGTCGGAAGGCCACGCTTCAGGATCATCTGCGGTTGGCTGGTGAGCAGGTGGAGCAGATGGGAGATCCGGAATCGGAAGAACTGGGTCAGCGGGTGGCGAAGGCGCGGCAGCGAGCGCTGCGGGAGAAGCGAGAGCATCTGGAAGAGGCCTTGAAGGCGTTGGAACAGATGGAAGCCTCTCGGTCTAAATCTTCGGATAAAACGAAGGTGCGGGTCAGTACCACGGACCCGGAAGCCCGAGTGATGTTGCACGCAAAGGGGGCTTATGGGCCTGGCTATAACGTGCAGATTTCGACCGATGCAGAAGCCAAGATCATTGTGGGGGTGGGGGTGACTCAAGCGCCCACGGATGCGGCGGAATTGGAACCGGCGGTGGAACGAATCGAAGCCAACTTGGGCGAGAGGCCTCAGCAGATGGTGGTAGATGGCGGCCTCACGAATCAAGCCACGATGGAGGCGATGGCCGAGAAGCAAGTGGATTTGATCGGGACCTTGCCGGAACGAAGGGGAGTGGCCGAGAAGCGGATGAAGCAGCGTGGGGTGAGTTCGGACTTTTACCCGCAGGCCTTTGAGTATGATGCGAGTGCTGACTGTTATCGATGTCCAGCGGAGAAAGTGCTGCATTATGAGACGGAGGAACGATCGGGGGCTTCGGTACGACGCCGCTACCGAGCGAAGGCTTCGGAGTGTCGGGACTGTGCCTTTCAGGCCCAGTGTTGCCCTGGGACGAAGAGAGGACGATCGTTGGTACGGAGCGAAGCGACGCCCGAGATGGCAGCATTTCAAGCCAAGATGGAGACGCCGGAAGCGCAGGCCATCTATAAGCAACGGGCCGGGGTGGCAGAATTTCCCAATGCGTGGATTAAGGATAAAATGGGGTTGCGTCAATTTCGTTTGCGGGGTTTGGTCAAGGTGACGTTGGAAGCCGTGTGGGCCTGTCTGACCTATAACATCTGCCAATGGATTCGTCTCTGCTGGAAGCCCCAACAACTGGCCCATGCTTGGGGGTAAACCGGTAGAGTAACCCCTCTGATTAAGAGCGAGAGGGTAAGGGGACGAAATGAGGTTGATCGATGGTTTTAAGTTCTCCATGATTGATACTTAACCGTCCATCCAAAAACGAAGCTTACAAAACCCAAACCCCACTGTAGGCGAATTTTTTCACAGCTTCAGGGGGATTGAGGGGGATTTTGATAGAGCGCTCTGCAAGCTCTCTAATGGTTTCATCATCAGGAAAACATGTCAATAAAGGAATTATTTTTCGCTCAATTGGGGTAATACTAATTTTTAGTGCAGCTAAAGCCAGAAGCAGGCAGAGAAAAAATAATTATATCATAAAAGGGCTAAAATAGTTGGAGGCTACCCAGTTCCTAATTTGGTTAGCCTCTTTTGTTGTTCTCAAGGAGAAGCGCTACCCCCTGTCACCATTTCTCATCATTTTCTCTTGACTTGCATTTTCGCCTCTGTTAAATTGCGCTTTCTAAGGAAATGAATTAATGATGAGTAAGAATAGAAGGGGACGAGCGTAGTCGATGTAAAAAATGATCGAGGAGGTGTCGTTATGAAGAAGAAAAGGCTTTTGAAGGGAATCGTGATTCTGGGTTCTGTTCTGATGGCCGTGATTTTTTTGAAGATTGCACCTTCGATGGCTGCAAGCGAGGTGGTGATTAATACCTGGGGCGGGGCCTTTCTGGATGCTTTTAATGCCGTTTCGGCCGACATTGAAAAGGTTTCCGGAGTAAAGGTGAAGATGACCACACACCCCGGTGCGGCAGCGGGATTAAGCCGGCTGATCGCCCAGAAGGACAACCCCCAGGTGGACCTCTTTACCGGAATTGAGAGCACAACCTATGACGGAGGAAAAGCCGGAGTGTTTGAAGAATTGAACCCAGCCCTCATTCCAATGATGACCAAGATCCCCAAGGAGCTGGTGATGCCTTATGGGGTTTCAATCTGGGTTTCGCTGCGAGGTATCTTCTACCGTTCAGACATGGTTCCCTTTGAGATTAAGAGATGGGAAGATCTGTGGGATGCGAGACTTAAGAACAAGGTGGCGACTTCGATCCTTCTCGATAAGGGGAGTTTCCTGATGATGGCCGCTCTGTTGGGCGGGGGAAATGAGAACAATATTGATCCCGGTTTCGAGAAGGTGAAAGCCCTCAAACCCAATCTTATCCTCTTTTACAAGACGGACTCTGAATCGATCAAATTTCTACAGGCAGGGGAGGCCGCCGTGGCGGCCTGGGGAATTCTCCCCAATGTCTTTAAGCTCCTTGAACCCGGATCCAATTATAGGTTTGTCGTTCCAGAAAAGCCTCAGTTCCTTGCCCCCATTCCCATCAACCTGGTAAAAGGTCGCCCCAACAAGGAGCAATCGATCAAAGTCATCAATGCCATTCTCACGAAAGAGATTCAGGAGAAACTGGCAGCCCAGCTTGGAGTCGTTCCTGCCCTGCCCGATGCCAGGTCTCCAGAGAAGATCAGGGGCATCGTGCCGGCATTGAAAAATATCTATAGAGTCAACTGGGACGTCGTGAATGCAAACTTCGATCAATGGCTCGAGCGATGGAACAAGGAGATCCAGGTCAAGTAATTTTTGCAACTGTCAGAGTAATTTCGATTCCGATGGGCGTGAGCGTTTTGGATAAAAGAAAGACAACGGTTAGTCTGGGGCTCCTCATCCCGGGAATGGTGTGCCTGTTCATATTCGGGGCCTCCTTAGCCTCTATCGGGATCATGAGTCTTCGGCCAAGTCGCCTGGCAGAGGCCGGTTTCAGTTTAAATCAGTACCATCGGTTCTTCAGTGACACGTATCATCTCATGTACCTCTGGAGATCCTTTAAGGTTTCGATTTACGGGACATTTTTGACCCTTCTCTTCGGATATCCAGTAGCCTACCTCATGGCCCGCACGGGTGCGAGGCTCAGACTGATGCTCACCCTCCTCCTGGTCGTCCAGTTTTTTAGCAGCTATATCATTCGAGCCTATGCCCTGATGATCGTTTTAGGAAATAACGGCATTATCAACCGGGTCCTGCTCAAGATCGGTCTGATCGACTCTCCCCTTCCCCTCATGCATAATGAGACGGGTGTCGCCATCGGACTCGTGATGGTCTCTCTGCCCTTCATGGTTTTTCCTATTTATAGTATCTGAAAGGAATAGACCAACGGCTGGAGGAGGCCGCTGAGTCACTGGGAGCCGGGGAATGGCCGGTCTTCTGGAACGTGACGCTTCCTCTGAGCCTTCCCGGTGTGGCCGCAGGGGTGATCATCGTTCTTCTCTTTCAACTTACCTCCTTCATTGTGCCGGGCCTTCTGGGTGGAGGATATTTCGACATGGTGGCCAATTTTATCTATGACCAAGCCCTCAGCGTCTTAAATGTCCCCTTTGCAGCCGCCGTGGCCATGGTGACGCTTCTGGTCACCCTGCGGATTGGTGGTGTGCTGAATAGACTCTTCCAGCGGGGTCTAAAGGATATGTCACCATGAAAAAGGGACCGGGGACAAAGAAGAAGATCAGAAGGTTTTTCTGGGGGATTGGAAGCATCGTGATCATCGGGATGAGCTGTCCCTCTCCTGATCGTTCTTCTTCATCTCATTTCATCCGGGAAATGATCTCATCTTTCCACCGAAGGGGATTTCGTTAAGATGGTATCTCAACATCTTCAAACATCCCATTTTCCTATCGAGCTTCCGGTTCAGTGTGATCCTGGGAATGATTGCAACGCTTGTCTCCCTCCTCATCGGCCTTTCAGGGGCCCTGGTTTTGACTCGACGGAGGTTCCGGGGGGCGGAGGCGATTTCATCGATGCTCATGTCGCCCCTGATCGTTCCTCAGGTGGTCATCGGCATGAGCTTTCTAACCCTTTTCAGCATGTTGCATATCTATCAGTCGATTCCGAGCCTGATCATCCTCCACATCGTCCTTACGCTTCCCTACACCTTCGTGTCTTTATTGCCAATCTGAGCCGGTGCCCTCTGACCCTTGAGGAAGCGGCCATGGTATTGGGAGCCGGGAAGTATCGCGCCTTTATCGAAGTCACCTTACCCAGGATAAAGCCCGGGATTGCCGCAGCGGCCATTTTTTCCTTTGTCACCTCTTTTGACAATATTACGTCGAGCCAGTTTCTCGTCTGGGACCAGACGACCCTTCCCATTGAAATTTATGCCTATATCACAAAGGAGAATGATCCTACGGTTACAGCGGTTTCAAGTCTCCTGATCCTCATGACGGTCGAGCCTTGTTCTCGTCATGGAACGCTGGGTCGGATTGGAGTGCGTAACAGGATGAGATAAGTCAGAGTGTGCCGTCGCAAAAGGAGTCGTTTTAAGAAATGTTTCCGTTTGCTATGGAAATGTAACCGCTCTCAATGATGTGTCATTGGAGATCCTCCCCGGGGAGTTGATTTCCCTGTTGGGTCCGAGCGGCTGTGGAAAGACGACGCTCCTTCGGGCCATTGCCGGGTTTGCTCCGATCGAAAAAGGAGAGATCCTTATCGGAGGAGAGCCGTGTGCAGACCGTCCCCCGGCCAAAAGAAATATCGGGATGGTTTTTCAGGATTACGCCTTGTTTCCACATATGACGGTTGCTCAGAAACATCGTCTTCGGCCTGCGGATGAGAGGCATTCCTCCTGAAGAAAGGCATCCTCTGGTAAAGAAGGTCGTTACCATGTTGAGCCTCGAAGGCCTGGAAGAGCGCTATCCGCGCCAGCTTTCAGGGGGCCAGCAGCAGCGTGTGGCTCTTGGCACGCGCCCTCGTGGTAGAGCCAGGCGTCCTTCTCTCTGGACGAACCCCTGGCCGCTCTCGACAAGAAGCTGAGAGAAGAGATGCAGATCGAACTTCGATCCCTTCAGAAACGAGTGGGGATCACCACGGTCTTTGTCACGCACGACCAGGAAGAAGCCCTTTCGATGTCGGATAGGGTAGTCATCCTTGAGAAGGGAAGAATTGTGCAAATCGGTAGCCCCATGGAGATTTACGAAAGCCCCCTGAGCCGGTTCAGTGGTCTTTTCGTTGGGAAATCCAATTTTTTAGAAGGGGAAGTGGTTTCCTGCGGGAAGGGGAGTCAATCTGTCAGGTTTCTGGGATAGGAACGGTGACTGTAAAGAAGGCGGCGGAACCAGGCGAAAGGGTCCGTTTCTTGCTCAGGCCGGAAAAGATGCGGCTGTCGCAGGGAAAACCAGCCCATTGCGAAAGGAATTGCGTTTTCGGAAAGATCGAAAATCAAGTCTACTTGGGGATGGTCACGGAATACTATCTCAGGACGGATCAGGGGTTCCGATGGGTTGCCGTTCTTCTCAATACGGACCGGGAAGTGGAGAAATTTGATCTGGGAGAACCTCTTTGGGCTTCTTGGTCTTCAGAAGACTTAATTCAGATCGAAGAATTGGATTGAGAAGGAGAGATAATTCCTGACTAATTTCAGAGAGAGGAGAACAGACCGATGCTTCAATTCTGGGAAGTGGCAAATCGAGCGATTAACACGGGTTCTTTAATGAAGATGAAAGATTTTGATCTAAACTTATTTAAGGCTGCAACACAACTGGTCAGGAAATACGGAATCAAATACGATCCTAATGTTCCCATTCCTTCCAATGACGATTTGGTAGATCGCCTCTTTGAGGCTGGACTGAAGCTCTATTTGGAAGTGGGGACGTATTGCATCGATACCGAGCGGGTGATTCGATTCAGCGAAGAAGAGGTCCAGGAGGCGTTGAAGGATCTTCGTTCGATGCCAAACGAGATCGATATTGGTGAAGGGGTTGAAAGGAGAAGGCTCTGCAAGCGAAGGATCGAAGATCCCAGGAAACCCCTCATCATCGGGGGTGTCGTTGAGGATAGTCCCAAAGAGGGGAGAGATTTTGTTCAGCTCTATAAGAGTATTGCCCAGGAGCGGATTATTGATGGGATCTACTATGGCCCGCCTCCTGTCAGCATCGAGGGAAAGAAGTGGGCCCTTGCTTCTCCTTTAGACTGTCATGCGGCCAAGAGCGCTGTGGGATGGCTGAGGGAGGCCATCCGTTCCGTGGGAAGGCCGGGGTTGCATTTGCTGGACGCCTGTCCATCGGCGTTGGGAACTATTTCTGCCTGTGGTCCTGAGAACGGGCTTCGAAAGACCGATGCGATTACGGTGGCGACCGTCAGCGAGCTCAAGACGAACTTCGAGCTTTTGAACAAGGTCGCCTATACCCTGCACTACGGTTGCATGCGGAGTCCCTTCTGGACAACGATTGTCGGAGGTTTTTCCGGGGGCCGGAAGGGGCGGCCATTGCCAATGTTGCCATGGCCTTCAATGCCATTATGGTGTACTACGTGGGTGGCGCAGGATATGTGATGGTATCAAGCATCCTTCAGAACCCTCCTGTGAATACGGCAAGGCAAACGATCTGGGTGAGGAATGTGACCCTGCAGGCCCTTGCGCGAAATACCAACCTGATCTGTGGCGGGGGGGGGTTAACCTCCGCAGGTCCTGGGACCGAACAGCAGCTTTGGGAAATTGCGGCTCTGGGCCTTCATACGTCTGTTGCAGGAGGTCATATTGTCCATGGCGCACGAAAAGCAAAGTTAGTCAAGCCGAATCAAGGGACGGGAATGGAGCCCAGATGGGAAGGAGAGACAGCCCGGGCTGCCGCAGGCCTTTCGAGGGCCGATGTCAACGAGTTGATCAACTTCATTCTTAGTAAATACGAGAGCAATATTGCTCCCGGCTTAGCCCCTGATGGCTTCAGTTTTGAGGAGTTGTACGACTTTGAGGAAGTGCACGTGAAACCCCATTACTTCGATCTGTACTCAAGGATAAAGCATGAGCTTGGGCAGAAGGGCCTGAAGTTTGAGTAGAATTGAATTTCAAAAGTGCCGCGGATAAACTGCGAATTTCAAACCGGCAGCAGAAATTCGCAAATACATAAATCCTGACCGCACCTCTCGAATGAGAACGTTGATAGGAGCTATCGGAAAGGGAGACAACGATGATATCGTTCTGGCAAGTCATGGATCGTGCATATAATACTGGGCCTTTGATGAAAGTAGAAAAGTTTGATATGGAGGTTTTTCGAAAGGCAACGGACCTGAAGAATAGATTTGGTGTCCAATTTAACCCGGAGATCCCCGTTCCCGAAAATGATGATCTGGCAGACAGGGTTTTTCAGGCCGGCATTGAACTCTTCCTGGAAGTGGGGGTCTACAACGCAGGGTCGGAAAGGGTGATCCGGTTCAGCCGTGAAGAAGTCGAGGAGGCCCTGGGAGAGCTCTGGAAGCTGCCGGATTCGATTTCCATCGGGGAAGGATCGGAAAGGCGAGAACTCAGGAAGCGTAAGATTTCGGACAAAGCCCCGCCCCTCACCATTGGAGGGTTCATTGAGGATAATCCAAATGAAGACAGAACCTTTGTCCAAATGTATAAGAGTGTGGCTCGGGAAAGACTCATTGACGGGATCTACTACGGTCCCGCCCCCCGGACTTCAGAGGGACGGCAATACTCTTTCAATACTCCGTTTGAGATCCGGGCAACCCGGCAGGCAGTGATGTGGATGAGGGAGGCCACGAGGGCCGTGGGAAGGCCGGGTCTCCATTTGCTGGATGCCTCTTTTTCATGCCTCGGGACCTCTGTCTCATTTGATGAGAGGGACGGGCTCAGAAAAACAGATGCCGTGTCCGTTCCAACGATCAGCGAACTGAAAGTAAATAACGACCTTCTTAACCGTGTCGGCCTTACCATGGAACACGGTTGCATGAGAAACCCCTTCTGGACCTCCATCGTTGGAGGGTTTGCAGGAGGGCCGGAAGGGGCGGTCATCTGCTCAGTCGCTTCGGCTCTGAATGCCATCCTTGTTTATCAGGTCTCGGGGGCAGGCTATATCATGTCTTCAACCATTCTGAGCAACCCGCCGGTCACCTCTGACCGGAGAACTTACTGGGTCAGAAATATGAGTCTTCAGGCGCTGGCGCGGAACACGAATCTGATTTGTGGAGGGGGCGGTTCCCTGGCAGCGGGTCCGGGGACGGAGCAGCAGCTCTGGGAGATTGCAGGCCTTGCATCCATCATCTCGGTGGCAGGCGGGCATATCATGCATGGTCCCCGAAAATCGAAACTGGTCAAGGCTAATCAGGGAACAGGGATGGAATCACGGTGGATGGGCGAGGTTGCCCGATCAACGGGATCCATGAAACGATCCGAGGTGAACGACCTGGTCAATTATATCCTGGGCAAATTCAAGGATTCCATCTCCAGAGAGACTGCTCCGGAAGGCCACTCCTTTGAAGAGTTGTACCATCCGGAAACGTGTGAGATCAAAGCCAAATATCTGGAAAAATACCATACGGTCAAGGAGGATTTGGCCTCCTGGGGGTTACGGTTCTAACGGAATCGGTTAATCCTTTTTCAAGCCGGTGGCTGTGCGTGAATGCGATGGCAGTCATTGGCGATCGTCGGTAGCAGAAGGAAAAAGGTTCGTTTATAATTCGATGCAAGGCTCCCATTTTTTTAGGAAGAAAATTAGAAATCCATTGACGAAAGGAGAAAGAAATGAAGACCAGTAGATTGTTGAAAGTGGCTATGGTTCTTATCTTCTCGGTACTCGTTTTAGGACTTTTGAACGGCTCACCCGCAAAGGCTACTGAATCGAAATTGAACACCATCACAAAAAGTGGAAAACTCCGCGTGGGATGGGCAAACTGGCTTCCCTATATTTATATCGATCCCAAAACGAACAAGATCACTGGGTTCACTGTAGATTTTTACGAAGAGATGGCCAAGATTCTGAATGTGAAGCTGGTCTGGGTCGAGGACAAGTGGGCCACACTCAATGCGGGCTTCGCTGCCGACAAATTTGACATGATCTGCAATGCCAATAAATCGCTTCAGAGGGCCATGGTTTCGGAGTTCGCAGGCCCCATCACCAAAACCAGCATGAGATATTTGGTTCGAAAGAACGAGGTGGGCCCTGGGAAGCGGTTTGTAACGTTAAACGATGTGGACAAAAAGGGAGTCCGCATCGGTATCGCCATGGGCAGCACCTCGGACAAGAAATTGACCGACATGCTCAAGAATGCGGAACTGGTCCGCCTCCCGGGCGATCCGGACGTGATCCTTGGCGTTCGGACGAAGAAGGTGGATGTCTATGCGACCGACGAAATGACCCTGATTCTTCTTGAAAAGGAATATCCCGAACTCACCATCCTCCCGGGATCATGGTCCAGCTCGGAGATGGGACTTTATGTGCCGCAAGGAGACCAGATCCTCCTGAACTGGGCGAACTGGTTCATCTGGGACATGAAAGAGAATGGAAAGATTCAGGAATGGCTTGATAAGTACAGTATTACTGGGGTCACAATCGTGCCGAATCGGTGAGACCGTATTGAGGCTGAAGGAAGAATCTACCTTCGGCCATAAACTCTGGCTGAATGGATTAGGGAGAACAGTATGGGCAACAAGATCGTCAGGGTGATCGATCTCCACAAGTCCTTCGGGAACCTCCAGGTTTTGAGGGGAATCAACCTCGATGTAGAAGAAGGGGAGGTTATCAGCATCATCGGTCCGAGCGGTTCGGGAAAGACGACGCTTCTGAGATGCGTCAATTTCCTGGAAGTTCCGGATCGAGGGAAAGTCTATGTTGACGGAGAGATGATGGGCTATCGGGAAGGGAAAGGCGGTTGTCCCATTAAGGACAAGAAATCACATCTGAACCATATGCGGTCCAAGGTCGGGATGGTTTTTCAACTCTTTAATCTCTGGCCCCACAAGACGGTTCTCGGCAATGTCTCAGAGGCCCTCAAGACGGTTAAGAAACGTCCCAGGGAAGAAGCAGAGCGGGAGGCCATGGAAGAATTGAAGAAAGTGGGGATGGAAGAGAAATGCTGCGAGTATCCCTCCAGACTCTCCGGGGGACAAAAACAGCGCGTTGCCATTGCGAGGGCTCTGGCCATGAAACCCAAGGTCATGTTATTCGATGAAGCCACCTCAGCCTTAGACCCTGAATTGATCGGGGAGGTTCTTGAGGTGATGAAGCAACTGGCCCGGGAAGGGATGACGATGATTGTGGTCACCCATGAGATGAGCTTTGCCCAGGAGGTGAGCGACCGGGTCATTTTTATGGATGAAGGAGTGATTCAAGAGGAAGATACGCCTGAGAATATTTTCCTTCATCCCCGTAAGGAACGAACGCAGAGGTTCCTCGCCAATTTTCTGCGAAATTCCAGTCGAAGGGAGATAAGACGTGATATCCTTCTGGGAAGTCATGGACCGGGCAGTCAATACCGGTCCTTTGATGAAGACTGACGCCTTTGAGAAAAAGCTTTACAAGAAGGTTTCGGAGTGCGTGAAAAAATACGAGATCCGTTACAACCCGGATACACCCGTTGTTACCGATGACGGGATGATCTCCCGACTCTTTGAAGCAGGGCTTGAGCTTTACAGAGATCTGGGAACCTATTGTGTTAACACGGAGAGGGTCATCCGGTTCGACGAAGGAGAGATACGGCAAGAGCTAAGGGAACTTTCTCTGGCTTCTTCTGAAATCATGATCGGTGAAGGTTTCGAAAGTCGAATCCTTCGCAGGAGAATGCCACCAGAAAAGGTCCCTCCCATGGTGATCGCAGGATTTATCGAAGATAACCCCAACGAAGGCCGCGACTTTGTTCAAATGTATAAGAGTGTGGCTCAGGAGGGAATTCTCGACGGATTCTATTTTGGCCCGGCTCCAAGGAGTATCGAGGGAAGACCTTACGTACTCAATTCGCCCTACGACATCCATGCCGCGAAAAGCGCGATCTGGTGGGTCAGGGAGGCACTGAGAGTCTCTGGGAGGCCTGGACTCCATCTTCTCGATGGAGGGTGCTCCGCCATTGCAAGCATTGCAACGACGGCTGATCCAAATGGCCTGAGAAGGACGGATGGGTTTGTGCTGCCTACCATTAGTGAATTGAAGGTCGACTACGAGATTCTCAATAAGGTGGCTCATTCCCTTTCTCACGGGATTATCCGGAACTCTTACTGGGCAATCATCATCGGAGGATATGCGGGGGGGCCGGAAGGTGCTGCCGTCGTTGGAATTGCAAGCGCCCTGAACACGATCATGGTTTATAAAGGGAGATACTCTTACGTATCCACACTGCTCATGAACCCTCCTGTTAACTCGGCTCGTAAGACGCTCTGGGTGCGAAACGTGTGTATCCAGTGTCTCAACCGTCATACGAATATGATCTGCGGTGGAGGAGGGGCCACCGCCGCCGGTCCGGGGACCGAACAGCAGCTCTTCGAGATTGCTGCCTTGGCGATGATCAGCGCAGCTGCCGGGGGACATATCTTCCATGGGTTCCGAAAGTCAAAGCTGGTGAAGCCCAATCAGGGTACCGGGATGGAGCCGCGCTGGGGAGGGGAGACGGCCAAGGCCTGTACCTCGCTCACAAGAGAGGAGGCTAATGAGATCGTCCTCTTTCTTCTCAGCCAGTATGAGGATTCCCTCACCCCTGAGAAGGCACCTGAGGGATATGCCTTTCAAGAGTTATACGATCCCGAGAAGGTTCAGATCAGAGCGGACTATCATCGTCTCTACGAAAAAGTCAAAACTGAATTGACACGGCGGGGACTCCATTACGCCTGAAAGACATCGTCGGGTCATAGTTGAGGACAGAACAGCCAGGCAGATTTCGAAAGTTTTAGAACGCGGTCGGAGGGTATGGGCACTGATCGTCTTGGTTAAAAATGGCCCTTTCCGTACAAAGGAACAGCTGAATCTGTTCGCTTAGAGGTTCCGCCCTAAAACTTTCTCATCCGCCCGTCTCTTCTGTGAAGGCATTATGACACGGCCTCCCAAAGGGATAGGGAAAATAACTTTTGACAGCACGCCGGCTGGGCCGGGGAGGGATCTATGAATTATTCGTTCCGGTTCGATGTTGCATTTGCTAATTTGGGCTACGTCCTCCAGGGCATCTATGTTACCCTGGGCGTGACCATTCTGTCGATCCTCATGGGGCTGGCGATCGGGCTTGTTGTAGGGATCCTCCGGTTATCCAGGCATCGATATATCTCTGTTCCCATGATGGCGTACATCGAATTCTTCAGAAATATTCCCGCCCTTGTCAAACTCATATGGGTTTACTACATGGTTCCCATCCTGATTGGAATCGAACTGGGGGCTTTTGCTTCGGCCACCCTTGCACTCGGTATTGCCGCCGGGGCCTTTTTTGCCGAGATTTATAGAGCCGGGATTGAGGATGTCGATCGGGGCCACATCGAAGCAGCCCAGTCTCTGGGAATGTCTGAGGCTTACACAATGATTCATATCATCCTCCCCCAGGCCATTCGGAAGATGCTCCCCGCTTTTGCAAACAACTTCATCAGCTTTCTCAAGTTTTCATCTCTTGTTTCTGTTCTGGGAGTGGCAGACCTGACTTATAGGACCCAGGTCGTTTCTGCAACCACCTTCAGGCCTCTCGAACTCTTTACGATCCTGGCCGTGATCTATTTCTTTCTCTGTTTCATTTTATCCCAGTTGGTGAGACTCCTCGAAAGGAAGATGGCGGTGAGCGAGCGATACTGATTTTTGCCGTCCCCGGGGGACCCCATGAAAACAACGAATCTGAAATGCCTGATCATCGATCTTCCTTCAACGTCCCTTTTCTCGCCTCCTGGGGAGAAAGCATCTGGTGAATGCCTCCGTCAATGATGGGGGCCATCCCTCATTTTGCTAACGAGGTTCGTCCCTTTTGACAATTTTATAAAGATGCTTTACATATATGCGGTCAAAATGGGATCAAAGAGATTTTTCCTGATCCCTGTCTTTGGGATGTGCAAGATGAGTGCTCGTTTCGGGAGATTCAATGAGACTTTGGGCTTATATTCTAAGACGGTTTTTGCTTATCATCCCGACACTGATCGGGGTCACAATCATCACCTTTTCTATTTCCCGCCTTATTCCGGGTGATCCGATCGCAGTCTCACTCGGTCCTTACGCCTCCCAGGAGCAAATCCAGCTCATGCGCGCGAAATGGGGGTTGGATAAGCCACTGCATATTCAGTATCTTCTCTACTTGCAGAAACCTCTCGAGGGGAGATCTGGGCGTTTCGATCCACTCCAAGAGGGCAGTTCTCGATGACCTGAAAGACTTCTTTCCGGCAACGTTTGAGCTGACGACTGCCTCTATGGTCATCAGCATTCTTCTGGGTATTCCTATCGGAATCATTGCCGCCGTAAAAAAGAATCGATGGCCTGATTTCGTGACAAGGCTCTATGCCCTGGCCGCAGTGAGCATGCCTGTCTTCTGGCTCGGTCTCCTTCTGCTGCTCCTGTTCTATTTCAAGCTCGGGTGGCTTCCAGGGGTGGGAAGGCTTGATCCCCAACTCTCACCCCCAACTTCCTTCACGGGCCTCTACCTGGTCGACAGCCTGATTGCGGCAAACTGGAAGGTCTTCTTCAATGCCCTCAAGCACATTCTCCTCCCGGCGTTTTCTCTTTCGTGTGTGATCATGGCCACGATCTCCCGCATGACGCGAGCCTCCATGCTTGAGGTCATGACGGAGAACTATATTAAGGCGGCTCGTGCCAAAGGCCTTTCAGAGCGGATCGTCATCTATCGTCATGCGCTTATAAACTCTTTAATACCGGTGGTAACCATCATTGGTGTCATGTACGGGGTCTGCCTGGCGGGAGCTGTATTGACGGAGTCAATCTTTTCATGGCCCGGGTTGGGACGATACGCCGTCAAAGCGATCACGTTTCTCGATTTGGATGCGATCATGGGGTTTACCCTGGTCGCCACGCTTATCTACGTTTTTCTCAATTTGATCGTTGATGTGGCCTATTTGGTCATTGATCCGAGAATCAAGTACTGAAAAAAAATGGCATCGGCTGAAGAGGTTCAAACAGAGCGTCGATCGAGGGGCTGGAAATTCACACTCCATCTGATCTGGAATAACCCGCTGATGGTGGTTGGGTTGGCCGTTGTTTGCGCCCTCTTTCTGATGGCGTTTTTCGCCCCCCTGATTTCACCCCATGATCCGTTTAAGATCAATCCGCCCCAGCGCCTCAAACCCCCGAGCGCCACCTATCTTCTTGGCACGGATGTGGCAGGAAGGGATATCTTCAGCCGGATCGTTTATGGGTCGAGGATTACCCTTCAGATCGGCATCACGGTCATTGCTCTCGCATTGCTGATTGGATACTTCTTCGGAATCATGGCCGGTTTTTTTGGCGGTGCCGTGGATGAACTGTTCATGAGGATTACGGACATTTTTATGTCCTTTCCCTATCTTGTTTTGGCAATGGGGTTGACCGTGGCCTTGGGGCCGAGCATCCAGAACGCAATGCTGGCCATGGCCGTTGTCTGGTGGCCGACCTATGCCCGCCTGGTTCGGAGCGAGGTGCTCAAACTACGTGGACGCGCCTTCATTTATGCTTCCAGGGGACTGGGAGCCACCAATTTTTTTATCATTCTGCGGCATATCCTCCCGAACAGCTGGATACCGGTGATCGTCCAGTCCAGTCTCGACTTCGGGAGGGTCATCATGTATGCCGCCTCGTTGAGTTTCATTGGTTTGGGGGCTCAGCCTCCGACTCCGGAATGGGGAGCCATGATCAGTGACGGTCGCGCGTTTCTGGAACAAGCCTGGTGGTATCCCACGTTTCCAGGGTTGGCGATCATGGTGACGATCTTGGGATTTAATCTGATGGGAGACGGATTACGCGACATCCTCGACCCTCGCCTGAGGAGGTAGACGTGGCCGAAAGGCGAGTGATCTTGAAGATCCAGGGAGATTTAAAAACCTATTTCTTCACCTTCGACGGTGTGGCGAAGGCGGTGGACGGGGTAAACTTTGAGATCGCTGAAGGCGAAACCTTTGGGCTGGTGGGAGAGACAGGTTGCGGGAAGTCGGTCACTGCCCTGTCGGTGCTCCGTTTGGTTGACCCGCCCGGAAGAACCGTCAGCGGTGAAATTCTATTTGAAGGAGAAGATCTGCTCAGGGTGAAGGAAAAGGAGATGCAGCAGGTTCGGGGAAACAAAATCGGAATGATTTTTCAGGATCCGATCTCTTCACTGAACCCGGTGATGACGGCCGGGTTCCAACTGAAGGAGTCCATCAGGCTGCACAAAGGAGTAAGGGAGAAGAAGGCAGAGCGTCTGGCGATCGAGATGATGGAACAGGTTCGTATCCCGGATCCTTCGAAAGTGATGAAACGTTTTCCTCACGAGCTAAGCGGAGGAATGCAGCAACGCATCATGATCGGCATTGCCCTCTGCTGTCATCCGAAACTGATCATTGCAGACGAGCCCACGACAGCTCTGGATGTGACGATTCAGGCACAGATCCTTCGTCTCATTCGTGATCTCAAGCATGACTTTCGATCTTCGATGCTGATGATCACCCACAACCTCGGGCTGGTCTCCAAATACTGTGATCGGGTCGGGGTCATGTATGCCGGCAGCCTGGTGGAGGTTTGCGAGGTGTCCGATGTCTTCTCGGAGCCTTTGCATCCTTATACAAAAGGACTGCTCGAAGCCATTCCCAAGGTAAACGTGGAACGGGAGACTCTGCCGGTCATTCCGGGCCGAATCCCTGATATCATCCATCCTCCCACGGGATGTAAATTTCATCCACGGTGCAAGGAGGTCGGCCCGCGATGTTCCGAAGAAAAACCTCCAGCTAGCTGGAGACAAAGCCGGGCCATTGGGTGGCGTGTGTTCATGTGGGGCTTAACGGAAGGGTTCTGAGATGACCGAGCCGCTGCTTAGAGTGGAAGGACTGAAAAAGTACTTCCCGATCCGTCGGCACTTTCTGCCTGGAAAGGTTGAATTTGTCAAGGCAGTTGACGGCGTCACCTTTCATATTGAGCCGGGGGAAACCCTGGGCCTTGTCGGTGAATCCGGATGCGGGAAAACAACCATCGGCAAGACCATACTGCGATTTGAAGAGCCCACAGCAGGGAAGGTGGTCTTTGATGGAATGGATCTACTGAGTCTGAAGGGAAAGGAATTGAGGAAGATTCGCTGGAATTTGCAGATGGTCTTCCAGGATCCGTTCTCCTCACTTGACCCCCGGTGGACGGTTCGTGCAATCCTCGAGGGAGCCTCTCATGATTCACCGGAGAGCGAGAGGAGTTGCCCGTGAAAAGAGACTGGTCGAGCTCATGGAGATCGTGGGTCTGAGCCGAAGGCACCTCGACTGGTATCCCCACGAATTCAGCGGGGGACAGCGGCAACGGATTGCGATCTGTCGAGCCCTCGCCCTCAACCCGAAATTGATGATTTTGGATGAGCCCACTTCAGCCCTCGATGTTTCGGTTCAGGCACAGATATTGAATCTTTTGAAGGAACTCCAGCGAGAGTTCAATCTGACCTACCTTTTCATCTCTCACGATCTCAGCGTGATCAAACATATGTGCGTTCGCGTGGCGGTCATGTACCTGGGAGAAATCGTGGAGTTGTCACCCTGTAAGGAGTTGTTCTCAGAGCCGAGACACCCTTATACGCAGGCGCTGCTCTCTTCAATCCTTGATCCCTCTGTGCAGCAGGAGGAGATCCTTCTGGAAGGGGAGGTTCCGAGTGCGAGCGCTCCGCCTCCGGGTTGCCGATTTCATCCACGCTGCAGGTTTCGAAAAGAGTTATGCGAGTAATGATAAACCTCCCTTAGTGGAGGTAGGGAAGGGTCACTTTGTTTCATGTTTTCTCTAACAAGACGGTTACACTTCAATCGAATCAACTGATAAGGGAGACGCAGATGGAAAAGAGAGACGATCAATGGAAGATGGACTTAGCACCGCTCCTGAATCCTCAGACGATTGCCATTGTTGGGATCTCGGGAGGTGGGACAGGTATGGGAGGGAGCACCGCTAAGAATCTTCAAAAGTTCGGCTATAGGGGTCAGATCCTGCCGGTCAACCCGAAATACGATGAGATCCTCGGACTCAAGAGCTATAAGAGCCTCATGGATATCCCGGTTGAGGTAGACCTGGTCGTGGTTGCCGTTCCTGCGGAAGCCGTTATTCCCGTCATGCGGGAAGCAGCCGCAAAGAAGGTAAAGGCGGCTACGATTTATACGAGTGGCTTTTCGGAGACTGGAGAGAAGGGTCGGCAGTTGCAGGTGGAGTTGGTCAGGATCTGCGAGGAGAACCAGATCCGGCTCTGTGGGCCAAACAATATGGGGACCCTCTCTTTGAGAGAACGCGTCATGGTCTATACGGCTCATATTCCCGAGGACATTAAGGCTGGGGGCCTGGGCTTTGTGGGCCAGAGCGGATCGATGACGATGTGTGCCCTCGCGTCGGCATACGCCCGGGGAATCGGATGCAGCTACCTCATCACGAGTGGGAACGAGGCTGTTTTAGAGGCATCCGACTACATGCGATTCATGCTCGAAGATCCGGCGACCAGGGTCATCGGGTGCTTTATCGAAGGGCTTTAAAGATCCCGAAAAATTTAAGGCGCGTGGCTGATCTCGCCCTGGAGAAAGGGAAACCGATCGTGATCCTTAAGGTGGGACGATCTCCCAAGGGACAGGAGGCTGCCCTTGGGCACACGGGCTCCATGACCGGATCGGATGCGGTCCAGGAGGCATTCTTCAAGCAGAAGGGGATTATTCGAGTCGACGAAATTGAAGAGCTTGTTGAGACAGCCGAATTGTTTCTGAAGTCGAGGCTTCCCAAGCGAAACCGCATTGGTTTCACGATGATCTCCGGAGGAGGCTGTGGAATCGTTTCTGATATTTCGCACCAACTGGGGCTGGAGATTCCCGAGCTTTCCGAGGCGACCCGCCAGGCCCTCGCGCCTATTGTGCCTGCCTTTGGAAGGGTGGGGAACCCGCTCGATCTTACGGGGACGGCTTACCGGAATCCGGAGATGTACTACCAGTGTCTGGAGATCCTCCTGAAAGAGGATGTCGATATCATTTGCATTGACCCAGATATTCCATGGATCGAGCCCCTCATTCCAAAGGCCCAGGAATTAGCTGCAAAGACGGATAAGCTTCTCACCATCTTCGGGCTTACCTCTGAGAATATGACCGAAGCAAAGAGGAAGATGTGGCAGGATTCAACGATCCCCATCCTCCAGGATCCAAAGCGGGGGCTAAAGGCCATTAAATCGCTCGTCGATTTCAGCGAGTTTCTTGAAAAACGAAGGTCCGAGAAGTCCAGCGGTCTGACGGAAGCAGCGTGGATCTCTCAAAGGTGAAGGCGATTCTGGGAAGGGGGGGAAAGGTCCTTACGGAATACGAGAGCAAGCAGTTGCTTCATGCTTATGGGATCCCGATCACCCGGGAGGAACTTGCCCACACACCGGAAGAGGCATTGGAAATCGCCCGGAAAATAGGGTACCCTGTGGCCCTTAAGGTTCAGTCAGAAAAGATTGCCCATAAAACAGAGGCAAAGGTCATCCGGCTTAACCTCAAGGAGGACAGAGAGGTTCTGAAGGCATATGAGGAAGTTCTTTCAATGCGAAACGGCTTCGATCCGGAGGCAACTGTAGATGGGATTCTCGTGCAGGAGATGGTCACCGAAGGCACGGAGACCATGGTGGGGATGGTGGTGGACAAACAGTTCGGCCCCTGCCTTGTTTTCGGTTTGGGCGGGATTTTTGTCGAGGTCCTGAAGGATATTTCGATGAGAGTCGCTCCGGTAGGGAAGAATGGATGCCCTGGACATGATCGAAGAAATTCGAGGTTTCCAGATCCTTAAAGGTTTCCGTGGAAAGCCCCGTGCGGATATCGAAAAGATCGCCGATGTGCTGACGAAACTCTCAAGTCTTTCCATGGATCTGAAGGAGACCATTAAGGAGATTGACATCAACCCCCTCATGGTTTATGCCGAAGGGAGAGGGTGTGAAGGTGGTCGATGCATTGGTGGTTTTGAATTAGGCCATGAGATTTTGAGAAACTGAATGGGGAGTCAGAGAAGAGGGGGTGGTTAGGAGGCAATGAAAAAAGGGAGTGGCGAGAAAGGAAACAAAATTTTTGAAAGGAGAGATGACGCATGAAAAAGAGATACGTTTGCCCTGGTATTGATTGTGTCTATATTATCTATTGGTATGCTACCGGTGGGAGGAAGTGTGTTCGCTGCGGAGAAAAACCTCGTTTTTGCGACCCAGACAGATATCACCTCGGTTGATCCCCATCAAGCAAGCGGACACCTTTCAATGATGGGTGTGAATCCCTTCTACGACACTTTGGTTACCCTTAAGGGAGCGACCACTGAACTCTGTCCCGGTCTGGCAGAATCGTGGGACGTTTCCCCCGATGGAACGGTGATCACTTTCAAGTTGAGAAAAAATGTTAAGTTTCATGACGGAAAGCCTCTTACGGCTGAGGATGTCAAATTTACTTTTGTCCGGCTCCTCAAAGCGAAGGTGACAGGTCCGTCGGCTCTTTTGGCAAAGAAGACCGCAGAGGACATGATGGAGGCGGTGGATGCGCATACCTTCAGAATGAGACTCCATCAGAAGTCCCCTGTCATCTTCGGTACCCTGACTGCTCCATGGTTCGGAATTATGAGCAAAGACTACGTCACCAAGTATGCGACGAAGGAAGATCCTCTGGCGCTCAAGTGGATGTATAATCATGAATGCGGAAGCGGGCCATGGGAGCTTGCCCAGTGGACTCCCAACGAGAAGCTTGTCTACAAACGGTTTAAGGGATACTGGGGTGATAATACGGAATGCGCCCTGATTCCTAAAGTCGACACCATTACCATTCCCATTATTAAGGATCCCTCCACCACCGTGATGATGCTCCAGAAAGGGGATGTGGATATAGCAACCGGGCTGGGCGCGGACCAGTATGAAAGGCTGAAGAGCGACCCGAACATCAACGTGCTGGGGTTTCCCGGGCTTTTATACCGCTTTTATTGAGATCAACACTTCGCGTAAGCCCTTTGACAATGTCAAAGTTCGTCAGGCCCTGAACTATGCGATCAATTATGATGAGCTGATCAAGTATGTGGAGCAGGGCAATGCCATCCGGCTTCACAGCACATTACCTGAAGGGATGTGGGGAAAGAATGAGAACGTTCCGAAATACAATTACGATCCCAAGAAAGCGAAGGAGCTTCTGAAAGAAGCAGGGTTTCCCAATGGGTTTGAGACGACGCTCCTCTATTCTGCAGAACGGTATATGCCTTTTGAGCAGGCCTCCGTCTATATTCAGGCTTATCTGGATCAGATCGGGATTAAGACGAAGCTGACGAAGGTGGCCTGGCCCACGCAGTTGGATACGATGCGGGCAGCAAATTTCGACCTGGCCCTTCAGACCTGGACCCCTTATTACCCCGATCCAGCAGAGTTTCTCTGGTATTTTTACAACTCAACGGTTTTCAAAGCAAAGGGATGGAACTTTTCCTTTTGGGACAATGCGAGGACCACTGAACTGACGGAGAAGGCGGAACAGGTTATGGATAGAAAGGAACGGGAGAAAATCTATCAGGAAGTGGAACAGATCGGCGTCGAAAACGCGGTCTATGTCAATCTTTACCAGATGAAAAACATGCTGGCTACACGGAATAATATCTCGGGTGCACATCTGGTCACCCACACTCTGGCATAAACAGTTTGCCACTGTCGATAAGAAGTAGGCCAACTCGCTCGCAGCCCCGTCCACTGCTGAGAGAGTAGGGCGGGGCTGCATAGCCTGCAGACGTTGTAGGCGTGTATCCCACCCTGTACGATCTCCGGTTCAGAACCCAAATGCATTTTCTGACGACGTAAAGGGGTGTGTTCGGCGGTCATGGTACAGAATCGTGACGCTGCCTGATACGTTTGTGTTGGTTCCGTGTGGATTCTTACTGAAATCAATACAAGGACGGGAAGGAGATAGAACATGAAGATAACAAAGGTCGAATGTATAATCGTGGATCTTCCTTTCAAGGTTCCATTTCGTGCCTCCTGGAGGCCCGGATTCGAGGAGAAGACACTGGCGGTTACAGTGGTCAAGATCCATACAGATGAGGGAATTACCGGAGTGGCCTCTGCGGAAGCCTGCTTCGGATGGGGGGAAACTCAGAAGGCGACGATTGACAGTACCATTGGTCCCTTGTTCGTTGGGAAGGACCCATTTGCCGTAGAACAGCTGATCAAGATTGTCCGTGATGGAGCCAACTACGGTGGCCGGCCCTGGCTCGTTGAAAACGCCCTGTGGGACATCATCGGAAAAGCAGCCAATCAGCCGGTTTACAGGCTCTGGGGAGCTGCCCAGGACCGGGTTCTTGCCTATGCGAGCTGGGGAGAGCTCAGAGCGCCCGAGCGCCGTGCGGAAGATGCCTTGGCCCTGGTCGAACAGGGATACAAGGCAGTCAAGGTGAAGTTTCATTTTAGGGACCCGAGAGACGACCTTGCCCTCGTGGAAGCGGTTCGGAAGGCTGTCGGAGATAAACTGGAGATCATGGTCGATGCCAACCAGGCCTCCGTGGCCCATCGACCACCACGGACGAAGGAAGACGAACATCTCTACAGCGTGTGGTCGGTTGAAAGGGCCATCTTCATGGGAAAAGAGTTAGAGAAGCTCAAGGTGCTGTGGTTGGAAGAACCCCTTGATCGCTACAACCTGGATGGGTTGAGAAGGCTGGCCTCGGCGGTGGATATCTGGATCGCCGGGGGGGAGATGAATCGAGGCTTGAATGAATTCAAAGCCCTAATCCTGGGTGATGCCTATGACGTGATCCAGGCGAACTGCACCCTTTCAGAAGGGATGTTTCAGCTTCGTAAGGTTGCGGCCATGGCAGAAATATTTTATAAAAACTACGTACCTCATGCTTGGATTCCGGGACCGGGGTTTGCTGCAAGTCTTCAGCTGGCCGGGTCTATTCCGAACTGTCCTTATATCGAATATCCGTGTGACCCACCATCCTATTCAATCGATATTTGGCAGATGCTTTTGACAGAAGAGATTCGGATCGATAAAGACGGCTACCTGCCGGTTCCACAGAAGCCAGGATTGGGCGTTGAGTTGAACGAAGAGATCGTCCGGAAGTACCGGCGTGCTTGAAGAAGACTAATCAAGAAGGAGTTGGAGAGGACTATGGAAATTCGCATTGGGACAAGGGGCAGCAAGCTGGCGCTATGGCAGGCAAACTGGGTGAAGGAGCGGATTGAAAGACGATTTCCTTCGGCCAAGTGCCGACTTGTCAAAATCAGAACGAAAGGCGATAAGATTCGCGACGTGGCGCTGGCCAAGGTGGGGGGGAAAGGGCTCTTTGTCAAAGAAATTGAAGAGGCCCTCCTCAGCCGACGAATCGACCTTGCGGTTCACAGCATGAAGGACGTCCCCACGGATTTACCTGAAGCGCTCCACATCGGAGCGATTACCGAACGTGAAGACCCGAGGGACGTCATGATATCCGATCGGTGGAAGCGCTTTAGTGAATTGCCAGAGGGAGCAAGAGTAGGGACGAGTAGCCTTCGCCGGCAGGCTCAACTGCTCCACGTCAGACCCGATTTAAAGATGGAGGTTCTGAGGGGAAATCTTGATACCCGAATAAAAAAGTTGAAAAAAGAGGGGCTCGATGCGGTCATCGTGGCCGCATCCGGAGTGATTCGACTGGGTGAGCAGCATCGGATCAGCGAGTATTTAGACTATGACCTCTCTTTACCCCCAATGGGTCAGGGAACCTTTGGAATCGAGTGCCGCAAGGAGGATCACGAAATAAATGAGATCTTGAAAACCCTCAACGAGCCTCGGGTTTCCGAAGCGGTTCGGGCGGAGAGGGCCTTTCTGGGGAGGTTGGAGGGAGGGTGCCAGGTTCCCATCGCTGTTTATGGAGAATCTTTAGACGGAGCCTTGCGGCTCAGAGGGTTGATTGCCAGTGTGGATGGGAAAGAGCTGATCAAAGACGAGATCTCTGGAGACCCGGGAGAGTCAGAATCGCTCGGCCGAAGACTTGCCGAAAAGCTTCTTCAATCAGGAGGCGAGGCAATCCTGAAAGAAATCTATGCACTTTCCTCCGAGAGTTGAGGAGGGAACTTATATTCCAAAAAGAGGAGGCATAAGAACAAATGGGCTTCGAAACGGTTATTTACGAGAAAAGTGGCAGAATTGTAAAAATAACAATGAATCGGCCGAACGTGCTGAATGCCTTGAACAGAGTGGCGATCGGCGAACTCAGGACGGCCTTTGAACAGGCTGCCAGAGACGATGAGGTGAGGGTTGTGATCCTGACCGGAATGGGGAGAGGCTTCTCAACGGGACATGACCTGAAAGAGGGCATCGCCGGCCCTGAAGATGGGAGAAAGCTCCATGTCGAGATCTGGGATCTCATGTATACGATATGGGAAATGGGGAAACCTGTCATCGCTCAGATCAATGGCCACTGCTTGGGAATCGCCTGTGATCTGGCCTTGGCCTGCGATTTGAGCGTGGCCGCCGACGTGGCAACCTTTGGGGAGCCCGAGATCAGGGCAAGCTCTGGGTCTGAATTCCCTCTTCTTCCTTGGGTCGTGGGGATGAAAAAGGCAAAAGAACTCATCCTGACTGGAGATACGATCGATGCGAACGAAGCCGAACGGATAGGTATGGTGAACAAGGTCGTACCCCTGGATCGACTTGAAGAGGAAGTTGGAAAATTAGCTAGAAAACTGGCCAACGTACCCGCCTTTGCTCTTCGGATGAATAAGACAACCATTAACAAGGCCTTTGAGATGATGGGGATGCGCAATGCAATGGCCCAATCCCTTGAAAGCATTTCGCTCTTGATTGTCACTGATACAGAGGAGCGAAAGAAGTTTAGAGAGATCCGGGCGGATAAAGGACTGAAAGCCGCTCTGGAATGGCGTGATTCCTTGTTCAAATAACCCCCCTCGGCAATCCGCCACAACGGCGCCCTGTGCCACGCGAAAGGATGGCACAGGGCGCGTCATTTCTGATAACGCTTACGAATCCAACTTGGGATCATCTCCTTTTGTTCTCCACACCCTGGTGACCATCTCCATCAGCCATATCTGATTTGGGTCGGACTCCACCCGATTTTTAAGTCACCGCAGGGGCTGTCACCGGGAGGCTTTTGCCCACAGGGAATCCCAGCGATGTTGTTGAGATCCCCTCGATCGGAAAGATTGAGATGTCCATTGTGGATGCAGCCAATCCTCTCTGTTTCATCAAGCATGAGGAATTGAACTTTTCAGGGACCGAAGGCCCCTTAGACCAGAGGGTGATCGATTCATTGGATAAGATTGAATTGATTCGCGGAACCGCTGCCAAGATGATCGGGTTAGCCGACGATGCGACGAAAGCCCGGGTTCAGACGCCCGCCATTCCCATGCTGGCCATCGTAAGTGAACCTGCCGCTTATACCAGTTTTACAGACGGACATCGAATCGATTCTGGGGAGATCGATTTTGTATCGAGGCTTTTTTTATATGCAAGAGATGCATAAGACCTATGCGGGGACGGGATCGGTTTGTACAGGGGCTGCAGCAATGATTGATGGAACCCTGGTCCATCGTGTTACCTCCTCAAGAGCAAAAAAGACGAAAACAGTCCGTATCGGTCATCCGGGTGGAATGATCCCCATTGAAATGGAAGTCGAGAAAGCTCCGCGGGTTTCCATCTAAAAAAGGCCGCCCTTGGGCGGACCTCAAGGAGCATTATGGAAGGATTTGTCTATGTTCCTGAAGCCCTTTTTCATTATTGAGTGAAAGTTCCGGTTGCACAAACGGCCACGGGCAAGTCCTTCTTCAAGGCTTCGGAAGGCGGTGGGTTTAGAATTTCAATCAAGGGTCGGTTGCATCTTCGGTGAATTCCGGTTCAGCAAGGAGATAAGAGCGCTCATTCCATTTTGTAATTTTCATTTTTCAATGGGATAGGGCGGATTTTTTAAAAATGCACCATGGTTATCAAAACCTTAAATTTTAAGGAGGAGAGATGAACCTTAGAATTTGTAAACAGTATTCGGTATTTCTCGAAAACAGGGTGGGGGCGCTTGCAGAATTATGCAAGTTAATCTCTGACAGGTCGATCAATCTTTTGGCGATCTGCGCCGTCGATACCGTTTCTTAAAAATTGAGAAACTGGGAGTGGGTAAGCCATGGAGTCGCCTTGACAAAAGGAGAAAAATGTAGAAGTTAATAGGCGACAGTCAACAGGCGACTGAATCGGGGGACGCGATGAAAGATATTTCAAAAAATTTGCTCCCAGGTTTCCAGTCTTATTAACAGAGCAGGGTGCCGAATTTATGGCCAAAGCCCTGATCGAAGGACAGATCAAACAAGGAGAGCGATTGAATGAAAATGAACTTGGCAGGCGTTTTAAGATCAGTCGCAGCCCGGTAAGAGAATCCTTCAGAGTCTTGGAGAGGGAGGGTTTTTTGGTCAGAGTTCCACGGAAAGGGACATTTGTCCGTGAGATTACTCAAAGGGGTATTGAGGAAATTTTTCCTGTCAGTACCTACCTGGAGGGGCTTGCTGCCAGGATGGCAGCCTCCAACGTTGACGACAAGCACATGGATGGAACTGAAGGGGTCGCTCGGTAAGATGGTGGAGGCGTTGAAGGACAACCCGGTAATTGCATAAATTTCGCGGGAAGGTTTTTGCAACATCAGGGACAAGAACCCTGAAAGATATCGTAAGCATCATTTTGAGTTTCATAATGGCTTTATCCGTGCGAGCAAAATGCTGTTTTGATTAATATCCTTGAAAGTTTGAGACGCCAGTCGATTTGGTATATGTTCTCTGATTTTTTTACCCATGAGGCTCTTGAATTGGAATCGGCTATTTCCGTTGCCGGCAAATACAAGGAGTACGCGGATTTAAATAGCGTTGAGGTCGTTGACGATTATACGATTCGATTCAAGCAGACAACAGTGACCCCTGCGGTGATGGACTACTTTGCCGGCGGTCAGAAATTTTACGTGAATAGCCCTACCTATATCACCTCTCACATGACCCCGGACGACTCGTTGGCGATCAAATGGATGAACAATCATGAATGTGGAACAGGACCCTTTGAGCTTGTGGAATGGGAGCCCGATTCGAAATATGTGTTTAAGAAGTTTGCCGGCTACTGGGGCGGGACGCCTGGCGCCAAACCCACGCCCAAAGTGGACAAAATCACCTACAAAATTGTAAAGGACCCTACGGCCGCGAGAATGATGCTGGAAAAGGAGGACCCCGACATTGTGGAGAAATTGCCTGCGGACACCATCGATCAACTGATGAGGACGCCAGGCGTCAAGATCAAGGCGGCAGAGAAATGGAAAAATGCCTTCGTCCTCATGAACTGCCAGAGACCCCCCTTTGACAATCTCAAGGTGAGGCAGGCCATCTCCTACGCGATCAACTATGACGAAGTGATCAAATATGGAGAAAAGGGCCGCGCCAAAAGGATTGGGGGAACGATGATGGAAGGATTTTTAGGGTACGACCCGAAGCTTTTCAAGTGCAGTTTCGATCCGGAAAAAGCAAAGCAGCTTCTGAAGGAAGCGGGTTATCCCAACGGGTTTCCGGCCACCCTTCTCTATTCGGCCGACCGTTACTCGGGTTTTGAGCTGGGCAGCGTCATGATCCAGTCTTATCTGAAGAAGATAGGCATTAATCTTTCGCTGTAAAAGATGGCCTGGCCCACACAGATGGACACGATGAAGAAAGGAAACTTCGAGATGGCATTGCAGATCTGGACGGCCAGCTATCCGGATCCCGTGGAGCAGACCTTTTTCTACTTTAGCACGAAGACGTTTGGCGATCGATGGAACTGGTCTTATTGGAAGAACGATCGAGCGACAGATCTCTGTGAGGTGGTCATGACCGAATTCAACGAACAGAAGCGAGCGGCCGCTGTTCGAGAAGTCCAGAAGCTCGGGGTGGATAACGCAGTCTATGTTTATCTTTATCAGGTCCCTCATTGCGTTGCCATGAGAGACAATATTGAGAACCTTTGGGTCCATCCAGGGGCTCCGGATTTGTTACTCTATGCCGTGGACAAAAAGAAGTGATGTTTTTCTGCCAGAGAGGCTCAGCGGGATAGGGACGGATCAGGATCCGGTGTCCAGAATCCCGAGTGGAGGTGTCATCGGTGTACCGGTATCTCATCAAGAGGATTTTATTGCTCATTCCGACCGTGGTGGGCGTGACCTTGATGGTTTTCATCGTTTCCCATGTAATCCCAGCCGATCCTGTGGGTGTCGCATTAGGTCCGGAGGCGACGCCCGAACAGATCCATGCCATGAAAGAGGCGTGGGGGCTCAACAAGCCCCTCTATGTCCAATACGGAATCTTCTTGAAAAATCTGGCCAGTGGAGATCTGGGCTACTCCCTGGTCAGCCGAAGACCTGTTGTGGAAGAACTCCTATACTATTTTCCACCTACCTTTGAGTTGACCACCGTCAGCATGGTATTTTCAATCATCATAGGGGTTTTTATCGGAATCGTCTCGGCCGTCAGGCGAAACAGTCTCATTGACCACCTGACGAGGACCTACAGCCTGATGGGCGTCTCTATTCCCATTTTCTGGCTCGGGCTTCTCCTTCTTCTTCTCTTATACGTAAAGCTCGGATGGCTTCCCGGAGGGGGCCAGATCGATGAGGGGATTGACGTGAAGAAGATGACAGGCTTCCTTGTCTTCGATTGCCTGCTGGCCCGGAACTGGAACGGGCTGTGGTCTGCGGTGAAACACCTCATCCTGCCCGCCTTCTGCCTCTCGAATGCGTGTCTGGCGACGATCTCCCGAATCGCCCGGTCTTCCGTCCTTCAGGTGATCGGGGAGGATTATGTGAAGGCGGCAAGGGCCAAAGGGGTTCCAGAGGTCAAGGTCTTGTTGAAACATGTACTGAGAAATTCGATTCTTCCAGTCATTACGATATCCGGGATCCTTTATGGCCAGCTGCTGGGCGGAGCGGTCCTGACAGAGTCGATCTTTTCGTGGCCCGGGATGGGACGGTATGTGGTTCGGTCTATCCTTAATCTCGATTTTCAGCCCATCCTGGGGTTTACCGTCTTTTGCACGCTCCTTTACTGTCTGTCAAACCTTGTGGTTGACCTCCTCTACGCCCTTGTCAACCCCCAGATCAGACTGGAGTAAGCGTTCTATGAAGAGATTTTTTCGTCATTTTATTCATAACCCCCTCTCGTTTTTTGGAGTGACGATCATCCTTCTCCTCCTCTTCACGGCTCTGTTTGCTCCGAAACTCGCTCCTTATGATCCCACCGAGATCGCGCCGGAGAAGCGTCTGATGGCACCCTCCTCCGAGCATCTCCTCGGGACAGATGAAGTGGGCAGGGATATCCTGAGCAGGGTCCTCTGGGGGGCCCGTATTTCGATTCAGGTTGGCGTGATCATCGTATTTTTTTCTGCCTTCATCGGCCTGGTCGTCGGGTTGGCCAGCGGTTATTTTGGGGGTCTCCTCGATCAGGTCTTGATGCGTTTGACAGATATCTTTATGTCCTTTCCGTCCCTCATTTTAGCCATTACCATGACCGCTGCCCTCGGTCCGAGCTTGTCGAACGCCATGATGGCCATGATCCTTGTATGGTGGCCGACGTATGCCAGGCTGATCCGAAGCGAAGTGCTCGTCGTCAAAGAGAGAGATTACATCAAGGCGATCAAGGTTCTCGGGGCGAGTCCTTTCAAGATACTGGCCTATCATGTGCTTCCCAATGTCCTCGATGTCGTCGTTGTGCGCGCATCGATCGATTTCGGCCACGCGGTCATGTACTGTGCATCCCTGAGCTTCATCGGGCTGGGAGCCCAGCCTCCCCAGCCGGAGTGGGGCGCCATGGTGACGACGGGCAAGGACTTTTTGAGAGACGCCTGGTGGCTTGTAACCTTTCCGGGCCTTGCCATCTTCCTGACCGTCATGGGCTTTAACCTGCTAGGTGACGGGATCCGCGATTATCTGGATCCAAAATCGAGGGGGAAAGAAGGCCTGAAAAAGAGAGGGAAATGTCGGGTGTCTATAAAAAAGGAGGAGAAATGAAAATCAGAAAGATCGAGATCATTCCGGTCGATATTCCTTTTTTCAAAACCCTCAAGGCCGCAGTTGGGGATTGGGGGAGGTTCCTCCCTTTATCGGTGTCTCCCGGATTTCACAGGGCGCGATCGTAGAGATCATCAAGAGGGATATCGCCCCTGTCATCTTGGGGGTTGAGCTCGATGACGCGAAGGTGAAGAAGTATGGCAGGAAGCCAATCATCTGTGAATGAACCCCTTCTCAGGGTGGAAGACCTCAAGGTCGACTTCTGGACAGAGGAGGGGATCTCGAAGGCCGTTCGCGGGGTCGATTTCTCCCTGGAAAAAGGAGAGGTCCTTGGAATCGTCGGAGAGTCGGGTTGTGGGAAGTCAGTCACCGCCCTCACGATCCTCCGGCTGATCAGTTCCCCTCCCGGTATCATCCGGGGGGGAAGGATCCTCTACGAAGGGGAGGATCTTCTACGGGTCAGTGTGAAGAAGATGAGAAAGATCCGTGGAGACCGAATCTCGATGATCTTCCAGGAACCCATGACCAGCCTCAATCCCCTCTACTCGATCGGGGATCAGATCATGGAGGCCATCCGCCTCCATCAGCAGGTCACCCGGAGGGAGGCCTATGAGAAGGCCGTATCGATGCTTGTCCAGGTGGGTATCGCAGATTCGGCCATGCGGATGAAACACTACCCTTACCAGCTTTCGGGCGGGATGAGACAGCGGGTGATGATTGCGATTGCACTCTCTTGCAGGCCGACGATCCTGATCGCCGACGAGCCCACAACCGCCCTGGATGTGACCATTCAGGCTCAGATTCTCGACCTTCTTGAGCGGCTCAGGAAGGAGATCGAGACGTCGATGATCTTGATTACCCATAACCTGGCTTTGGTCAAGAACATTACCAACCGTCTGACGATCATGTACGCCGGTAAGATCGTGGAGGAAGCCACGACCCAGGAACTATTTCATAATCCCATTCACCCCTACACCCAGGGACTCTTCGGATGCATCCCCAGGCTCAAGGGAAAGAGGAACTCACTGAGCAATATCCCGGGAAACCTCCCCGACCCGATCCGCCCCCCCGAAGGCTGCGCCTTCCATCCCCGCTGTTCCTCGAGGAAAGACTTCTGTGTGGGCCCGGAGCCGATTCTGCGTGAAATCGGGATCCGTCATAAGGTCAGGTGCCATCTCTTTGAAGGGGGAGACAGGGATGGGTAACTCTATTCTGCACGTGAAGGGTCTGAAGATCTATTTCCCGCTGTTCAGTAAATTTCTCTCCCGCGTAAAGGGGCATGTGAAGGCGGTGGATGGAATTACCCTGGAGATCAAGAAGGGGGAAACCCTGGGCCTGGTCGGCGAGTCGGGAAGCGGAAAGTCCACTCTTGGAAAAGGCATCGTCTGCCTCTATTCCCCCTACGCCGGAGAGATCTTGTACAAAGGGGCGAACCTCGGAGACCGGTCAGGCAAGGAACTCCGACGGCTTCGCCAAAATCTTCAGATGGTGTTTCAGGATCCTTACGGTTCGCTCAATCCGCGGATGACGGTTGCCTCCATGCTGGGGGAGGGCATGAAGATCCACGGCCTCTGCACCAAGGGGGAGATCAAGGGCAGGGTGAATGATCTTCTCCAGATGGTCGGCCTGTCCAGGGACGCCAGGACGAGGTATCCACATGAATTCAGCGGCGGCCAGCGCCAGCGGCTGAGCATTGCAAGGGCCCTTTCGATCGACCCGGAGTTCATCGTTCTCGATGAACCCGTTTCAGCCCTTGACGTCTCCATGCAGGCCCAGATCCTTAACCTTCTGAAAGACCTGCAGGCGCGGTTGGGTCTGACGTATCTCTTTATTGCCCACGACCTCAGTGTCGTAAAGCACATGAGCACTCGGGTAGCCGTGATGTATCTTGGAAGGGTGGTTGAAGTGCTCAGGGACGAGGAAATCGAGGAACGGGCGAGGCACCCTTATACAGTGAGCCTGATCTCCTCCATCCCGAAGCTTGACGAAGAGGAGAAGGGAAAAAAGATCATCCTGGAAGGAGATATCCCGAGTCCCATCAATCTTCCAGAGGGATGCCGGTTTCAGACTCGGTGCTACCGGGTTACAGAACAGTGCCGGAGAATCGATCCGGAGCTTAAAGATCTTGGAGGGGATCACCAGGTGGCCTGCCTCCTCTGTTAGGGTTATCCTCCCCACACGTTTCATCGAAGATTCGGACCATCATCTGGAGTCATTGAAAGATATTTCCAAACTGATAGCGCTTCTGGTAAGAGGATGATTCTCGAATCAGCAAAAGTCAATTCGGGGATATCCAAAGGTGGATGAAAACGATTGGGGTGAAGTTGGGCGGCCCTGAGAGCCTCAATCCAAGCCTGGCCGCGTCCGTGGCCTCCCAGCCTGAGATTCTTGAGGGAAGGCACTTTCCACTCTGATTTTCCGAAGCTACCGGGTTCTGATATGGCGGAGTTGAGTTGCTTATGGTCAGCTTGACCCTCCAAGGCAATGTGGCCTTAAATTGAATCTTCGGCCTTCCGTTTCGGAAGGCTTTTTTTAGGTCCCGTGGGTATGCTTGCCCACGCCCAGTTCTTTCCTGAGGGTGACTTCTGATGCCTGATCAAGCCTCTCTTCGAGACTTCATGAGGCCGCGTGGGTATCTACTTGACAAGGATTTCGTTTTATTTTAATGTGCATCTAATAGTATAAAACAGAGTTGCATATAGCGAGATAACTTTGGCTGCCCCCCTTTCTTCGCTCATAAAGGCATTGAAGGTCCTGGAAACGTTCTCCAGGAATGAACCCGAACGAGGAGTCACAGAGATCAGTGAAATCCTGAAAATCCACAAGAGTTCCATCTCCCGAATCATTGGCACCCTCGCCTTCGGGGGCTACCTCGAAAAGAATCCGCTGACCGGCAAGTATCGTTTGGGCTTCAAGCTGGTTGATTTAGGGAATCAGGTCCTAGGCCATTATGACTTGAGAGACCATGCAACCCCTTTTATGGTCGAGCTTGCAAAGAGAACGAATGAAATTATTCACCTCTCCATCCTGGATAAGGGCGAGATCATCTACCTTGACAAGAAGGGGGAGGGGCAGACCCTCACGGTGGCAACAAGAATAGGGGGACGAAGTCCTGCCCATGCCTGTGGAATGGGAAAAGTCCTTTTGTCCGGACTCCCGGAAGAGGAACTGGCCAAGTTCTTGGCTACCCCTCTCGCCAAGCTCACTTCGAAAACGATTGCGGAGGTTCCAAAACTCCTAAAAGAACTTGATCGGATTCGAAAATCAGGGTTTGCCATCGACGATGAGGAGAGTTTTCTTGGAATCCGATGTGTGGCTGCTCCCATTCGTGGCAGCCAAGGAAAAATGAAGGCGGCTCTTAGCATCACGGCTCCCAAGCAGAGAATGGGACAGGAGCGGATGGAGGAACTCAAAAAAGAGGTGATCGAAACGGCTCGGGCGATTTCGAAACGAGTTGAAATAGGGATGCGTGGAGGAATCTGATATGGTAGATCAAAATCGATTCAGGGCAGTGGAACCGGACGAGCCTCTCCTTCTATCGGGGAACCAAGCGATTGCGCGCGCAGCCATCGAAGCTGGAGTTACCCTCGTGACTGGCTACCCAGGGACGCCGAGCACCTACGTGATCGAAACCCTGATGAAACTGCCGGATATTGGATTTCGTGTAGAATGGGCCATTAATGAAAAAGTGGCGTTTGAACTCGCCACGGGTGTTTCCTGGAGTGGGTTGAGGAGTTTAGTGACCATGAAGATGTCGGGACTCAATGTGGCCGCGGATTCATTCCTTTCGGTCCAATATAGTGGGGTCCGGGGCGGTCTGGTGCTCTATGTGGCCGATGACCCTAACGTCTATTATGGAATGGTCGAGCAGGATTCGCGTCATTATGCCCGCCTTGCAGCAGCCCCGATGCTGATGCCGGCCACGCCCCAGGAGGCCCTGGAGTTCACCTGCCTTGCCTTTGAACTCTCTGAGCAGATCGGACGGCCTGTCATGGTCTTGGGCACGACGACCCTGGCCAACACCTCGGAGAGGGTGACTCTGGGAAGAATAAAGACGATCACGAGGAAACCCTCCTTCGAGTTTGACATCAAGAAATATTCGAAAGCAGGTCCCCTGGCATGCATCCAGCAGCACAAGGACGCCTTGGAAGCATTGGAAAAGTTTACAGCCCTGACCGGTGACCTCAACCCTCTGGCCCTGAACGGAGACAGAATAGGAGTCATTGCAGCAGGCGTAACCTGGAACTATCTCCAAGAGGCCATTCATCTCGAGAAGTTCAGCCCATCGACTTTGAAAATGGATGTGGCTCATCCACTTCCTATAGAGAAGATCAAAACGCTTCTATCAGGCGTGGATACGGTTCTTATCCTCGAAGAGCTCGAACCTCTGATTGAAGAGTCCGTGAGAGCGATCTTGAGCCAGACAGACTATCCCGTCAGGATCGTCGGCAAAATGGACGGCACCTTGCAGCGCACCGGAGACTATCAGGTGGAATGTGTCGCAGAGGCCTTACGAAAAGTTTATGGAAGAAGCCCTTCCGTTTCCAAAGAATCGAATGCCCCTTCAGAGCAGGCGAGGTGTGAGAGGGTCAAACGGCTTAATACTTTCTGTGCCGGCTGTCCCCATCGGGCCACCTATTATGCATTGAATCAGGCGATTCGGGAACTTGGTTACAGAAGGGAGGAAGTGATCATCACCGGAGATATCGGCTGCACCATCCTGGGGATGAACGAACCCTTTCAGTCCTGCTGGACAGAGATTGCGATGGGATCGAGCATCAGCTTGGCCCAGGGATTTAAGTATGGGGGAATCGAGACGCCGGTCATTGCAACGATTGGGGACGGGACCTTTTTTCACGGGGGCATTCCAGCCCTTCTCAACGCCGTTCACAACCGGATCAACATGACGATTGTCATTCTCAATAACCATTGGATATCCATGACTGGGATGCAGCCTCACGCGGGTTCGGAGAAAACCGCTTCTTCCGGGAACAGGCAGGCCATTCAAATTGAAGAGATCATCAGGGCGGCAGGGGTCCAAAAGGTATTCAAGGCAAATCCTTTTCAGACGAATAAAATGAAAGAGGCCTTCAAGGAAGCAATCTCCTCGCCTGAGCTTTCCGTGGTTCTGTCGGATGCCGAGTGTGCCATTCAGAAGATGCGTGGACGAAAGAGGACCTCCTTGACCGTTTCTCCCGAGAAATGTGTGGGGCTCGAGGCGTGCCATCCTTCTTGCATTGAGATGCTGGCCTGTCCTGCCCTTGAGCGAGCAGAAGACGGCAAGGTGAAGATCGATCCACATACGTGCACAGCCTGTGGTCTTTGCCACCATGTCTGTCCGCAAAAAGCGATATGACACCATTCCATTCATCGAAGGGGTCTTTTTATGCAACCATATGATATTGTACTTTCCGGCTTGGGAGGTCAGGGGGTGATGACCATCGCCCAGGTGTTGGCAGCCGCTGCCAGCCGGGAGGGGATTCATGTTACATACTTTGAAGGGACCGGGATGACCCAGCGGGGAGGAGGCGTCTTCAGTTTTGTCAGATTGGGAGAAACCTACAGTCCGAGAATTCCTGTGGGAAAAGCGGATGCCATCATCAGTCTTGAGATTTCAGAGGTGACAAGCGTCCTACATTACTTGAAGCCGCAGGGTCAGATCTGGACTAATTCTGAAAAAATTCACGGGTACTATACGAAACTTCGTCCCGAGCTATATCCATCGCAGGAAAAGTTAGAGGCCATGGTCACATCCAAAACGGTCCAGCTCCATATCATTCCTGCGAATCGTCTCGTCGAGGTCTCAGGGTCTGCCCAGGCTGTGAACATGGTGATGATGGGTGCTTTTCTGGGTGGAAATTCTGTGCTTCAAAACGACTCGGTGACAGCGTCCATTGAGGAGATCAACCCAAAATTTGCCTCCTCCAATCTCGAGGCCTTTTGGAAGGGGTACTGGTTTGTGAAGAAAGAGAAGGCTGCATGACCCGCGATCCGATGCTTGATTCCTTCTTTGTGCCTCAGGGTGTGGCCCTTTTTGGATCGGTCAAGGCTGGCAAAATCGGCTATGAGATCCTGAAGAGCACCAAAGAAGGAGGATTCCAAGGAGGGCTCTATCCAGTCAATCCAGCCGGCGGAGAAGTCCTCGGCTACCGGGTCTACCCCTCGATCTCCGAACTCCCTGAAGGGATAGAGCTTGCGGTTATCTCGCTTCCTCAGAAGGTTGTGGCTGATACGATCATCCAGTGTGGAAAGAAGGGGATTAAAGCAGGGGTTGTCATTTCATCCGGATTCTCTGAGGTAGGGAATAACGAAGCCGAGCAGGAGGTTGTGAAAGCGGCGAAAACCTGGGGCATCCGAATTATGGGTCCCAATTGCGCCGGGTTGATGAATCCCTGGCATCACCATTTCCCCAGCATTGAGGTCCGGGCCCTTCCAGGCCACACGGCCTTCATCACCCAGAGTGGCGCACTGGGAGGGGCCACCCTGGCATGGGCTGAGGAGCGGGGATTCGGGTTCAGCAAGTTCGTCTCTTACGGAAATCGATGCGATGTGGGAGACATCGAATTGCTACCCTATCTGGCTGACGACCCCCAGAGCCGCGTCATTGTGCTCTATATCGAGGGGATTGACAGAGGGAGAGAATTTTTGCATGCCGCGCAGGCAGCGAGCATGAAGAAACCTCTGATCGCGATCAAATCAGGGACGACCCATGCCGGCACAAGGGCTGCCTCCTCCCACACAGGGACGCTGGCAGGTACGGATCAGATCTATGATGCGGCATTCCGTAAGGCAGGGATCATCCGTGTGGAAGGGATTGAGGAGATGTTTGACCTTTGCCAAGCTTTCTCCCAGTGCTCTATGCCCAAGGGCAATCGGGTTGCGATTGTGACCAACTCGGGAGGTCCCGGCATCCTCGCTGCGGACAGGGCTGAAAGGCTTGGCCTCAATGTGGCCGAGCCGTCTCGATCTCTTTGTGAGAGGCTGAAACCCTGCCTCTCTCCCCATTCCTCACTGAAGAATCCGATCGATCTCACGGTGGAATCGGGATATGAAGAGTATCGCATGGCGTTAGAGGTCGCTCTTACGGAATACGATGCCGCCATTGCCATCAATGTGGCTACCCCTTATCTTGATTCAAACGGAATTGCGAGGGGCATCATCGATGCGTCGCGGACTACCTCTAAGCCCATCGTGACCAATTTTATGGCCGGTCCGATCGTTCGAGAAGCCATCAGTCTGCTCAAAGAAGCCGGTATGGTCAATCTGGCTACGGGAGAACGCTGCTCCTTTGTTCTATCAAAATTGGTTGAAAGAAAAAGAATTCTTGAGAGGATTCAATTTGCATCCCTTGATTGAGAAAGCTAAAAATGAGGGACGCCATCTGCTGGAGCCGGAAGCCCTCCATCTCCTGCGAGACTATTCCATCCCCGTTCCAAAACACCGGTTTGTGCACACCGAGACCGAGGCTCTGGAAGCCGCCCGGGCCCTCGGACTGCCTGTGGTCATGAAAGTGGTCTCCGGTGATATCCTTCACAAAACAGAGGCAGGCGGGGTGGTACTCAACCTTCAGGATGAACGGCAGGTGAGGGAGGCCTTCGCTCATCTGACATCCCTTGAGAAGGCGGGATACGATGTTCAGGGGATACTGGTTTATCCCTTTGAGGGTTATCAGGTAGAGCTTTCCGTGGGGATGCTGAGGGACGCTCAGTTTGGTCCGGTGATCACTTTCGGCCTGGGAGGGATATGGATTGAGGTCCTTCAAGATATCGCGTATGGCATTGCTCCCCTTTCTTTTGAGGAAGCGGAGGAGATGATCCAGTCGATTCAAGGCTGCTCCATCCTCGCCGGTGCGCGGGGCAAGAGACCGTCGGACCGGAAGGCCCTGGGCGAACTGTTGGTTCATCTATCCCGGATGGTGATGAAGGAAGGAGATATTCGAGAAATCGATCTGAACCCTGTTTTTCCTCTGGAGAGAGGTTTTTTCATTGCCGATGCGCGAATCCTTCTGTAATCGTTAGCGCAGTCAACAGGATTGAAGAGCCTTGTTTCTTGAATTTATTTTGCGGATTCAATCTTGATAAGTGAGGGCAATAACAGATCGGAAAAGAAAAGGAGAGAAGATGGAAAAGGATGTGTTAGAAGCATTACGCCAGGCAGTGATCAGTTATGATGAAGAGGCAGCGGAAAAGGCCGCGAAAAGGGCACTTGAGATGAAGATGGATCCCCACCGGGCCGTCATGGAGGGGCTGACCCCGGCCATTAAGGAGATGGGGGAGCGCTTTGAGAAGGGAGAGGCCTTCTTGCCCGAACTGATCATGGCGGCCGATGCAATGAGCGCCGCCGTGAAGATTCTGGAAAAAGAGATGTCGAAGGAGGCGCTCGAGGAATCTAAGAGGAGCCGGATCGTATTAGGAACAGTCAAAGGAGACATCCACAACATTGGGAAAAATATTGTCGGGATCATGCTCAGGACCGCGGGCTATGACGTCATCGATCTGGGCGTGGATGTGGAGGCCTCAAAATTTGTCGAAGAAGCCGGAAAATCAGGGGCCCGGATGATCATGGCTTCCGCGTTGATGACCTTTACCGCCATCAACATGAAAAAGATAACGGAATACTTGGAGATGGAAGGCGTCCGAAAGAATTATAAGCTGGTTTATGGAGGGGGACCCCTGAATGAGGCATGGGCAAAGGAGATGGGAGCGGATGGTTACGCCCCGGATGCCGTGAAAGCAGTGGAACTCGCCAATAGACTCCTTGGAAATTGATATAAACAGCGCCTCATTTCTGGATCATCAAATCATGACCCGCCGGTGACTTCTCCAAAGGGTGGCAGTGATTCCGGAGCAATCAGGCCCAGAGGCCCTTCGGGGGTTGGCTCATTAAGGCTATTCCACCCGGTGAGAATGGCAGGCAGAGTTTGCTCCCGTTTTTTTGTTTGACAGGTCCCTATTTCATTAGGAAGGAGACTATGAAATGAAATCGACAGTAGAGCTTATTTTTTTAAGCCAGGAAGACGTCCGGGCTACAGCGATTGACATGCCCAAGGTCATTGGGATCGTAGAAAAGGTCTTGGCCCTTCATGATGAGGGGAAGGTGAACCTTCCGTCGAAGGTCATTTTAGACCTGAATGAGAGGGAGAGGGGCAGGATCAACGCCATGCCCGCCTATATCGGAGGGGATATTGAGATGTGCGGGATGAAATGGATTGCGGGGTTTCCTCCGAATCCAGTTAAGTTTGGGATTCCGAGGGCCCATGCCCTTATCGTCTTGAACGACTCCTGGACGGGGGTCCCGCTTGCGATAATGGATGGGACTTATATCAGCGCCATGAGGACCGGGGCTGTGACAGGGGTGGGCGCGAAATACCTTGCCAATCCGGATTCAGAAACGGTTGGAGTGATCGGCTGCGGGGTTCAAGCCAGAACTCAGATGATGGCCATCAAGGCGGCCATCCCCTCGGTCAAACGCTTGAAGGGATATGATGTTCGGGAAGAGGCCAGCAAGCAGTTCACGAAGTGGGCCTCCCAGGAACTGGGGATTGAGGCCAAGCCAGTGGGATCGGCGAGGGAGGCAGTGGAGGGCTCAGACATCATCGCCACGGTAACCGTTGCCGATGAGCCGATCGTGAAAGATGCCTGGTTGAAGAAGGGAAGCTTTTTTGCCCATGTTGGCTCCTATCAGGAGGAAGAAGAGGCGGTCATCTTTAATGCCGACAAGGTGGTTGTAGATCTCTGGCATGAAGTCTTGCACCGCGGAACCCCACTTCTGGCAAAGCTTTACAACGCGGGAAAGATTAAGGACGAAAGGATCTATGCCAATATCGGCGAGATTATCCGTGGAAAGAAGCAGGGCCGGGCGAATCGGGAGGAACGCATCTTCTTTTCTCCGTTAGGATTGGGGAGTGAGGATGTGGGGGTGGCCAGTTTTGTATACAAAGAAGCGAAAAAAAGGGGACTGGGTGTACCTCTTAAACTCTGGGACACACCGGCGATTCTATGAAATAGACATCAGAATTCAAGGGGCCTAGGAGCGAGGGGTTCGAGCGAAAAGTGTGATGCAATTAAAATTGAAAGGTTTGAAAATGGCCCATCAAGCATCCCTTGAACCCTTAACCCGGAATCCTCGAACCCATTAAATAAAGGAGGGCAAATCATGCCTCAGGGTGGTCAGATCAAAATTCTTTCCGATGATCAAATCGAGCAGATTCATCTCAGCGCTTTGTCGATTCTCTGGAGGACAGGGGTGGAGGTGCGGGAGGATCAAGCTTTTGAGATTTTGAAAAAGGCGGGATGCCCTACGAACGGGAAGACCGTTCGTATTCCGTCTCATCTTGTCGAGGAAGCGATTCGCCTGGCTCCGAAGACGTTTACCTTATACGGGAGAGATCCGAATTTCAAAGTGACCGTGGAGGATCGAAGGGTCTATTACGAGCCGATGATCGGAAGGCTTAACATCCTGGACCTGGAGACTGGGGCGCGGCGTCGGACGACCCTGGAGGATGTGGGGAAATTGGTCCGTGTGGCTGACGCCCTTGAGCATTACACGATGTTGCACAGCGGTGCCATCATGCCCCATATCGAGGGCGTTCCCGATGAAGTATCTCATGTCCACGGGTATTTGACCAGTGCCAGGAACTCCTCGAAAGTCATTAAGGGCGTCGTGAGGGGAAAGCAGAAGGCGAGAGATTGCATCCGGATGGCTTCGGTCATTGCGGGAGGGGAAGAGGCCTTAAAGAGGCGGCCTAACATCTTTACGACCTGTAATGTCATTTCCCCTTTGGAATATATGGTAGAGCAGACGGAAGGGTTGATTGAATACGCGAAGATGGGGCTTCCTGTGGATATTGCCTCTGAGCCCCAACTCGGGGCAACCTCTCCTGTGACACTTGCCGGGACGATTGCCCAGCAGACGGCGGAGATTTTAGGGATGAATGTGGTTGCCCAATTGGTTCATCCGGGGACGCCGGTTTTGATGGGGACGGTTGCTGCGGCCATGGATTTGCATAACGGTACGATTGCCCTGGGTGGAGTGGAGGCGGCCATGCTCAATGTCGCCCATGCCCAGATGGCGCAATTTTACCAGATCCCGAGCCGGGGAACAGGAAGCAATACGGAGTCGAAGATTTTCGATATGCAGGCGGGATATGAGAAGGCGATCACTCTGCTTCTGCCGGCTCTTGCGGGGATCAATCAGATCTTCTATCCAGGGACCATGGACCACGCCTTGACCGTCAGCCTTGAGAGTCTGGTGACGGATCATGAGATCTGCGACATGATTGCCCGAATCCTGAATGGAATCGTCGGTGACCGATGAAACATTAGCGGTCGATATCATCGATAAAGTCGGGCCCGGAGGACACTTTCTGAATCAAAAGCATACCATGAAGTATTTAAAACAGGAACATTTTCTGCCTAAGTTGAGTGACCGGGATTCCTACGAGGTCTGGACCGAGAAGGGGAAACGTTCCATTCATGAAAAGGCGAAGGACAGAGTAAAGAAGATTCTGGCCGAACATGAACCGTTGCCTTTGGATTCGGCTGTGGAGAAAGAACTTCTGGCGATCATCAAAGAGGTGGAAAAGAAGTAGGAATTGCCGGGGGCAGAGTACGCAAGCCTAAGCAAAGATATTTGAATTTTGAACATTTGTGTTTGTTCCGAATTTTGCGCTTCGGATTTACGAATTTTGGTGTTTGAAGGAGGTTATGTATGTTGTCATTTTGGGAAGTTGCTGACCGGGCGATCAACACCGGCCCGCTGATGAAAACGAAGGATTTCGACCTGAAAGTCTTCAAGACCGTCACCCGACTGATCAAGGAATACGGAATCAAATATGATCCCAAGTTCCCTATCCCGTCCGATGACGGTCTGGCAGACCGGCTCTTTGAGGCTGGATTGAAACTCTATGCTGAAATGGGGACCTACTGCATCGATACGGAAAGAGTGATTCAGTTCTCGGAGGAAGAGATCCGTGACTCACTGATCGATCTGAATCGCTTGTCCGAGGGGATTTACATCGGTGAGGGCCAGGAAGAGAGATACCTCTTCAAACGGGGCATTGGAGACCCTCGAAAACCGATTATCGTTGGCGGGGTCGTCGAGAGTAATCCGGAGGAGGGCCGGGATTTTGTCCAGATGTATAAGAGTATCGCTCAGGAGAGGATCATTGACGGAATCTATTACGGTCCTTCTCCCAAAAGTATTGAAGGCAAGAAATGGCTTCTTGGGTCCCCCCTTGATTGTCATGCGGCCAAGAGTGCGGTCGGATGGATGAGGGAGGCGTTGAGATCAGCGGGAAGGCCGGGTTTACACCTCCTCGATGCCTGTCCTTCGGCTCTGGGGTCGATTTCTGCCTGTGATCCTGAGAAGGGACTTCGGAAGACAGACGCCATTTCAATCCCCACGATCAGCGAGTTAAAGGTCAATTTTGAGGCCCTCAATAAGGTGGCCTATAGCCTCCATTATGGCTGCTTGCGGAACCCCTTCTGGACATCGATCATTGGAGGCTTTGCCGGTGGCCCGGAAGGCTGTGCTGTAGTCAATGTGGCGTCGGCCTTTAATGCCATTCTGGTCTATTATGTAGGAGGTTCAGGTTACGTCTGCAATGCGAGCCTTCTTCAGAATCCCGCCGTCAATACGGCCCGTCCAACCCTCTGGGTGAGAAATATCAGCACCCAGGCTTTGACGAGGAATACCAATCTCATCTGTGGAGGCGGAGGGCTCACGGCGGCGGGCCCCGGAACAGAACAACAGCTCTGGGAAATTGCCGCCCTCGGAATCCATGTCGCTTGTGTGGGGGGACACATCTTTCACGGGAATCGGAAAGCGGTCCTGGTAAAGCCAAACCAGGGCACAGGCATGGAGCCTCGTTGGGAAGGAGAGGCTGCCCGTGCCGCTGCATCGATTACCCGCGAGGAGGCGAACGAGGTGATCAACTTCGTCCTCTCCAAGTATGAGACCAGTCTCACCCCGGAGAAGGCTCCTCCTGGATATAGCTTCGAAGAGCTCTATGACTACGAGAATGTGAAAGTGAAGCCGGAATATTTCGACTTATATAGTAAAGTGAAAAAAGAGTTGGGAGACCGGGGATTAAATTTCAAATGATCTTTCGGTCTATCGGGTGTTCCAGTCTGTCCTCGCCCTTCCTCATCCGAGGGAGAGGACGAGGAGACAAGGTTCGCGAAATTCATGTTAAGAAAGGGTGTATTATCCTACGGAGCAAAAGAACGCCGGATTGGGATTAAGCTGTTGCTCCCCAGTGTCATCTTCGTCGGCCTCCTGATCATTCTTCCCATTCTATACAACTTTTATTTGACCTTCCATCACGTATCGATCTTTGATCCGAGAAATCCCAAAATTTATCGGGCTCAATAATTACTTGCGCCTATTGAATAATGAGGTATTCTGGTCGGATCTTGTCACAGCCATCATCTACACTTTTTCCTCCGTTTTGTTCATGCTCGTTTTAGGACTCGTGGTTGCACTCTTTCTCAACCAGAACTTTCGAGGAAGGAATCTGTTAAGGGGAATTGTCATCCTCCCTTATCTGATTCCAACGGTCTGTGCCGTCTTTATGGCCAAATGGATGCTTGACCCGATGTACGGGATCGTCAATGTCATCCTTCAATCCCTCGGAGGTTTTACCATTAATTGGCTGGGGTCACCCCTGGCCGCCATGGCCGCTGCAATCGCCGTCAATACATGGAAGTTTTTCCCTTTTGTAGAGATTGCTCTGCTGGCCCGCTTGCAGAGCATTCCGATCACGTTGTATGAGGCGGCTGACATTGATGGTGCGACCTCGTTCAAGAAATTTCTCCATATCACCCTGCCGGAACTCTCTTCTGTCATGTTTGTTGTGGCCCTGCTCAGAACGATCTGGGCTTTTAACGATTTCCAGCTTATTTATATATTGACCGGAGGGGGGCCCATGAATAGCACGGAAACCCTTCCCCTCCTAGCTTACCGTGAGGCCTTTTCGAAAAATAATATTGGCATGGGGGCGACGGTGGCAGTCTTTATGGCCCTCTTTCTATTCCTGACCTTTACGTTCTACTACAAAATCTTCGATCCTTTGAAGGAAAAGGGTTAGGGCAGGGTTCTGAACCGGACGCGGCTATGATCAAAGAGCTTAAAACCGTTACGATCTACTTGGTCGCTTTTCTGGTCGCCATGTTTATCCTCGCTCCACTGATCTGGACGTTTCTCAGTTCCCTGAAGCCGAGCAGCGAGATTATCCGTTATCCGTCGAGGATCATTCCCAGCGCGATCGTTCTCGACCATTATCGGGATCTCTTCAAACATACGTTCTTTTTGTCTTATTTTTGGAACAGTCTTCTCGTGGGGTTGATCACGACCCCCCTGACTCTCCTGGTCGCAACGCCGGCAGCCTACAGCCTGACAAGGTTCCGATTTCGAGGACGGGACTTATACGCCTCGCTCATCTTATTCTCTTACATGGTTCCTCTCCTTTTGCTTGGAATTCCCATGTTTTTGATCATGCGTTATCTCCACATCTTGAACACTCGGCTTAGCCTCATTCTTTCTTATGTGGCCTTCTCCCTGCCCTTCTCCATGTGGATGCTTCGTTCTTTCTTTCTCAGTATTCCTCTGTCACTGGAAGAGGCAGCCATGGTCGATGGCGCAAGTCGGACGAAGGCTCTGGTTAAGATCATTCTGCCACTTTCGAAACCTGCGCTCATCTCCTGTGGGATCTTTACTTTTGTGCTCGTCTGGAATGAATATACGTTGGCCCTTTTGTTTATCCGGTCGGAATCGCTTAAAACGCTTCCCATCGGGATCGCCGCTTTTATCGGAACAACCTCATACGAATGGGGCTACATCCTCTCTGCCACGATTATGATGACGATTCCTATCTTGTTTGGGTTTATCTTTATTCAGAAGGCGCTGGTCAGGGGTTTCCTTGCCGGTGCAACAAAGGGATGACCGGGGTGACTCAAGAAGTGTGCTGAAGGAAGATGATGGATCATCTATTTCGTAAGACTTATCTTCAAAAATATGTTAATCAGTTTCTGATGGTGAGAGACCTCATGATTCTGTGAGTCCGGCGGCTAAAAGAACCAGGATTCAGGAAGGAGGTGAAGTTCGTCATTTTACTTCTCAGAAGCCTACCGGCTTCGAGAAAATCGACAAGACAAGAAAAAGGAGGATTTAAAATGAAAAAGCTGATCTTTTCGGTTCTGTCCATGATGGCCTTCTTGAGTATGACCTTCATTCCTCTGGGTGCAGGGGCGGCGACGAAGAACATCGTTTTCTGGTCTGACCAGAGTGAACCGTGGCAACAGGACTTGATCAAAGCGATGATTAGCGATTTTGAGTCAAAAAATCCTGATGTGAAGGTGGAGGTGGAGTATATCGCGTTCAAGGACCGCCAGGCGAAACTGACGGCTGCACTGGCAGGAGGGACACCGCCGGAAGTCGCACTGCTCTCTTCCAATTACGCCACTTCTTTACCTGCCCAGGGTGTAATGGCACAGATGGATGATGTGATGAAGGATCTGGGTGGACCCAGCAGTTTCTTTGGAGCCTCCCTCAGCCTTGCCACCTATCAAGGACATTACTATAGCTTTCCCTACTCCACGATCCCGGTGGTCTTATGGTATCGCAAGGACCTTTTACAACAAAATGGACTTAAACCGCCTGTAACCTGGGACGATCTCCTTAAGACCGCAAAGACCTTGACAGAGAAGGGTTCTAAGAAATATTTCGGTCTTGGGATTCCCTTTGGCCGGGGCGAGTGGACCGATGAATCCTTCAGGATGATCGCCCTGTGGCCGGCGGGTGGAAGGGTTCTCGACAATTCGGACAAAGTTGTTTTTGATTCTCCTGAGACTGTGAAAGCATTAGGTTTTTATAAGAGCCTTTATCCCTATACCCCCACGGGAAGCGAATCGTGGGGTTATACGGAAACGATGAACGCCTTTGTCAGCGGAACGGCCGCAATGGATCTCTACTACGGAAGGACCTTGAAAAATCTAAGCCAATACGCACCTGACATCCTCGCCAATACGGGAGCCGTTCTCCCTCCCAAAGATAAGATCCAGGCGACATCGAACCCTCCCCAGAGCATCGGTATCTTCAAGGACTGCAAATATCCTGATGTGGGGAAGGCCTTTCTCAAATTCTTCCTGACCAGTGATCACTATGTTCGATTTCTCTGGGCGACCCCGGGCCATAATCTCCCTGTTCTGAAGAGCAAGGCGGCGGCCTGGCGGCAGCAGGAGCTTCTGCAGAAATATCCCGAGATTGTCGATACCCTGCTCAAGGCGAATGAGCCAGGAATAGGGTTTAGTCCGACGAAAGAACCAGGCGTTGATCACGCAAGCCCGTACTGGGAAGCGATACGGGGATCGAATGTCATGCCCGATGCCATTCAGAGGGTGACGTTGAAGAATGAGGACCCGAAGAAGGCTGCTGAGTGGGCAGGACAGGAGATAAAAAAGATCATTGCCGAAGTCAAACTCAAATAAGGGTTGAAGGAGGAATGCAGTTGAAGATAGAGAAGATTGCAAGAAAAGGGATTTTGAAATTGATCTCTTATGTCCCCGGGAGGTCTATTGAAGAAGTTCAGAAGGAGTTTGGGGTCAAACGCTGGATCAAATTGGCCTCAAACGAGAATCTTCTTGGCGCCTCTCCCAAGGCGATGGTGGCTATCAAAAAAGAGCTCTCCAGTATCTACCTTTACCCGGAGGGTCCCTGCACTCTTTTGAGGCAGGCCCTGGCTCATAAGTTTTCAGTTCTGGAGGAGCAGGTAGTCATCTCGAATGGTGCGGATAACCTGATTCTGATGATTGCCAATGCCTTTGTGGATGAAGGGGATGAAGTGGTGATGGCCAACCCCACGTTTCCAGTCTACACGAATGCGACCCGGATCATGGGGGGGAAACTCGTTCAGGTGAATCTGAAGGATTTCACTCATGATCTTCGCAGCATGTTGAGAAAGGTTACCCGGAAGACAAAGTTGGTCTTCATCTGCAACCCGAACAATCCCACCGGCACAATCGTCGGGCAGAAAGTCCTTGACCGTTTTCTCTCCGAGCTGCCCGACCGAGTCGTTGTTGTTCTTGACGAGGCCTACTGTGACTTCGTTGATGACCCGGACTATCCAGACGGTCTTGGGTATATTAGAGAGGGGCGGCAGTTGATTCTCCTCAGGACCTTCTCGAAAGTCTATGGACTGGCAGGGTTAAGGCTTGGATATGCGTTGGGAAGGAAGGACTTGGTGCACTGCCTTTATCAGGTGAGGGACCCCTTTCCGGTCCATCGTCTGGGTCAGGTAGCTGGGGTGGCCGCCCTGAACGACAGAGACCATATCAGAAGGTCGATTCAACTGGTTCATGATGGGAGACGGTATCTCTACAGGGAATTCGAAAAAATGGGTCTCTTCTATGTCCCCAGTCAGGCCAATTTCGTTTTCGTTGATTTGAGAAAGGATTCAAAGGAGGTTTTCCAGGCTCTTCTGAGGGAAGGGGTTATTGTTCGGCCAGGGCATATGTATGGCACTCCCACCTTTACACGGGTGACGGTCGGGAGAATGGAAGATAACCGAACCTTCATCAGAGCACTGAAAAAAGCCCTTAAAAAATAGCGAGGAGGAACTTTAGACGCTGATTCAGGAAAGGGAAAAAGGTATTGGGGCAAGAAGGATCTTTTTAAGAATTGCCTCATCCGGTTGGAATCAATCCAAGGAGGTTGTTCATGGTACCGTTTTGGGAAGTCGTGGATCGGGCTGTCAATTCCGGTCCTCTCACGAAGGTCGAAGAATTTGAGAAGAGACTCTTCAGAAAGACAATGGAGTTGGTGAAGAAATACCAAATTCGCTACAATCCTGAGACCCCTGTCGTTTGTGACGATGCTATGATTTCGCGCCTCTTTGAGGCCGGGTTCGAACTCTACAAGGAACTGGGAGCTTATTGTCTCAATACACAGAGAGTCATTCGTTTTGAGGAGGCGGAAATTCGTCAAGAACTGAAGGAGCTTTCGCTGGCTCCCAGTGAGATCATTGTAGGGGAAGGCTACGAGAGAAGGAGGCTTCAGAAGAGATCCGTCGGAAACAGGATCCCTCCTCTTGTTATTGCAGCTTTTATCGAGGACAACCCCAGGGAGGGGAGAGACTTCGTACAAATGTATAAAAGTGTTGCCCAGGAGCCCATCATCGATGGGTTTTACTTTGGCCCTGCCCCGAGAACGATTGAAGGAAGGGCCTACGTGTTGAATTCGCCTCTGGACATTCAGGCGGTCAAGAGTTCCGTTTGGTGGGTCAGAGAGGCCATGAGGGCTGTAGGAAGACCAGGACTGCATCTCCTTGATGGAGGGTGTTCCGCGATCGCAAGTATTGCCGCAACGGCGGATGACAATGGCCTGAGAAAGACGGATGCCTTCGTTCTCCCCACCATCAGTGAACTGAAAGTGGATTATGAGATATTAAACAAGGTGGCCCATTCTCTGTCTCATGGGATTATGAGGCATTCTTATTGGTCTATTATTATCGGCGGTTATGCCGGGGGGCCGGAAGGGGCGGCCATCGTCGGGATTGCCAGCGCTTTGAATGCCATCATGGTCTACAAGTCGAGATACTGTTATGTCTCGACCATCCTGATGAACCCTCCTCTCAACTCGGCGCGCAACACCCTCTGGGTGAAGAACATCTGCATTCAGTGCCTGAATCGTCACACCAACATGATCTGCGGGGGAGCAGGGGGGACTGCGGCGGGTCCGGGAACCGAGCAGCAGCTTCTGGAGATCGCCGCTCTTGCAATTGTCAACTCGATTGCCGGCGGGCATATCTTCCACGGATTCAGGAAAGAAGTCCTCGTGAAGCCGAATCAAGGGTCAGGGATGGAGCCCCGCTGGGGAGGGGAGACGGCAAAGGCTGTCACTTCCCTAACGCCGGAACAGGCCAATGAGATCGTTCTTTATCTTCTCAGTCGTTATGAAGATTCTCTTACTCCAGACAAGGCTCCGGAGGGCCATTCATTTCAAGAATTATATGATGCCGAGAAGGTCATTGTTAGACCGGAATATTTTCGGCTCTATGAAAAGGTAAAATCCGATCTCGCCAGGCGCGGGATCAACTATTCGTAAATTAATGAATGATCATTCCATTCTGTTAGAGTTGAAAGAACTGAAAACCCACTTCTTCACGAGGAGGGGTGTGATCAAAGCCGTAGACGGGGTCTCTTTTGAGATCTTCCGGGGAGAGACGCTCGGAGTGGTGGGTGAATCCGGATGTGGCAAATCGATATCGGCCCTCTCCATCATGCGCCTCATTCCAACCCCTCCCGGCAGGATCGTGGGAGGAAAGATCTTCTTCGAAGGAAAAGATCTTCTTCAGCTTTCCCTGGACAGGATCCGGCAGATGCGGGGAAGCGAGATCTCCATGATTTTTCAGGAGCCCATGACCTCTCTCAACCCGGTCTTCACGGTGGGGGAACAGATTGCTGAAGTGACTCGGGTCCACCAGGGGCTGGGAAAGAAGGAGGCTCATGGGCAGGCGATCGAAATGCTTAAGCGCGGTTGGCATTCCTTCTCCGGAGCGGAGAGTTCATGATTACCCCCACCAGATGAGTGGAGGAATGAGGCAGCGGATCATGATTGCTATCGCCCTCTCCTGTCGGCCAAAACTCTTGATCGCCGATGAACCGACGACCGCTTTGGATGTTACGATTCAGTCGCAGATCTTGGACCTGATAACCGAACTGAAGGAAGAGCTGGGAATTTCTGTCCTGTTCATTACGCATAATCTGGGAGTGGTCGCGGAAACGGCCCGACGTGTCGTGGTGATGTATGCGGGAAAGGTGATGGAAAAATCGAAGGTCCGCGACCTTTTCCATCAACCTCTCCATCCTTATACCCAGGGGCTTCTGAACTCGTACCGGCATGGCATCAATCCAGGAAACAACAGGAACGAAAGCGATTGCAGGAGATTCCGGGAATGGTTCCTGATCCGTTCGACTTCCGAAAGGCTGTCTATTCTCTCCACGGTGCCCAAAGAGGAGGACCCTTTGCGAAAAGCAGGACCCTCCGCTGGAAACCAAAGGGGAAGATCATTTTGTCCGATGCTGGGATACCTGAAAGCTCGGATCTCGTTTAAGGGCGACCATTCAGTGAATGGACGAAATGCTGCTGAAGGTTAAAAATCTAAAGAAGTACTTTCCCCTGCGGAAGGGGCTTCTGTCGGCCTATAAAGGCTATGTCTATGCCGTTGACGGCGTCTCTTTCGAATTGAAGAGAGGAGAAACGCTCGGGATTGTAGGAGAGAGCGGCTCGGGAAAGTCAACGCTGGCCAAAGCCTTGCTCCGCCTGATCGAGCCTACCGAAGGAACCGTCTTTTTTGAAGGAAAGGATATCAGCCACCTTCCTTACGAGGCGTTTCGATCCTTAAAGAGAGATATGCAGATGATCTTTCAGGACCCTTATGGATCCTTGGATCCCCGGATGAAGATCGGAGACATTGTGGGAGAGGGTTTGATCATCCATGGATTGGCGAAAGGGAGAGGACCGGGAGGAGCGGGTCGATTGCCCTTCTCCAAAGGTCGGCCTTCTGCCCGATGCGATGAAACGGTTCCCGCATGAACTGAGCGGTGGGCAACGGCAGCGGGTTGCCGTTGCCCGGGCCATTGCATTGCATCCGAAATTGGTGATCGGGGATGAACCCCTTTCCGCATTGGATGTGTCGATTCAGGCCCAGATTGTCAACTACTTGAGGACTTGCAGAGGGAATTGCATTTATCCTATCTGATCATCAGCCATGATCTGAGCGTGATCGAGCATATGTGCTGTCAGGTGATGGTCATGTATCTTGGGAAGATCGTGGAGGAAGGCAGTCGGGAGGAATTCTATAGGTCGCCGCTCCACCCTTATTCTCAATCTCTTCTCGCTTCTGTTCCCGATTCCGGACCCGGATATTCCGAAAAGGAAGAGTCATCCTGAGTGGGGATATTCCAAGCCCGATCAATCCGCCTCCGGGTTGTCGTTTTCACCCCCGGTGCCCTGAAAAGATCGATCTGTGTGAAAACCAGGAACCTATTTTCAGAAACATAGGCGAAAGCCACCGCGTGGCTTGTCATGTGAGGTGAAGCGATTTGAGACTGGTTCGATATATCATCAAAAGACTCCTTTCCGTTATCCCTGTGCTGATCGGGGTGACGCTCCTCACCTTTACGATCTCCCACATTATTCCCGGAGATCCTGTCCGGGCCACATTAGGACCCTACCCAAGTCAGGAGGCTGTGGAAGAGCTGAAACAGAGGTGGGGAATGGATCGCCCGGTTTATGTCCAGTACTTTCGGTATATGAAGAATTTGCTCAAGGGTGATCTGGGCACTTCATTCCAGACCAGCAGAGCAGTCAAAGAAGACCTCAAGCAATTTTTTCCAGCGACGTTCGAATTGACCATTGTCAGTCTGATCTTCGCCCTTCTTCTGGGGATTCCGTTAGGGATCATCGCTGCTACAAAGAGAGACCGATGGATTGATCATGGGACACGTGTCTTTTCGTTACTTGGTGTCTCCATGCCTATCTTCTGGCTGGGCCTGATAATGATTCTGATCTTATATTTAAGATCGGCCTTTTCCCTCCTGGGGGTCGTCTCTCTCCCTCCCTTTCGCCTCCGGAGGGATTGACAGGTTTCTATTTCCTTGACAGCCTGCTGACAACGAATTGGACCGTTTTCCTGGATTGTCTGTGGCATATCCTAATGCCCTCTATTTGCTTGGCCTTCGCCATTATGGGGGTCATTTCCCGGATGACCCGGTCGAGTATGCTCGATGTCTTGAACCAGGATTTCATCCGGACAGCCGAGGCCAAAGGGCTTCCCCAAAGGCTTGTGATCTACAAACATGCGCTGAGAAATGCGATGATCCCGGTGATCACGGTCGTGGGGGTCATGTTTGGCCGTTTAATTGCCGGAGCCGTGTTGACGGAAACGATCTTTTCGTGGCCCGGAATGGGTCTTTATACGGTACAATCAATCTTATATCTTGATTTCCAGCCCATCATGGGATTCACGATGTTAGTTTCCTTCTTCTATGTTTGCGTTAACCTTTTGACCGATATCCTTTATGGCCTTTTTGACCCGCGAGTCGTCTTAGAATGAGAGCTATGGAACGATTTAAATCCTTTCTTTATCGTATCAAGAGAAGTCCTCTCACCCTCGTGGGAATAGGGATTATTCTCTGTCTCGTCTTTACGGCGATTTTTGCCTCCTGGATTGCTCCTTATGATCCCTATCATCTGGATCCTTCGAACCGGTTGAAACCCCCCAGTCCGAAGAACTGGTTCGGAACAGATACGGCGGGTAGAGATATGCTGAGCAGGATCATCTTTGGAACACGCATATCAATTCGAATCGGGGCAACGGTTGTCTTTCTGGCGGTGATCTCAGGCTGCCTGATTGGCCTTTTCTCCGGCTATCTGGGCGGAAAATTTGACGAGGTGGTGATGAGAATTACTGATGTTTTTTTCTCAGTCCCATATCTTGTCCTCGCCATGGCCATCACGGCCGCTCTTGGCCCCAGCTTGCTCAATGCCATGTTCTCTCTCTCCTTGGTCTGGTGGCCGATCTACGCAAGGCTTATCCGGGGACAGGTTTTGCAGATTCGAGAAGCTCCTTATATTGAAGCGGCACGGGCGTTGGGAGCGAGCCGGAGGCGAATCATCTTTCGACACATTCTCCCCAATGCCCTAACGCCAATCATTGTTCAGGCTTCCCTTGACTTCGGAAATGCGATCATGTACGCAGCCGCATTGAGCTTTATTGGCCTCGGTGCTCAGCCTCCCACTCCCGAATGGGGGGCGATGATCAGTCTGGCAAGAAACTATCTCCAGGATAGCTGGTGGTTTGCCACCTTTCCGGGACTGGCCATTCTGGTCACCGTGATCGGGTTCAATCTCTTGGGCGACGGGATGAGGGATATGTCAGACCCGAGGCTCAGGGAAGCCTAAATCGTTGAAAAGGAGGTGAGAGCTACAGGGGAGTTACTGGATGTTCGATCGACATTACGTTTCGGAAGATTCATTTTTAAAATCTCACTTAAGGAGGTCAAGACATGAAAGGAAAATGGTTCGTATTACTGTTTCTGATTTCATTTTGTTTTCTCCTGAGTGCACAGCAAAGCTCGGCTAAGACTCTGGTCTATGCCAGACCCTCTTTAGGGAACTCGATGGACCCGTGCACACACAAAGGGGATGAGGCAACCATCTCAGGCACGCCAGTTTATGAGGGGTTGATCACCACTGAAAATGGGAGACCTGTCCCGAAATTGGCCCTATCCTGGCAGTCATTCACCCGACTTTCAGGAATGGACCTTCAAGTTGAGACCTGGGGTAAAGTTCCATGACGGGACCCCTTTTAATGCCGAGGCAGTGAAGTTCAACTTTGGTCGTCTGCTCAAGGTGAAAAAAGTCTCCATCGGGGAATACCTGGATTTTGGCCTGCCCGATGGGGTTCAGGTGATCGATGATCTGACTGTAAAAATCAGATTAAACAAGCCTTTTCCTCTATTTCCTCTCGATGTGACCTTCTTCAGCTACTGGATCGCTAGCCCAACTTACGTAAAAAAATATGCTACCGCTGAGGATCCCGATGCAGAGAAGTGATGGTCAGTCATGAATGCGGGACGGGGCCCTATGAATTGAGCGAATGGATTGCCGAGCAGAGGGCAACTTACAAGCAGTTCAAGGGGTACTGGGGAAAACCCCCGAAGATCGATACAATCCTGATGCAGGTGGTCAAGGACCCGACAACCGCAAGGCTGATGCTGGAAAAGGGAGATGCCGATGTTGTGGAGAAACTGACCGTTGAGCAATTCGACGAGCTGGCGAAAAATCCAAAAGTCAAGGTTGTCTATTTTCCTATCCCCAGGATTGTCTATATCACTTGGGATGTCTCAAAGCCACCCTTTGATGACGAGAACTTGAGAAAAGCAGCGTCCTACGCTATCAATTACGATGAGATCATCAAATTTGTTGAGGGGGGCCGGGTGAAGCGTATCCACGGGATTACCCCTCCAGGAATCCCGGGCTATGCCGATGCGAGATGTTCCGAACTTTGATTTGGCGAAGGCGAAAGAATTCATGGCCAAATCGAAATATGCCAAGGGAGTGACCGTGGACCTGGTCTACTCTACGGATAGAAGGGCCCAGTTTGACCAGGTTGCGGAATATGTTCAGTCCTACCTGCAGAAGATCGGAGTGGAAGCGAAACCCCAGAAAGTAGCTTTTCCTGCCCAGTTGGCCAAGATGAAAGAAGGGGGGTATGGGATGTCCCTCATGACCTGGTCGGCAGGGATTCCTGATCCTGAGGACATCGTGGGGTGGCTTCTCAATTCGGCTAAAGATTCTCACGGTTGGAACGCATCCTACTGGTTTGATCAGAGGGGCGTTGAGCTGGTTACCAAGGCGCCGACCGTGGCGGATCAGGCGGAGAGGGAGAAGATGTACATCGAACTTGAAAAGAGGGCAGTCGATCAGGCTGTCTATGTCTATCTCTACCAGGTGCAGGAACCTTTTGCTATGAGAGATACTGTGAAGAATTTCTATTATGATACCTTCACATATATCAATTTACCCATGATTGACAAGTAATGAAGGTCTTCCCGGGAGGGGCAGGAAACCCCTGCTCCTCCCGGAGGCAGTTCCGTCTGTTCAAAACAATATCCACAACGTATCATCCACCCCTGGATAATCTCGATGCGAATAATCATCAGGAGGTCGCCAACCCATCAACCGCTCCGCCTGCTCAGTCAACTGCTCCAACGTTTGCCGATCGTACGGATTTCCACTTCTTCCCCTCTACCCCCACTATCCGATTCTTTTAGAGGGGCAAACAACACCGCTTGTATCCAAAGTCATACAGCTACAACTTCCTCCTTCGAAATACGGTTTGCCTCCGGAGTAACCTTCTGACGAATTGTTTCAAGATAAATGAGAAAAATTCCAATATAGGGATATTCTGAGCTAAACATTTTACTTGACATACTAAGAAATTCCAATATAATACCCATTATGGGAGCAGTTTAAGGAATGGAACTGAGTGAGAAACTTAAGACTTTAAGACTCTGGAACCACTTGACACTCGTGGAACTATCGAAGAAATCAGGAGTTTCTAAGAGTCTTTTGAGTAGAATCGAGCGGGGTCGCTCAGTGCCCACCATCACAACCATTCAGAAGATAGCCAGTGCTCTCGGCATAATCCTTTCAGATTTTTTTGCTAATAGTGGATCCGAATCCTCTACTCCATTTGCAAACACAGATCCGTTGAATTCAATCGCTCATGGCAAGCCCTCTTATGCACTCCCTGGAAATGGAGGAGGCGATACAAAGCAAATTGCTGTCCTGCACGAAGGAAAGCGAAAGAAGCTGATCATGCCTTGGGGTGCCTATTATGAAATGTTGTGCCCGAACTTGCAGGGCAAGATGGAATTCATCTATCTCCATTACCCTGTTGGGACAAAGGCGGAAGAATCCTATTCTCACGAAGGAGAAGAATGCGGGATCGTTCTGGAGGGAAGGCTCAAGGCGGTCATTGGCGGCCAGGAATTCATCTTAGAGTCGGGTGACAGTATCTACTTTGAGAGTTCGATCCCTCATCGCTGGGAAAATGTTGGAGATGTGGAAGTCAAGGCTATTTGGGCCATAACCCCCCCTTCCTTTTAACCGGAAGAAGGTTACTCGGTTTAAGGTGACCAGAGAGATACAAGCAGGATACTTAAGCCCTTTTTCTCAATAAAACATCATTTCGTCGGAGAAAGGAGATTCAGCCAAATGGGTTGCGGCTGATCATAAAGAGGTAAAGAGTAAAAATGAAGGAGCATGTTGTCCTGGAAAACATTACGAAACGTTACGGGGACGTAGTGGCTGCGGATGACGTCACTCTGGAGATTAAGGAACACGAGTTTGTAACGTTATTAGGTCCATCGGGATCTGGCAAAACGACGCTTCTCATGACCGTCGCTGGCTTTGTCAGGGCAGACTCCGGGCGAGTGTTTGTCGGCGGCAAGGATATCACAGAGATTCCGGCTTACCGCCGCAACATCGGTATGGTTTTTCAGAATTATGCCCTTTTTCCTCATATGACGGTGTATGATAATATTGCCTACCCGTTGAAGATGAGGCGGATTCCTCGATCCAGAGCTCGTCCAATGATTGAACAGGCTCTGGAACGAGTTCAACTCCAGGGACTGGGTGAACGACGGCCCTCACAATTGTCGGGAGGTCAACAGCAGCGAGTCGCTCTTGCCAGGGCTTTGGTATTTCGACCCCCGATATTGTTGATGGATGAGCCTCTCGGGGCGCTTGACAAGAAATTACGCGAACATATGCAGTTAGAGCTCAAACACCTGCAGGAGCAACTCGGGATCACCATCCTCTACGTGACGCATGATCAGGAGGAGGCCCTTACGATGTCAACGCATATTGCCATACTGAATCATGGCCAGATTGTCCAGATAGGGACAGCCCTTGATCTCTACGAGCATCCTACCGATAAGTTCGTTGCTGATTTCGTCGGAGAGACCAATTTCTTTAAGGGTGAAATCGTCCATATCGATCGTGACGTTGCTTATGTCTCTGGCAACTGCATTAAACGGATCAGGGCAAAGACCTGGAAAAAACCAAAGTCGGGCGAGTCGGTTCATCTTGCAGTTCGTCCGGAGAAAGTCTTCTTTGTGGAACAGGACGCTCCCAACCAATGTTGGTATCAGGGAAGCGTGGAAGACATCATTTATCTCGGAGATATCACCAAGTACTACGTCCGGCTTAATGATATCCCGCTGGAGGAGAAAGAAGGACTGGTGGTTATGAAGGTACAGAATCGCCTTGGAAGTGTCACCCATGACCGGGGTGATCCTGTTAAGATTGGCTGGAATGAAATGGATGCGGTGATCGTATAATATAAAATTCAGGGCGTTGTCCTTGTAAGGAAAAGAAACCGGCCGACGATGCTTGAGAGATTGCTCGCCCAAAGGAGCAGATGGAATCTGTTGAAGGAGCGCTGGGGACGCCATGTCGTTCTGCTGGGTCCCCTGGTTGTCTATCTGCTCATCTTTTTTATCTACCCCCTGAGTGGTGTTTTCATCAAGAGTATTTTTGATCCAAATCTCACCGCCAAGCATTTCTTGACCATCATCAAATTTCCTGTCTACGTGCAGGTTCTGTGGAACACGCTGGAAATCAGCATCGTGGTCACCCTTTTGTGTATCCTCATCGGTTACTTCATTGCTTATTACCTCAGCGGGTCAAAGTCGAACTGGGCCACGATTCTTCTGATCGCTGTGACTCTTCCTTTCTGGGTTTCTGTTCTTGTGCGGACCTATGCCTGGATGATCATTCTCGGCCGCTATGGGGTCTTGAACAGTCTATTCATGACCCTTGGGCTGACCGATGCTCCCCTCCGGTTAATGTACAACCGGTTTGGCGTTTATGTGGGAATGGTCTATGTGATGCTCCCATATGCCATCCTTCCCATGCTGAGCGTCATGCAAGGAATTGATCGGACTCTCCTGAGGGCGGCCGACAACTTGGGCTCAACCCCTGCTCAGTCCTTCTGGCATGTGTTCCTTCCTTTAAGCTTGCCAGGAGTAGGGGCAGCCCTTCTGTTGACCTTCATCCGATGTATGGGATTTTTTGTGACCCCCGCATTGATGGGAAGCACGCGAGATGCCATGATCGCCATGAGTATTCAGACCCAGGTGGAAGAATTGATCAACTGGGGGTTCGCCAGTGCCCTGAGTGTCATGCTTCTCTTTGTCGTTTTAATCCTTTTCTTTGTTTACAATCGATTCTTCGGGTTGGACATTCTGTGGGGCGGAGGACGGGAAGGCCCATCGAGGGCCTCATCCTCTCTGCTGACCGGGGAAACCTTCCCGAGACGTGGCAGCTTGGCTCGCGTCAGAGAATGGGTTTGGAGCGAAGAGAGGGCCTCCGCCTTCGAAGAGGGGATATGGAGATTTCAGGACCGGTTAAAGGGTTTCCTTGGTTTTATCCATCGGTGGAGTCCCATATTTATTCAGAAGATCGACTGGAACAGAAGTGGGATGGCCTTGATCTGTTTAGTCGTTTTTTTCTTTATGATTCTGCCGGTTTTTATTGTGGTGCCGATTGCCTTTTCGAACGATGTCACCCTCCGCTTCCCGCCCAAGGCATTCGGTTTCGGACTTTTCAAAGGATATTTCTTCTCCGATACCTGGATGCGTTCCACTAAGAACAGTTTCCTCGTGGCCGTCCAGGTGATGCTTTTGTCCACCTTTCTTGGTACCCTGGCCTCTTTAAGCCTGGTCCGCGGAAGATACAAAGGAAAGGAGTTATGGTACGCCCTTATCCTTTCACCCATTATTATCCCAGTGATCATCAGTGCGATTTCAGCCTACTTCTTTTTCGCCAAACTTAAGCTGGTCGGAACGATTTCCGGCCTTGTGCTAGCCCATACCGTTTTGGCTGTCCCTTATGTGGTCATCGTAATGACGTCAACCCTCAAAGGATTTGACGAGCGCTTGGAGCAAGCCAGCATGAGCCTGGGCGCAGGGAGAGTGCGAACTTTTTTTAATGTGACTTTTCCCTTGATTCGACCGGGGATGCTTACGGCGGTGCTTTTTGCATTCATTGCAAGTTTTGACGAGCTGGTTGGAGCCATGTTTATTTGCGGAGTCAACGCAGTCACTTTGCCCAAACAGATGTGGGACGGCATCCGGGATGAAATCAATCCGACGATTGCTGCGATCGCTGCCCTCCTGATCTTTCTGACCGTTTTCTTGATGCTCACTGCGGTAACTCTGCGTCGGCGCCAGGAACGGCTCTTAACCCAGAGGCAAGGCTCCGGACGTTCAAGAATTTAACCCCGAAGTTTATCAAATCTGCAAAGGAGGAGAGAGATGAGAAAGCTGTACGCAGTAATCGCCGTTTTATCCTTGATCATGATATTCAGGAATGCATGGGCCCAAACGACCCTTTCTGTATGCAGCTATGGTGGAACCTATAATGACGGTCTTGCAAAGGCTATCGGCAACGCCTTTACCGATGCCACCGGGATAAAGGTAATCTTCACGACATTTCCAACCTTTGCCCAGATGGAGGCCCAGGTAAAGAGCGGGAACATCGAGTGGGATATTGTCGAATGTGAGAATAGAATGTATGCCCGAGGGGTCAAAGCAGGATTGTTCGAGCCACTCGATTTGAGCCTGATCAATGTGAATGACTTTGAAAAAGGTTCGGCCAAGAATTACGGGATGGGAATCGTTTACTACAGTTACAACATTTCCTACCACACCGCCAAATGGCCTGCTGGCAAAGGACCCAGGTCGATGAAAGACCTCTGGGATACAAACAAGTTCCCCGGTCCCCGGGCAATGAAAATCACTGCGGAGTCAAACCTTGAGGCCGCACTGCTGGCCGATGGGGTTCCAAGGGACAAAGTCTATCCCATTGACATAGAAAGGGCGTTCAAAAAATTGACGGAGCTTAAACCGCATATCCGGGTCTACTGGAAGACAGGAGGTCAGGTCCAGCAGATCATGCGGGAAAAGGAGGCTGACTGTGGTTTCGTTCCTGGCGGGAGGATGATCCAGCTTGCTGAACAGGGGGTCCCGATAACGTGGGAGTGGAACGACCAGGTTCTGGTCCTTGATTATTTCACAATTCTCAAAGGGACAAAGAAAAAGGAAGCAGCGATGAAGTTCATTGCTTTCGCTTCAGATCCCAAGAGACAGGCTGCCTTTGCAGAGTGGACCAACTACGGTCCTGCGAATAAGAAGGCATATGAATTCATCAAGAAAGAGAAAGCGGTCTTGATGCCCACTTATCCCGACAACTTCTCAAAAGGACTGTTGATTAATGAAGACTGGTATGCGGAACATGAACAGGATATAGAAAAGAGGTGGGAAGCCTGGAAGATGCAATGAACAGTTACACGTAAGATCTAAGTCGTCAAGGGAAGGGAAGCCTGCTCTAATGACTCTTCGGCTTGCGACTCACGACCAGTAAAGAGATAGAAGTTCAATATGAAAAACTTGAATTACAAAGAGAGGTACCTCCGGGCCTTGCGGAGAGAACCCGTTGATAGGGTGCCGGTTCCTTCATTCTGCACCCATCCACTAATCGAGCTTATGAAGTACATCGGACTCTCTGCCCCTGGGATTCATTACCAAGTGGGAGATATGGCCGACTTCGCAATGGCTGCGGCTGAGGTTCTGGGATTCGAAGGGGTGAGGCTTCCAACTGACGGTGTGATAGAGGCAGAAGCCATGGGATGCCGGATAGAGAAGGGAGATATGGGACGAAATCCATCCGTTGTTGGTCATCCTTTCTCCTTGGACCCGTTTGAGATCCCGGCGGATCTTCTGAAACAGGGGAAGAATTCCCCTCCTTCTCGAAGCACTCCTGACGGTAAAGAAGAAGATCAGCAACGAGTTCCCTGTGACGTCTCATGTCATGGGGCCAGCAACGATCTTGTGCCACCTGATCGGTCCTGAGACATTCCTGCTGGGGTTTCTCGAAAACCCGTCTAAAATTAAGAGGCTTCTCAATTCGCTCTCCGGGGTTTGTATCCAAATGGGCAATGCCCTGGCTGGAGCCGGTGCCGATGTCTTGCAGTTTCCCGATCCGATAGCGTCATCGGATATACTGAGTCCCACTCTGTTTGAGGAATTTTGCCTCCCCTGTTACCAAAGGATCTTCGAAGAAATCAAATGTCCCGTCGTCCTTCATATTTGCGGGAACTCGGGACCTATTCTGTCCATGATCGAAAAAAGCGGGGCGATCGGATTCTCTTTCGATGCAAAAGTCAGCGTCTCCGATGCCAGGGCCGTTATTGGCATAGCGATGTCGCTCGTCGGTAATATCTCAACGACGAACCTTCTTGACGGAAGCGCGGAAGAGGTCAAGAGAGAGTCCATCCAGGCGATCCGGGACGGGATTGATATTCTCGCCCCAAGCTGTGGATTCCCCCCCGGACCCCTCTTGAAAATGTCAGGCAAATGATCCGGACTGCCAATGTTCAGCCAGAAGAATGGACCTGACCAAGCTATCACAACGGGATCTCTCTTCCTATCTGAGGGAGGGAAGCTTGAGATCTTAATTTCAGAAGAGGAACCAATTATGGCTTACGCTGATCTCAGGGAATTTATTGCTGTCCTCGAAAAATCCGATGAACTATTAAGGGTTCCTGTTGGTGTGGACTGGAAATATGAGGTTTCGGGATGGATTCGGAAATCAGCAGACATGAGGCCTAAGGGTCCAGCGCTTCTCTTTGAGAATATCAAGGGATATCCTCCTGGATATCGATTATTTGCCGGAGGAGTGGCAAACTACCGCCGTTTTGCTATAGCCTTAGGTCTTTCCTCCGAGACACCGTTAAAAGAGATTATTCGCACCTTTAGAGAGCGGATTAAGAAACCAAGGCAGCCTCGTATGGTGAAGAAAGGCCCGGTGAAGGAAAATGTTTTGAAAGGTGAGGGAGTCGATCTCTTAAAATTTCCAGTCCCCTGGTGGACACCTCGGGACGGAGGTCGTTACATTGGGACCTGGCACGGCAATGTTACAAAAGATCCTGAGACGGGAAGCCGCAATGTTGGGACCTACAGGGTAATGGTCCATGATAGGAACCATGCTGGAGTGGGTTTTTTACCTTTCAGCCACATGGGATCTCATTATGCCAAATGCGAACGGGTTGGGAGACCTTTAGAGATGGCCGTAGTCATTGGGGCTGATGAGACGGTGCCCATGGTGGCCGGAACGGGGTTCCCTCCGGGTATTGATGAGTTCGCCATGGCTGGGGCTTTGAGACAGGATCCCCTGGAACTGGTAAAATGCGAAACAGTCGACCTGGAAGTTCCGGCCAACGCTGAAATCGTGCTGGAGGGTTTGATCCTTCCGCGGGAGAGGAGGCCGGAGGGGCCGATAGCTGAGCACACCGGGTACTACGCCGGCGGGGTCCGCATGAGGCCTGTCTTTGAGATCACTGCCGTTACTCACCGGGACAATCCGATCCTCCGTGGCACCCTTCTCGGAAAACCAACCATGGAGGATCATATTTTCTATAGTGTTACAGTGTCGGCCGTGGCCATGCAGATGTTTGAGACCCAGGGTCCGGAAGGGGTGACTGCGGTCCACTGTCCCCCGGAAGGCGATTCTCTTATGTCGGCCATTATCCAGATGAGACCCCATTATGTCGGGCATTCTCGAAATGCTGCGAGGGCATTGATATCGAGCAGCGTGGGAAGATATGCAAAATACGTGATTGTCGTCGATCCAGATATCGATCCCTTTGACCTGGGCCAGGTATGGTGGGCTCTCACCACACGGACCCAGGGAAGCCGAGACATCGAGGTGATCCGGTTTGCAACGACATCGAGGTCTGACCCCTCGGTTCCCAGAGACCAGGCCGAGTACGGGGATAAAGTCATCATCGATGCGACCAAAAAACTCGATTATCCATACCATAAACCCTGGAAAAGCACCTGGGCCCCGGTAGGGATGCCCCCGAAGATCGCCATGGAGCTGGCGGAGTTGAAGTGGAATCGTCTCATGACAAATGATCGTTCTCTTGAGTCCAAAATTGAGCAGCTAACTGAAAGGATGGAGACAGAAACGTTTGAAACCTGGGAAACGTGGAGAAGAAACTCATATAGCCTTTCAGAGGAGGAGAAATCCAAAGAGACCTTTCTGTCTTATCCCATACCGGAGGAATAACCAGAGATGTCTATGTACAAGTTGGGCTTCGCGAAATCATGTTTCACGGGAACTCCCGAAAGCCTGAGGAGTAAAGCATTTGGGCGCACCCCACAACGACGAAGGACGAGGGAAACGGCGCAGATGGGGTTTTTTAAGCAGCGTGTTTGGCAGTAAGCAAATTACGACGGAGGTGATCCTATGAAACGTTATTTGTTTTCCGTATTTCTGATGGTGGCCTTTTTTTCGGCGAGGGGTTGGGCTCAGACGACCATTACTGTTTGTAGTTATGGAGGAACCTACAATCAGGGGTTAGAAGAGGCCATAGGAAAGCCGTTTACTGAGGCGACCGGGATAAAGGTGATCTTTACAACTTATCCGACGTACGCCCAGATGGAGGCACAGGTAAAGAGTGGCAATATTGAGTGGGACATTGTCGAAAGCGAGAACCGAATGTGCGCTCGGGGTGCTAAATCCGGAATCTTTGAGCCTCTGGATCCTGGCCTGATCACCCCCCTGGATTTCGTGGAAGGGTCCGTAACGAAATATGGGATTGGTTTAGTTTATTATTCCTACAATATTGCTTACAATACCCAAAAATGGCCTGTCGGCAAGGGTCCCAGGTCCATGAAGGATCTTTGGGATGTCAAGAAATTTCCCGGTCCACGGACGATGAAACTGACGGCCTTTTCGAATTTAGAGGCAGCTCTCTTGGCGGATGGGGTTCCAAGAGACAAGATCTATCCGATGGATGTGGACCGGGCATTGAGAAAAATGACAGAGCTTAAGCCTTATATCCAGGTTTACTGGAAAACCGGGGGTCAGGTCCAGCAGATTATGCGGGAAAAAGAAGCCGATATAGGGTTCGTTCCCGGCGGGAGAATGATCCAGATGGCTGAGCAGGGAGTTCCGGTGGGCATGGGATTGGAATGATCAGGTCATCGTTCTCGACTACTGGACAGTGCTCAAGGGAACAAAGAAAAAGGATGCGGCCATGAAGTTTATCGCCTTTGCCTCCGATCCAAAGAGACAGGCGGCCTTTGCAGAGTGGACCTACTATGGCCCCGCTAATAAAAAGGCGATCGGCTTGATTAAAAAGGAAAAGGCTATACAGATGCCTACCTATCCTGAAAATTTTGCGAAAGGCTTGGTTACCAATGCAGAGTGGTATGCTGAGCACGAAGAAAGTGTTGAACGGCTTTGGGAAGCGTGGAAGATGAAATAATCTACTTCACCCTTTCTACTTTCACAGGGATCGCTTTGAGCAAAGGGAACCCACTGATGGGATCGTTAATCTGATCGTATGTCAGGAGGTTAACATTGGCTTCTTCCCACCCATGGGTGATCTGGAGAACGCCTGGAAGAATCTCCCGTTCATGAACCACTTTCGCCTGGATCTCGATGGAACCCACCTCGGAAATCACCTGAACGCGTTGGCCATCGTCGATTCCTAACCGGGCTGCATCCACGGGGTGAATCTCCACCTCGGGGAGCGGAATCGCTGTGCGGAAACGTTTGATATTGTGATAGCGTGAATGGTGGTAAATATATTTTCTTGCCCCGGTCGTCAAGAGCAAGGGATACTCCTCCTTCGGATGTCGGAGGTAACGAGGTGGGAAATATTCCGGAACCTCGGGATATCCCAGATGCTTCAGGTATTGAGAAGCAAACTCAAATTTTCCTGTTGGAGTGGCGAGGGGCTTTTCTTTGTATTTCTGATACCGGATCGGTTTATAAGCAATCCCTTCAGGATGGGTCTTCAATGCTTCCAAGGTGATCCCTGTCGGTTCCAAAATCCACCGGTTCAACTCTTCTTCATTCTTCCAAGGGAAATACTGCTCGCCGAATCCAAGTCGGTGGGCGAGATCATGCCAGAAGGTATATTCGTCCACCACCCCAGGAACCTCAATCACTCGGGTTGTTAAGGTTACCCTCTGGTAGTTCGTGTGGTAATGTAATTCCGATCTCTCAAGAAAAGAGGCTGCTGGAAGAACATAATGGGCGAGCCTGGCACTTTCGGTAAGAAACAATTCCCTGACCACCAGTAGATCTAATCTGGAAAAAGCCTCCGCCACTTTCAGGGAATTTGGGTTCGTAAGGACGGGATTGGCTGCGGCTATGATGAGCCCCCGTAACGGATACTCCCCTCTGTCAAGCATGAAATCCATGGCTGTCATCGTATGGCATTCTTGCCGAAGCTGATAGAGGACAGGATATCGGTCCGCCCCGATCGGCTTCAGGTGGAACAGTGGCAACTCATCATAAAGGGTCAGCGCCCTTCCTCCCATGCCTTCAGGCCAGGGATCACCGCCTTGAATATCTACTGCTCCGCAAAGGCCACCGAGACAGGCCACCGCCCGGATGTTATTGATTCCGTTCTCGTGGTGTTCTAACCCATTCCCCACGTAGTTCACGACCCGGGGCCGATTTCGGCGATCATCTGGCCCATTTGAATGATCTTTTCTCTCGGAACGCCTGTCTGTTGTTCTACATATTGCGGATCGAATCGTTTCGCGTATTCTGAAAATGGATCGAAACCAACGGAGTAGTTTTCGACAAAGGCGCGGTCATAGTTTCCTTTTTCAATCAACTGGTGGATCAGCCCCCAAGCCAACGCGCCGTCAGTACCTGGTCGGAGTTGGGCAAAGACATCGGCCTTGTATGCGATGGGAGTCAGTCGAGGATCAATCACGATGATTTTCGCCCCTTTTTCTTGACCCTCTGCAGTCAACCTTGAAAGAGGAGGTTTGGAATAAGGAGGATTGCATCCCCAGAAAATGACGAGATCTGAGTTGGCAAAATCAGGGCACCCATTCCAGTATCCCTGAACCACCTTGTATCCAATGTATTTTCCATTCCAACACTCCGAATCATTTGAGAAGTAATTCGGCGAGCCAAAGGCATGGATAAAGCGCCGGGCTAAATCCTCCTGCTGGAAAAAACCGAGGGCTTCTCCCTTCCAGACACCCACGGACCTCGCCCCGTACCTCTCCTTGATCTGCGCCATTTTCTCCGTGATTTCATCCATGGCCTGATCATAGGGGATCTCCGAGAATGCTCCATCGCTTCTCTTCTTCAAAGGCTTCAGGAGGCGATCAGGATGATAGACCAGGTCAGAGGCTGCACGGCCCTTGTGGCAGATCCGTCCGCGATTTTGAGGATGGGCTTCCTCTCCTACGATGTCTTTGATCCTTCCATCCTCGATGGTAATTTTCAAACAGCAGCGCATGTCACACTGCCGGCACAACGTATGAATCAATCCCTTTTCAAGGGTGGTCTTCACACTCACCTCTCTCCTCCCGGAGCGATGCCCCCTGATTTCCGCAACTTATGATCGACTGCTCTTCGCCTCCTCATAGGAATATCGCTCACCTCTACAAAATCCAGTGCCTTAGTCATGCAGAACCTGATACAATAGGGATCTCCTTCGCACAGGTTACATTTGTGGACAATGCGCTTTCCGGGTCTAAATAGATGTTCCCGAAAGGACACACCTGCATGCACATTTGGCAGCCTATACAGCGATTTTCCTCCACGACAACGGCATTGGTATGAGGATCGCGCTTCAGTGCCCGTATGGGACAGACCGCGACGCAGATAGGCCTCTCACAATGGACACACGTCAGGGTCGCCACAAATCGGTCTTCCGGATAGATATGGGTTATAATGTTGGCCTGCTCCTTTTTGAAATCTCCGGTTCTCGAAAAGGCACACGCCCACTGGCAATTTCTGCATCCAACACAGCGATTCAGATCAGCGGTGATGATTTTCATATCGACTCCTGGAGCATTTTTGGGTTGTGGTCTTGCAATGCATCCAAGTATTATAAATTGTTTAATATATTTTTAATAACATAAGATTTGGAGCCCCACAATCTTAATGTTATTTGTTTCCCTGATTATCATGGGGATTGACATTATTGCTCGTTGAGCAGGATATCCAAAGCACTTTGGAAATCTGTAACAGAGAGGGGTGACGGAGATGGTAAAGATTATCCATGTAGGAAATGCTTACCCGATCATCCAGAGGTTTGGACTGCTTTGAAAGAAGCATAATCACCGACCCTCTGCGAGGCTTCTTAATCGTCGTCGGTGGTATAGTACATCAGCTCTTCCAGATTCTTGGGTTTCAGCACAAGACGATCCCTGCCGATCGTCTGAGGAGGGGCCTGGGTGAGATCTTCAATCTTGCGGAAGAGGGCCGGCGCATTTGGAGACGCGTAGGGCCCCCTTTCTTTCCATAGGCTTAATGTTTTGCCTGCGTCCCAGCGCACAATCTGCTTTTTTGGCTCCGAGGGCTTGAATACCGCACCCGGACGAGTCATCTCTCCAGAAGGCATCTCGTCAAGGTTCCGTCGTGAACCGAATTGAGCGACCAGCTTTTCCAGCGGACCAAATTCCAGAGCCCGCATGGAGCAGCTTAAGACGCAAATGGGCGGTTTCCCATTTTCCAGCCGGTCGATGCACATGGTACATTTCGAAGCCTTTTCTCCGGGGATATCATCGGGCAAACATGATGGACCCGTAGGGACAGGCCTTCCAGCATCTGCGGGTCCCGTCGCATTTTTCAGAATCGATCAATACGGCTCCATATCTTTCTTCTTTGTAAATGGCTCCGTTCGGACATGCTTTGGAACAGACGGGGTTTTCACAGTGGTAGCAGGGGATGGCGAGAAAACGGACCTTCACGTCAGGAAAGAACCCTTTTCCCCATTGGTAGACCCTCATCCATTTCTGCGGTCCCGGCGGAAGGTGATGCCATTGTTTGCACGCTACTGCACAGGCGTTACAGCCGATGCATCGACTCTGATCGAAATAGAACCCATACTGACCCATCTCTTATCCCTTCACTCTTTCAATTTGCACCAGATTGGTTGCCTTTGGCGCCGTGGTACAACTCTCGGTATCTCCCCCGAGGAGCGTGGAAGGTGAAGGTCCGCAATCCACTCCATGCTCGTCGGGTTCATACGAGGCTCCCTGGCGAATGACCGTGACCCCTGGCATGATCCTCGAAGTTACATAGGCCCTGATTCTGACCTCTCCACGATCATTAAATACCCTTACCCAATCCCTGTCTTTAATTCCTCTTGTCCTGGCATCTGCCAGGCTCATCCAGACCCTGTGGTTATAAACGTCTTGGCGCAGCCAGGGATGGTTCCAGAAAAGATAATGGACGCGGTATCGACTGTGGGGGGTCAACAGATAAAGGGGAAATACTCTCCGTGAGCGGGTCCTCCATTCCTCGAACGGCGGGGCGATAAATGGGCATCGGTTGAAGGTCGTTCCAGTCCCCCGGCAGGTTGTCAATGAGCCGCCCGAAAGGATCGAAATGCTCCCCCTTGCCGCGGTTTCTCTCATCCGCGAGATATTCAGAAAAGATTTCGATTTTTCCTGAGGCGGTCTTCAAGGGTTTCCCTTCCTGGATGAAGGCGTCAAAACAACCGGTGTGAGGTTTTCCTTCAAGCTCATCGCAGTTGACAAATTCACCCTGGACGAAGCGTTCCCAGGGAGGGACGTCCTTTCCCCGAGCTTTCCAGTAATGGACGACCTGCTGATAACAATCCTTCAGGTATGTTTCGTAGTCGTGATCCCAATTGGCATCGCTTGTATAGTATTTGAAATAGTCCTTGGGATGGATGCCTAACCTTTCCGCAAGTTTGGTATAGACCCAGATCCAGGGCTTCACCTCTCCCCGGGGCGGGACCACTCCCGGGCAGAAGTTGACGCTCTCAAATCCTCCGTACCAGGACCGTGTCACTGTTTTCTCTTCCCACATCCAGTCCATGGCCGGAAGGATAATGTCAGCAAACTGGGCCGTGGGAGTGATTCGGCTGTGCATGGTCACAATGAATTCCATGCTTCGCATGGCCTTGACCTGGTCGTTGGGGGAGTCGGTTGCTGTGACAAGGTGATTGCTTGCATGGGGTTTACTCCCTCCACCCCAGAAGAGCATCTTAGGTTTAAACTGTTTGACCAGGGATGGGTCTGCCCTCCAGCCGACCATTTTGCGGTATTGTTCTTCCGACAACTTACCACTGTCTACCGCATCAAGGAGGAGAACTGCCTGCGCCCAATAATGACTCCGGTAAAACTTGGGAACTTTGTAAGGACCGGGAGGCCCCCAACTGGACACGACTTCGAAACCACGGTGAGGGGCCAAGGTTCAAGGGCGGTCCTGACCCAGGCGTCCCCCAGTATCCAAGAATCGCCTGCAGTGAAGCAAAGGCCTTGAAGGTCTGTTCCCCCTGGGCCTTGCGATTGACGCTGTAATGATTCCACATCCAGGCAGGCCTGTAGACTTTCGCCACCAACCGAGTTAATTCTTTGATCGTTTCGGCCGGGACGGCACAGATCTTTTCAGCCCACTCCGGTGTCTTATCGATCCCGTCCTCGAGTCCGAGGACATAGCGTTTCCATTTCTCCAGCCCGGCAGGCTCCACAAATTTCTCGACAAATCCGTGGTCCATCCAATCTTCTTTGAAGACAATATTGGCCATCGATAGAAACATGGCGCCGTCCGTTCCGGGTTTAATGGGAATCCATTGGTCTGCCAACGTTTCCGCTGTCCCTGTGTACCTGGGATCAAAAAGGACGACAGGGATGCCTCTCTCTCTGGCAAGCTTGATAAACCAGGCAAATTGGTGGGCAGGGCCGTGGTGTTGAATCGTGGGATCAAAACCCCAGAGGACGATGATCTTTGAATGGGCTAGCATGTCTTCGGCGGAACTGGAAGAGAACTCGTGATAACTCCAGCCAGGGGCTCCTGCCATGATATGCCCCATGAGGCGCTGCGGATCAAAGGAGCACCATCCCCAGCTATCCACTCCTGCTCCCCAGAATTGAAAAATCCTTTCTAGAGACTCATTGGGCATATACGGTGTGATGATGGAGTGGGGTCCATATTTCTCCCTGATTTCTTTCATGCGCTGGGCGATCGTGTCGAGAGCTTCGTCCCATGAGATTCTTTCAAATTCCCCTTTCCCGCGCTCTGTTCCGGGAACACGTCTCAGGGGAAAGAGGACCCGATCTTCCTCCATATGGAAATATTTGTGGAAAACAAGACCCATGGTACACGGGCGACGCTGAAGACGATTGTTGATGAGATCATTGAAAGAAATTGCCCTATCTTCCATTCCCACTCCGGGATTGTACCGATCGTCCGGTTCGACTCGAGTCACTCTGCCATCTTTCACGTGCGCCTTAATCACACAGGAACTGTTACCCCCGCAATTACAGACGCAGGTTGTATATACAGTCTCAACTGAACTCAAAGACATAACGGACCCCAATCTACTCTCAATAATAGGCGTGACGCAACATTCTCGATATAAACGCCCACGACGGTCCTTCTTTAATATATATCACATGCAAAATCAACCGTGTAATGGACAAGCATTAACTCAAGGTAAATGAGAAAAATTCCAATATAAGGTTCTTAAGAATGAAAGAATTTGCTTGACATCCAAAAAATTTCCAATATAATACCCATTATAGGAGCAGTTTAAGGAATGGAACTGGGTGAAAAGCTCAAAACCTTGAGACTCCAGGACCGCTTGACCCTTGTGGAGCTGGCGGAGAAATCAGGAGTTTCTAAGAGCCTTCTGAGCAGGATTGAGCGGGGTCGCTCAGTGCCCACCATCACAACAATTGAGAAAATAGCCAGTGCCCTCGGCATAGTGCTCTCGGATTTTTTTGCCAATAGTGAAACGGAACCGTCCACTCCCTTCGCAAACATAGATCCATCGAATTCAATCGCTCATGGCAAGCCCTCTTATGCACTCCCGGGAAATGGAGGAAGCGATACAAAGCAAATTGCTGTCCTGCACGAGGGAAAGCGAAAGAAACTGATCATGCCTTGGGGTGCGTATTATGAAATGTTGTGCCCGAACCTGCAGGGCAAGATGGAATTCATCTATCTCCATTACCCTGTTGGGATAAAGGCAGAAGAATCCTATTCTCACGAAGGAGAAGAATGCGGAATCGTTCTGGAGGGAAGGCTCAAGGCGATCATTGGCGGCCAAGAATTCATCTTAGAGCCGGGTGACAGTATCTACTTTGAGAGTTCGATCCCTCATCGCTGGGAAAATGTTGGAGATGTGGAAGTCAAGGCTATTTGGGCCATAACCCCCCCTTCCTTTTAGGGGAATGAGGGACTCGGTTCAGGGTGTTTTGAGAGCGATCAATAGAATCAAGAAGAAAACAGAAGGAGGGAAAATTATGAAAGGATTCACAGGAAAACGGGTGGGGACATCGTTTCCCATCACAGACGAGGAATGTAGGAAGATCCATGCCGCCGCGGTTCGTGTTCTCGAGATGGGAGGGATGAGATGCGACGATCCCAGAGCAGCCAAATTGTATGAAAAAGCAGGCTGCAAGCTGGAAAATGATGGAAAACTGGTGAAGATTCCTGAAAAAGTGATCAATGATGCATTTAAGAGTTGCCCTCGTGAATTTACAGTTTACGGAAGAAATCCAAAACACGATGTAGCCATTGGAAAGAATGAGGTCCATTTTGCTACGGTCACCGGAAGATACTTAAGGGATATCCGCACGGGAGAGAGACGCAAAGCCACCCGCAAAGACGCCATCGATGGGGCCAGGATGGCGGATGCCCTGGACAACGTCCATGGCCTCTACAAGGCCGTCATGTGGCTATATGATGAACCGACCATCATCAACTCCCAGATTCTCGTCGGTGAGATGATGAAGAATACCGATAAGGGAATGACCTGGGTGTACAACACCGGCGTTCCAAACGAGATACCTGACTTGATCAAGATCTGGCAGATCGCGGCCGGAGGAGCGGAGGCTCTAAAGAAGAAACCCCATGTCCTCGGCCATGTCATTATCAATCCTCCCAGGGTCGTGGATGTTAATTACACGGACTGGATGATCGGATTTGTCGATGCCGGTATTCCCATTACGGTTTACAGTGCCACGATCGCTGGAGCCACTGGCCCTGCGACACTGGCAGGAATGATGGTTCAGGTCATTGTTGAAACCCTTGCGCTGGTTGTTTTGACACAGGCCTACAAACCTGGGCACCCGCTGTGCTTCTGCAGCTTCAATACAAGCATGGATATGCGAACCGGTCTCTGGTCCTTTGGGAATCCAGAGTACTCAACCCTTGGCACGGGAATCGCCAAGATGGCTCAATTCTACGGGGTACCCTGCGTAGCGTTTGGTATCTGTGATTCCTGCGAGACGGATCAACAGACCGCTTATGAGAAGGCATTCACTCTCATGAATTACGCCCTTGCAGGAATCAGCCTTACCTGGACACTGGGCGGGATGGCAGGTTTCAATTTCGTCACCTGGGATCAGATGGTGTTGGACAATGAAGTGGCAGGATTTATTGGGCAATATCTGAAGGGTATTCGGGTGGATGACGAGAAACTTTCAGAAGACGTCATCATGAAGGTTGGGCCCAGTCCCGGGAGCTATATGAAGGAGCCTCATACCCGGAAGTGGTATCGAGAAGAATTTCTCATTCCTGAACTGAGTAACAGGGATTTTTTTGAGACATGGGAGCGGGGACACACCGAGCTGCAAGAGAAGGCGAAACAGAAGGCGCTCAAGATTCTCGACACCCATCCATCGCCGGTGCCTTCCGAGATTCAAAAGGAGATCGATGATTACCTTGCTTTCGTCAGACAGCGGGACATAAAATAGGAGTGGGCAAGTTCAGGCCGTGCAATCAGTTAAAATAGACCAGATAGGAGGGTTCAAGATGGCTGGACAATTGGATAAAGATTATTTCGATAAAGTGGCTCAAGCCGTTGTGGCGTGCGACAAGGACGCATGCGTCCGTTTAATCGAAGAGGGGTTCACCAAGACAGTAGAACCCCTGGACATCCTTGAAAAGGGATTGAACAAAGGCATCCAGCAAATCGGTAGTGATTTCGGTTCCGGGGTATGCTTCCTTCCTGAACTGATCGGTGCAGCGGATGTGATGAAAGCAGGAGTGGCGATCTTAGATGAGAGGATCAAAAAAGAGGGAAAGATCCGAAAGAGTTTGGGGAAGATTGTGATCGGGACCGTAAAAGGGGACATCCACGATATCGGGAAATCGGTCGTTGCCGCCGTTCTCCAGGCGAACGGTTATGACGTGGTGGACCTCGGTGTCGATGTGGAGGATTCAAAATTTGTCAATGCGGCCCGGGAACAGAATGCAGACTGCGTCGCCATGTCGAGTCTTCTGACTGTGACCATACAGAACATGAGAGCGATCATTGAGGAACTGAAAGAGGCAGGGATGCGAAACAAGGTGAAGGTCATCGTTGGGGGAGCGCCGGTGACCCAGGAATTTGCAGATGCCATTGGTGCGGATGCGTTTGGCCGCGATGCCGCTGACGCCGTTAGCAAAATGAAGATGTTGCTCGGGACAAGGTAGCACCGATCCATCAACGATCCATTGTTTTGTAAATGAAATAGCTAAACTATGACAAGGATAACTCAGTCACAAGACACCCGTTATAGGTTCCACCTCAGGACAGATCGATTTGAATTATTGCTAATAAAGCGGTTCGATGTGTCTATCCAATATGATTATTAAGCCAAGTCAGGTGAAGGGACGATTATACGTAAATGAAGAAGAATCGGCTTGACGGATAGGCAAAAGGCGCTGCGACCGTTGTAAGGGTGGATAGAGAACTCGTTGTGATATGACCTCCTCTTCTGATTGATAGGGTAGGAATTCGAGCCATGATTAGTTTCTGGGACGTTATAGAGCGATGTGATAAGGGCGAACGTATGGAGGAGTCCGATTACGATCGTCTCCTGTGGCGGAATGTGTCAGAAATCCTCAAAAGATACGATATTCGATTTGTCCGAGACCAAGTCATTCCAAATGATGATGCACTTGCGGATAGGGCATTTGAAGCTGGGTTGGAATTATTCCTAAGAATCGGATTCTATTGCCTTGACACAAACCGAGTGGTTCGGTTTACCAAGGAAGAGGTCGTTGAGGCATTGAGCCAGGCTCCCTCTTCATATATTTGGGGCGAAGGCAGGGATCAAAGAGTTTGCGAAGCCAGAAAGGTAGAAGATCCCCGTGATCCTTCGTGTGTTTTTTCTGGGCTTGGAGTGCCAGTGCCGGAAAATCTGTTCTTGCAAGTGAATCAGGCTATAGCAAGTGAACCCCTCGCCGACAGCTTTTGTGGGGTTTCATTGTTTTCAACCTTTAGGGGAATTCCCATCAAGGCGGGTCATCCCATTGAGGTAGCCGCTGCTATTTGGGACGTTTCGAAGAGACGGGAAGCAGCAAGATTGGCGGGAAGACCGGGACTCGGCATCTATGCTCTGATATCGTGTGCGGAAAGCACCGCTGCAATTCTCGCTGCCGCACGCCAAGAATTTGGGGCCTTGAAAAGTGACGTTACACAGAACGGAGTCATCGCCGAACTCAAGGTGGACTTTGCACGAATGAATAAAGTTCCTTTTCAGCTCGAGAGTGGATCTGGGATAGCAGGATTGTACGGCCCTCTAATGGGTGGGTATGCGGGCGGTCCGGAAGGGACGATGGTGAATTTAATCGCTCATTTTTTCTTGGGTGTACTCGCTTTCAGAGCTCATTACCATATTGCTTTTCCAATCGATATTCATCAGGTCTGTAATACCTCTCCGGAAATGCTGTGGTTGGTAAGTGTATATTCTCAGGCCATTGCCAGGAACACGCATCTGTTGAACCTTTCCGTCGCCATGGCCGCTGCAGGGCCAATGACGGAAGTGCTCTTTTACGAGATGGTAGCTCATGCCATAGCCTCGACTGTTTCCGGAGCGAATCTTGTACTGGGGGGAATTGCAAGGGATAAATACCCAGAACACGTTTCTACCCTGGAAATGAGGGCAGGCGCAGAGGCTGGCCACATTGTCGCACGCATGAGGATGCCACGAGCCGAAGCGAATAGAATCGTTAAGGAGTTGTTGGCGAGATACGGGAAGGAGATTCCGAATGCTCCCCTGGGAAAGAGATTTAGTGAACTATATGACCTGGAGAGGGTGACCCCGCTCAAGGAGTACGTGGAGGTTTATGAGAGGATTAAGAAGGAATTGAGCGGCCTGGGATTAGATTATTCACGGTTATTGTGAGTGGGATGTTTCAGAATACCAAATGCCTTCATAAATGGAGTACCCAGATTTGCGATGGCCGGAATGAGACAGGTTGGAACAGTCCAGCGGATATAGTGTCGACTTTCCAGTAGCAGAGGCCCAAGAGATCTTGAGAGCCCAAGTCCTTGGCGGGGAAATATAAGATCGATGATTGAGGAAAGGAAAGGGGACACGTGGTGCTGCACCGAAGTGGCGAATCTCCAACTTAAGGATCTCAGTAAGGCGTATGGCGGCACAACGGTGGTCAACAATGTATCTCTGATGATAGATAAAGGGGAATTCATCACCCTCCTCGGCCCCAGTGGGTCTGGTAAGACAACGACACTGATGATGATTGCCGGTTTTGTACCTCCAACTTCGGGAGACATCCTCATCGACGACGAATCTATCCTGACCAAGCGGGTTCACAAAAGAAATATTGGGGTCGTTTTCCAGCATTATTCTTTATTCCCCCATATGACGCTGTTTGACAATATCGCGTTTCCCTTAAAGATGAGAAAGATTGATTCAAAAGAGATCGAAGCGAGGGTTCAGGGAGCACTGGAACTGGTAAAGCTCTCCGGGTTTGAACAACGCCTTCCAAAACAGTTGAGCGGCGGACAACAGCAACGCGTGGCTTTAGCACGAGCTTTAGTTTTCAATCCGCCGATATTACTGATGGATGAACCTTTAGGAGCACTCGACAAGAACCTTCGAGAGGCCATGCAGCTCGAAATTAAGGATATCCAGAAGAAACTTCAAATTACTACTATCTATGTAACTCATGACCAAAGCGAAGCCCTCACAATGTCTGATAGAATCGTAGTGATGAATAACGGAAGTATAGAACAAATCGGGTCGCCCGAAGACTTGTATGAACGTCCCGTCAATCGGTTTGTGGCAAGTTTTATTGGTGAATCCAATTTTCTGTTTGGGCGCCTTGAAAGCCTTGATCAAACCTCGATTGAAGTTGTTTCCGAGGAAGGGATTCGGTTTAAGATTTCAAACGAATACAGGCTTCCCATGGGCGAGCGTGTTTGTGTAGCCGTCAGACCCGAGCGAGTAGGCTTCTCTGTCACGAACGAAAGACCTGAAGGATGGAACTGTGTGGATGGGACCATAGAGGAGGAGATCTATCTGGGCGAGATCCATAGATACAGGGTGAAGGTTTCGGCCACGCAGGTTCTCTCTGTGAAAGTCTCTAATCGAGTCGAGAGCGAACGCTGTAACCGTGGCGATCGGGTCACGGTAAGTTGGAAATGGAGCGATGGCAGGGTTGTCTAACTACTTTCGCCATTTGGAGAGATGTTTACGGAAATAATGGCTGTAGTGAAGACACCTTGAATGGAATTTGGCCATTGCACAGAGGAGGTGATGGGTATGCTTCTATAAGCCATTTTTCTTGTGAAGAGGTGTCGCGGTGTGATGATTTGTCCCATCGACATATTTTTAAAAAAGGAGGGATCTTATGAAAAGTAAAGTGATTCGAATTGGTTACTTCTTGATCATCATGTGTACATGCCTCCTGAGCATTGAGGCCCGAGCGGCAGAGATCGTATTATCCTCATGGGGAGGAGCTTACGAAAAGGCGGTCATCAAGGCAATGGCCGAACCCTTCGAAAAAGAGACAGGGATCAAAGTCATTGTAACTTCATATCCTGACTTTGCAAAGATGAAAGCCATGGTTGATACTGGAAATATTGAATGGGATGTCATCGACGTAGAAGATAGAATGTTTCGTCGTGGGGTAAGGGAGAAGTTGTTCGAACCCCTTGATTTTTCGGTCATCGATAAAACGAATCTGCTACCAGAAGCTGTACATCCTTATGCTGTCGGTATTGAGTTCTGGGCAGGTGTTATCGGGTACAGGACCGATAAGTACCCCACAGGGAAACAGCCGAAGTCTTGGGGAGATTTTTGGGATACGAAGCAGTTCCCTGGCGCCCGAGCTCTCTTCAACGGCCCCTATGACATGTTAGAGGTAGCGTTGATAGCGGACGGAGTGCCAAAAGAAAAACTTTATCCGTTGGACGTGGAGAGGGCATTTCGGAGTCTTAATAAAATTAAGCCCAATGTTTCCGTTTGGTGGACAAAGGGAGCTCAACCTGCTCAACTCATCACGGATGGGGAAGTGGATATGACGTACGCTTACAGCGGGCGGATAGCGAACATTATGAGGGAAGGGGTTCCGGCCGGGATCACTTACAACCAAGCAAGCCTCAACATCGAATGGCTGGTGATCACCAAGGGAAGCAAGAAGGTAAAGGAAGCAATGAAGTTCATAGCCTATTGCAGCCAACCTAAACCTCAAGCGATTTTCAATTCGATGATGCAATATGGTCCCATCAACAAGAAGGCATTTGATTTTATCGACGACAAAGTTGCACCTCTCATGCCTACAGCCCCGCAAAACAGGGCACTCATGTGGATACCCAATGCGGACTGGTGGGTCGATCGAGATCAGGAGCTTAACGAAAGATGGAAACAATGGTTATTAAAATAGTAGAAAGCTAACACAAGTGCGGTAGGTCTTACTCTAACAGAGAGGGCCTACCGCCTTTTTACACAAAATGAAGATCAGGACGTTTGATCGACAAGGGAAATTGAAATCTTAAACTATTAACACTAAGGGAATAAATCAAGCGATCATCGTCTGAAATATTTCAACGGGCCCGAAGAGAACATCAAAAGGATGGAAACTTCAAAGAACCCAACGGAGTATAGTTGGTATTTTCTTCTACCCTGTATGATTTTTCTCGGGTTGGTCTTTATTTATCCGATCTCTCTTTTTCTCTCAAAGAGTTTCTTTGACCCCAATCCTACCCTAAAACACTTGCATCATTTATTTGAAGATCCCATCTTTTTGAAAGTCTATTGGATTACTTTTAAAATTAGTTTTATTGTTACTACAGTATGCCTTTTGTTGGGCTATCCGATCGCCTATCTTCTGTCGGACGTTTCGGATAAAGCACGCAACCTGTTGATGATTCTCGTACTGATTCCCTTTTGGACCAGCTTGCTCGTCAGAAACTACGCCTGGATGGTTTTATTGGGCAGACGTGGCGTTTTTAATAATCTCCTTATCAATACAGGGATCTTGGATTCACCACTGACACTGCTTCATAATACCTTTGCAGTGACTGTGGGCATGGCTCAAATGATGACACCCTTCATGGTGTTGGCACTCCTCAGTGTCATGAAGGGTATCGATCGTGGACTGGTTCGTGCCGCCGAAAGTCTCGGAGCAAACAGTCTTCAGGCTTTTGTGCGAATTTTTCTCCCTCTTAGTTTACCCGGAATAGGTTCGGGATGCTTACTGGTATTTATATATTCCCTTGGCTTCTTTATCACCCCTGCTCTTCTTGGGGGGAGAAAAGACATCATGATTTCGGTAGTGATTGAAGAACAGGTAAGCACGCTCCTCAATTGGGGCTTTGCATCGGCATTGAGCCTTATGTTGTTATTGGCAACAATCCTTTTTTTTGTGATCTACAGTCGCTTCTTCAAAATTGAGCAGATTGGATAAGAGGGAGACCACCCATGGTGTTGCCACTGGTTCATAATCGATCAGAGAAATCCAAAGTTTCCTTTGGGAAATATACCTTTTACTTTTTATGCGCCTTAATTTTTCTTTACCTCGTCATTCCTATTTTTGTGATTATCCCAATCTCTTTTAGCTCTGCCAAATACCTTCAGTTTCCACCCCAGGGATTTTCCCTCCAATGGTATGCCGATTATTTTGGAACCCGGACCTGGATCTCGGCCACATTCATCAGCCTTCAGGTTGCCACTCTCACCATGATTGTTGCAACAATCCTTGGGACTTTAGCTTCGCTCGCCCTCGTTCGTGGAGATTTCAAAGGCAAAAAGTTGCTTTACGGAATCATTCTTTCGCCTATGATCATTCCTGTTATTATTACTGCCGTTGGAATTTATTATGTTTTTGCAAAAATACACCTGATAGGAAACGTCATAGGGCTTGTCTTAGCTCATACTGTTCTTGCTCTTCCATTTGTCGTTGTTAATGTGACAGCAACCCTCCAAGGATTTGATATTACGTTGGAACGTGCTGCCCTCAGTCTTGGAGCAAACCGTCTCATAACGTTTATGAAAGTTACATTCCCCTTATTAAGGCCCGGGATCATTAGCGGGGCTCTGTTTGCTTTTATGACTTCTTTTGATGAGGTTGTTATTGCAATATTCATTGCAGGCAGTAGAGCAGTTACCTTACCAAAGCAGATGTGGGACGGTATAAGAATTGCGATAAACCCTACGATTTCTGCTGTTGCTTCACTTCTGATCGCTTTTTCAATTTTACTGCTCTTGATTATTGAGATCCTGCGGCGACGCTCCACGAGATGAACCCCGGGACCATGCTCTTTTTTCTTTTTGTCAAGATATGGAATGAATATTCGGTGAGAATCTTTATGACACGCCGCATTTTACGTTGTATTATTAATAATTAGGTCAGACAAGATGACTGACCTATAAACAAGGGACACAATGTTATGGGAATGTTTCGATTTACCAGGGATCAGAAGGTTGCCGAGATCGGAGGAATCAAGGTCGGGGGACAGCCTGGGGAGAATCCTCCCCTTCTTATAGGGTCAGTCTTTCATAAAGGGGATTCCATCATCCAGAGCAGAAGAGAGTACCGATTTGACCGGAAGAAGGCTGGGGAGCTTATTCGGGCTCAGGAGGAGCTTTCGAGAGAGACCGGACTCCCCTGTATGCTTGACATTGTTGCTAACTCCGGAGATGAGTTTAAGGCCTATATCGATTTTGTCGCCGGGGTAAGCAGGCTGCCCTTTGCAATCGATGCGTGGATGTTGAAACCAAAGCTCGAAGCGGCTCGATATGCCAGGGATGCGGGGCTTCTGGACATCATGCTTTACAACAGCCTGACCGTGTGGTCCGAAGATTTGGAAAGAGAGATTGAAGAGATTAAAGGGATCGGTGTGAAGCATCTTGTCCTCGTTCCTTTTGATAACCAGGATCAGATGCCTTCTGGCAGGATCACAGGTCTTCGCCGCCTCCTCAGTGCCATAGGGGATACTTCTTTTGAGAGTCTCTTGGTTGATACCTCGGTCATGAATACCCCGGCCACAGGGTTATCCTGTCTGGCTAATTACCGGATCAAGGAGGAGTTCGGCTTACCCGTGGGGAGTGCCCCTGCGAATGGTTCTTATATGTGGAAAAAGGCCCGGGAGATGTGGGGAAAGGAAGGGTTTGCCGGCGTAGACTCGGCTGTTCACGCGATTGCAGGAGCGCTCTGGCATGACTTTCTTTTCTATGGCCCGTTGAGCGGTGCAGGCCGGGTATTTCCCGCGGTAGCCACGGCCAGTTCCATCCTGTTGAACGATCCGTTACGGGGAGGAAAGATCTCTTCCTGGAAGAGCCGATCACCCCTTGAGAAAACTCTTTGACGAATTCGTTCAGAAACTGGAGGAGATGAAATGACTCCAAGAGAGCGGGTATTGAAACTCTTCAGAAAGGAACCGATTGACCGGATGCCGGTCTTTAGCGGTCAGGGCATGGTGGTACTTCCTGCGATCAAAGCATTGAATCTTCGCTTTCCCGAGATTCACCTGACAGGAGAGAACATGGCTGCCTCGGCGCTTCGTACAGCCGAGATGTTCGGTTTTGAAGGGGTCGTGATTCCTTATGATATGTGTACGATTCCCGAGGCTATAGGATTAGGAATCAGTATCTATCAGGACTCTGAAGAGATTCTTTACCCGACCCTTCCGTACAAATGGAAAACGGTAGAAGAGATCATAATCCCCGACGATTTGATGAAGAGGGGAAGAATGCCGGTCGTCACAAAGGCAATCCAGGTGATCAGGGAGAAGGTGGGAGATCGGCTGGCCCTTGGTTCCTGGACTCTCGGTCCCTTCACCCTGGCCGGACAACTACTGGAACTCGATATTCTGATGAAGATGACACTCAAAGAGAAAGCAAAGATCGAGGGGCTCCTCGATCGGCTCACAGATGTAATTATCCAGATTGGAAGATTTTATCAAGATCTTGGCGTGGATTTTATGAGCTTGAGAGAGATGGGCACGGGAAGCGATCTTTTAAGCCCAAGAATCTTCAAGTCGATGATTCAGCCCCGTTTGCAGAAGATCCTTGAAGCCTGGCGGTCCCCCAAAGTCCTTCATATCTGCGGTGCTACGGATTTAATCATCGAGATGATGAATCAATGCGGGGCCGATGCAATCAGTTTAGATCAGAAGAACCATTTGGACCAAACCAGAAAGAAGCTTGGAAATGGAGCCCTTTTGCTTGGTAACTTCGACCCTTACAACACACTCTGCGTGACAGAAGTCGAGAAGGTGGAAGGCATCATCAAGACCTGCATCGAAACCGGAGTCGATGCCGTTTGGCCCGGTTGTGACATCTGGCCTGATGTGAAAGAGGGAAACCTCAGGGCCTATATCGATGCTATTCTTAAGTATGGGAAGTCTCCTACCCCTGCAGTAGGGAGATGTTGACCCAAAATAAATGGCGTGCAGTTTCTCAATTCACATATATTTTTGACGCTCCGTATAGCTATTCGCATTCAGCAAGGAGGACAGAATGGAAACAGAAGAGAAGAGGGCCGAGCTGCTTAACAAACTGAAAGAAGGAGTGGTCAATATGGATGAGGAAGCGGTCAGAGCGGCTAGCACCGAGGTCTTGGAATGCGGCCTCGACGCCTATGATGCCATCATGAACGGCCTGGCAGTAGGGATGGAGAAGGTAGGCGAACTCTATGATAAACAGGAATATTTCGTCCCGGAAATGCTCTTGGCGGCAGATGCCCTCTATGTGGGACTCGACATCTTGAGACCCCATATCAAAAAGGACGGTTTATCAGCGATTAAGGGGCAGGTGGTGATCGGTACGGTCCAGGGCGATGTTCACGACATCGGGAAGAACCTGGTCAAGCTGATGTTTGAGATCGGTGGTTTCACAGTCCATGATCTTGGAAGAGACGTTCCCATGGAGAAGTTTGTCGAGGAACAGATCAAGACCGATGCCGATATTGTTGCCATCTCTGCCATGATGACGACAACAATGATGGGAATGAAGAAGGCTGTGGAGATGATCAAGGCGAAGAATCCCAATGTGGCCATCATGCTGGGAGGAGCGCCTCTGACGAAGGATATTGCCAATCTTTTTGGAGCAGATGGTTATGCAGATTCGGCGGGAAATGCTCTTCAGGAGGCGATCAAGATGATCGGCCAACTGAGAAAGCTCGGGGAGGCTAAAAAGGGATGAAGAAATTCGAAGTGATCTTTCAGCCTTCCGGGAGACGGGGTGAGATCGTAGAAGGAACGACCATTCTTGAAGCTTCGCGGGAGCTCGGTGCGGAAATCGAATCGCTCTGCGGGGGGAGCAAGAGCTGTGGAAAATGCAAAGTGAAACTGGAGGCGGGGTTCTTTGAGAGGTATGGGATCACTTCCCTTTCGGAAAACCTCTCACCTTTTGCAGAGGAGGAAGAGAGGTTTATCACTGATTTGGAGAGAACCCAGGGATTTCGGCTGGCGTGCGTCGCCCTGGTGAGAGGTGATGTCCTGATCTTCATTCCGGAGGAGAGCCGTGCAGGAAAACAGGTGGTCAGAAAGGCGGCCACCGAGCGGGCGATCCATCTTAACCCCGCCATCTCTCTCTATTTTGTCGAACTTCCTTCACCTACGTTTCATGATCCTCTCGGGGATTTCGAGCGTCTGCAGAAGGCTTTAACCGAAAAGTACAACCTTTCTTCGCTTGATATTGACTATCCTGTTCTGTTGGGACTTCCAGATGTCCTCCGCAAGGAGAACTGGAAGGCGACCGTGTTCACGTGGATGGAGAAGGAGATCGTTGATATCAAACCGGGGAAGGTGGAGGATGCCTACGGATTGGCAATCGATATAGGAACGACAACGGTTGCGGGGTACCTCTGTAACCTTCGAACAGGAAAGGTCGTTGCAACCCAATCGATCATGAATCCCCAGATCACGTACGGGGAAGATGTGATGTCCAGGATTACCTATGCGATGACCCATTCGGACGGTCTTGAAACGATTCACCGGTCAATCATCGACGGCTTGAACCAACTGATCGAAACCATCAGCGGCGATGCTGGCCTGGCACGGGAAGATATTCTGGAATTGACGGTCGTCGGAAATACGGCGATGCATCATTTCCTCCTCAAGATCAACCCTGAATATGTTGGAGTTGCTCCCTTCCCGCCTGCGATTCATCGATCGCTGAACGTTAAAGCGAGAGATCTCGGGCTGAAGGTCCATCCCTCCGCAAATGTCCATATCCTTCCGATTGAAGCGGGTTTTGTGGGAGCGGATAACGTGGGCGTCCTGATTGCCGAGGAGCCTTACCGGAAGGATGAGATGGTACTGATTATAGACATCGGAACCAATGGAGAGCTGGTTATGGGAAACAGGAAGATCCTGATCTCATCTTCTTGTGCAACCGGCCCAGCCCTGGAAGGGGCTCATATCAAATTCGGGATGAGAGCCGCTCCGGGAGCGATCGAAAGGATCAAGATTGAGCCCGAGACGACAGAGGTGAATTTCAAAATCATCGGGCAGGAGGAATGGCATAAGGATTTAAGGATTGCGACGGCCAAAGGGATCTGCGGGTCCGGGATCATCGACGGGATGGCCGAACTTTACAGAACGGGGATCATTGACAAGAGCGGGCGCTTCAGAAAGGAGATTCAATCTCCGCGGTTGAGATTCTCCGAAGGAAGGCCTGAATTTGTGATTGCATGGAAAGAAGAAACCTCTATCGGGAAAGATATTACCATTACCCAGCAGGATGTGAGAAACGTCCAGCTCGCAAAGGGCGCTCTGTACACGGGAGCCAAGCTGATGATGAGAAAGCTCGGGCTTGAGAAGCTTGACAAGGTGATTCTTGCAGGAGCCTTCGGGAGCTATATCGATACGGAAGAGGCGATGGTGCTCGGGATGTTTCCCGATTGCGATTTGAAGAACGTCTATGCCGTGGGAAATGCCGCAGGGGATGGTGCGAGGATTGCGCTTCTGAACAGAGAGAAACGGGTGGAGGCAGAGGAGATAGCAGCAAAAGTTGAGTACATTGGGTTGACTGTTGAACAGGATTTCCAGAAGGAATTTATGGAATCGATGCAGATCCCTCACATGAAAGACCCCTTTCCCAACCTCAAAAGCATCATCCCGGATGAGATTTTGAGAACCTGAGGAAACATATTTGATATTTCTCATGATCCTCCTCTCTGGCTGGGACAGGCTTCCAACCGGTGGCCACAAGGCCAGAGGATGGGGGATTCTCGGGGATTGTCATAGGAGCACCGGTTAAGGCGTTTCCTGCTTCATCAAGTTCAGGTGAGGGATTAAGAGTAAATTGGGGAGTAAAACATGAATGGACGGGAAAGGTTATTAAAGGCATTGAAGGGAGAAGCGACGGACCGGCCTGCGGTCATCTGTGCGAATAGCACAGCCACGAACGAGCAAGCCGAAGCACTTCGTGTCCAATGGCCCCTTTTCCACCAAAGATCAGAAGAGATGGCCAGGATGGCGTTCGGAGCCTGTGAAATTTTCGGATTCGATGCAGTTCGTTTGCCTTTCTGCCAAACCATGGAGGCAGAGGCCCTCGGATGTGAGGTGAGTTACCGTGATTTTATTCCCGGCAATGATGTCCCGCTTTATACGTTGGGTGCAATCCCACAGTTTCCGGATGATTTTTTGAAACGAGGGCGTATTCCGGATCTCCTTGAGGCCGTCAGACTGCTTAAACGCAACGCGGATGGACGGGCCATGGTTCTGGGTGGAGTTGTCGGGCCTCTCACGATTGCCCGTGCTCTTCTGGATTCACCTCCCCTTCTCAAGGCCTCCTTCAGGAGTCCGGAGAAGATCGTCCCTTTTTTGGAAGTGGGTAAAAAAGCCTGCATTCAACTAGCCCTCGCTCTGATCGAAGCAGGTGCCGAGGCGATTGTCATAGAAGACATGACTGCTTCCCCGGACATTCTTCACCCCAGAACATATAACAACATGGTTGCTGAGTACGAACGGCAGGTCATCAAAGCCCTGCCTTGCCCGGTCATTCTCCACATATGCGGTAATGTAGCGTTAATTGCGGAAAAGATGGCATGGACAGAAGCCGATGGCTTATCCATCGATCCAAAGGCCCGACCCCGTCATATGAGGGAAAAAGTGGGTGAAAGATGCCGCTCATAGGGGGAATAGACACAACCTTCTTATCCCTTTCCAATCCGATCGAAATTAAGGCAAGGTGCCTGGAAGCGTTAAGAGATGGGATCAACATCCTTGCACCAGGGTGTTCAATCCCCGCCAATTCACCTTCGAAAAACCTGAGAGCAATGGTCCATGCAGCCGAGGAACTTCTCACTGTTTCATAGGCACGGAACTGATTGGATGGTCCTGATGGGCTGATGAACAAGATTTCACTGCCTAAACAAAAGCGTATAACACTGGCGTTGTTCGCAAATCTATTTTACGAGAAAATACTTAATTGAAATTCTCCCTAACGAAAAAAGGAAAGGCGTATCTGCATCATTGATCGGGGAATTGCCCGAGATTTCATCAAAAGGAGGGTACACGTATGAAGGATATTTTTATGTTTCAGCAAATGGAAAAAGCCGTGATGGACGGGGACGAGCAACGTTCTGCTCAACTGGCCCGAGAGGCCATCCAGATGGGAATCGACCCCCTGGATGCACTCGAACACGGATATGCGAAAGGGATGGCGACCCTCGGCGACTGTTTTGAAAAAGGGGAGGTTTTTTTGCCTGAGATCCTTCTCGCCGAAGATGCCATGAACGCGGCCATCGAAATTCTGAAACCCAAGATCGAGGAGAACAAGGGAAAGATCGGCTCCAAGGGAAAAATTGTGATCGGGACCATCAAGGGAGATGTTCATGACATTGGTAAGAACGTAGTAAGGCTCTTTCTCAGTGTTGCGGGGTTTGAGGTGATCGATCTCGGCCGGGATGTTCCCGTGAAGACCTTTATTGACACTGCCGTTAAAGAGGACGCAAAGATTATTGCTGCCTCAGCCCTGATGACCACGACGATGATCTATATGCCGGATTTGATCAGGGAGCTCAAAGAGCTTGGTTTGAGGAAGCGCTTTAAAGTCATGGTGGGTGGAGCTCCGGTCATCAAAAGCTGGGCCGATGAGATTGGAGCAGATGGGTACGGGAAGAATACTAAAGAAGCGATCGAGGTGGCTTTGACGCTTGTTCAATAGAAAGAAAGTCAAGAAAAAGGGAGGGACTTAAGATGATAGATTTCTGGGAAGTCGTACGCCGATCGGAGAACGGGGAGCTGGTCGCTGAGAAGGATTTTGATCGTCGTGTGGGCAAGGCGGCCAAAGAGGTGGTCAAGAAGTTCAACATCAAGTTCGATCCGGAAACAGTCATCCCTTCTGATGATAAATTGGCCGACCGAATGTTTGATGCGGCTGTCGAGTTCTTTTTAAACGTAGGGGTATACTGTATCGATACCGGAAGAGTGATGAAATTCAGTCGGGAAGAGCTCTATGATGCCATTGAAACCGGTGTGGATAGAATCGTCTGGGGAGAGGGACGGGATCAAAGGATCCAAACCAATCGAAGAGTCGAAGACCCCAAGCCTCCGTTCTGCAATTTCACCCTGGTTGGAACACCCTACCCCGAGGAAATTTTTCTTCAGGCCGCAATGAGCACGGCCAGGGAGCCCTTAGCCGACTGTTTTTCAGCAGGATCAATCCTTCACACCTTAGGCGGGGTTCAGGTTCGATCCGGCTCGCCGTCGGAGGTTGAAGCCGCCATCTGGGATGTTGGTAAACGCCGCGAAGCGGCCAGAAGGGTGGGCCATCCTGGGAAGGGGATGTATACCATGGTCTCAGCAGCGGAGAAGGCCGATGCCATGATCGCAGCGGCTAGGCCTGAGTTCGGAGCTCTGGCGAGAGACGGTGTCATCAACGGTGCAATTGCCGAGATGAAAGTCGATTACGACCGGATGAAAAAGATTCCTTTTCTCCGACGGACAACCTATTCCATCGGAGCTCTTTTGGGTCCGTTGATGGGAGGCTATGCAGGCGGCCCGGAAGGAACCTCTATCAATCTGATTGCCCATATCTTTCTCGGCCGTTTCGCCTTCGAAAGTGAATATAGCATCTGTTTTCCCATCGATCTACACCATACCTGCAACACAACGAGGCAGATGCTCTGGCTTGTCAGTACAGCACACCAGGCCCTTGCCAGGAATACCCATCTTCTCCATTTCGCCAATACGTTCATTGCAGGCGGGCCGTGCACCGATTTTGCCTGCTATGAGTTGATCGCCCATGGGGTGACCGCCTCCGTATCAGGAGCGAGTCTCTCGCCCGCAGCGGTGGCTCGGAATAAATACCCGGAACGGTGTACAGGGATGGAGGGTCGGATCTGTGCAGAGGCGGCCCATGCTGCGGCCCGCTCTGGGACGACCCGTAAGGACGCCAACGAGATTGTGAAGAAACTTGTGAGCAAGTATGAAAAACAGATGGATGATGCCCCGCTTGGAAAGAAGTTCAGTGAATGCTATGATTTGGAGAGGGTAGAGCCAACGCAGGAATACCTTGACCTTTATGCGAAGATTAAAAAGGAGGTTCAATCGATGGGCCTGGATTACTCCGGAGTAGGGACCGGAAAGTGAGAGGAAGCAGAATACGGAAAAGTACCGTAACCTGGTCCTCCCGATCTTGGGATATCCAGGGCTCAGACTATCTTGAAAAAGAAATTGAACAGAATTTTACCGATCCAATGTGCAACTTGGAAAACCTTGCTGCTTTCATGGAGGCTGAAAGAATGCCGTTTCGATGGGATGCTCCTGAGAAATGTTAAAACCCGCGGCTAATGCGGGGAGAAGACGATTATATAGTACGAAGCAACTGGGTCAAATGTTTTCAGGGGATATTCGATGATTCAAACTATTATTGAAGTATGGGCTTGCTGACATCCAGAGATAGGGTTTTTTCAACGCTCAATAATGAGAAGACGGATAGACTCCCGAGAGGGGAGCTCCTTATAGAGGAATCTTTCCTTGATCGAATCTATCCCAAAGAAGTCGAAGCTTCCTATCATGAAAAGGTGAAACATCTTGCAGAGGATATTAACCTGGATCTGATAACGGTAAGAGTCAATGTTCAAAGCATCAAGACAGGATTGGGCGAACTTAGAAAATGGCTGGCAGAGCAAAACTATTTCACAATGTCCCTCATCGACGGGCTTTTCTGGAAACCAGATGACCCAGTTTCTTTCCAGGAGTTTCTTGTAGGAGTGAGGAGAAGGGACGTACGGATTCGAGACCTCATTGCATTAAAGAAGAAGAATGCCTTGCAATTGGTGCAATGGTGCCTAAGGGAAGGAGCTCATGGCTGCATCATCGGAGATGATTTTGCTTATAACCAGAGGCTTTTTATCTCTCCGAAGGACTTTCAAGAATGTATTTTCCCTGGACTTCGGGATATTGTGGAAAGTGTTAAGAAATATCATGGCGTAGTCTTCCTGCATAGTTGTGGTGATTTGACGAAGTTGATTGATTTGCTCGTCTCCGCAGGTTTTGATGGAGTTCATGGCCTTGCCCCTTCTGCAGGGAACGACCTTCAAGAAATTAAGAAAAAGACAAATAGGAAACTTACTCTTATGGGGTTTTTTGAAATAGATAGCTTGAATCCCTCTCAAATTGAAACGTTGAAGAAAAGAATTCTGGGCTGGATCATTGATCAAGGGGGATACATTTTAGGGTCGTCCGGAGGACTATCACTGAACACCCCGATCGATTCCTTTAGAGCGCTCTATCATAAGGATTCTTTGTGAAAACCTGTCACCGTGACGGAACTAAGTTTCAGATTTCGATATGGATTCAAGATGTTTCTATCGAGTTGAACCTTTGCGAAATTGAAGTCAAGGAATCTTTGAAAAATCAGTACTCAAGTTCCAGATGCACTTATCGTTTATTTCATCTCCCTACGAATTTAATGACGTAGTGGCTTTATTTGATGCCGGGGATTTGATTGCGGATCTTGGTCTTCGCGTGAAGTCTTGACTGATTCAGAATGATGAGTTAAAAACCTAAAACTGATCTCAAAACCCGATAAGAAAAGGTTCTACATTCTACATTGGGATTTGGTTGGCTTTAAAATTCAACAGTTGGATGTTCGATTCTCTCATGGAAAAAGGTCTCATTCAAGTCTATACTGGAAATGGAAAAGGAAAGACCACTGCCGCCTTGGGGGTGGCACTCAGAGCGGTGGGCAATGGGCTGAGGGTAATGATGGTCCAATTCATGAAAGGAAATGTAGAATATGGCGAGCAGTTGTCCGCCCCAAGCCTCTCGCCAAACTTCACACTCATCCAGACAGGGCGAAACGTGTTCGTATCCAAATCCCATCTCGATCCTCAGGATATCAAGTGTGCTCAAGAAGGATTTTTTCTCTCGAGGCAAACTATTGAAAGTAAGGAATATGATATTGTGATTCTTGATGAGATCAACATGGCTGTCGACTATGGTCTGATTTCCCTGTCTGATCTTCTCCAGCTCATCGAATCTAAGCCAGACACGGTTGCACTCATTCTCACCGGGAGGAACGCCAGATCCGAAGTTCTGGATAAGGCAGACTTGGTGACAGAGATGGTAGAGCGAAAGCATTATTTCAATAAAGGTGTCCCGCCCAGGAAAGGTATAGAATATTAGTTCACAGGCCTACAGTCTTTCCAATGCTTATAAGGTTGAGATTCTGGAGGCGATTCGTACAGAGGAATTGGGTCGAATGTTTGTATTATGATGGAATTCAATGACTTAAGATTTCATTGAAATATGACCTTGGTTAATGCGCGATACTCGGTGATCGGTACGTGGATTAGACACACAGCGGAAATTCTTTAGAGAAAATCTTTTATGCGAGGACTCGGATAGTTTTTAGGATCAAAAAGGAAGGAGGTGGGTGAATATCGAATACTTTAATCCAAAGAATTTACATGAAACACTGTCTCTTTTGGGCCGATTGCGGGGAAAAGCCGAACTGATTGCGGGAGGGACCAATGTCATTCCAGATATGAGGGACAAAGTTACCAAGCCGCAGGTCCTGATCGACCTCAGCCAAGTCAAGAACCTTTCCTATATCAAAGAGGAGAAGCAAAGGATCAGAATCGGGGCGTTGACGACCATTTCGGACCTTGCTTCTTCGGAAGTGATCAAAAAACATGCCCCTGTCCTGTACGAAGCAGCCCGACAGATCGGGAACCCTCTGGTCCGTAACAGAGCCACCATTGCGGGCAACTTGGCGGATGCCTCACCTGCCGCTGATACGGCTGGTCCACTCTTAGTTCTGGAGGCGACCGTCCTCCTTGAGAAGCAGAAAGCAAAAGTGAAAACGATCCCCCTCGATCGATTTTTTACTGGGCCCAATCGAACCGTACTCAAAAAAGACGAATTGGTTCGGGAAATCCTATTCCCAAAGCCCGGCATCTCTGCTAAGATGGCCTATTTTAAGTTTGGCTTAAGGAACGCCATGGCCATCTCTGTAGTAAGTGTGGCCGTATTGATGGAAATGGAAAAGGGAAGGGTTAAGAAGGCGAGAATTGGATTGGGAGCAGTTGCACCAACCCCCATCCGCGCCTACGGAGTAGAAGAGCTGTTGATCAATCAGCAACTCACTGACGAACTTATAGAGAAATGCGGTGAAAGAGTTCGTGAGGAAATTCGCCCGGTCACGGATATTCGGGCCAGCCTCGAATACAGGAAATCCTTGACATCCGTAATTTTGAAGCGATTACTGCAGCAGGTATCCAAGTGAGGAAACGTATGAACAAGACGGAGACCTATACGGTCGAACTGATCGTGAACGGTGAATTGAAAAAGGCAGAAATCTCGGGCAGTGAAACCCTCCTTCATGTTCTGAGGGAGAAACTGAACCACACGGAGGTCAAGGAGGGGTGCGGCAAGGGAAATTGCGGAGCCTGCGCTGTTCTCCTGAACGGGAAGGCAGTAAACGCTTGCTTGACCTTGGCCCTTCAGGCCCATAAGCAAAGAGTAACGACCATCAAAGGGATCGGCACACCGGAGAAACCTGATCCGCTGCAGGTGGGTTTCGTCAAGAACGGGGCCATCCAATGTGGTTTCTGCACTGCCGGAATGATTATAACTGCCAAGGCCTTCCTTGATGAGAATCCTCGTCCCACGCGGCGGGAGATCAAAGAGGCCATCTCCGGAAATTTGTGCCGATGTACCGGTTATAAGAAAATCGTCGATGCGATTGAAAGTGTAGCCAAGAAGTGATCGTGCGCGACAGAAGGATGCGATGAAAGATGAAAGGAGCCCAATGGCAGAGCTAAAGATCATCGGGAGACGAATCCCCAGGCACGACGCCTGGGAAAAAGCATTTGGCTTAACCCTTTATGCTGCGGATTTTTTTATGCCCGGGATGCTCTATGGCAAAGTGTTGAGAAGCCCTTATCCCTCGGCCAGAATCCTCTTTATCAATACCGTCCGTGCTGAACGCCTGAAGGGAGTGAAGGCTGTGTTAACGGCAAAGGACGTTCCGAGAAATGAGTCGATCACCCGTTTCGGACAGACCCATACGGTGGGTGGAGGATTCGAGGGCCTTTACAGAGTTCTGGCGGACAAAAAGGTTCATTACGTGGGTGAGCCCGTTGCCCTGGTCGCTGCTGAGACGGAGGAGATTGCCCGACAGGCTCTGGAACTGATTAAGGTTGACTATGAGCCTCTCCCCGGGGTTTTCGATCCGCTCGAGGCGATGAAACCCGATGCCATTCAAGTCGAAGAGGGGAAACCAAATGTCATAACCCATTTTGAGGTGGTGAAGGGAAATATCGAAGAGGGATTCTCGGAAGCCGAGGTCGTCGTGGAAAACACCTACCACGTTCCCTTTGTGGATCACGCCTATCTCGAGCCTGAATCCGGTGTGGCCTGGATCGATGAAAACGGGGTGATTACCATCCGGGTTTCAACACAGGTCATTGAACACTTCAGAGGAGTGGCGGATGTGCTCAATCTTCCTCATAACCGCGTACGAGTCATTGCACCTTATGTGGGCGGAGGGTTTGGAGGGAAAGAAGATATTACGGTGGAGAGTTTCCTTGCCCTCCTGGCCTTTAAGACGGGAAAGCCGGTAAAGCTAACCTACACCAGGGAAGAATCTATTCTCTGCCACAGCAAAAGGCACCCGTACGTCTTGGAATACAGAACGGGTGCGAGAAAGGATGGGCGGTTAACGGCCCTAAAGGCCCGGATCGTTTCGGACGCAGGAGCTTATGTTTACCTCAGCCCATGGGTTCTGACTTACTCAATGGTGACCTCCGCCGGACCCTACCGAATTCCCCATGTGCGGGTTGACGGATACACGGTTTTGACGAACAACATCTATGCCAGCGCGAATCGGGGATTCGGTGCCCCTCAGGTCTGCTTTGCCTACGAATCCCAAATGGACGAGCTGGCCATGCGTCTGGGAATCGATCCTCTTGAAATCCGGAAGATCAATTACTTGACCCAGGGGGAGAGCATTGCCACGGGACAGGTACTCGATCACCACGTCGCTCTTCCCGAGACGACCGAAAAGGCCTGGCAAGCCCTCGGAGAGAAGAATCCCAGTCATGGAAAAATAAGAATCGGACGGGGATTGGCCTCAGGAATGATGAGTTACGGCCGGATGATCTTTCTCCATGACACTTCACGCTGCTATGTTTCCATTGAAATGGACGGAAGCGTCACGGTCCGGGCGGGAGTCCAGGATATTGGCGGGGGCCAGACTTCCTCCCTCTGTCAGATCGCCGCTGAAGTTTTGGGCGTTCCCCTCGAAGATGTCAAAATTTATTTTGGCGATACGGCACTCACTCCACTCGCAGGCACGACAACGGCCACAAGACAGCTCTATATGTCGGGAAATGCGGCGCTGACAGCTGCACGGGAGGTCCGGAAAATTCTCCTCAAGAAAGCAGGAGAGATATTAGGGCTCAGCCCAGACCGACTTGATCTTGTGGATCGAGAGGTCGTGGATACGGAGGGCACAGGCAAGACCCTGAGCCTTGCAGATGTCGTAAGGGCCTGTGCTTCGGAGGGTCTCCCTCTTTACAATGTATCGCTCTTTAGAGCCCCGTTCAGAACGATCAGCCAGTTTAAACAGATTGAGGGGCAGGTCTTCCCGGATTTCACCTATGGAACGCACGCTGTTGAGATTGCTGTGGATGAAGAAACAGGAAAGATCGTGATCTTGAAACTGATTGCCTGCTATGACGTCGGAAGGGCCATTAACAGGCTGAGTGTCGAAGGGCAACTCGAAGGCGGCGCAGTTTATGGCATGGGCTACGGCTTAACCGAGGAAATCGTCATCGATAAGGGCTTCATTAAGACGCCGTCCTTTTCAGAATATCTTCTCCCCACCTCGATGGATGTGCCGGAAGTCCAATCCATCGTTTTGGAATCCGGGGACGGGGTAGGGCCTTTTGGGGCGAAGGGTGTAGGAGAACCTTCACTCAATTCGATCGCTCCCGCCATCTCCAATGCCGTTTATGATGCAATCGGAGTGCGAATCTTGGATCTTCCATTGACCCCGGAAAAGATCGTCAGAGCACTCAAGGAAAAGAAAAGGGATTGACCTCGATTCAAAAAGTCTTCAAGGCTTTTCGTAATAGCGTTTTGATATCATCATTTGCCACCGATAGACCTCGCCCATGAAGAACTCAACATTCTTGATTAGGTTATTTGTCGCTATCCCAAAACAAACATGAAGCGGTTTGAAAGCATGAAACCCCCTCTTGGGCTCATGGTTTCGGTGAAGTATGATTCCTGCCCGATGGATTTGCATAGCTTCTCAAAAATTAAAAAAATCTCTTGACAAAAAAATCAGGATCGCGTAAAGTATCGCATATCAATTGCAATATTTGCAATGGCCATGCGAAATGATATGGTAGTCAATCAGGGATATAAGACCCTTAAAGATCTTACCAAAATCCTCTCCCTTTTCAACACCTTACAGGCAGAAGAGCGAAGCATCGCCGAAATTTCGAAGGCACTCGACATGCTGCCGAGTAAAGTCTCCCGGATGCTCAAGACCCTGGAGAACGAAGGATTTTTCGAAAGGAATCCGCACACGGGCAAGTATCGTCTTGGAATAGGATTTTTCGAGCTGGGAATGGCGTTTGCTTTTCACTTTCCCCTGACGAAGATCATACGTCCCCACATCCAACAGATGGCTAAAGAACTGAATCTTACGGCAAGTTGGGCGATTCTCAAGAACTCTAAGATCATAGTCATGGATCGCGTCCAAAATCAGAACATTGACCTATTGGCTCAACGTGTGGGATTGAACTTGCCGATTCATACAACCTCGGTAGGAAAGGTCCTCTTAGCTCACCTGCCGGAGGAAGAACAGGACAGGATTTTGAAATCGACCCGTTTCGAAAAGTTTACGGCCGCGACGGTTGTGGATCGGAAGGTGATCAAAAAGAATTTGAAGAATGTTAAAGAAAGGGGGTTTGCCACGGACGAAGGAGAGACTCATGAGGACTTAAATTGTATTGCTGCCCCGATAAAAGATGCCTCGGGTGAGGTTATCGCCGCCATCAATCTGATGGACGAGAAATCACGGACGGGGGCGGAAAAAGTGCGCCAGTTAAGCGATTATTTGAAAGAAAAGGCTTTTTTTATCTCTCGCCAGCTCGGTTATCGAAGTACTTTTTAAGTTGGAGGAAAAGGAGCGTTCCTATGGAGTATGATGCGATTTGGTTGGGCGGCGGGGCGGCTGGAAGATTTGGAGCCGCTTTTCACAAGGCTTTAGGCGGCAAACCTTTAATCATTGAGATGTGCCACCTTGGCGGGCAATGCCATCAGAGTCGATGCGCTTTTGAGAACTTCATATACGATCAGGCTTCCATGGCGGATCTGCTGCGGCTCTATTCAGGAAAATCGTGGTACCCGAAGTTTAACCTGAAGGGAATTTCGATGGCAAAAGCCTGCAAGACTTACCGCGACGTGGGTCAGAAGGCCTTCGCCGAGGTGATGGTTTTCCAGACGACCAAACAGCTCAACGTGGAGGTCGTGTGGGGAGAGGGACAAGTCCTCAATAAAAACACCGTTCAAGTGAACGGCAGGAAGTACCATGGTAAAGCCCTTGTCATCGGGACCGGCTCCAGACCTGCCATCCCAGGGATCCCGGGAGTCAAGCTGAAGGGCGTGATGACGTACATCGACCATCCGGAGGTCCGGAAAGATCCAAAGAGATTGGTGGTCATCGGGGGAGGGAAGATTGGAATCGGGAAAGCAGCGATGTTTCGACCCTTCGGAGTGGACGTTACCGTTTTAGAGCAAGAGACGTGTCTTCCCAAGTGGGATAAGGACGTGCGGGAGTTTATCTTCAGGAATCTGGGCTTGCGGAAGGTGAAGATCCATGAAGGAGTGGAAGTCACGGAGATCAGGGGGAAGGGGAAGGTTGAATCGGTCGTGGCGAGGGTGAACGGGAAGACCAGGATTTTCCCCTGTGATGCGGTGATGCTTTCCGTTGGTCTCACTCCCAATTCGGAGATTGGAAGACCTCTCGGGGTGAAGATTGGAGCAAACAACGAGATCGTCGTCAACGACAAACTCGAAACCACCGTCCCGGGCGTATATGCGGTTGGGGACGTAGCGGGTCCTCCTTACTTTATGGCCCTCGCCAGGAAAAGGGGGATGGTGGCGGCAAAGAATATCTTCGGAATCGAGAGTCGGATGGATTACTCTTTTGTGCCGGATCATATCTACGTTCCTCCACTGGAGGCTACCTGTGTCGGATTGACCGAAGAGGAAGCAAGGAAGCGATACAAGAATGTGGTTGTCATCAAGGTGCCGGTTGGAGAGCGTCCGAAGCGGACGAAGACGGAAAAGTATATCCCCGGTTATCCTGGGAATGCCTTGCCGGTCTGCGGACGGATGCATACGCTCAATCTTCTTTATTATGGGAAGAATATCAACGGGATGCTCAAGGCCATCATCGACGCTGACTCCAGAAGATATCTTGGCTTCCATCATGTCGGGGACGGGGCAAAAGTTTCATTCCAGTATCTATCCTATCTGCTAAAAACGGGTTGGACCGTGGACCAGATGACGGAGTTGAACGAGATCTTCCTCAATGCCGAACATTTTATTCAGCTTACGAGGTTGATTGGAGGATACAAAGAATTAATAGACCTGTGTTAATGGGTCGGTGATTGGAGGGTTCTTGAAAGGTATCGCATCCGTCCTCAGGAAAGGGAGCATGATCTGGGGACTCTTTTTTCTTCTCCTTACCGGGGTCATTCCTGGCTATGGCGGCAACAGAACCCCCATCCGTATGGGTTACCTCCAGGGAGATCTCCATCAACTTCCGGGCTTTATTGCCATTGAAAGGAAGCTGTATGAAAAACAGGGTTTGAATGTAATGGTTGGCGGAGTGTTTAAGGCGGGACCTGAGGAGATGAGTGCCTTTGCAGCGAACGAACTGGATTTTGGATTTGTTGGGGTCGCTCCCGCTACTGTTTCCGTTGCCAATCATACCGCAGAGGTGAGGGTGATTGCCCAGGTCAATAATGAAGGGTCAGCCATCGTTGTTCGAAAGGATTTTCCGATTCAAACCTTGAAAGATTTGAAGGAAAAAGTCGTCGCTATACCCGGCCATGCAACCGTTCAGGACGTATTGTTAAGAAAGGCGCTGTTGAAGGAAGGGCTGAACGTCAACGAGTTAAAGGTGATGGTGCTGAAACCTCCCGAGATGCTCGGGGCCTTGCGGACGAAACAGATCGATGGTTATATCGCATGGGAGCCGTTTGTATCTATGGCGGTGATGGAAGGGTATGGAAAATCGCTTCTGACCTCCCGTGAAATCTGGCCCGGTCATCCATGCTGTGTTCTCGTGGTCCAGAAAGAATTCCTCTCCGAGAGCCGGGAAGCGGTTAAGAAGATCCTCAAGGCCCACGTCGAGGCGATCCGGTTGATGAAGGATCGTCGAGAAGAGATGATCGGCATTGCCATGAAATTTACTGGCGTCGATAAAGAAACGGTCCGGCGTGCACTTGGGTTCATCGAATTTGCTTATGAACCCAATGTGGAGGAATGATGGAGTACCTCCGGTTTTTGAACGAGTTAAGATACGTCCGTATCGAAGACGGAAAGCGGTTCATGGAGGGATTTGTCGATGGGGCGCTTTTGAAGGAGATCCATTCCCGATGATCAAGCGATGGCTTATTCCCTTGACATACGATGGTCTGTTCCTTTGGGGATTCTCTTGCTCTGGCAATCCCTTTCGGGTCAGGACGTCGTTCCCTATCACATTCTTCCCTCTCCACTCCAGGTCCTGAAAGGTTTTTATGAAACGTTTTCAGTCGGCATTCCTCCCGATTATACGCTGCCCCGTCACATTGTCGAGAGCTTGCTGAGAGTCTTCATGGGCTTCTTTAGCGCTTTGATTCTTGGGGTATCTTTGGGCATTTTAATGGGTTGGGTGTCGGTACTGAGAGAACTTCTGATGGTTCCGATAGGGGTCCTTCGCCCCATTCCTCCTCTGGCGTGGATTCCGATCGCCATATTGTGGTTTGGAATCGGTATCAAATCGACCACCTTTATCATCTTCCTTGGAGCTTTTTTCCCGATCCTTTTAAACACGATTCTGGGGATCCTATCGGTTGACAGGATTTTCGTGGAAGCGTCCCTCACACTGGGGGCAAGGAACAAGGACATTCTCTTTCGGATCCTAACCCCGGGTGCCATGCCTTCCATACTGACGGGCCTGCGAATCGGTCTGGGAGTCGGTTGGATGACCCTTGTGGCGGCGGAATATGCAGGGGTCAAAACCGGGTACGGTCTTGGCTACATGATTATGACCGCAAGAGACCTCCAGAGGCCTGATCAAGTCATTTCAGGGATGATCGTGATCGGGATACTGGGTTATTTTATGGACTGGTTCTTGCGAACAACGGAAAGAAAAGTTCTGAAATGGGTCTAAGAGCCTCAAGACATGCCATTGAAGGTTTCGGGATTAAGTAAGACCTTCGGAAATGTAACGGGAAGTGAAACGCCGGCATTACAGGATATTTATCTTGAAGTCGAAGACGGTGATTTTATCTGTATCGTCGGTCCCAGCGGATCGGGAAAGACAACTCTTCTTCGGATCATTGCAGGCCTCGAGAGCCATCCTCGGGTGAGGTTTTCGTTGACGGGAAAATAGTATCAAAACCAACCACTGAGATCGGTTTTGTCTTTCAGGAGTTTGCTCTCTTTCCTTGGTTGACGGTCAGGGAGAACATTGAGTTTGGAATGGTGACCCGGAGGGTTGACAGGATTGAAAGGGAAGAGAAGGTTCGATATTACTTGAAGCTTATCAAACTGGAAGGGTTCCAGAGCAAGTATCCCAAGGAGCTATCAGGCGGCATGAAACAGAGGGTGGCCATTGCCAGGACATTAGCAGCGGAACCGAAGATCCTCCTGATGGATGAACCCTTTGGTTCGGTCGATGCTCAAACGAGAGAATTCCTTCAGGAACACCTGGCAGAGATCTGGCAGAGATCGCGCAAGACCGTCCTTTTTGTGACTCACAACATCGATGAGGCAATCGTTCTAGGGAAGAGCGTCGAGGGCTTTCCGCCCGACCCGGAAAGATCAGAAAGGTGGTCCACGTGGCGTTAGACTACCCGAGGGACAGAACGGGAAGCGAATTTAACGAGTACCGCAAGGAGTTACAGAGGTTCATCCGATCGGAGATGGGCCCGGAGGAACGGATCTAACAAAGGAAGATGTTGAATTCAGCGGGGGGAGCACGATTGCCGGTCCCGATGGTCAAATTTTGAGCCGTGCGGTGGGAGAAGGAGAAGAAGTTGTTTACGCAACCCTGTATCACGATCATCTTTTGGAAGCCCGAGCTTTTCTCCCTGTTTTTCAAGACCGAAGGCCCGATTTGTATGAAGTGATCGTGAGGCGTTTTTGATCGCCTGTCAACGAGGAAAACTCAGGTTTTTCTGAGAGAAAGAGAGCCATTGATGAAACTCTTGGGTAAAGTGGCGGTTGTGACGGGGGCAGGGGCAGGAAATGGGAAAGCCATTGCCTTTGGTTTTGCAAAGGAAGGGGCAAAGATTGCCATTCTCGATATTGATGAAAAAGCGGGAAGGGAGACGGCGAAGGAGATCAATGGGATGGGAAGGGATTCGATCTTCCTCCTGGGAGATGTAAGCGATTCGCAAGACGTTTCCAAAGCTGTTCAGGCCACTATGGACCGGTTCGGAAGGATCGATATCCTGGTCAATAACGCTGGGATTTTGAGCCGCGTCCACTTCCTGGAGCTTACCGAAGAAGAGTGGGACAGGGTCTTGAGAGTAAACTTGAGGGGGACCT
>CAWEAV010000049.1:0-28448 GCA_963806715.1 uncultured delta proteobacterium
TAATGCGTGAAAATAGCATTTTGTGTTCGAAAAACCCTGTAAATACTGAACTGGTGTAAGTCATCTATTTGCAAATTCATGAATTTGGTGAGATTTTGAGTTTGTCGATTCTTTTTAGAGCGGTTTCGAACTGCGTCTGGTAGTGATACCCTTGAGGCAAGGTCAGTACGTTTTGACTTCCGTCTTTGGTCAACCTCGCTGGCAGCACCAAGAAATCGGTCCGAATGGTATCCAGCGTCGTATAGAGGTATTCTTTGGGCAGACAGAGTCTCCTGAACCAATGGACAAGGTTGTAAGCAAAAAGCGAGATTTGAAAGAAGGCGACGTTGGCCACCCAGTCGTCGGTAGGAATCTTGCCCAAGGGATAATCGTAGAGGAGTTCCCGAATGTTCTTTTCGATGGTGGCTCTTTTGGCATAAAACTGCCAGACTCTCCAAGGATGGGTCTTTAAATTGGTGACCAAGACATGGTAAGCATATTTGTGGTCTTTGAAGAGCGTGAGTTGTTGGGCCTCGACGGGATCTTGGGGAATGGGACGTCGCACGACGACAAAGCGATGGGGTTGTTGCCATTTGTGGGGTTTGTATCGGAATTCCGCCACTTCCCATCCGCCCCGAAGCTTTTTGAAACGACGTTCTCTGGATCGAGCTTTGATCGTGGAATATTCCTTGGCCACAATCACATAACCGCAACCCGTGGCATCGAGAAACTCGATGACCCTCTTGCCAAAGAATCCCGAATCGCCTCGAATCCGAATACGAGATCGGGCAATCTTTTGAGGAGTTTTGGCCAAACAGACCTTCAGGAAGGGAACCGCCCCGGTACTGGCGGCAGCATCTCCGGGACGGAGCGACCCATGCCAAAATTCCTGGAGATGAGCTTCGAAGCAAAGCAGAGGATGATAGGATCGTCTGCCATGTTTCCTGGGATTGTAACCCACACGGGCCCACTGGATCTTCCCGTAGACGGTCAGGACAACGGAATCCAAATCGAAAATCAAAGAGGTTCGGGCTCTGGGAAGTACAAACAGTCTGGCTCGAAGCTGATCGTGCAGGGCAACGAGTTGCCGGATACTCTTGGGGGGAAACCGCTTCAGGAAACGCCGCAGAGTTGATTGATCGGGAAATCGCGGAACCCCTAGCAGAGAAAGAAATACTCCATTGTATTGCAAAATCTCTGTCTTGTTGATTCTCCGGAGACCTGCCATGATCGCATACAGTAGAGCCAGAATCAAATTGCAAGGAGGATAGTCTGCCTTTCGATGCGGAATCTTGACATAATGTTGAAGCAACCAACGGAGCCTGAGCTTGTTGCAAAAACGCTGAAGAAGGACCATTCCCCCGAAGTGAGTAAGATGGGTATCGTGAAAGGATAAACGCAGTGTTCTCAGGCCTTTTGGCATATTGGAAAGAGAAATCTTTGGGGGTTAACGCTTGTTCCACAAACCGTCCAAAAAGGACGTTTTGTGGAATCAGATCATTATAGCCTTCTAACCTTGAAAATACTATATTTGCCATAAATTTGCTTCCAATATTGATGCATTATTGAGGTTGAATATCTATCTTTTTTTACCTCTGATCTATCCATGCTACCGTCCACTCATCAGCGCCACAATGTAACCCATTAAAGCGAACAGACTCATGAACTCAAGACGTCCAGCCCACATTTCAAAGATATAGATAATTTTCATGAGGGCGGGCATGGTGGGACTAGTCACGCCACAGGAGAGGCCTGTATTGGAACCAGCCGAGACAGAGTCGAACAAAGCCTGAACAAAATCGTAGCCGTAATAAACGCCGACAAGGGCTCCTAATCCGTAAATCCCGACATATGAAAGAACGATAAGCATGGCGGTGCGGACGGTTGAGTCATCCAGCACACGGGTTGTGATATGGTGCCATTTTTGTACCACTCGGGCGCTCTCAGGCGAAATCATGCGGCGCATGTCCTGAACCAGGGCCTTAAAGATAATCCCCATACGAATGCCCTTGAATCCACCACCAGTGGAACAGGCGCTGGCTCCGATGGCCATCGCCAGTGTCACTCCAAGCATGGCCAGCGGTCCCCATTGACGAACAAAGGCCCGCGAGTAGATCGTACTGAACCCTGTGGTGGTATGTCCGCTGGCTACCTGGTAAAACATCTTCCGAAAGTGGGCCATGGCGTCAGGGTAAACTCCCAACTCCATGAGCCCGGCAGTGGCGATGAGCATAGCAAAGTGTGAGTGTGACAAAAAAGGAAATGATTTCGATATTCTTCCGGATCTCCGACCGGTCTCCTGTCCAGACAGCCCAGTGAAGGGCAAAATTGAAAGAGCCGATGATGAAGATAATGGCGCTAATCACCTCATAAACAAGCGAATGGTAGTAGAAAGTATTGTAGGACTGGGGAGCAAATCCTCCGGTCGACCAGGCACCCATGAAGACCCAGACTGCATGCAGCAACCCTCGCACAGGACCTTGTCCCATCCACATACCGGTAACCCATAGCGCCAAGGAACCAACAACCAGGTACGTCAAAGAAACCAGCCAGATGGCCCGCGCTGTCTGAATGACATTTGGCAGAAGCCGCTCATCCTTGCCTTCTCCCACATAGACTTTATAAGCGCCTGCCGTTCCCCGGAAGAGAAAAGTCAGGGCGATAACGATAATTCCCTGTCCGCCTGCATAGGTAAGGAGATGGCGCCACATGTTCAGGCCATGGCTGACGTGATCAAGATCCTGGAGAAGAAACAGGCCAGTAGTGGTGTAGCCGCTCATGACATCGAACATGGCATCGAGGTAGGATCCAAAATGTCCGGATAGCCAGTGAGGAATGGCTCCCAAGGACCATGGCCACGAACCAGGAAAAACTGGCTACCACTAGTCCATGAGACCAGTTCAGGTCTTGCCGGGTCTGACATAAGACCTCCGTTCAAACCAAAGACAAGCAGGCACCGATCCCAATGAGAAAATCGATGGCCGGGTTCCACTCGCCGAAGCATAGGGCCGTAGCCAAAGGAAGGAGCATTAAAAGCCCTACCCCAATAATCACCTTTCCGGTGTAAAGGCCTATGACCTTAAAGTCGGCCAGTCGCGGTCGTATAATCACAGTATCCCCAAGTCATGCTGGTACACGTTAATAGGGGCTGACATCAAAAAACCCAGAATGCCAGAATAGAGATCAAAAAGCCAACGATCATGAGAAGTAAAACTGCAAACGACTCTACTGCGATCCCAATGAAATAAAGGAGATAATTATGCAGCTTCTTCAGGTCAAGATATTCAGATTTGCTTGCCGACATGACCGCATATCCTCCTAAGTCTTAACTACCCGTCAGGAGACGACGAAGGTCTTCCTCCTGCTCTATAGATGTTACCGCGATTACCCGGTCGCCAGGTTCCATCACCGTATTTCCGCGCGGGACAATGACCTTGTCTCCTCGAATTAGTGACACAAGTACGGTATTTTCGGGTAATTCCAGCTCCGAGATCTTTTTATTACAAACCACACAGCGATCTTCTGGAAGAGTAATCTCTACTAACGCCAAACGCCCCTTCTTGAGAATATGGAGAGTAAAAACTTCTCCGGCAGTCATCTCCTCTTCAATGAGACGGCTGATCACCGTCGTGGCAGAAATGGCTTCTATCCCCAGTGCATTAAAAATATGCTCGTTCTTAGGGCTGTTCACACGGGCCACCGTGCGCTTGACGTTAAACCGGCCCTTCGCCAGTTGGCAGGAGACGAGATTATCTTCGTCGTCTCCGGTGACTGCCACAAAAACGTCCGCATCCCCACCCCTGCATCCTCCTGGAATTTCACGTCGCAGCCGTCCCCCTCGATTAGAAGAACCTTGGTGGGAAGTTCTTCAGCCAATTTTTCCAGGATCTCGGGTCGCTTTTCGATGACGGCTACGGTATGCCCCTTATTGGTCAGCGTGCGGCCAAGATAGGAACCGACTTTCCCTCCTCCATTGATGACGATATACATTTCCTTATGCCCTTCTCATGTATTTTTTAATCTTCGAATGAGTCTCATCCTTCACGATCGCCAAAATAGTGTCGCGGTCCTTAAGGATAGACTCCCGCCATGGAATAAAAGTAGATCCGTTTCGGGTCACAAGGCAGATACGGAATTCATTGGGAATCTGGACTTCTATCACCTTTTTATTATCCACCTCGGGGCTGGCAACGAATTCGATAAGTTCCGTGTCCCCTCGGATGATGAGATGATGGCCATGTCCCTCCATCAATTTCTCCAGGATGCTCTGAGCCACCATGGTAGTGGCACAGATATAATCCAGGCCGAGTTGTTGGAAGGTGCTTTCCCTCTCTGCGTTGTAGAGCCTTGCTACAACCTTGGGAACCTTATAAATTTTGGAAGCCACTTCTGCAGCCATCATGTTAGAATTATCTTGATCGGTAACCGCAGCAAAGGCACCACATTTCTCGATCCCGGCTTCCTTCAAAACTTCCTCATCGAATCCATACCCGTTGATCTTGACACCGTTGAAAGTGGCCCCCAAACGTTTGAAGGCGCTCGGGTTTTTGTCGATGATCACAACATCATGCCCTTCTGTTGACAGGAGAGTAGCCATCTGGGCTCCTACGTCCCCACAACCAACGACGATGATGTGCATAGAGCCTCCTTGATAGAAGAAATACCGCTATTCTGCCAAAAAAAAGCCAGGAGAAGATCCCCTAGCCTTATCCTCTTCCCTTAGACGCCTGCGGAGTTAGCTGACGTTTTAGGATTAAGGGATACCCTTTCCAGCATCGCTGGAATTCACCCCTAAAATGGTCCTCCGCTTTTATCGATTCGGCCGCTCTAAATTTTAGCTTAATTTATTTCAATTTCTCTCGATTGTCAATAACCTCCATTTATGAGATCCCTTCAATGGCACTAGGCCTGTACACGTATGGGTAGGATGACGGTAGTCATGCCATCCCACTGGAGACGCCGCTGGATGGCAAAGGCGGTCTCGTTATGGAGCAATTTGTGGAAGAGGTGGACCCGTTCAAAGATCAACTGGCCTGTGAAGAATGTGGACCTCGGAAATTCTTCGGCAACTTTTTCGCATAGTTGGGTTGCACTCTCTACCACATCGGTCCCCACGTCAAAACGGTAATCCGCCGGTAATCCAAGGCGGCGGGCAAGGTCCACATATTTCTCTAAGGCTTCCCGGGTCGAATCGGTTAAGTCACAGACGGCTTCCGGCCCCTTAAAAGAACCCGAATCGCAAACCGCAATCGACACGAAGATGATATTTTCATAGAGATTTGGGAAGCTACGAACAATGGAAAGTAGGGTATGAACCCCGAATCCATTAAATCCGTTGACGAGCTGCACAGCCGTCATTTGCTTGGGATCGACAGGTTCCTCATTCTTCGGCCCCGAGGTCGGAATGTTCATCAACATCTCGTCCAGTTCCCTGATCTTCTTTGTCACTTCTGTGTAATGTCCCCGAATCAGGTAGCAGATTCCGATCACAAAGGACGTCATCAGCAGGGTCAACCAACCTCCTGATCCAAACTTTTCAAGGGTCGTAATAATGAGGATGGTGAGACAGAGAGTCAGTCCGGTCATGTGGACGGGAAGGTGTTTTTTCCATTCTTTTTCTCTCTTCCGGTTTTTGATGAAATATCTGGACATGCCGAGTTCAGAGAGTGAGAAAGTGGCAAAAACGTTGATGGAGTACATAACCACAAGGGTTGAAATATTGCCATGGGTATAAATCATTAAAAAAAGGGCAGCTCCTCCCATCAGGAGGACTCCGTTATGGGTGGTCAGACGCTCGGAGAGGCTTGCAAAACGGTGGGGGAACCACGAGTCGATGGCCATATTAGACATGACCCTTGGCCCGTCAATAAAACCCGTCTGGGCTCCCACAAAAAGAAGAGCCCCCTCTGACAGGATAGTGATCAGAGCCAGCCAGTGCCCAAATGACCATCGGCCGAAAATACTTTCTGCGAGAACGGCATTAAGGGTCTGACCTTCTACAGGATGGACTTTGAGAAGAAGGTAGCAGATGAAAATTCCACCCGCCGTAAGAGCCAGAGAAGTGGACATATAGACCATGGTCTTTTTCCCTGTGTGGACCTTTGGCTCCCGCATAATCTGCAATCCATTTGATACCGCCTCGATTCCGGTGTAAGTTCCACCTCCCAGAGAATATGCATGGAGAAACAAAAGAACCAGACCAAGGCCGCCCATCGTGGCAATACCCTGATGTAAATTAGTCTTAATTCCCTGAGCGATTGGACCAACCTGGTCAGCATGGACCAGGATGCCATAACCCAGCATAAAGGCATGGGATAGGACGAAAGTAATGAAGATCGGCGCAAGAATAGTAACCGATTCCTTGACCCCTCTCAGGTTAAGGACGATGAGAATGAGAATAAGAAAGATCTCAAAGGAAAGCTTGTAGGGGTGAAGATGCATTGGCAAGAAACTGAATAGCGCATCTCCGCAGGAGGCAATGGATACGGTGATCGTTAGCATGTAGTTGACGAGAAGAGCACATCCGGAAACAACTCCAGCTTTTTCGCCAAGGGTATGGGTAGCGACAATATACCCGCCCCCTCCTGTTGGGAAATGTTCGATAATGCGCGAGTAAGCGTAGGAGATGATAAAGACGGTGAGGGCGGTAGCTAAAGCGAGGAAGACAGCTAAATAGGTATGTTCCCCAAGAGCCCTGAATGCCTCTTCAGGACCATAAGAAGAGGACGAGAGACCGTCAGCTCCCAGACCAATCCATGCTAAGACTGGGATTAATGAAATCTTGTGAAAGATCGATGAATCCTGAAGATCCCTGGGCGCTCCGATGAGCTTATGCCGGATTTTGTCGATGAGGCTGGAATGATTTTCTGGATGATCGTTTGTCATAAAAAAAGCCAGGAGAAGTTCCCCTAGCCTCTTCCTCTTCCCTTAGGCGCCTGCGGAGTTAGCTGACGGGTTAGGATTAAGGGATATCCTTTCCAGCATTGCCGGAATTCACCCCGAGGGATCGGTTCCTCCGCTGAATTTATTCGGCCTTCCGTTTTTATGGGACAATACTAAATAGAAACTCTTTCTCTGTCGATACTCCGTCTCTCTTAAAAGATATCTGCCGAGAAAATATAGATCTCCGTATTTTTCTCCTTCCATGCATTCAGGGGAAGCCCCGCTTTCTGACATGTATGCTCCAGAAAGGTCAGACGATCCCATCCATAATCCGTTGCAACCTGGGGCAAAAGAAGGCCTGAATTCCATCCCTTCTTGATATAGATCCCGTGTTTCCCGACCTCGATCTCATTGACATCGGTGATCTTCCGAAGGGGAGTCAAAACAGAGATTTCAATCTCCAGCTCGGGAAGCTCTTTCTCCTTCACAGGGGTGAACCGGGGATCCCGGAAGGCTGCTGCCTCCGCCATCTCTTCAATCGTTTTGTGGAGCGGACCCCGACCCTCAATGTACCCGATGCAGCCCCGGAGCTGTCCCTTTTTCTGAATCGTCACAAAGGCACCCCGATTCTCCTTAAGAATTGGCGCATCCACTTTGAATTCCGGGACGGGCTTTCCTTTTGCTCTATTTTCAATGACAGCCTTTGCAATTTCATGAAGTTGTCTCTTATCCTCTGCGTTCAAACCCAGATCAACGCCGACTTTCTTCTCTCCCCTCATCTTCTCCGTCCCTCCGGCCGTTCTGTAAAATACACCTGCTCCGTACCCGACGACTCGGCCCCGGTCTCCGGTTACATCTCCGGAATTGAGATATTTGATCGCCTTTCCCTGATTTGCCCCTAAGGCTTTTGCTGCCAGCATCACTGCAACAACGGGGCCTCCACCACAGGCTTCGGCGCGGTTATTCTTCAGGTCCAGATTTAATCCCTCTGGATCAAACCGGTCGATGCGGTCTAAAACAATCCGGTCCAGATCCACGGCCTTTTCGTAAGAGTGGAAGTGAGAGAGGTCTGTGCTGGCAACCAGCAAAACCTTTTTCCCCCGGACGGTTTCAGCAATGGCTCGCGCGAGCATTTGACAGCTCTCCCAGCTCCAGTAAGGCTCCATCACGATAGGCACCAGCTTGAAGGATTTCGTAACGATCTGAAGAAAGGGAAGCTGAACCTCCAGGGAATGTTCCTGGGTATGGGCCTCGGGAAGAAACTGGATCTCCTTCCATTTTTCCATCATCTTTCTGGAGAGTTCCGTATCGACTGGAATCACGCCAAGTGGGGTCCGGTAGCCTCCACGATCGTAGATGGAAGCGCCCTTAAAGAGGGCATGATGGCTGGGACCAACCACAACGATCGTATCGTAGGTCTTTCCTTCAATCAATTTATAGGCAAAGGCAGCAACCTGCCCGGAATAGATATAGCCGGCGTGAGGAGAGACGAGGGCAATGATTTCTCCTTCGATTTTCTCCCTCCTGGCATTCTCAATATATTTTTTGACATCCCGAGCGAGGGTATCCGGCTGATCAGGATAGAACGCTCCTGCCACAGCAGGCTCCCGGATCTCTTTCATCCCAGCCTCCTTTCCTCCTTTTGAGACCTGAGCCATTGAAAGAGAAACGATGAGAACAAAAAAGCTAATGATACATGACCGGCATGCAAGTCTTCTTAACTCCTCCTTTCGAAATTTCCTTTCGATCATAATCCCTCCCAACCTCCCTTTAGAAGAGGGAGGAAAAAGTTATTCCCCCTTTGATAAAGGGGAAGGAAGGAGGATTATTCTGTTTGAGGAACATGATGGCTCACAGGAAATTACTTTCATTCGTGTCTGCTATCCAACAGAATCGTCACGGGTCCATCATTGACAAGATGGACCTCCATCTTGGCCTGAAACTCACCCGTCCCGACAGGGATTCCCTGTTCCTTCAATTTAAGGACCAATTGTTCATAGAGCCCTTTGGCCTCGGCAGGTTCTGCGGCATCGATAAAAGATGGCCTTCTCCCTTTTCGGCAATCCCCATAGAGGGTGAACTGAGAGACAACCAGCATCGCCCCGCCCACCTCCTTGAGGGATAAGTTGAACTTCCCGGATCCATCTTCAAAGATTCTAAGATCAGGGAGTTTGGAGGCCATGTAGGCAACGTCCTTCTCTCCATCGCCTCTGCCTACGCCGACCAGGACCAGGAGACCTAGCCCAATTTCTCCAGTCACTCGGCCTTCGACATAGACAGCAGCCGATTTGACCCTCTGGATAACAGCCCTCATAACAATGCTCAATGGCGAATACTCATTGACCAATGTTCAATGGTCAATGCAAACTTCAAAATACAAAAGCAACAACCTCATAGGCCCTGTTGTCCATGCTTGGTGATACTGGTCCTGCCGGTCGTTCATTGATCATGACGACTGCTCATTGACCATGGGTCATTGTCCGTTGATTTTCAGTCCTCTTTCTCCTTCTCTTTCTTCGCCAAGGCAACAATCTTTTCAGTCAACTGAGCAGGCACTTCCTCGTAATGGGAGAATTCCATTGTAAAAGTTCCCCGGCCACCTGTCTTTGAGTTGAGGTCAGGCACATATTTCAACATCTCGGACATGGGGACATTCGCCTGGACTACCTGGTAATTTCCTCTTCCCTCAACACCCAAAACACGGCCCCGGCGGCTGTTCAGGTCACCGATGATATCCCCGATATATTCATCAGGGACGGTGACTTCGACCTTCATGATGGGTTCAAGGAGCACAGGATTGGCCTCCTGGATGCCCTTCTTGAAGGCCATGATCGCTGCAATCTTAAAGGCCATTTCAGAGGAATCGACCTCATGAGACTTCCCGTCATAGAACCGTACCTTTACATCCACAACGGGAAAGCCGCCCAAGACGCCGCTCAGCATCGCCTCGACCACGCCCTTTTCAACAGCCGGGACAAAATTCCGAGGAACGTTCATCCCTGTCAGCGCGTTTTCGAACTCAAACCCAGTTCCCCGAGGAAGGGGAGAGACATCGAAGTGGACCTCTGCAAACTGCCCGCGCCCCCCTGTCTGTTTCTTATGGCGGTAGATGATGCCGGTCTTTGACCCGCGAATCGTTTCCTTGTAGGGAACTTTTGGGATGCTGAGGTTCACCTCCACGCCGAATTTTCTCTTCAACTTTTCGACGATCACTTCCACATGGGTCTGCCCGACTCCCGCGAGGAGGATCTCACCCGTCTGTTCATCCCGTCCCAACATCATGGTCGGGTCTTCCTCGTGGATGCGTGCCAATGACGAGGTGATCTTATCTTCATCCCCTTTGCTCTTGGGCGTCAAAGCGTAAGAAATGACTGGAAGGGGAGGTTTCGTCTCTTCGAACCGAATGGGCATCTTCTCGTCACTAAAAGTATCGCCTGTGGTCGTTTCCTTAAGCTTAGCCACGGCAACGATATCGCCCAAGCTTGCAAACCCTACCGGTTTCTGTTTCTTCCCTTCCATCAGGAAGATCTGGCCGATCCTTTCCCTCACTTCCTTCTTCGAATTGTAAACGGTCGAATCAGCATTGATGCTTCCCGAATAGACCCTGAAGAGGCTCAGTTTTCCCGCGAAGGGGTCTGCAATGGTCTTGAAGACGAAGGCCGAGAAGGGCCCATCCTCTTTGGGCTCCCTCGTTTCGGTCCCACCGGTCTTGGGATTTTTCCCTTCCACAGCCCCTCTCTCCAATGGAGAAGGAAAACAGAGAATGATCAGGTCCAGGAGGGGATGAATACCGACATTCCGGGTCGATGAACCGCAGACGGCTGGAACGATTTTCCTTTCGATGGTACCCTTTCGAAGGCATTTGATAATCTCCTCTGTAGAGACCTCCCCGGACTCCAGATACTTTTCCATTAACTGGTCATCCATCTCGACGACGGCTTCCACCATTTTCTCACGGAGCCGATCCACTTCCTCCTTGATCTCGGGAGGAACCTCTCTCCGTTCAAACTGCCCGCTCCCATCCTCCCGATAAACATAGGCCTTTTGATGAATCAGATCGACCACTCCTTTAAAATTTCCTTCCTTTCCAATGGGAAGCTGGACGGGAACCGCTGGCTGGGATGGGAAGGCCTTTTTCGCTTCCTCGACCACCCTCAAGAAATCGGCTCGCTCCACGTCCATCTTGCTAACATAGAGGATTCTCGGAATTCCAAATTCGTTTGCATATCCCCAGACCGTCTCGGTCTGGACCTTGACCCCGGAATTGGCTCCAATGACGATGAGTGCCCCATCGACGACTCTCATAGAGGCTTTGGCCTCTGCAATGAAGTTTGCATATCCGGGTGTATCGATAACATGAATTTCATGTTTATCCCATTCGAAATGGGCAAGGGATGCGCTGATACTGATTTTTCGATTAATCTCCTCGGGTTCATGGTCCATCAGGGAAGACCCATCATCTACACGACCAAGGCGAGTATTTATCCCCGCATCAAAGAGGATCGCCTCCACCAGAGAGGTTTTCCCCTCTCCGCCGTGGCTGAAGGTTCCGACATTTCGAATATGGCTTGGTTCAACTCGTTTCATTGCCTCTCCTTTCTCATCTACTGGGTCAGAGTGAAAACACAATATTTTAAACTACTTTGAAAAAAAATAAAAGTCAACTGTCGATCAATAATATCTTCCCCAAAAGACCCCATATTTCAACCGTTTCTCTTCTCCTCCTTTCAGGGAAGAGCGTGCCTGCCAGGGGCGGAGATAGGAGGAAAAAATCTTCGCATTGAATATGTTAGAATTTGGGATGTCAGCATAGGATTCGAAATTCAATTGACTTCAAGAATACCATTAGAATACTGGCAGAGAGGTGGGAAGATGAAAAGCCAAGTCTTTTTCGCTGATCTCAGGAGTACTGGAAAATCACTTCTTGTTAAATTGGACGTTTTATTGGGCCGCGCCGATTTGAAAGGAAAGATCCAAGAAAAGGATTTGGTAGCAATCAAGCTCCATTTCGGGGAGAAAGATAACACCGCCTTTATCCGTCCTCTCTTCGTTAGGAGAATAGTGGATCAGGTGAAACGATCTAAAGGGAAGCCCTTTCTCACAGATACCAACACCCTTTATTCCGGAGCGCGAAATGAAGCCGTTTCCCATCTGACGATCGCCTATCAGCATGGCTTCGCCTATTCGGTGGTAGGTGCCCCCATCCTCATCGCCGATGGCTTGCGGGGGAATAGCGCTGTCAAGGTCCGAATCGACAAACCCCTCTTCAAAACAGTCTCCATCGCCCGTGAAATTCATACGTCAGATGCCCTTCTCTGTGTGACCCACTTTAAAGGTCATGAATTGTCCGGCTTCGGAGGGGCTTTAAAAAATTTAGGAATGGGTTGCGCGAGCCGTGAAGGAAAACTGAGCCAACACTCGACCATCTCTCCCAGGGTGAAAGAAAAGTCCTGTTCGAGTTGCAGACGTTGCCTCCAGTGGTGTCCGGCAGAAGCCATTTCGATGATTACGCCCGATGTCGAGAAAAAAAGGGGGGTGGCTTCCATTGATCCCAAGAAATGCATCGGTTGTGGAGAGTGCATCGTGACCTGCCCTACAGGCGCCATCCAGATCCAGTGGAACGAGACTTCCCTTCTCTTCCAGAAGAAGGTGGTCGAACATGCCTATGGAGCCGTCCTCAGAAAGAGGGAGAGAGTCCTTTATCTCAATTTTCTGACGCAGGTCACGCCTGCCTGTGATTGCAATCCTTCCTCAGACATCCCTCTTGTCAACGATATCGGAATCCTTGCTGCCGAAGATCCGGTGGCCATCGATCAGGCATCCGTTGACCTTGTCAACCGTGAAGAAGGAATTAAAGCCTCCAAGCTTCAAAAGAACTGGAACCCTGGAGAAGACAAATTCAGGGCGGTCTATCCGGAGGTCGATTGGAGTATCCAGCTTGCCTATGGAGAGGAGATCGGTCTGGGAACAAGGCAGTATGACTTGATTAGGATATGAACCCTCACACAAAATACTCTAAGGTTTTCATCTCGATGTTGTAGCCTATTCATTGCATAGGTATAAAGTGGCGAATCTGAATGGAGCGGCATCCGTTTGCAGGCGCCGGATGGATTACTGAGTTAGCCCCCGGAATCCAAGAGAGCTTGTCCCGTTCGAAGGTAGTGGTTGAGGCGCGATTCCCACGCCTGCATGAACCCCTCATAGAACTCCTGTGTGAACTCATCGACAAACTTATCGCCTGCAGTACCCAGACTGGTATGAGAGTAAGTGACTGTAGCCTCGCTTCCGCCCGGAACCTTGCGCAGGCTTATAGAAAGCTTGCACGCCGTCACACCTGGGGTGATCTTCAGCATCTCAACCAGACCGTTTGCTGGCTCATGCCGAGTAATGTACCAGATCGCCTCCTGGGCTTCTGAAGCAGTAACAAAGATACAATCGGGCTCGGCAAGTCCCGATTTACTGATCACAAGCAAGGGGTCCCAATCCTTAATCCAATCAGCTTCTCGAACGGGACAGAGTAATGGAAATACATCCGCCGGCTCTGAAATCAGCTTTTGCACGTACGTTCGCGTAACGCGCTTTGGTTTCTCGATTTTCACAGCTCATGCTCCTGATCGTAATTGATAAATCTCGTTCGTCGCTGCAGGCGGAAGTGACATCATTCGATTACTTTAAAAGACGTTTTTTTAGTATAGGACCTCTTTCAGGAAAAGGCCGTGGGCGGGAGCGGTCGGACCCGCAAGGCTACGATCTCTGGAATCAAGGATTCGACGAAATTCATCAACACCGATTCTCCCTCTGCCTATCTCTACTAAAGTTCCAACAATCGCTCTTACCATCTGCTTCAAAAATCCATTGGCTTCGATCTCAAATCGGAGAAAACCCTCCTTGTCTCTCTTCCATTCGGCCCTGAAGACCTTTCGAATAGCTGTCCGGGTTGGAGTCCCGACCGAGCGAAAGGAAGAAAAGTCGTGCTCTCCGATCAGAATCCGGGTTGCTATTTTCATCTCCCTGATGTTCAATCTCTGAGGGTGATGCCAGGCATATTCCCGATGAAAGGCGGATCGGATGGACCGATTCCAAATTCGATACTCGTAGATTTTGCTCTTTGCGCTCCTCCGGGCATTGAAGTCTTCTCCAACTTCTTCAACTTCTCTAATGACAATATCCGGGGGGAGAAGACTGTTTAAGGCTTTCTGAAAGGCATGGACCTCCATCTGGCTTCTCGTTTTAAAGTTGGCCACCTGGCCCAGGGCATGGGTTCCTGCATCCGTCCTTCCCGAGCCAATGAGATGAATCGCCTCACCGGTGAGAACGGCCAGTTTTTCTTCAATCATTCCTTGGACCGTCAACCCCTCAGCCTGCACCTGCCAACCCAGGTAATTCGTTCCGTCATATTCAATAACGAGTCTAATGTTTCGCAATACCTGTTTCAACCCGTTTCCTTCTCCGGATTTCTTTATTCCCCAATCTGCGATCTACCTTCTATTCACCAATTTGAGGGCCCATCCTGGCTGGATGGAGACTGCCCCTTCCGGACACACCTCCAGACAGCAAAAACATCGGATGCACCGGCCGTAATCGAATGAGAGGGTCTTTCCTCTCGGCTGAAGCACTTTAGGAGGGCATATCTCCGAACATTGTTGGCAGTTCTTACACAGCGCTTCATCGATAATCGGTCTACCGGTCAAGGCATTTTTTAACGCTCTTTTAATGAATCCGGGAAGGTTCCAATCGACCCTGGAGAGACTCGGAAAACGAAAGTTGGGTACTTTGACAGCGTCCAATCTCTCTCCAACCACCTCCATCTCCTCATGACCGAGTCCTCGCTCCAGGGCTACTCGATTTGTCATCAAGGACTCTCTCGGAATTTGAAGGAGATCACATACCACTTGATCCAGACTTAACGCATCCCGGCTTGCAAGGATCAATCCCAAGGAGATCTGCAAGCCGCTTCCCGGCCCGTTTCCCTCCATTCCCGTGACACCGTCCAAGATGGTGAGTGCAGGATGTATGATCTGGTAGATATCAACAAGCACCTGCGCAAAGAGTTGTCTGTCCTCTCCCGCCTTCAGATGCCAGAGAGCCTTTTTCTTGCCAGAAACACATCCGAAAAGGTTCTTCACTCCGAGGGTGAGAAGCATCTGGGCATGGGTCTTCCACTTGGGAAGGTTGATCACCACATCGGCCTCCAGAACAGTTTGATCGATTTCCAACTGTTTGAAAATTTTTGTCCTTCCCCCGGTCGGTGAAACAGGCCTGTTAAACTCGACGATGGGACAATCCATCGCCTCAGCGACATTCCTGATCCCCGCCTTTTCAGCAGCCTTTGTCGTGCTTCCGACCGCTGGACTGTCCCCTATGAATGGAACTCCCCCTGCTTCGCGAACGAGCTGGATGACAGCGCGGACAATCGATGGGTGAGTCGTGACGGCCTTTTCGGGGGCTTTTCCAATGAGGAGGTTGGGTTTCAGAAGAACACGATCGCCCTTTCTGACGAACGCCTTCATTCCTCCAATCAAGCGTAGGACCTGCCGGAGTTGTCTTTGGACTTCCTCTTCATCATAGGTTTGGCACTTGACGATAGCGACGGAAGAACCCATTAGCCCATATTCTCTTTGGCAGTAAGTTCCTCGATGGAGATCTCGACCACAGCCGTTTTGTTGAGAATCTCTCCGTCAACCCCTTCGTAATCCCCTTCAGGCTGATATTTCTCCATCAATTTTTCGATGATCTCCAGCTTATTCTTCCGGGAATTTACCACGGCAGCTCTCCCTTTGACAATGATGCTTCGATAATAGAAACTGGCTTTGCAGGCAGGGCCTTTGGCAGGAATGTAACTCATGGGTTGATCCACCTCAAAGCAAACAGGACTTCCCCTCCGGATATCGCTGATCTTCTCTCCTTTGAGCGAAGAGTGAAAATAGATCTTTCCGTCCCAGTAGAGATAATTGACAGGTTTGATGACTGGATATCCTTTCCGGTTGATGGTTGCCATCCGGCCCACGTGAGACTGATCCAACAGGGCCTTGATTGTCCCTTGGTCTTTGATTTCTCTTTCCGAACGTCGCATTTCTTCACCTCCTCGAATTGAAATCGCAAAACGCCCCCTCACCCTGCCCTTTCCCCTCTGGGGAGGGGGTAGGGGTGAGAGGCCCTGATAGCCCCATCTTTAAAAACAGGGACGATCGAAATGATATTGGTTTGGGCGCAGTAAGGAAGATCGTCTCCTCTCCCCAAGCGGACCAGTTTATTCCCATGGTGGGAAAGCCGAAAGGCTTCCAAGAGATCCCCTTCAAATCGTTTGAACAGGACCTGTGCCGCTTGAGAGGCGTCGGTGAGAACGACGTCCTGTCTTCTCTTTTTTAAAATAAGATCAATGATCATCCCTCCACAGACGGTATCCTCGAGAGAAAAGCACCCCTCATCCCCTGAAGGAAAGATCAAAAGATCCCGTCCTGATGTCATACATCGTTCTACCGTTGCTTCCATGTTGAAGAAGCTTCCAACGATGACCTCCTTTCCCGTGGAGACCAGATAAAAAGCCCTCGTGCCATTGGTTGTCCTCAGGATGATCCTCTTGTCTTTAATCCTTTCGGAGATATATTCCTTCGGAGAATTCCCGAGATCAAAGCCTTCAATCGGCTGGGTATCCTTTTCCCCCCCCAGGAAAGTCGTCTCAGGAGGAAATTCCCTTTTCTTTTCAAAAGCGTCCTCCACGGAAAGGACAGGAATCAATTCTCTTGCACCATGGGCTAACGCATGAACGATGACCGAAGTGGCCCGGAGGATGTCGAGGACGACAATCGAGTGGTTGGAGAGAGTATCAGGATGCGGCGGAATGGGCAAGAGTTGAATATCGATCTTCATGAAAGAAAATTACCATACCTCCTCATCCAATTCAAGCTCATGAGAAGTCGAAGTCAATCTTTGGGGGGACGATTGCGCGGTCAACCCGATTATTCTCGGCCCATAAATAATCCCTCAGAGACCCCATTCTCAGGGTCGGGGTGGTCTCTCCGGAGAAAACTTGAACCTGCCTGCCGGTAGGCAGGGCGGTACCTTTGAGTGATGAGCAGAAGGGCGGATACCCTCAAAACGGTCCTTTGGGCACTAAACCTGCCGATGATCCTCCCTACTGATGACCCACTTTTCAAGGTCTCGGAGGGGAGACCACTCCGAAACAAATCGCATCCATAACCGAGGGATTACCTTGGCCCCAAAACTATTTGCTTTTTGTCATTGCAGATGTTAAAAAAATTAGGTAGTATTTTTTGTTGAGAATCGGTTGGTCCTGATGAAGGGTCCTGTTGATTCAGCGGAAGGGTGATCCGGTGCCAAATCATTGGCGCCTTCCTTTTTTCCCGCCCTTTTAATACACATGCAAAGAATTAGCGCTGCGCTTGTACTCATTTTCTGTCTGGCCATTTATTTTGTACCCTCTGCCATGGGAATGGAGGAGTTTCCCGTCTCCCCTCCCCCGATTACGGAGGGATTATTTCCTTGCAGCAACTGCCATGCCTCCATGGAAGTCAATCGAAAAAAGAGGGAACTCAAAGAGGAACACACGAACATCAAGCTCCATCACGCCGAGGCCATGCGATGGTGTCTCGACTGCCACGATGCAAAGAACAGGGATAAACTCCGGCTCTTCAACGGGGAGCTGATTCAATTCACAGAGAGCTACCGACTCTGCGGGGAATGCCATGGCAACCTCTACCGGGATTGGAAGGCAGGCATTCATGGGAAGAGGACGGGCTATTTCATCGGCGGTAAGAGAACCTATTTCCTCTGTGCCCACTGCCATGACCCTCATGATCCAAAATTTAAACCGATCAAGCCGGAACCACCCCCGCTTCGACCGACGGACTGAGAAAATGGGAGAGAAACATTATACTCGCAGGCAGTTCATCCAGAATGTTTCATTGACCGCTTTGGCCGGTCTTTCCATTCCTCTTCTCTCCTCCTGTTCGAAAGAGGAGGCAGAGGATTTTCTTCAAAAACATTTCAAAGAGATGACCCCAGAAGAAAAGAAACGGGTTATCGCCAAACTCGAACAGAGATATCTGGAAAAATATGGCAAGAAATTCCAGATTAGTACGCAGGAAGCCCTCCCGGATACCCTCTGGGGATACGGCCTCGATCTCTCCCGGTGCATTGGGTGCAGAAGGTGCGTCTACGCATGTGTCAAAGAAAATAATAACTCCCGCTATAAGCATCAGCTTCAATGGATTAGAGTTCTCAGGATCAAGCGGGGAAGCCTGATCAAACTCGATAACTCCGAGCATTACTATAACCCTCCCCTGGTACCGGAGAAGGGGTTTATCTATCTGCCCGTTCAATGCCAGCACTGCCAGGATCCTCCTTGTGTGAAGGTATGCCCAGTCCATGCAACCTGGCAAGAACCCGACGGGCTTGTGGTGGTGGACTACAACTGGTGTATCGGTTGTCGTTATTGCATTGCAGCCTGTCCGTATAAGGGACGGGTCTTCAACTGGGCAGAGCCCAATATTCCAAAAGAGGAGATCAATCCCTCTGTCCACTACCTTGGAAACCGGCCGAGGATGAAGTGTGCCGTGGATAAGTGCACCTTTTGCATCCAGCGGGTGAGAACTGGAAGGTATCCGGCCTGTGTCGAAGCCTGCCCCACCGGGACAAGGAAATTCGGAAACCTCCTCGACCCTACCAGTGAAATAAGGTATATCATCGAAAACAAGAGGGTCTTCCGGCTCAAGGAAGATCTAAATACAGATCCTAAGTTTTACTACTTCTTTGAAATGTAAGAATACCTAAACCTATGGACGGCTTACAGGAAACCTTTAAGGAGACATGGCATTTTTACAAGAGGACCCTTTCGCTGGTAGTCAGGGGAAGCAAGGGATACTACGCTTGGTGCCTGTTCCTCCTTGCGGTTATTGCTGTGGGCCTCCGATTCTATCTCAGGCAGCACGAGGTCGGATTAATTGAAACAAACATGACCAATGAAGTCTCTTGGGGCCTTTACATTGCCAATTTCACTTATCTGGTCGGAATGGCGGCGGCAGCGGTCCTGCTCGTTGTCCCATCCTATGTCTACCATTTTAAGCCCATTAAAGAGATCGTCGTTCTTGGGGAACTCTTCGCTGCATCCTCCATCGTGATGGCCATTCTCTTTGTGATGGTCGACCTGGGACGGCTTGACCGGTTCTGGCACATGATCCCGCTGATCGGGTCCATGAACTTTCCCCAGTCGCTTCTGGCATGGGATGTCCTCGTTCTCAACGGCTATTTCTTCTTGAACCTCCTCATCCCGATCTACTTGCTGGTCACCTTCTACTATCGAAAAGAACCCAACTGGAAATTTATCCTTCCCTTTATTTTGCTCTCCGTTCCATGGGCGGTCGGGATTCACACGGTCACTGCCTTTCTTTATAATGGCCTTGCAGCCCGTCCCTTCTGGAATGCATCGATTCTTGCACCGAGGTTTCTTGCAAGCGCCTTCTGCTCAGGGCCCGCCATCATCATCCTTATTTTTCAAATCATCCGGAAGGTCTCCGATCTCAAATTCGAGGACGAGGCCCTCTTCAAAATCGCAGAACTGATCGCTTACGCCATGTTTCTCAACCTCTTTCTTCTCGCCTCCGAATTATACAAGGAATATTATTCTCACACGGTTCATATGGATTCGTTTGAGTATCTGTTCCAGGGTCTCCATGGCCACAATCAGCTTGTGCCCTGGATCTGGACAGCGATGTCAATGAACGTAACAGCCTTTTTCTTGTTCCTCATCCCATCGACCCGTAAAAAATTTACCACCCTTAATATTGGCTGTCTGCTCATAATCATCGGGGTATGGATTGAAAAAGGACCGGGGTTTGTCATACCGGGATTCGTCCCTGACCCTTTAGGAGAGATCTACGATTACATGCCGAACTTCCTTGAGGTCATGGTATCTCTTGGTATTTGGGCGACAGGCTTTTTCATTTTCACCCTCCTGATGAAGGTGGCTATTCCCATTCAGACAGGGGAATTCACTCACGTCGAGTATGTGGAACGAACTTACAGACTGGAAGAAGAACGCCGGGCCTGGGAACAAAGTTCTTCCAAATTCTAGCCCTTAAAATACAATGCCCTTGACGCAAAAATAGGGTGTTCACTGTATTTATTTCCTAAACGTTTTATAGTAAAAGTAAGATAGTTGAAAGACGACCTGCACCTGTAAGCCGATTCTCTTGACTTGAACCGGGAGATTCAAGAACATGAAATTCTTCTTCTTCGGATTGGCGATCGGCGCTCTCTTACTCTTCCTCTTTATCACCTACTCTGTCGGCTCAAAAGCCGATCAACCTATTGCCTTCAATCATAAAAAGCATTTGGAACAGGGACTCGATTGTGACACCTGCCACCGGTATTATAAGACACAGACCTTCCCCGGAATGCCCGATCTCTCTATCTGCCTGGAGTGTCATAAAGAACCGATCACCCGGAGTCCGCAAGAGGAAAAGATCAGGCAGCTTGCAAAAAAAAGGGAGGAAATTTCCTGGAGGCAAATCTACGGAGAACCCGATCATGTCTTTTTTTCTCATCGGCGCCATGTCGTTCTTGGAAAGATCGAGTGTAAAACCTGCCATGGAAACATTGGACAGAGCGAAAAGCCTCCTACAAAACAATTTGTCCGGATGACCATGGGCTGGTGTATGAACTGCCATGTAAAGAAAAAAGTGACCAACGACTGCTTGGCATGCCATGTATGACAAATAAAGGGTTCAAGGGGTCCGGGACTCAAGGGGTCAAGTGAAAATCTAATGAAAAACACGTGAACCCTTGAATCCTCGGACCCTTTATTATGATAGTTCTCGAATCGATACGAAGGATGCAGGTCATTAAATGAAGATCAATCGCAGGGATCTTTTGAAGATGGGGGGCGGAGCAGGGGTGGCCATTGCCTTGGGAGGAGGCTTCCGGAAGTGGTCTCAATTTCCTGCCCCAAGGAAACCGAATGCCCCGGGTATTGAAAAATGGATTTCCACCGTCTGTGGCCAGTGCATGGGAGGCTGCGGAATATTGGTGAGAAAGATCGACGGATGGGCTGTCAACATTGTTGGGAATCCGCTCCATCCCGTGAACCGTGGTACCCTCTGTCCCAAAGGAATCGCAGGCCTTCAAGGCCTCTACGATCCGGATCGGATCCGCACCCCGCTGAAGCGGGCGGGCAAACGAGGCGAAGGTCGTTGGCAGCCCATTTCTTGGAACGAAGCCCTCTTGGCAGTCACCGAACCGTTAAAAAGACTGCGACAAAATGGAGAACCCCATCGCCTGGCCGTTCTGGGGGGGAGATATCGTGGATTAATGAGGTCCCTCTGGGAACGTTTCATGGAAACCTTTGGATCGCCCAACTACATCGACAATCACTTTCAATGGGAGGGGCCGACCGTCGAAGGATTCTACCTCACTCAGGGCATCTATACTCCACCCGTTTATGACTTCGAAAATTCCCGATATATCCTCTCCTTTGGCTCGGACCTCCTCGAATCCTACTGGTCCCCTGTCCAGGCCCTAAGCGCTTATGGCCAATTTAGGAGGGGAAGACCCGAGCAACGGGGAAAACTGGTTCAAATCGAACCTCGGCTCTCGGTCACCGGTATCAAAGCTGACGAATGGATTCCAACCCCGCCCGGGACCGAAGGACTGACCGCCCTTGCCATTGCCAACATGATCATTCGAGAAGCTCTCTACAATCAAGAATTCGTAACGAATCATGTTTCCGGATTTGAAAACTGGACAGATGCACGCGGAAAAGAACATCTCGGTTTTAAAGAATTCGTTCTTTCTGAATACGTGCCTGACACCATCTCCAAACAGACTGGAATCCCTGTGGATACCTTCATCAGGCTGGCCCGGGAATTTGCTTCCAATCAACCTGCCCTTGCGATCGGAAATCGGGATCGACCCTTTCACCAGATGGCCGTCTCTGTCCTTAATGGATTGGTCGGCAATATAGATACCCCAGGAGGTGTCCTCACACCCAGGTCCGTTCCTCTGCAAGCCTTGCCGCCCCCCGGAAAGGATGCGATGGCTCAAAAAGGACTGCAGGCAGAGAGAATCGATGGAGAAAAGAAATCTTCTCCCATGCTCCAGCAACCCTACCTCTTCGCCAAGAACGTGGTTTCGGGAAAACCCTACCGGCCGGAAGTCCTATTCCTCTATTACACCAATCCTCTCCTTTCGAACCCGAATCCCGACCTTTTCTCGAAGGCCTTCGCTGAGATTCCTTTGATTGTCAGCTTTTCTCCTTACATGGATGATACCACTTCGATTGCGGACCTCATTTTGCCAGATCGATACTCCCCTTGAACGCTGGCAGGATGACCCCGTCTCGTTGAACAAGGGTTTCCCTGTTTTGGGAATCCGGCAACCCGTGACTCGACCGGCTCTACCAAACCAGAGCGACGGGCGATGTCCTCCTCCAGGTCACCCAATCTTTAGGTGGCGAGATCCAGAAGGCCTTCCCGTGGAATGATTTTAGAGAATTCTTGCTTTACGGGATTCACGGAGTTTTTGACGCCAAGAGGGGGGACACCTTTGGCCTTCAATTCGAGCAATCCTGGACCCGCCTTCTTGAAAGGGGAGGATGGTGGGCTCCTTCCTATAAAACGTTTGAAGAGTTCTGGACACAGCTTCAGGAGAAGGGGGGATGGTGGGATCCTGTTTATGATTTCAAAGAATGGGATCGCGTTTTCAGAACCCCTTCGAGGAAATTCGAATTCTATGCCCGGACCTTGGAGCAGACGACTCCTGACAACGTATCAAAAGAGATGAAAGATGCTTCTTTTCTCCCCCATTGGGAAGAATCGAAAAAAGGAAGCGATGAAAAGGCATATCCCTTTCAACTCCACCTGTTCAGGACCATGGCCCTGACAGGGAGCAGGAATGCCAACCAACCCTGGCTTCAGGCGATTGTTGGAGAATACCTTTTTGAAGAATGGGAGACTTGGGTGGAGATCAATCCCGAGACAGCAGGCCGCCTCGCAATCTCCGACAGAGATTGGGTATGGGTGGAATCACCGAATGGAAAAATAAAAGTGAGGGCAAGGCTTTACAAAGGAGCCATGCCGGAGGTCTTAAGTATCCCCTTTGGAGGCGGTCACCGATCCGGGGGGCGCTGGGCCAGTGGCTTGGGTGAAGATCCAAATCGTCTCCTTGGAGACGATCTGGATTCCTTGACAGGCTATCCGATCAGTGGATCCACCCGAGTAAAAATTTACAAAGCGTGATGGATGAAAGATAGTCAGTTACCGAAATTCAAATGAAACCCTACGATTGAGTCATTTAGCAATGAGGAAACCGGGGAAGGGTGAATCCATGAATTCCGAAATCCCTCAATTCGCAGTCATCTTTTGTGGGCTTTATTTGGCATTTGGGTTTTGAAATTTGACATTGATTTGAGGCCAGAGGTGGTTTATGCATCGTTGGGGGATGGTGATTGACTTAGACAAGTGCACGGCATGCCAGGCTTGCGTGGTTGCATGTCAGTCCGAGAATAACGTGCCCATTATTGGACCCAAGGAGGCTGCAAAGGGCCGCACTATTCATTGGATCAAACTAATCCCCTATATCGAAGGTGAATATCCTCACATCAAAGCAAGACTGCTTCCAAGACCTTGCATGCAATGTGATAACCCTCCCTGCACCAAGGTCTGCCCGGTTTATGCCACCTATATCAACGAGGAAGGACTGGTCGCCCAGATTAATCATCGCTGTATTGGATGCCGGTACTGTACGACGGCATGTCCTTACACGGTAAAATATTTCAACTGGTATCCACCCGACTGGCCCAAAGAGATGAAGGGCTCCCTCAACCGGGACGTCTCGATCCGGACGAAAGGGGTGGTGGAGAAGTGCACCTTCTGCAGTCACCGCCTCCTCAGGGCAAGGGAAAAAGTAAAGGTTGAGGGAAGAGACCTTCTACCGGGAGATTACATCCCGGCATGCGTCCAGGCATGCCCGAGTGGCGCCATGTTCTTCGGAGATCTGAATGACCCCAACAGCATCGTCTCAGCCCTCTCGCGAGAGAGAAGAGCCTTCAGGCTTCTGGAGGAATTGGGTACAGAACCCAAGGTGGTCTACCTTTCGGAAGGAATGTGATGGAAGAGAAACATTTAAACGTGGAAGAGGATGCCCTCTTATTTGAGCCCATACGCAAAACAGGGAAGACCTTTTATCTTACCCTTTTGATCCTCGTCGCCTTCATTCTTTGGGGGGTTTACGCATACCAATACCAATATCGTAATGGTCTTGGTGTTACGGGACTCTCCAGGCCCATCTTCTGGGGAGTCTATATTACCAACTTTGTCTTCTTTATCGGTATCAGCCATGCGGGTACCCTCATCTCGGCAATCCTCCGTCTCGCAAAGGCCGAATGGCGAAGGTCCATCACCCGATCCGCTGAAGTCATCACCGTTTTGGTCCTCTTTTTTGGTGTCGGCAATATTTTAATGGACCTCGGCAGACCCGACCGGATGTTGAACATCATCCGATACTCACAGTTTAAGTCACCTCTGCTTTGGGATGTCTCAAGTATCACGATTTATCTTACCGCCAGTTCCATCTATCTTTTTTTACCCTTGATCCCTGATATCGCCCTTCTCCGAGACTACGGCGGAAAATGGAAGTGGTTTTACCGGATCTTCGCTTTGGGTTGGTCGGGAACGGAAAGACAGCACCACCTGCTCGAAAAAGGAATTGCCTTTATGGCCGTCCTCGTTATTCCTGTTGCGGTGTCCGTCCATACGGTTGTTTCTTTTGTCTTTGCCATGACGATTCAACCCATGTGGCACAGTGCCATCTTCGGCCCCTACTTCGTCGCCGGCGCCATCTTTTCAGGGATTGCTGCCCTCATTGTGGCCATGAATGTGATTCGGAAGGTCTACCATCTGGAAGACTATCTAAGGCCCGTCCATTTCAATAACCTTGGGATCCTCCTGTTGGTGATGACCCTTTTATGGTTCTACTTTACTTTTACAGAATACCTCACGACCTTCTATGGGGGAGAGCCTCTCCATATGACGATCTTCTGGTCTAAGTTTACCGGTCGGTTTGCCCCTTACTTTTGGGGAATGTTCCTTTTCTGTTTTGTGATCCCCCTGCCCATTCTTAGTTTCAAGAGAACCCGGACACCTTTCGGCACGCTGATCGCTTCGATCTCCGTTGTCATCGGGATGTGGCTGGAACGATTTGTGATCGTCGTACCTACCTTGACTAATCCGAGACTTCCCAATCAGGATGTCATCTATTCTCCAACGTGGGTGGAGTGGTCTGTTTTTGCGGGTTGCATCTCCTTTTTTATTCTCCTCTACATGGTCTTCACCAAGGTCTTTCCCATCGTCTCCATCTGGGAGGTGAGGGAAGGAAGGGAAAAGTCGATCGCCGAGGTTCAAGAACGAGTGCGAACCTATCTCCCGGGAATCAGTGTTGAATGAGACTCCTCATCCGCTCTCGCTTCTGTCTGACGACGGGCGGGCTGGTGAGAAGAAGACGAGGCGAAGGGAATGGAGGAAAGAATGAATGGTTCCATCCTCAAGCAAAAAACTCTTCTGTTGGGGGTCGTATTCATCCTCTTTTCTTTCAAGGGTTTATCTGTCTGGGCGCAAACCATTATCCCTGAAGACCCGGCCAAAGGAGCCCGCCTCTTTGTCAGCAAGGGGTGCATCAAATGCCATGCCTTCAAGGGAGAAGGTGGAAAGACCGGACCGGACTTTGGAAGGGTCGATCTCGGCAACACGCTGCTCGATCTTGCCTCCAAGCTCTTGAATCATATCCCCCCCATGGTTCAGGGAATGGAACGGATGAAGATGACAAAACCTAACCTGACAGGCGAGGAGATTACCGATATCTCTGCCTATCTCTACTTCCTCAAATTCTTCGATGACCCTGGAAATGGAACCCGAGGGCAGTACTTATTTAATGAAAAAGGCTGCAGCAAATGTCATCCTCTCAGTGGGAGAGGCAGGGAAGGGGAGCCGGGCCTGGATCAGTTTCCACAGAATATCTCCCCCGTCTACTTAACCGAGATGATCTGGAACCATGGACCCGTCATGATCGCCCAGATGGTCAAGCTCGGAATGAAGTGGCCAACCTTTGAGGGAACCGAGATGATGGACCTTCTGGAATACATCAAAGCGAATGCAAAAGGGCCGAAAGAAGCGGCATTCATCACCCCGGGAAACCCCGGGAGGGGAAAAAGATCTTTGTCGAAAAGGGCTGTATCAAGTGTCACGCCATTCGGGGTGAGGGCGGGAAGGGAGGAGAGGACCTCGGCAAGAGGGCTCAGCTCTTCTATAAGAGCCTCACACAGATCGCTTCCGTCATGTGGAACAAGGGACCAACCGTGTTGGCAAAGATGGCTCAAACCCAGACAGGGATTCCAAAATTTACGGCTAAGGAGATGGCAGACCTTCTTGCTTACCTTTACTTTCTCCATTTCATCGACGAACCCGGAAATCCAGTCAACGGAAAGAAGACCTACGTTGAAATGGGATGCGTGAAATGTCACGGCCTCGACGGAAAGCCGGGGGAATGGATGCAGGTCGATCTGTCCAAGTACCAGAAGGGTTCTAACCCCATTGACATCGTAGCCGGGGTCTGGAACCACGGCCTGGAGATTGAAAAAGCCATGAAGGAGAAAGGAATCTCCTGGCCTCGATTTAAAAGGGGGGAGCTGGTCGGCATTCTCGAATATATCCGGAGCCCGAAGAAGAGGTAAATCCCTCCCGCCCTTTTGCTCTGAGGACGGTACAGAAGATTTCTAAGTGTAGAGAGGTACTGAAATGAGACGCATGGCAATTCTTTTTCTTCTCGTTCTTCTTCTCTTTACCATCGGAGAAAGGACTTTAGGAGCCGAGAGGAAGGTGGAGTACCTTCTTCCCGGCGATGTCAAAGAAGGATGGCGAGTCTTTATCCAGAAGAAATGCAGTGAGTGCCATGCCATCTGGGGAGAAGGAGGCAAGGGAGGGCCAGACCTTGGGACCCTTCCTCAAGCCTATGTGAGCCAGACCCAGCTCGCTGCCTTAATGTGGAACCACGGTCCTGAAATGTGGGGGAGGATGGCGGCAAAGAAAATCCCTCTTGAAACCGTAAAGACAAAAGAGATGGCAGACCTTTTTGCGTTCCTCTACTTCATCCGGTATATGGACGAACCGGGAAACCTCCAAAAAGGAAAGGCCTTGATGGAGAGGGTCTGCGGCAAGTGCCACACCCCAAGGGAAGGAACGAAATCGGACCTCAGCCGCTGGGGAATGTACACCAATCCAATTCTGTGGGCCCAGATGATGTGGAATCACTCTGGCCAGATGGAAAGAGAAATGAAGGCAAAGGGTATTCCTCACTTTGAATTCTCGGGAAACGAAATGGTCGATCTGATCGCCTATATCCGAAGCCTCGGTCCTGGGACCGAAAAAGTATATCTCTCGCCGGGCGACCCAGCGTCCGGAGAGAAACTTTTCGTCCAGAAAGGATGTATTCAGTGCCACATTCCACAGAGTGAATATGATCTCTCGGGAAAGAAGGATTTTCCAAGAACCTTAGCCCAGTTAGCCGGGATGATGTGGAACCATTCCGAAGAGATGAGGAAAGGGATGGAGAGGAGGGGAATCAGTTTCCCGACCCTCTCTTCCCAGGAGATGGCTGATCTCGTTGCCTATCTCTTTTCGACTCGATATTTTGATGAACCGGGCAACCCGGAGAGAGGAAAAGCGGTCTTTATCAAGAAACAGTGTAATCTCTGCCACGTTAAGGGAGCAAAAACAGGAGATCTCTCCCAGCTAAAAGGCCTGGTCTCACCCATTTTCATGGCCCGGGCAATGTGGAATCACGGACCAGAGATGCTCGAGAAGATGAGAAAGGCAAAGATCCCTTGGCAGAAAATGGATGGGAAAGAGATGGTAGATCTGATGGAGTACCTCAACCAGGGAATGGTTCCCTGATGGGAGGAGAAGATGGTTACAGCCGCATGGTTAAAGAAAACGGTACTCTTCAGCAGCCTTGAAGAGCATCAAATCGACGTGATCCTATCTCATTCCTCTATCGAATCTTTCCCCGAGGGAAAGACCATCTTCTATCAGGGAGATGAAGCCTATCGCCTCTATATCCTGATCGAAGGCGTCATCACTCTGACCGTCAAGACCGGCGAGAGGATCGACTTTATGACCTCCACCATCGATAAGGAGGGGACCACCTTCGGAATGCCCTGTCTTCTCGAACCCTTTCGTTACAATGTGACGGCAACATCCTTACGACCGTCGAAGGTACTGATCATCGAGGCGACCCCGATCAGAAAAAAGATGGAAGAGGATCTAAAGATGGGAATGGAGATCATGAAGAGGCTAGCCTCCATCTACTTCAATCGCCTCAACGAGATGCGAGAAGGCGTCTCTAAATTTCTTAAGGGTTTCAAAAACAAGACACCATGAGCCAACTCCTTCGGAATCGCTTTCATATCCAGATCCCGGATCAGCAATGGTTCGAAGAGAATATCGGATGTGAAAACGCCTGTCCTGTCAATACCCGTGCTCCTCAATATATCGCCTCCATTGTAAATGAAGATTACGACC
>CAWEAV010000050.1:0-103681 GCA_963806715.1 uncultured delta proteobacterium
TTTCCGTTATTATGGAGGTGCCCTTCCTCCACTCTACGCCGCAAACGCAACAGCTCGGCGGTGGATTGGGGCACATCGACGTAAATGGGATCCAGCTGTTGAATAGTAGTCAGAGCCATGGGTTGCTGGGCGGTCACGAGGGCGCCTACTGTGACATTGGATTTGCCGATACGTCCTGTGATCGGCGCCACAACGTCAGTGTATCCCCGATTGATTCGGGCCGTCTCTATTGTCGCTTCCGCCTGCTGGATGGTTGCCTCGGCGACGGCCACGGCTTCCTGGTCGTTTTTTACCTGTGCCTCATCAGCCCGGAGTGTGGCTTCGGCCACTTCGGCCTCGGTCACAGCCTGGTCGCGCTGTAAAGCGGAGATGACGCTCTTCTTAAAAAGTTCTTCGTAGCGCCAGCGGTTCGTCCGCGCAAGCTCCAGGGTGGCCCGCTGTCGCGCAACGCCGGCTACGCTCGCCTCCAGCGCAGCCCGCGCCCGCTCGGCCGCCCTTCGCATGCCGGAGAGGTTGGCCGCTGCGTTGTCGTAGGCGGCTTGAAAGGGGGCGGGATCGATTTGATAGAGTACTTTACCTGCCCTGACATCCGATCCTTCCTCAAACAGCCTCTTTTGAATGATGCCGTTCACCTGCGGACGAATTTCCGCAACCAGGTAGGCGGATGTGCGACCCGGTAATTCGGTGGTTAGGACCGTCCGCTCCGGACTGACCGTCACAATGGCAACCTCGGGGAGGGCAGGCGGAGGAGCAGCCTGCTGCGAACCGCAACCAGACGTTATCAGTCCCACCACAAGTACCCCCATGGTGGCAATTAGTTTGACCCTGTCATTGATTTTCATGAAGGCCTCTATGGATTCGTTTTTTTCTTTTTTCGGCTTCCTCTCGGATGGAGCGGATTCCAGCCAACGAGAACTCCACGACATGGGCGGCGTAGGACTCAATATCGTCCGATACCAGAATAGTCGCTTCTGCCTCCTTGTCTCCCCCGGTCCATCCTTTTCATGAGCATCGGAATAACGCATTGGCTTACGATGCCTGTTGCGCAGAACCGAACCTGCATGTCCGAGGCATGCGGGCCGAGGAGTTCACAAATGATGCCTTCCATCTTCTCGCGCAAGGGGCGAAGGTCTTTTCGTGTAACCTCGTCAAGCAGGCCGGTCGGGCTGGCTAATTCCCTCAGGACAATGAGGAATTCTTTATTGTTGGCGCCAGTTACCCGGCGAAGAAGGGCCTTCACCCGTCCCCGTAAACGTTCTTCCGGTGGTGCGTCGGCACTGACGCCACCATCCGGCGGGTGTACTTTCAAAGATTCATAAAACGCATGCCGCCAGGCCTTGGCATAGAGAGTTTCCTTGTCGCCGAAGTGGTAATTTACCGCAGCGACATTGGATTTGGCTCGTTCGCAGATTTCTGAAACGGTCGCTTCACGGTAGCCCTTTTCTGCGAAGGCTTCACTTGCGGCCGCAAGCAGACGTTTTTGGGTCCTGACGGCATCTTCTCTCGGAACCTTCATTTCCGGGCCTCGCAAAAGAGAGATGATATTTCTAGTAGATATTTAAAATACGAATTCTTATTAGTCAAGAAGAGCAACCCGGGAAGCGAGAGAGGGCAGGAAAGGCTGAGGACACGCGAGATTTTTCCTAAGAGCATCTTCAGGTCGTTCGCGATGTCTATCGTGTCCTTCCCGCCGATCCAGATCGTCTCGATCTTACAGACGTCGGCAGCATTCTTCGATCAGGTTCAGACCCTTCTGGGCCTATGCGATCGCGGCGAGACGTCCACTACTAAGTCGTAACCCTCTTTCGGGCTCGCGAGAAACCGATTTCTGCTACGAAAAATGAAATTTTTTAAAATTCAAAAAGTTGAGATTTGACTATGAGATCTGCAATATCTTCCCGGAAAACGCGGGCTTCTTTTTTGGCAAGATATGTTCAATTTTTGGTGTCAATGTCACTCAAAATATATGGGGTTTTTCTGTGGGCTTTTTCCCGAAATCATGGAGAAGGGGTCGATACCTCCCAGTCTTATAAATCAAAAATCTCTTGATGGAGAAGCCGTCTAAGCCTGTGCTTGTTAGTCAATCAGGCGCAGTCAGATTATCATTGCGGAATTATCTTTTCGAAACTCTTTAACGCTCCGTGAAACGTATCTTTGACGTTGGTCCGGATAAAGCATCCATCCTCATGTATATCGGACGAACCATTTCTCGCAGTGCTGGAAGTTTTCTGGCAAACATGGTGGACCCTAAAATACATAACAGACCGCCAATCATTAGAGTGTTTGGAGCGCCTATCTTGCTCGCCGCGCCGCCTACTAACAGACTGCCGAATGGCGCCATGCCCCTGATTGCCATTGCATAAAGGCTCATCAGCCGGCCGCGTTTGTCCTCCTCCACAACAGTCTGTAACACCGTGTTGCTCGATGCCATTTGGACCATCATTCCAAAACCCGTCAACAGTACCAGAGCCAGGGAAAGCCAGAAAACGTGGGAACGAGAAAAGCCCACAAGTCCTATGCCAAATAAACCTGCAGCCAAGGCGATCCATTTCTCTAATCCTGGGATGCCTTTTCTGGAAGCAAGATAAATTGAACCTGTTAAAGCCCCTACACCCGCTCCAGCCATCAAAAAACCGAGGGTATGAGGACCTCCTTGAAGAATGTCCTTGGCAAAAATCGGCATCATTACCCTGTAAGGAATCCCTACCAGGCTGGTCAATGCAAGAAGCAGCAAAATAAACCTGATCGGTCCAAAACCGAAGGCATAGGAAAGCCCTTCCTTTATCTCCTGCAAGACATGAATGTCGCGTTTTTCCATCTCTTTCCGTGTGATTTTCATGGCGATGAGAGATACAATGACAAAAAGGTAGCTAACTCCGTTAAACAGAAAGCACATCCCTTCGCCCATGGAAGCAATCATGATGCCGGCTACGGAGGGACCTAACAGTTGAGCGCAATTAACAATTGAGGAGTTTAAGGCGATTGCACTCCCTAAATCCTTTCTTTGGACGATCTCCACCATAAAGGACTGACGTATTGGCAGATCGAAGGCGTCCACAATACCCAGGAGCACGCTCAAACACACGATGTGCCAAACTGCAATCGTGCCTGTCAACACAAGAACTGTCAGAACGAAGGCCTGAATCATCGCCAGGGTTTGAGTAACCACCAGAACCCTTCGGCGGTTCATTCTGTCAGCCAGGACCCCAGCAAATGGGGTTAATAGAAAGATGGGGATTTGACTCGTGAATCCGACTAAGCCCAACAAAAACGCTGAATTGGTCAAGCGATAGACGAGCCAGCTCATCGCGATTCTTTGCATCCAGGTTCCGATGAGAGAGACTCCTTGACCACCGAAAAAAAGCCGATAGTTCTTATATTGCAACGCCGGAGGAATCAATCTAACCCTCCTTGAAATATTATTGAATTTTGTCTATTGAGATACTTCCATTTTGGCACATCTTGCTGTAACCAAGCAATGGAGGAGGCAATTGCGAGAGTAACAAAATGATAACCCTTATATGAAATGAAATTAAAAGCGGACATTGGTACATCGTAACCCCGAAAATTATTCCACCTTCTTCCAAGTCTTGTCTGGATCGAATTGCTTCATGGCTATTGCAATTTTCTCGGTATCTTTACGTAGATCCTTTTCATACGGCACACCCTCATGGTTCACCATGAAGGTCATGATCCCGGAGTTACCGTATTCCGCAGGGTAAGCCACGAGGGCAAAACCTCCAATCATCTTACCTTTAACTACGTAATCATATTCTCCTCCTGGCGCATGCTTGCCCTGAGACTTCAGAATCCTATAGTAATACCCATGGTAAGGAGTCTCGTTTGTCACCGGATTTCTTTCCCATATACCCCTCTTCGGCAGCCTTGGCCATCATCGGGCCGAGCGGACTTTGTTCTTCGCCCTCTTTTGCTTCCCAGTAAAGACCATCCTTCTTTTCCTTCCCACTCACAAACTTCTGGGCATATTCCGGTAAGACGCTCCCCTCCCGCTTCTTCAGTGTATATTCACGCTGGGCGTCTACATAGGCCAGGCAAACCTGGATGGCATTAAGTTCATTTCTTCCAATCCTGCGATTCAGAATTTCTTCCTTTCCTTCTTGAGGATCAAAACGCCAAGTTTCGCCCACCTTGACAATAGGAATCGGAAAAGGCCAATCCTGATTTCCCACATGGAGAATGATTTTCCTTTCATTTTCTTTCGTCAACCGGTTCATTTCTTCATAGGTCTTAATGAACCGGTTTCTCCCTGTCTTGTCGGCAACCTCATCGCCAGAGAAGATGATCTCTTTTCCCGCAGAGCCAAAGATCCCAAGCAATTCCTTAGTATTATCGCCCTTGACCGCATTTACCAGTGCTTTAACGGCTTCGTCAGGGGACGTGAAACTTTTTGGCTTTGTATCTACGGCAGTAACATTTTGATAAAATCCAACCAATATCATTACTGCCGCGATGCTTGTAAAACCGAATCGGTATATCAAACACCTTTTTGAATTCCATATATTGATAGGCATTGCTTTTTCCTCCATCGAGCTACAACGTTTGAACGCTTTGTTCAACCCTTAACGGCGAGGGCCAATATTGCCACGGTTCACACTCCCTGTCCCTCTCGAAGGCGCACTCTGGCGGCTTTGGCGACCACGATCGCTCTGCCTTTGAACAGTGCTTCCGTGATCCATGCGTCCAAATGCACTTCTATCTCCACTACGATCGAGGCCCTGTTGGCTAACTGCAGGAGTTTGCCGGCTTCTTGTTTGTGGAATAGTTGGCTGGGGAGCCAGCGGGGCCTGTTGGGGTCTTGTCTCAAAGCCCCGGAAGTCGCGGCGGTTCTCTGCTCCCATTACCGACTGGCCATAACGATCTCGGGTTGCCTCATCCTTGTAGGAAACGCCTTTTCGATGACTCGGGTCGTGCTGCCATTGAGTTGTCTGGATGTTTGTACGGTTAATGCTTATGTTAGGGTTAATGTTTATGCTTCGGTTGATGTTCACATTAATGTGATGATTCCGCCAATCCCAGTGCCCCCACCCATACTCCCAAGCTCTACTTATGGCTATGCCTTTCCCAAACCCGATTCCTCCGCGGAAAGCAATAACCATCCAGGAAGGAGGGGGATAATAGAAGGGTGGAAAAGCCGGGTACCACCAAGGCCCATAAACCTCGGCTGGGTCATAGACAGGTACATAGACCACCTCCGGATCCGAAGGCTCAATCTCGATTTCATTGTCTTCGGCAATTACCTTCTGTTCTTGGGTGTTCTTCAGGTTACCCGCAGTCTCCGCCTTGCTCCTCAACTCTTGGACTGTATCGATTACTTCGCCTTGTTGATCCAGGAAGGCATCACCTAATTTCTGGGTCCACTCCAGATTTTCGCTCATCATCGACAAGACCTGCGGAAAGGGCACTAAGGCTTTTACACTAGGGTCCCAGTTTTTCTTATCCAGGGCATCGTTGAACTGATCCGGCCCAAGATTATTATTTGCCTTTGCCCACTGTTCTGCCTGCGCAACCTCAAGGGGATAGGTAGCTGCCATTAAGGTCTGTGCCAAGAGGGAATCAGGATAAAGCGCAATGGGTGCCAGCATCTGATCCAATTCTTCTTGCTGAAATTTTGTGGTTGGCCCCTGATCCTGGGCAAATATCCATGATGCCGTCACTGTCAGGAGGAGAAGCCAGATCATTGTGCTTATAAATATTTTTTGTGTCTTCATGGAATTCCATTCCCTTCTCGGAGTACGGGTCAGCACTCCCATCCCCTTCCCCTGCCGGAATTCACTTGCGGCGAAGCCCTCCCTTTTTATTCATAACGGAGGGCTTCGATGGGATCGAGTAACGAGGCCTTCCTCGCAGGATAAAATCCAAAAAAGACCCCGATGGAGCCAGAGAAGAAAAAAGCCAAAAAGATGGCTTGGATTGATAAAAGGGTCGGCCACCTTGTAAAGGAGGACAGAATATAGGTTCCGGCAATGCCTATCGCAATTCCCAGGATTCCCCCGATCAGGCTTAGCACCAGGGATTCAATCAGGAACTGAAGGAGGATATCCTTACTCTTTGCACCCACTGCGATTCGAATCCCGATCTCCCTTGTTCTCTCCGTTACCGAGACGAGCATGATATTCATGATTCCAATCCCGCCCACAATGAGAGAGATGGAGGCGATGGCTCCCAGAAGAAGAGACATCACACTGGCCGATTGTTCAGCAGCTGCCATGATCTCAGTTAGGTTCCTGACCGTAAAATCATTATCCTGGTTTGGCTGAATCCGGTGCCTCTGCCGAAGCAGTGCATTGATCTGGTTTTCTGCCTCTTTCATCATCTCTGGCCCCTTGGCCTGAACAGAAATCCCCCTCACCATCCCCGGGAACTGCATTCCGAAGAGCCTTTTTTGAGCCGTCGTCAGAGGGATAATCACAGTGTCGTCCTGATCCTGTCCCCAAGTGGACTGGCCCTTGCTGGTGAGGACACCGACCACGACAAAGGGGACATTCTTGATACGGACGATCTGGCCGACCGGGTCGATCCCTCCGAAGAGGTTTTCCACAACTGTCACCCCTAAAAGACATACCCTTGCCGTTCCATCCACCTCCTGCTGGGTAAAAGAACGTCCCGAGGCAACAGGCCAATCCCGGATATCGAGTATCTCCGGCGTTGTCCCGGTAATACCGGTAGACCAGTTCTGGTTCCCATAAACCACCTGGGCAACCCCTGAAAGGTTTGGGGCCACATACTTTATGGAAGGGACTTCGGTGAGAATGGCCTTTGCATCGTCAACGGTCAAGGTGGGGACCGTCCCTGATCCCATTCGAATTCCTCCGCTCGTTGAACTTCCTGATTGGACCATCAGGAGATTTGATCCCATGCTGGCGATCTGTTCGGCAATTCGGGCCTTCGCCCCTGAACCCACCGCGATCATGGCAATGACAGCACTCACCCCGATGATAATTCCGAGCATGGTTAAGGCAGAGCGCATCTTATTGACCCTGAGGGCCCTTAATGCAATTCGGAGACTGGCTAAAAACGTGGCCATCGGGACTGGTTCCCCTCCCCGGCAAGGGGTGAAGATAAGTTCTTCCGATAATCTACCACCCCTCCATCCTTTCCTTCTTGTTTTCTACAAATGTTTGAGACCATTTAATGAAAACTGTGCGATGTGCTTCGTGATCTGATCGATCCCCTCTGGAGTATAAATGTTTTTAGGAAAAGTCGGGTAATGATCGGTCTGGAGTGATGGTAAAGAAGACACTGGCCAATGGAGGTAGTTGAAGGAAGCATATTAGACCTCCTGGAGAGGTTTCGGCTCAAATGATATGACCCTTCAGACTTTGTCAATAATCGGTTTACCAGTCAAAACCCATTCCATGGCCATGGCCCATCATGCCACCCCCGCCCATTCCCCAGTCTAACCCAAACTTTGCCAGTTGTTCGGGAGTCAGGGTTTTACGAGCCGCCAACATTGCTTGGATGACTTTATCTCTCATCTGATTCTGAAGAGCTCTCAATTCCTTTTCCTTATCCAGAATAGCCTTGGGGTCAGATTTTGGATCAGTCCAGAGAGACCGGAATTCCAGCCTTTTTGTGATGAGCGCTCCGATGAGTTGGGCATTCTCCTCCATAAACTTCCGGTGTATTTCCTGAAACTTGGTCTTCTGCTCTGGAGTCAAATTAAGACCCATGCCCGGTTCCGATGACCCCCAGCGAGGTTTTTCTCCCCATCGAGGGCCAGGACCAAAGCCAGGACTTTGTGCGTAAACATAGGTTACTCCTAAGAGCATGAGCGTCACTAACGCAAGAGTCATGATTCTCTCCTTCATTCCTTTAGCTCCTTTCTTCTGAAAAAGAATCTTATTTGATAATTAAGCAATTCCCGCGCCAACTCATTATTATTGTTTCAAGAAATGAATCTTTTTGTAAACGATGAAGGAAAAGAGATTCACTTTTCTCCTGAATTTTAAAAGGGTAATACCTTCAAAGAATACCCGATGATCTTCCGAGCGACAAAAGAATTATGATTTGCGAACTTGGTTTCAGCTTTTTTTGGCGACATCAGGGAGGAAATATCTGTCGAAAGAAATAGGAGGACCTTCAATTTCTATTATAATTTCAATAAAGAATCTATTCGGAAATTGTGTCGACTTCGTCAAACTTGTCGAAATTCGTTGTTAACTGAATTCTAAGAAGAAAATCATCTACAGCTTAGAAAAATCGACAAATTATTCCGGTTTAAGATTGAGCTTTAAGACCTCATTGTTTTTGCAAGAATAGAATTTATTCCACAGTCAATGGCCTTAATCCTTTGAATATTCAGGATAAATCACGTCGAGGGCGGGGCAAAATATCTTCTGAATTCTTTTGAAAATGGGTTGGCACAGGAGTTGCTTTTACTGTTCCGTTAAGAGAGACGAGAAGAGATAAGGTTGATGAAGTAGGCAATGATTGTACGGAGGGCCGGCATGAGATTCATAAAGGAAAAAATGTTTGTTGACCGACATTACTATAGCTTTTTCAGGATTGCTTATGTCTTTAAATTAATAAGGAAATACATTAAGACAACAGGAAGTTAATCATGCGGAAAACAGGGAATAGGGCTTTTGGGTGCCATGTATGCGAGGGTTCGGGGATTGAGGCTCATAGTACTTTCGTCAAGCGTTCCAGGGGCTCTATCATTGTGCTACTATATCGCCGGATCATGTCCCCACGAGCACCCCCCAACATGATAACTGCTCCTTATTCAGAATAGAAAAGTTTGGAGTCTCATTTTAAGGTGAGCCTGATGTTCATAGTCACAATTGCAAAACTTATCGAACATTGTAAAAAAGGAGGGAAATAAGATGAAATTTAACAAGGCATTCACCGTAATATTAGTCCTGACAATAATCTTTGCTGGTACATTTACAGCAGAAGCCATGCACGGACGTCATCATGGGCTTAGCTGGGGTACCCTGCAGAAACTTGGCCTTTCGGATGCTCAAACAACTACGATATTGGGCATATATGGGACAACTGACACAAAAACTCTTCAGAAAAATCTTTGGCAGGCCCGAAGAGCTCTTCAGACAGCAATATCGGAAGCTACAAGCACAGATGGTATCAAAAGTGCCATAACTACTTATCTCCCTGCTGTCCAAACAGCTCAAGCAGCTCTGATTTCGGCGAAGGCAACCATGGCGTTTCAGATAAAGGCGGTCCTTACCCCCGTGCAACTCCAGGAACTCAAATTGTTGCGGCAACGCGAGTAGGGTTCCCTAATCAGGGGTCGGATGGGTTCCTTGCTTGAAAATCAAAACAATAGAGTCTGTCGGCAGGGTCAGCATAGCATCATGTCTTGCCTGATCCTGCCGGCAACTGCTCTCTAAGATTGTTGCCTTAAGATAACGTCAGTTAGGGCAACTCAGGTAAAGGATATCGGTCCGACAAGAAAACGGTTCGGGAAAAGGATTTCATATGCTTCAAAGGCGGTGAGAAAGCGGTGAGAAAATAGTTTAACAATTCAATAAGGTTTCAAAACAATTAAGAATCCTTAACCGAATTCTAATCTTTCTTTAATTTCAGTACTGCATGATAGGAGGCAATAAACAGGTATCATTAAGTGACAATGGTCGGTCGATCCCTGTGATCCTGCGATGGAAATACTGCACTTTCAACATTTTAAAAGTGAGAGATCGTCTGGAGGTGAACATGCATAGGGCAATAGCTGAAGCGTTTAAAATTTTCTGCGGCATGGAGGTCAAGACAGACGATTGGCTTTGGTGCAAGAGGTGTCAAAGATGCTATAAAGCCTCTGAGTTTAGGAAGCTGGAAGATGGAGGGAAGATATTTCTTTTGTGTCATTACAGGGATTGCAGCGGGGACTTGCCTCTTGACAGCAGCCTCTGGAGAAAGGTGATAACGAGGAATCCGAATCTTCCCGGGAGACCAGTGAGAGGTCAAATCTATCAGATCTCAAAAACCCTGAATCTTCTACCAGTTTCTGCAGATTTAACGGACTCCTGTTTCCGTGCGAGATGAGTTTGGAAAATTGAAGGTGGTGGTCACCGATGACAAAACCTTTAATTCAGGTGCGGTAAAGGACCGTATTAACATGAAATTAAGTACAGCCGCAAAATCTGAGAAAGAGAAAACTGAGACCCTGTTAAAATCAATCACTCTTGGAGAACTCCTGATGCTTCGGGAGGCCTGCATGGGTAACCATTCGGGTCTACTCGACCAAGAGTATCATCTTTCTTTCCCTTTCGAGTACCAGGTATCAGTATCATAACTTGGGATGTTGGGGTGTAGTCTTTCCTGAATCTGGCTTTCAAAAGGTCATCGTAAGAAAGATCTGTAAGCGAATCTTCTGGGTAACATATTGATGAGAATGCGTATCAAGAATCAAAACAGGATTTAATTAGATCTTCTTACATGAAGAAATCTTCATCTCATTTTAACTAACTTTTAATCTTTTCCTTCTATAATTGCTGGTCTCAAAAGGCATTTAGTAGAAATTGAGACTTTTTATCAATGAGGAGGTCATCATGAAATGCCATCGCTGCAATGGTACAATGGCTTTTGAGCGGTTCTATAGTGAAGAAGGAGATTTTTTGGGATGGAGGTGTGTTGTTTGTGGAGAAGTTATCGACTACGTGATCTTGGTGAATCGCTATAGAAACAAGCAGCAAATGGCTGAATAGCATTCAAAAAAGAAAAATAGCAGCACATGACTCTTAATACATTTTTTCAGCATGTTGTCGGGAAATCTGAAACTTGGACGGACCTTGGTTGATGCGATTACAAACCAAGAAATCAGATAATCATGAAGGTTCACAAATGACTAAATTCATCGTATGTATCGGGTGTGGAAGAAGAATAGAAGTCGGTAGAATGATCACTAACGGAATTTTTTACAAGGTCAGTGATGGTTATCTATGTGGCCGCTGCCACAGGGACAAAAAGAGAAATGAGAAACGAAATCAAAAATAAGTGGCACAGACTCTATGGAACTATGACAACTCAATTAAAGAATTTGTGTTTTTCCTTTTTCGTGATTTTAGCAATCTTTGCGTTCCTTACCTTTGTAAAAATATGGGGAGAAACACTGCTGTTCAAAGATTGGTATCGCCAAGATTCGTATCTTCATGAGAGATGGTTATTTCTGAATTTGGCGAGCCAATCACCTTAATAGCCTCTGGAGGAGACCCCTGGAGGAAATAGGAAGGACTGAATCTCACTGAATAACAGGTCCTTCTACAATCGAGCATTGCAAAAAGTACAATGCTGTTAATTCGTAGGACGTTATGCAATGCGATGTAGTATAAGGAGCGTAAGAACATGAAATTGATTGCAACCGCAACATCTGATAAAGAGAAACCTGAGGCCGCGTTAAGCACATCACCCTTGGAGAACTCCTGAGACTTCGGGATGATGTTTACCAGTTTATGCAGACGAGGCAATGGATTTTCAAAAGATTCAATGAAGACAGCACAATTTCCTTGATGCATGAAGGCGGAGGTTTCGGCTGGAGCATGAAGATGACATTGACTGGGCGGGATCCGAAGGTAGAAGAAAAGGAAGAAAGGTGAAGTGGAAATCGGATTTTGGGATAAGAGTTCTATGGGGGTTGCTATGGGTTATCCGAACCCCTCAACAATTACAGAGGAAGTAAGGGCAGATCAGCAAGAAGAAGAATCACATACGCAGTTGGAATTCTCAATTGTCATCACAGCCCTGGTTACACTTCTCCTGACACTGGGCTATTTCTTCTATATCAGTCTTTGAATCTGCCAAAATAACCGGGGCAGAACAGATTAGAGGGAAGTCGTGCCGCGTTGGGGTTTGCAGGAGTTTTCTCGCTCATGGTGTTCTAACGGAAGACCTATCATGAGGCTCGCGAAAACCGTTCTCACCACTTCAGTCCTTAAGCTTGCCTTAGCCATTTGTTCATGTCGTGCTGAGAGAGGACTATGAGGTTTTCGGTTCCTCAAACAGTGGGTTGGTAAGCGAAGGAATTAAAGCATGAAAATAGAGTAGTCCTTTGGCTTCCTAACTTTATTTTCCCTCCTCCCTTGCCGGGATTCCCTTAGATGAGGATAGGAAAGGAGGGTTTCCGTTATAACGTCGTTCCAGTGACATCAACTGCTTTGGGAAGGGAAGAAAGATCGGAAAAAGAAAGAGCACATGAATTGGGGAAGGAACAAAATGAAGGTCAAGCAATGCCTAAATAACAAGATGGGTAATACTGCGACATTTAAACAAGAAAAATTAAAAAAGCTCCAGATTGGGTTGATTAGGGTTGGAGAACGTCTAAGACTTCGAGACGATGTGCACAGGTATATGCAAACAAGAGAGTGGATATTTAGAAGAGTGGAGGAGAATGATATGCTCCTGATGGTTCACGAAAGTGGAAGTTTCGGCTGGAGCGTAAAGCTGGATGATATTGACTGGGAGGAATACCGAAGGTCAAAAGAGAATAAGGGAGTTGAAACAAAGGATAAGTGAAAATAGAGAATCATCCCGATTCTTGGGACCACAACAGGCTTTGAAGAGCTATCGAAAGCAATTACAAAGATTCGGGTCAGGCGAAGGAGATGAAGAATGGCTTGTGCGGTTGGAATTCTTGAATGGAATAACAGCCCTGGTAGCGATTCTTTTTACGTTGAGCTATTGGCCCCATTTACTATTGTATCCCCATAGAATATAACGCAATCATGTTACTCATTCAGGTGCAGGTTTTCAAAAAGCGGGGGAATATTCTACCATTATGAAGAAAAGAATATATTCCCTATTCCTCGTCTTCGGACTTTTGGCGGCATTTTTTGCGACCACCTATCGAGCTCAGGCAACGCTTGGCGAATCCACCGATTCGGTCAAGTCGGATAGAGAGGCCCTTTCCTCTGTGCGGAGTACTATCACGGTCCTCAATGGGTATACGGTTCATGAAATCGAATCCGATTCGACCATCCTTCGGGAATACGTTTCGCCATCCGGCGTTGTATTCGCCATTGCCTGGAATGGACTGGTTCACCCCGATCTCACGCAGCTTCTGGGATCTTATGCAAGTGAATACCAGAGAGCCCTGAAGCAGACCCCTCGCCAACCGGACCGCAGGCGCCTCCGGGTGAAAACAGACCGGGTCGTTGTCGAGAAATGGGGACATATGCGGAACTTACAGGGGCGGGCTTATGTTCCCGCCTTAATCCCTCCCGGAGTGAGCATCGATGAAATCGAGTAACATACTCATTCTTTTGTTGATAGTTGTGCTGGCCACCGTCTGCGGAGGAGTCAGTAGTAGCGATGCAGCACCAAAGAGGCTTGTCTCTATTGCTGTCACACCGATGAATCCTTCTATTGCAAAGGGGGCGACCGAGCGGTTCACAGCCACCGGGACTTATTCGGACAACAGTACGCAGGACATAACGACATCGGTGATCTGGAGTTCCTCGGCGAGATCTGCCGCCACCATTAGCAACGTAGCTGGATCAAAGGGAAAGGCTACTTCAGTGGCTGCCGGGACAACAACGATCACGGCCAGATCAAGGGGCATCTCAGGTTCTACTCTCCTGACGGGCACAGTACTCGTATCCATCGCAGTCTACCCGGCCAACCCGAGTATTACCCTTGGGACGACCGAGCAGTTCACAGCCACCGGGACTTATTCGGACAGCAGTACGCAGGACATAACGACATCGGTGATCTGGAGTTCCTCGGCCAGCTCTGTCGCCACCATTAGCAATGCAGCAGGATTGAATGGAAAGGCCATTTCAATAGCTGCCGGTACAACAATGATAACGGCCACGTCAGCGAACATCTCGGCTTCGATTATCCTGACGGTGACGGGTGGTGCCATCGAGACGAACAATGTGCTTTCCATCACTGTGAACGGTTCCCTTTGCTCGATCAACTCCTACCTTAACAAACCATGTGTCAGTGTTACGGTCTGCACTCCCGGTACTTCAACCTGTCAGACGATTGATGACGTTCTACTGGATACCGGAAGTTACGGCATGCGGCTCTTCAAACAAGTCCTGAACGTTTCTCTTGTGCAGGCAACCGAAGATGTCGGTTCTCTTGCCGAGTGCATCCAGTTTGGGGACGGTACATCGGAGTGGGGGCCTATCCAGATAGCGAGCGTTATCCTAGGGAACGAGCCTGCAGTACAGGTTCCGATCCAAGTCGTCGATTCCACGTTTGGTACGGCTCCTTTCGCATGCGCGAACGCTGATCAAAGTCCAGCCGACGCCGGATTCAACGGAATCCTGGGGGTCGGCCCCTTCGCACAGGATTGTGGTTTGCCCTGCTCAAACAGTGCCGGAAACGGGATGTATTCCGTCTGCAACGGATCAACTTGCATCGGAACCTCGGTGCCTTCCTCCAATCAGGTCCAAAACCCGGTGGCGCTTCTTCCCCAGGACAATAACGGTCTGATAGTTCAGCTCCCGAGCGTTCCTCAGGGCGGGGTACCCTCGGTCAACGGTTTCCTTGTGCTCGGGATTGACACCCAGCCCAACAATGTGCCTTCCGCAGTGACCACGTATGCACTCGATCAGAACGGGGAGTTTTCGACGATATTTAACAACCATTCTTACAGCAGTTTCATAGACACCGGCTCAAATGGGCTGTTTTTCCGCACCACACGCCTCCTTCCAAACTGCCAGGACGATTCGGATTGGTTCTGCCCTACTTCAACAACAAGCCTTTCCTCCACCATTACGGGAGCCTCTGGCTCACCGAGCGGTGTAGTTTCATTCCAAATAGGTAATTTTGACAGCCTTACAAGTTCGTCCAACAATGTGTTCGCCGACATCGGGGGGAATGAGGTGGGCGAGTTCGACTGGGGACTTCCATTCTTCTTTGGACGAGATATCTATATAGGGCTCGAAGGGGGGGCGTCCAGTCTGGGCAACGGTCCCTACTTTGCATATTGAGTTAAATCAAGTTCGCGACATAGTTTGAGAGCTTGCATCAAGGTGGATAAACTCTCCTGAAATCGCAAGTAAACTCAGAGGAGTAGAAAACTGAGAAGGAGTCTATGGAAGAGATGTCAACAAAAAGATCTGTCCTTGATGCGCCAGAAGGCTAAAGAGGGTTTGGTCCATGGTGAGGAAAAGGAAACGTAAGGGGCAAAAAGCGGGTAAGCTTGGGGTAGAATGAAGACAATTCATCATTGAATATCTTAAGGACAAGAGAGAATAAAAAAAGGCTGAGTGGGGGCTCAGCCTGGAAAGGAGAAGGGATCATGAAAAGGATATTTTACTGTAACTCCTAAGCGATAAAATATCAATACAGAGGACACCCTATTTTGGTGAAAAAATGACTGTATTTTTGAGGAGTGACGGGACAAGGACATTGAGCGATTATATCAGTCCATCAATTTGGCAGGCATTTCGGGATCGATCCTAAGACGGTTTAATACAAAATATTGACTTGTCAGTTGTTTGGAATATAATGGGGCTAAAAGAACAAAAAAGATCCTTTGGGAAGAGGATTTTAATACGATGAGAAGACCCAAGAGGATGAACTTTATTCTGATTTTGGCCATTTCTTTCTTTATCCCGTTGTTTTCAACATATCTCCAATACAATAATCTCTCGGGAACCGCTTTTTTCTCTGCTGAAATGAGTTTTGAGGACCCTGGAGATGAAGATTCATCGCTCCTTCAAGGCGAATCCAAAGAGCTTGTGCCAGCAAGCTTTTCCGCCATATTACTGCTGGGAACTCATCTCATCGAGCAACCCTACTTTCTTTCCTCTCGATTAACCTCTCATACTCAAAATAAGTCGATCCTTCGCTGTTAAAAAAGCACCCAATCCCTAGTTATTTCCTCATCGGCCTTTCTTTGCTCGGTTCCAATGGTGGATTTATGAACAATCGACCTGACCTCCCCATGCTGAGGCCCAATAATGAGGATTCAAGATGAAGAAAATGATGTATCTAATAATCGTCTCTGTTTTGGTTCTAAATGGCTGTAAGACAGTGGTGGCTTTCAAAGACTCACACCCGGAACTGAATCGCCAGTTTAGGTTAGGACAAGACAAACCCGGCGAATGGCCATACTGACGGCAGCATAACGAAGAGTCTGAGTTGCAGGCTCAAATGTATGGACCCTAATGGCGGATTTCGTGGAATGATACCCGGCATAGGTAATCTCAAGAGGAGTGAAAGATGAACAGGAAAGTTTATGTAACAAATCTTGCTCCAGAAGCTGGCGAACCTGACCTCAAATCCCTTTTCTCCAAGGCCGGAGATGTTATGTCTGTCAGGATTGTTAAGGACATGCAGACCGGGCAGTCAAGAGGCATCGCCTTTGTGGAGATGTCCACACAGTGGGAAGCGAGGAGAGCTGCTTCCATGCTGAACCGCAAGGATTTCATGGGGAAGAGCTTGGTAGCAAGAGAAGCAAAGGGAAGACCCTGGTTTTAGAAGGAGGCGGAAGAAACCGGGAAGGATGTAGGGGGGAGGTTCACCATGAATAAAGAAAAGGAATGGATCATGCCGGGAAGAAAGAGGTAAATCAATTACGGACTGAATATTGAGCCCACATTAAACGTCAAAACTATATGGATCTGATTGAAACATTAATGGGTTGCAGGTAGTGGGCAAGTGCATTAAATTATTTAGAAGAGGATACTGAAATGCGGATGGGGCTTAAAAAATGGAAACCTTCATCCTCAATTGGAAGGAATGAAAAAATGAAAAAACTGATTTTCCTTCTATTTCTTCTCGTTTTTGCTTCTTCTTCATCTGCTGCTGTCTACAGGTGGGTAGACCAGGGAGGTGCGGTCAATTTTACAGATGATTACAGTAAAGTCCCGCTTGCTTATCACGACAGCGTTCAAGAAATGAATATCCCCAGGATGCAAAGGCCGACCCCCTCTCAAGTTTCTGTCGCACAGTCGGCTACACAAGCACCTCCGGTTTCTCAGACTCTGATCCGTGAGGGTGACTTTGCGATCCATTTGGCTGAGTCGCTTAAGCTGGGACGAGCCAGTAACGAAGTTGAGGCCGAAAGTCTGCTTGCTTCTGTCGGCATCTCTCCAAAGAATGGATGGATTGCAGATTATCCCGTGACACCTGATATCATTGGAGAGCTACAAAATTCTATCGGTGCGGCAGTGGATTCAGGCAAATTGGCGATGAACAAGGATGCTGCAATGAAGGCGTTGCAGGATCTCAATGTCCAGCAGGGCTTACCAGTTTCAGTGGGCACTGAAAGTCAGGGTACTGAAGCTGAACCGGCACAGAGTTACGGGGAGTATTCCAATCCTGAAGTGATCAACAATTATTACTATGAACAGGGTCCACCTGTTGTCACCTACTATCCTCCTCCGTCGGATTATGGTTACTTATATTCATGGGTTCCTTATCCCTTCTGGTGTTCTGGGTTCTGGTTTCCTGGGTTCTTCGTTCTGAACGATTTTCACAGATTCGTCCATGTCCATGGAAGAAGGGAGATCATCAGCAACCATATCCTTGACCCAAAGACGAGAAGGGTCTTTTCGGTTGATCCTCGAACGAGAAATATTGTAAGGTCGCCTTATAGAGGAACCAAGGCATCCTATGCAAAGGGATCAACCTATCCTCAGAATCAAATGAGGGCTTCATCAATTCTTGGGCCAAATCAACAGGTGAGGCCCGGAAACCCTGTTTCATCTGGAACTAGAAGTGGTCCGGGAAGGCAGTTCTCTTTCAGCAGGAATAGTAACCCTTCTACCATTAAGGGCAGAGCCGAGACAGTTAAACCTCCGACCACTGGCCAATGGATGAGTAGAAGTCAGACAGGAATGAGTCCTCGCAGTTTTGGTAATCCCGGTGGTGGAATGACTGTTCCTAGATCCAACATGTCTCCTGACGGAGGTTCTTTCGGGGGATTTCGTGGTAGCAGTGGTCTTGGAAGTGGAAACTTCACGGGAGGTGGCAGCAGAAGATAGTGCCCGGTAAATCTTGATTACAACCGCTGCATTCCAAGAGGATTGGTAACTTGTTATCAACACCGATTAATGAGTGGATTTTGATGGGCCGATGGAGTTAGAATAAAATTACAATGCGAGGCTGGACGAGAGTATTAATCCTATTCTTCGTACTTGTTCCCACGCTGGCTTTGTCGGAGATCTATTACTGGGTTGACGACCAAGGCGTCCAAAACTACGCCACGAGGTTTGAGAGCATTCCTGAGCCCTATCAGTCAAAGACACAAGCACTTTCTTTGCCTACATCTCCTCCCGCTCCTCCTGAACTACAACCGAGCGCATCGTCCAAAGGGGTTACGAAGGTTTCTTTTACACCTGGTTCCCCTGTTCTGGCCAGTGCCAAGATTAACGGCGCTGGGCCTATCACTCTGATTCTTGACACTGGGTCTGACCGCACGCTGGTCACGTCATCGGCTCTATGGAAGCTTGGTATTTCTACTGAGAATGCGAGCCCGGCTGTGCTAAAGGGAGTGACCGGAACGAGTTATGGGGATGCGGTATGGGTTAATTGGGTGGAAGTGGGTGACGCCAAGGTCGGACCGCTTCTCATCGTTGTGCACGATACAGATCTAAAAGAGGCTGAGGGTTTACTGGGCCGGGACTTTTTAGCCCATTTCCACTTGACCATCGACTCGAAGGAAAAGATCGTTACCCTCACACCTAATTAATCCTATTCGGCCCCATTTTGTCCTATTAAAGGACCACTATTGTGCCCTGGTACTGCTATCGAGTTCACTTTAAAATCTTGTACCCCAATTGAGCGAAAAATAATTCCTTTATTGACATGTTTTCCTGATGATGAAACCATTAGAGAGCTTGCTGGGCCCTCTCTTAAAATCCCCCTCAATCGCCCTTTATAAAAGGGGGATAACAACGAGTTCCCCCCTTTAGTAAAGGGGAGTCAGAGGGGATTTGTCGTAACTTTTGACTCAATTGGGGTTGTAATCCCAAATTGACTCCAGATATGCTTGTAAGGTCTTTCCTTTTCGTCATTGAAATCGATCGGGAGTGTAGAAAATACAATTTTTGAAATTCATGAAAGCAAGTGGAACGGTGTTCTCGCTTTCTACGAGCACACAATTAAGATTCATCGACTTAAAGCGGGAGTTTAAAGAAGGAACGATTCGCATTCGATACTATAAGCACAGGATTTAGAAGGTACAACGCGGTGCGCTCCGAGAGAGTTCTTTATTTTAGGCTCCATTCAGGTTAAATAGAAAATTTAATATCAATTATCGACGAAAGGATAAGAAGATGTATGAGCGAAACGTCTCAAATATTGAAGAATTAGCCAAAAAGCAGAATGAATGGCGGATGAAGACCCTCAACCTGATTGCGAGTGAAAATGTTTTAAGCAACAGAGCGCGCCAGGTCATGGGTTCGGATTTCGCCCACCGATATGCGGAGGGTCATCCAGGGGAGCGCTATTATCAAGGCACAGAGATCATTGATGAGATTGAAATCCGAGTCAAGAAGAACCTCAAGTCCTTGTTTCGGTGCAAGCAAGCGGACGTTCGACCCATCAGCGGCACAATAGCCAACGAGGCAGTTTTCAGCCGCTATATTAACCCTGGGGATGTGGTCATGGTCAACTCCACTCCAGGCGGAGGACATATCAGTCATCACCGTGCAGGCTCCGTTGGGAAGCATACCCAAAATATCGTGAATTTTCCTCTGACCAAAGATGGTTACCGAATCGACGTGGAAAAGAGCCTTGATCTGGCAGAAACTTTGGAGCCCAAGGTGATGATCCTGGGTAAGAGCCTCTTTCTCTTCCCGGAGCCTGTTCGGGAATTGGCCAGCTTCTGCCAGCAACGTCGCATCTCTCTTCTTTATGATGGCGCCCACGTGCTGGGTCTCATCGCTGGCCGCGAGTTCCAAGACCCCCTGGAAGAAGGGGCTCTACTGATTACAGCCAGCACTCACAAGACTTTTTTTGGGTCCCAGCGCGGATTGATTCTGTCCAATGTGGGAGAGAGTGAATGGCGCAAGATCGATAAGGGGGCTTTCCCCGGTTCATCGTCGAATCATCACCTGGATACGCTTGTGGCTTTAGCCATTGCCACATACGAAGCGATGGAGTTCGGCCAGGCCTATGCCCGACAGACGATCGCGAATGCAAAGGCTTTGGGAGCTAAACTTTGTGAGGCGGGATTCAGGGTGCAGGCAGCAGAACTTGGTTTCACGGAAAGCCATCAATTGGCCGTGGATGTGTCGGAGTTTGGAGGCGGCGATGAGGCGGCCCGCCACCTCAAGGACAACAATATCATCCTCAATATGAACCTTCTTCCTTTTGAGTCTTTGGATCAGGTGACCAACCCTGCGGGCGTCCGTGTGGGGGTCCAGGAAATGACCCGATTCGGTATGAAAGAACCAGAGATGGAGATGATTGCTCGCCTCTTCAAGAAGTGCCTGATCGAGGGAAAATATGTGGGTGAGGAGGTAACTGAGTTCCGACAAAACTTCCAAAAGGTTCATTATTCCTTTGACGACTTGAAGTCTACTCAGATCATATCCCTTATGAAAGAAGTGGAAAAGTGAATTGGCTTGTTATGCATGAGCTATCTCGATCAAGTAACCAAAAAGTATACCTTTCCCTCGTTTCTTTTCCTCTCCTTCTTATTAGCCACTCCCATTTCGCGGAATCGCTGCCCGGTGGTCTTTTTGATTGACATCTAACTTTGTTTTTCGTATATTCTAGCCGAGTGACAGTAACGGTTAAAAGAGGAGGAAGAATGCGGGTCAAAGTGAAACGGGTCGCAATGATCACGGGTGGCAGCTATGGCATAGGCAGAGCCTGTTCAGTTGCCTTGGCGGAGTGCGGGATCAATGTCGTTGTCATGAGCAGGAAACGTGAAAAGGGGTTGGAGATATTGCACGAATTGAATCAATTGGGTGTAAAGGCAATCCATGTTGAAACAGATGTTTCTGATCGAGAGCAGGTACGAAAATCTGTGGCACGTGTTTATAGTGAATTTCAACGAATTGATATTTTGGTCAATAATGCCGGCATCGTTTCCCCTCTCAAATATTTTTTCGAACAGACGGACGAGGAATGGGACCAGGTCATCAAGGTGCACTTGTACGGTACTTACCATATGATGAAGGAAGTGACTCCTATTATGATGAGACAGAAGTACGGCAGGATTGTAAACGTATCCTCTACAGATACCTATTCTGGGTCTTGCGGCAGAGCAAACTATGTTGCAGCCAAATGCGGAATCGAGGGGTTGACACTGACTGCGGCTAAAGAACTTGGTGAATATGGGATTACCGTTAACGTCGTTCGTCCCGGCTACGTCTTGACTCCACTGACAACGGCACGGGGATATGATTTTGACGCGATTGCTAAGACGACACCTCGTCAGCGGATCGGAGCCCCCGAGGACATCGCTCGAATAGCTAAATTCCTTGTTATGGAAGAGTCGGATTTCATTACCGGGCAAATGATCTCCGTGGATGGAGGTTGGAGTCTATCGGGAGCAGGACTGATTCATGAGTTAATGCCTTTAAAAGGTTTATTACGTGATGGTTTTAAACCTCGGAAAGGAGTTGCGGGAGGGACTTAACCCTCGGACTCGGTTTGGCGCCAAACGCGATTGGCCCGTATTCATACGCTGCACGTCATGCGCGGGACAACATCATGAAAGGGGGATGTTGCAGTTTTATTTGCCGCCCCGAAGCCTCCCGACGTGTCATGGGCCGATATTGTTCCGATAAAGAATCTCAATACAGTCGGGTCCCACTCGGCCAGGGTTGATGTGGCTAATGGCAACCGAAGAAGCACTCCATCCTTTATCAATGGCATTGAAGGAGGATCATGAGCATGGATTTTCCAAAACCGCTCGATTCTGAATCGTTGCTCAATTCAATTGACAATGGCATCATTACCATCGACGCAGATGGCATGATTATTTATTTCAATCAGACGGCGGAAAGGATCTTTGATATCCCTTCCAGCAAGGCGTTGAGCCGTTTTATCCTAGACGTCCTTCCTAACACAGGTGGCAAATTGCTCGAATGTCTAAGAACGGGAACCCCATTTTCCAGTGAAAAACTTAAAGGTCAACAAGGGACCCTTCTCTCAAACATTAATCCGGTTATCACAAACGGCAAAATCTCAGGAGTTATTAGCGTATTTCAGGACATCTCTGAAATTGAGGGAATTTCAAAAGAGCTAGACCTATTCAAGAATACGAAAAATTGGTTAGATGCAATTATCGATTCTTCTTACGATGGGCTTTGGATATGCGATCACGAAGGCAACGTGGTTAGGATGAACAAAGCCTCCGAGAAGATAAATAATTTGAAAGCCGAAAAGATTATCGGAAAAAACGTAAAAGATTTGATGATGGACGGTCTATTTAATAAAGCGGTGACTTTTGAAGTTCTCAAGAGGAGAAGTGCAGTCACATTGATTCAACAGATTAAGAGTGGAAAGAACATCCTGATCACAGGCAATCCTATTTTTGATGAGAAGGGGAAAATAACGTTTGTTGTGATCAATGAGCGCGATATCACTGTCCTGGACGAATTGAGGGCTCAGCTTCAAGAGAATCGATCCCTGGTCGAGGGTTATGTGACGAGACTTTCTGAGTTAGAAATGAGAGGGATTGATCTTTCGAATGTCATTATTCGAAGTGAGAAGATGCAACGAATCGTAGAAATGGCAATCAGGGTTGGGGAGGTCAGTTCGACGGTGCTTCTTTTAGGGGAATCGGGTGTTGGGAAAGGGATGATTGCAAAGCTGATCCATAAAAACTCGGGACAGAGCAATGGCCCCTTCATGCGAGTCGATTGTGCTGGAATACCAGAATCGCTCATCGAGTCTGAATTGTTTGGATATGAAAGGGGCGCTTTTACCGGCGCCAAAACCGAGGGAAAGCCGGGATTCCTCGAACTGGCCAATAGGGGCACTCTCTTCCTCGACGAAATCGGAGAAGTCCCATTAAGTTCTCAATCGAAGTTACTCCGTTTCCTGGAGGATCACGAGATTACTCGCGTCGGGGGGACAGAACCTAAGGTCATTGATTTAAGAGTGATTGCGGCGAGCAATAGGAATATTGAAGAAATGGTATCAACGAAACAATTCAGGGAAGACCTTTATTATAGACTCAATGTTATTCCTATTCATATTCCACCCTTGAGGGACAGGCGGGAGGATATCTTGCCTCTCGTCTTTCATTTCCTCGAAAGATTTAATAGAAACTACCACAAATCAAAATTTCTTTCTCCGGAGGTCATGGAGTGTCTTTGCAGATATGATTTCCCGGGGAATATTCGGGAACTGGCGAACATTATGGAAAGGCTTGTAGTAGTGTCAGAAAAGGAACGAGTTGGAATGCAGGATCTTCCGGTCCACTTGTATCTCGTACCTCCAAGGTGCTACCTGATTACTTTTTATCCGAAGGCATCCCTCTTAAGGATGCTTTAAAGAAATGTGAATACGCAATTATTGAACGGGCTATTAAAAAGTATGGATCTCAACGGGGGGCAGCAAAAGCATTAAGAGTAGATCAGGCTAATATCTCAAGAAAAATGAAGAGATACCCTTTTCTTAAAACAGATGCGATATCGCATCGATAGGGTTGGCTTTTTTACATAAGGGATTAACCTTTTTGATTCATGGTCTTAGGCTTAATTCAGATTGATTTGAAACATTTTGATGTCATTTTTACATGGATTTAGGCCACTGCAAACTCTTCCGCACTACATCATGTTAAAGACCCGCAGCCGAATTCTATAATTAATTTCAACTGTTGGGAGGTTCTATCATTTATATTCTGTAGTTGAAATGTTCCCGAATTTTGGCACGGAAAGTGTACAAACTAATAAAATTCGCATATTGAAGGAACATCAATGAATGAGGAATACGATTTAGAAGAATTTGATCACGAAATCAACGAAGATAGAACTCATGCTCATCTTTTGATCCAAATTTCAAATCCCCAATCCTTTGAGAAGGCTGAGAAGGTTATTGAAAAGTTAGGAGCTTCCATCCTCCAGAAAACCCGTTTAAAAAGTGACTGGGTGTTGGTGAAATTGGATGTTACGGACGTGCGGGAATTTGTGTTAAAACTCACTGAAATTGGATTTTCTAACATTAAGGGAATTAATGCAATCCAAAGTTGATGAGCAGTGATGTATATTTTAATAACCTGAAACGATTAAGGAACAGGTAAAGGAAGATAGGAGGCTTAGATTTAACCCGTGAGATGTAGGAAACGGATTATATATACCCGTTCCGGCACACCCACCTGCCTTTGGCAGGCTTTTGGTATAACTTAAAGGGTAAATAAGAAACGATTGATTGAAGGAGGAAACCGGGGAAAGGAGGTTTAGTATGGCAAAGCTATTTTCGAGAATGGGTGACGGGTATGCCGTTGAGCTGACTGAGGCTGAGATGATGAGGGACATCGAAGATGGAACCCGGAAGGCCTCAGAAAGAGCCAAGATACCCCCGCTTTCAAGCGACGAGACAAAGCGGCTATTTGAAATCTGTAGCTCAGGAGGAAAATAACGGGGGTGGGAGCGAAGGGCACGAGATTGTTCTCTCCTATGACGGGGACGAACAAGGTGGGTCGTCTCGGGATCAACACCGGACGCCTTCAGGTGCTTCAGATGTATGAGCGTTGTTTCGGTGCCGACACGACGGAACTCTCTCAGGTGGATTACAGCTACAAGGCCGTCAAAGCCCGTCATTCACGAAGATACTCCCATCATGGAGCAGGCCCAGCTTCTCATGGTCTGCTCCTGTCTTTTACGGAGCCATGCCGAACCTCGGCCTCTACACCCAACCCGATGGGCCAGTGCCCAATCCGGCAGAGCTTCTTCCTAAGGGGAAGATCAAGGAGGCACGGGAAGCTTATGAGCAGGCCATTGAGCATGCGGTCAAGGACATGGTTTACGTAGCTTCTGCCTTCTATGAGGCAGGGGCAGATGGGATCAATTTGGATACCGTGGGCGCCTCGGGAGATCCGGATTTCAAGGCTACCCTACTTGCCACGGAGATTCTCAAGAAAAAGTATCCCAACATCTGTATCGAGATGGGGATGGCTGGCGAATTCGTCCTCGGGATGCACGGTGAGATCACCCATGAGGGCGTCAGGCTTGCAGGCTTGTATCCTCACGAGCAGGTGAAGGTCGCTCAAAAGGCAGGAGTGACGATCTTTGGTCCTGCCATCACGACGGCCACCAATAAGTCGATTCCCTGGACGCTTGCGCGGGCAGCACGTATACGAAGGCCTGTGTGGAAGCGGCCAGGATCCCGTCCATGGGAACATGGGGATGGGTGTGGGGGCTCTCCCTGTATGTGAGACCCCTCCTCGCGGATGTGGTCTCTATGGCTTCCAAAGCCATGGTCGAACTGACTCGTCTCGATGGTTTGTAGGTAGGAGATGGCGACCCAGCCGGCGTTGCGATTATTCACGCGATGGCCTCTAGGCATGGGCGGGATGCGGACTTCCGGAGATCTGGTTGCCCGCATGCAAATGACCCGGGGCATGAAAATCGCTGAAGCGAAAAAATATGTGGCGGACAAACTGGGGGTTTCAGTGGCAGAGTTAACGGATGCTGCGGTGATGTGGGAAACCCGTCAGAACCTGGGTATCGGGGTTGTTTATTCAAAACGGGGATTACATAAAGGCATTGAGGCCAAACACCATATTGCCCAGGTACTGGATATAGAAATTAATTCGCTCAACAGATTTAGACAGAGGATAGGATGAGGCTATAGAGGTACGATCAGGGAACTGGGACCGTTCTTTCGTGGACCGCCGATTTAAAAACTACCAGAGATGACCACCCGTTTTTGGGTTTGGTCGATTCAGGCAAAAGGAACTTTTCTCAAATAACTTCCATATGCGTATAAGCTCTTGGGGAAGCGAAAGGAGGGAAAGAACAGGAGAGTAAGAAGACGGGGTCAAAGAAAAATTTGACGAAGAGGAGGTGATAGCTTTGAAACGAAATTTTCACGCAGGCAACCATCTCAGCGGAGGATTCAGCCTGAACATCTTTTCTGCCGATGAGCTCTATGAGATACATCTGGCGACCCTTGAGGTGCTTGAGAAAACCGGACTTTTCATTGAAGGTGAAGAAGCCCTGGATATTCTTGATGGAGGGGGGGCTCGCGTTGACCGAAAGAATAGAATTGTGAAGTTTGCGCCTTACCTGGTAGAAGATGCAATCCGTTCCGCACCTCCAAAAATTTTACTTGCGGGGCGAAACCCCAAGAATGATATGGTGTTGGAGGGTAACCGGGTAGGGTTTACAACCTTCGGTGAGGGGATCTATGTGGAAGATCTGGAAACCGGTGAAATCAGAAATAGCACCAAAGCCGACGTGGCTGCCTCGGCTTTGCTTGCTGATTATCTGAATCATGTTGACGTCTACGAAAGGGCCGTTGGCGCGTCGGATGTTCCTCTGGAAGTGGACCAACTCCATAATGCTGAGGCTTATATTCCCAACACCTCGAAGCACTGTTTCATGGGCCCCGGAAGCAGCAGGCTGCAGCAAAAGATCCTTCAAATGTTTGAAGTGGTCGCCGGTAGCCGAGAGAAGTTGAGGGAACGCCCTCTGATCACATTTATCACCTGTCCGACCAGCCCTTTGAGATTGATCAAAGATTCCTGTGAAATTATCATTGGGGCTGCCAGGGCTGGAATCGCGATTAACATTCTTTCCATGGCCATGTCAGGTGGTTCTGCGCCGGTCAGTCTGGCGGGAACCCTTGTCGTACATAATGCGGAGGTTCTGGGAGGGATTATCCTCGCTCAACTCACTCGCAAAGGCGCCCCCGTGATCTATGGAAGTTCAACGACCAGCATGGATCTGAAGTTGGGCACTACACCGGTAGGATCCCCGGAACTGGCCATGATCAATGCCGCTGTGGTAAGGCTGGCAAGGTACTACCTTCTTCCAAGCTTTGTTGCCGGTGCCTAGGCTGATAGTAAAATGTCCGATGCTCAAGCGGGCCACGAGAAGACGCTCACCGCTCTTCTGCCAGCATTGGCAGGTGCCAATTTGATCTATGGCTTAGGCATGCTTGAGATGGGGATGACCATCAGCTTCAGCCAGTTGGTGATGGACAATGAATTTGCAGGTATGATCAAGCATCTTGTGCAGGGTATTCCTGTGAATGACGAGACTCTGGCAGTGGATGTGATCCACGAGGTAGGTGCCTTTGGAGACTTCATCAGCCACGAGCACACTCGAAAGCACATGAAGACCATGCAGTCTCAACCCAAGTTGATCGACCGGAGGAGGCGTGATTTTTGGCAGCAACTTGGGGGGACAGACTTAAATCACCGGGCCAGAGAAGAAGCGAAGCACATCCTGAAAACTCACAAGCCCGACCCATTGCCTCCCGGTGTTCTTTCAACCATCCGATCAATCGTCCATGAGGCAGAACAAGAATTCTGCGTTCCTAAGGAAAGAACAAGGAAGAGAAGATCTTGAGGAGGTTTAATGCATGAGAAATTTCAGTTCATTTGGCACTCAAGCTCGTGAATACTTCTGATCGAGAAAGGGAGTCGCGTCACAGGTGTCTGTTTTACGAGGTGGTTCCTATCAGAAACTCTTTGACACACGAGCGATTTTTTGCTAATATTCCGCGCCGGGTTAGCTGGATGGGGAGGTGGAGTTGACTTGGGTTGATGGAGTCTTTGGGCTTGAGAATTCGGATCGGACCAGGATCTCACTTCTGGTCGTGACGCAAGGAGGTGATGTCGAGAAGAACATTCGGATCAAGAGAGGTTCATTGAATTCTTAAAACTTCAACCATTGGATGATGAAAAGGAGGAAACTATGGAGCGCCGGATCAAAAGGTCTCTCACGTATGTAATCTTTGCCACTAGTTTGATGATTAGTTTTCTGATCCTTCAACCTGTTGCCAATGCCGTGGAGGAAGTGAAGATCGGGGCCATCTTCGCTCTTTCCGGCTCGGTAGCGCCTATAGGACGTTCTGTTAAGGAAGCCCTCGATTTGGCCGTGAAGGAACTGAATCGAGAGGGGGGGATCAAGTCTTTGGGAGGTGCAAAAGTAAAGATGGTTTATGCGGATAGCCGGGGGGATGCAAAGATTGGATTATCTGAAGCAGAAAGGCTGATCTTGCAGGATAAAGTTGCGGCGATCGTTGGGGCCCATCAAAGCAGCGTGACCATGACAAGCACCCAGGTGGCTGAAAAGTACAAAGTCCCTTATCTTGCTACCATTGCAGTCTCCGATCAAATCACCGCAAGAGGTTTTAAATACGTCTTTCGCGCTAATGAGAACGCCACGATGGCAGCGAAAGAATTGTTAGCCTTCTTAAACGGAATGGGAAAAAGTACTGGCAAACCGGTCAAGACCTTAGGATTTCTTTATGAAAATACCGAGTGGGGCCAAAACAGCGCTAAAGCCTGGCATAAGTACGCCAAAGATTACGGCTTCCAGGTCATTCTCGATGAACCCTACCCGTCTACCACCACGGATATCACACCTGTCATCCTGAAATTTAAGCAGAAAAATCCAGACGCGGTGGTGAACGCTTCTTACATTTCAGATATCATTTTGATTGTTAAGACGATGGCGGAACAGAAGTGGGTTCCCAAGGCCTTTATCTCCGGTGGCGGAGGCGAGTTGGAGCCTGATTTTATCAAGGCGGTTGGGAATTTAGCCGATGACAATTATACCTATCTACCCTTTCCTCCGGATATCCTTTTGTCGCCCAAATTTGCTTGGGCCAAACCGATGGCGGAGGAATTCAAAAAGGATTATGGAGTGGAGATCTCCGGCAACGCGGGCGAGGCTTACGGGATTTTCTGGATCCTGCTTGATGCGCTCCAACGAGCCGGTTCAACGGATCGAGATAAGATCAGGGATGCCTTAGCCAAGACCAACATTACGGAGGAGTCAGCAAAAGCAAATCTGTTCCACCGCAGGGCCTTGCTTTTACCCTACAAACAGATTGCCTTCGGGCCAGATGGTCAAAATCCTTATGTGCGAATACCCATCTGCCAGTTTCAAAACAAAGATATCCGGACCATTTATCCGCCTGATATCGTAGCGCCGGGAATTAAACCGATTTGGCCGGCGCGTCCTTGGGACCAACGGAAGTAAATCTGGTTGATAAGGCAGGTCTGGCAGAGCACCCAGTCAAATCCGACCGAGGGGACTCTGCCAGATGCTGCCGTGCGGGTGACGAAAAGTTCAGTGCCTCAAAGGACAAACTTATGATGCTCTTACAAGCTCTCATCAACGGAATTCTAATGGGTTCAGTCTATAGCCTGACCGCCCTCGGTTTGACGCTTATTTTTGGGGTGATGAAAGTCATCAATTTTGCGCACGGTTCCTGCCTCATGGTCGGGATGTTCGCCTCCTACTGGTTGGTGACCTTGACCGGTATCGATCCATACCTGGGGCTTATTTTCGTGGTTCCTTTCTGTTTTGGATTCGGGTATATGGTTCAAGACAATCTCATCTCGCCGGTCTTTAAGATGGAGAAGGGGGTTCGGGAACCCTTCGGTGTCCTCTTGTTGACGAGTGGCCTCTGGTTGGTCCTTGACAACTTAGCGCTTCTCATATTCGGAGCCGATTTTCGATCGATCAAAACTCCCTATTCAGGCTTTTCTTATCAAGTGGGTGATCTTTTGATCAATGGTCCACGGCTCTATGCTTTTATCGGAGCCATCGCCGGAGCCTATGTCTTTCAACTCTTCCTCAAAAAGACCGTGATGGGTCATGCCATTCGAGCGACGGGGCAGGACAGGGATGTTGCTGGGTTGATGGGGGTCAACGTTTACAGGATTTACAGTGTCGCCTTTGGCATTGGGATTGCGATCACCGGATTTGTCGGCGGTCTTTTAATGCCCTTCTACTATGTGCACCCCACCGTCGGCTACGTCTTTGACATCAAAGCGTTTGTGATTGTCGTCCTTGGAGGGTTGGGAAGCATTCCTGGAGCATTGATCGGCGGCCTCATTATCGGAATTCTTGAATCAGTTGTTGCCCAATTCTTAACGGCCACTTGGACGGCCGCAATCACCTATGCGATCTTCCTTGCCGTCCTTTTTCTAAAGCCAGAGGGGATACTCGGTTTGAAGGGAGAATGGTAAAGGAGGATTCTGGATGGAGTCTCAAAAAGTTGCATCTGATCGTTTGCTACTCAGTTCTCCGAGAGTGTATATCCCCTTGATGCTCACCGGGATACTGTTCGTCATCCCGCTCGTCATTCACGACCCCATCTTCCTCCATCTCATGATTTTGATCTTTTTTTATGCGTATCTAACTCTCAGTTGGAACATCGTGGGAGGCTTCGCAGGTCAGGTTTCCCTTGGCCATACGGCCTTTACAGGGATAGGGGCCTACACGTCTACCCTTCTTTTCATACAACTGGGGTTGACCCCCTGGGTTGGAATGTTTGTGGGAGGATTCCTGGCGGCCCTGGGGGCTGTCATTATCGGGTATCCCTGTTTTAAGCTGCGAGGGGCCTATTTTGCTCTGGCCACGATCGGTTTCCTGGAGGCCTTCAGGATTGTAGTCGAAAACACAAACGAGATTTTTGGCATCCCCATCAAAGGCGCACAGGGGATGGAGGTCCCTCTGCGCGGCCAATCCCTCTTTTATTTCCAATTTCTCGGCAAAGAGTATTACTATTACGTGATCCTGATCATGATGTTGATCGCCTTATGGATTACGTATAAGATATCGAAATCGAAGTTTGGGTACTATCTGGCTGCGATCAAGAACGATATTGATGCAGCTCAGTCTCTGGGAGTGAATGTGGCTCACTCGAAACTAAAGGCTGCGGCAATCAGTGGATTTCTAACAGGTCTTGGAGGGACTTTTTATGCACAGTTGATCCTCTTCATCGATCCTTCAAATATCATCGGCGCCTATCTTTCGTTTGAAATAGTGTTCATCGCCGTCATTGGGGGCCGTGGAACCTTGCTGGGACCTATTTTGGGCTCTTTCCTCCTGATTCCTGTATCAGAATTGACACGCGTTTATCTGGGCGGGACCTATTTCGGTGTTCACCTCATTGTCTTTGGAGTTATTCTGATGGCGGTGATGTTGTTCTTACCCAGAGGCATCAATGATGTGGTGTTAGGGGCTTATTCGAAAATGATCGAAACATTCGAGAAGAAAACATCAGGTATTGGAGCTTCATGATGGCACTGCTTGAGATTAAGAACGTGAACAAGAGCTTCGGAGGGCTGATGGCGGTCATCAATTTCGACCTGACCATCGAAAAGGGAGAGATTGTGGGGCTGATCGGGCCCAACGGAGCCGGCAAGAGTACCGTATTCAATCTGATCACAGGGGTTTATCCTGTGAATTCCGGAGAGATTCTTTTTAAGGGGAAAAATATCGTCAACCAAAAACCCCATGAAATCTGTCTCAAAGGCATCGGAAGAGCCTTTCAGGTCGTCAAGCCCTTCTCCGATATGACGGTTCTTGAGAATACCATGGTGGGCGCTTTTTCAAGGGCCGAGAGCGCGAAAGAGGCAGCGGAGCATGCCCTGGAGGTTCTGGAGTTCGTCAAATTGGCTTCGAAAAGGGACCTGCTTGCCAAGAACCTCACCATTGCCAATAAAAAGCGTTTGGAACTCGCCAGGGCTTTGGCAACCAAACCCATCCTGCTGCTGTTGGATGAAGTCATGGCCGGGTTGAACCCCAGAGAGACCGAGGATACCATCGCCCTGGTCAAGAAGATACGAGACCAAGGGATCACACTTTTTATCATTGAACACGTGATGCGAGTGATCATGACCCTTTCTGATCGAATCTGTATCATTCACCATGGCAGCAAGATCGCCGATGGAGTGCCAAAAGAAGTCGCGCAAGATGAACGGGTGATCAAGGCCTATCTGGGAGAAGCCTATGTATTTACTCGAGCTCAGTAAGATTAATGTTTACTACGGGGATGTCCACACCCTGAGAGATATCTCGTTTCACATTCACGAAGGAGATCTGGTAAGCATCGTTGGCAGTAACGGTTCAGGCAAATCCACGACGATCAATACGATCTCTGGAATCATCGAGCGCAGATCGGGGGAAATCAAATTTCTCGATCGGCGCATCGATGTTCTTTTGCTCCACGAAATCTCGCAATTGGGAATCATTCAGATTCCGGAAGGCAGACGTCTTTTCCCGCATATGACCGTTCAGGAGAATTTGGAAATGGGAGCTTATTCCCCCCGGGTAAGGCAGATGAAAGGTCGATCCCTGAAGGAGGTTTATCAATTGTTCCCTGTTCTTGAGGAGAGAAAGCGTCAATTGGCAAGAACGCTCAGCGGAGGGGAGCAGCAGATGCTCGCTATTGGCCGGGGCCTCATGGCCAAGCCAAAACTCCTGATGTTGGACGAACCCTCCCTCGGATTGGCACCCATGCTGGTCAAGGAGATTTTTAAGGCCATCGAGCATATCAATAAAGCGGGGACCACCATTTTGCTGGTGGAACAGGATGTGCAAATCTCTCTCGCCCTGAGTCATCGAGGTTATGTCCTTGAAAACGGTCAGATCGTCATGGAGGGGACTGGAAAGGAATTGCTCCAAAACCCTCAGATCAAAGAAGCTTACCTCGGGATGTAAACGTTGCTCCGTCGTGGGTTAGCCCTGAGCAAGCCTCGGCATTTATGCGGGGAGCCGAAAGGTTGACTTCTTAAATCAAATCGGTTAAAAAACGTTTATCTTTCAAAGGAGTAAACCTTCATGATTGGAAAGAGAGAGCGGATTCGTCTCTTTAATGTTGGCTTTTATAGCTTTACATACAGGTCTGCTCTCCTCTTGTCAAACAGCTAAATAACCAAGAAGAGGACATGGGCAGACCGGATGGGCTGCCCATGGACCTGAGAAGGCAAGGCCATGGGTCAACCAAACCCATGGCCTTTTTTTTGGAGGCGCGGATGCTCTCACAACAGATTGCTGAAATCAGAGAACGGATCGAAAGGACTGAAATTGGACTGAAGGACACTCTATCCATCTGTGACATGCTCCTTGAGGATCATGTCACAGAGCTTAAAGCGCCATCTCCCTATGATGCCTTTATGGGTCTCCACAGGTTAATCGATCTGACGGTTCATGGCGCTAAGATTGAGCGCTTCAAGCCAAAAGATAACCACCCGCCCTTTCACACCTTGGAGATCCATACGGAAGAAGGAGACGTCCTCGGTTACCTCAATATGATCTATATGAAAAGGGTCATCCCATGCTACTACCTGGTCTACGTGGATGTTATGCCCCAGTTTCGGGGATTGGGATTAGGATACAGGATCCTCAGAGCATTCATGGAGTTCGTAAAGGATAAGAAGGCCGTTGGCCTTCTCGACAACATCATTCCTCCCGAGGAAGTCACCTATGAAATCTACACCAAACTTGGCTGGAAGAATATGAAAGCTCTCTTCGGTAACGATGGAGCCGATGGATGGGGAAACTACATGGCCTTCGTCCCCGACTCCATTCAGACGCATGATCTCAAGAACACGCTGATCAAATTTCTCTTCAATCTTGATAAGAAGAGACCTGTCATTGACATGCACGACAACGAGGATATGGTCAGAAGGACGATCGAAGAATTTCGTTCGGTCTATCAGGCCCTGGAGGAACTCTTCAAAGGAGAGATTTCAGCAAGGACTTCCAATCCTCTCATGCGCTTTATGTTTACCCGATTGACAACAAAATTGATTGGATTCCGTTGACGTATTGCGGCCTTAATCGGCTACACAGGGGGTGAATCTCTCGATCAGATATCGTTCTCAGACCGAGTGAAGGAAGTCAGCATTCAGCCCTATTGTTTGTGGAACCTGGAGAAGGGACATCCCGGAATCTGGGGAGACAAAGAGATTTTGCGAACCCTGCCTGACAAATTGAAGGAGGAGCCGACAATTTTTATAGAGGGTCTTTCCATCTATGAAAGGCCCTATCTGAAAGGCTGGATGGAGAAGAACGGAACATGCCCATCCCAGTCACTGAAAATAGCGGATCTCCTCAATCTTGGCTTCGATCCAACGAGGTTGAGACAGCTTCATCATCGGGGAATGGACTATGTCTTCGAAAGGGTATCCCCCCACTTCTTTCACTCCCTCGTAAAAAAGAAAAGGTTATTAAGGGAAGTTAAAAAAAATGTATCGAGGATGAAATTTCAGGGGGCAATCCTTCGAGTCAACCCTCCTCTTCTTATCTTCCGGGATAGGGGAAACGTTTATGTCCTGCGAAGAAAGGTGGAGGGTATTCACTCACAGGAGGCCTTTGATCAACTCAGGACCTCTCCACATCTCAGGGAGATGAATCGTGCTGTGGGCATCGACCGTGCCATGGTCAGGACCCTCCATGATGTCAGAAAATGGTTAGAGACGAGATTCAAGTCCCGTTTCAGGCGGGACATTGAAGACCTCGCTTACTTTGTCCCCTGGGATATCGAAACAAACCTTCCCAGGGTCCATGTCGAGATTTCAGGCGTTTCGCTGGATAGGATATGGATCGCCTGAGAGACAGAACAGACTGTGTAAGAAAGGAGTGTCTCATGGCGGAATTACTAAGAACAACGGCAGGTGATCTTTTGGATAGCATTGCGTTAAAGTTTTCTGAAAACGAAGCCCTCATCGATATCCCAACAGGGACGAGGTACACCTACGGAGAACTCTTGAGAGTGGTTAATCAGATGGCAAAGGGACTCCTGAAACTCGGCCTCAAACAGGGGGAACATGTGGCCCTCTGGGCACCTAACCTTTCTGAATGGATCATTGCAGAATTTGCAATTGCGAAGATTGGAGGTGTTCTGGTCAGCGTGGATACAAATTGCCAACTCCAGCAACTCGATTACCTCCTAAGGCAATCCGATTCGCAATCCCTCATCATGACCGAGGGATTAAAAGGATCCGAATACATTGATATGATCCACCAACTCTGTCCAGAGGTCAAAGATGCGATTCCAGGAAGATTGAATTGTCGGAACCTATCCGAACTCAAGAATCTCATTCTGTTGTCGCCGCGGACCTATCCAGGGACATTCGACTGGAGGGAGATCCTGGAAATGGGGAAAGATGTTCCCGATAGCGTATTGGTCGAGCGGCAGGGGTCTTGCCATGAGGGTGATGTCGTCACCATCCTTTACACCTCCGGGACAACGGGAGCCCCTAAGGGAGTCATGTCGACGCACTTGGGAATCATCAACAGCTCTTTGGCCAGCGCGGAGATCCAGAGGCTCACCGAAAAGGACAGACTTTGTCTCTCTGTTCCATTGTTCCACATGTTTGGTTGCGTTTGTGTGACCTTAGCGGGAGTCATCAGAGGTGCAACCCTCGTGATTCCGTCTGAAGTTTTCACTCCCGGAAAGGTGCTTGAAGCGATAGAAAAGGAGCGATGTACAGCCATTTATGGATCTCCCGGCGACTTCATGGCCCTTATGGAATATCCCCGATACAAGAGCTTCAATATCCGATCTCTTCGAACCGGGATTATGGGAGGGGCCCAGTGCCCGATGGAAATCATGAAAAAGGTTGTGGAAGAGATGGGTGTGAGGGAGATCGTCATCGGTTACGGGCAGACGGAAGCCTCTTCCTGGATTACGATGACTCGTCCGGATGATCCTTTGGAATGGCGAGTAAAAACAGTAGGCAGGCCCCTGCCCAATTTGGAAATGAAAATAGTAGATTCCCAAACGGGAGAGGAGGTTCCGACGGGGGCCATTGGTGAAATCTGCGCAAGGGGGCTTAATATGAAAGGGTACTACAAGATGCCCGCTGCCACAGCCAATACGATCGATTCCGAAGGTTGGCTCCATACGGGAGATCTTGGAGCCATGGATGAAATGGGTTATGTAAGAACTTCCGGAAGGTTAAAAGAGGTCATCCGAAAAGGAGCAGAGACGATCTATCCCGCCGAGATCGAGGAGATCCTTTTCAGTCACCCGAAAATCATAAACGTTCAGGTATTTGGGGTTCCGGATAAGGCGATGGGTGAGGAGGTAGCTGCATGGATTAGATTGGAGAAAGGGGCTGCGGTCACTGAAATCGAGATCCTGCAATTTTGCCAGGGGAGGCTTCCAACTTCCTCCCTGCCTCGGTACCTGAAATTCGTCAACGAATTTCCAACAACTCCTCTGGGCAAGATCCAGAAGTTCAAGATGAGAGAGAGGACCATAGAGGAATACGGTCTGGAATAGCCTCTTCCTTCATCTTTTGTGGTCTATTTCTTGACATACCACTCCGCTTTCAGTATACTCAACCCGCCAGGTGCAGAAACGGCCATGGGCAAACCGCTCTTCAAGGCTTCAGACGGCGGTCGATTTGACAATTTAAGGGAAGGGGAGGACTCCACTCAATGTGAACTCCGGCAGGGGTCTGGGACGTAAGTATTCCTTTCACGAAAGGTTCGCCCTGAAGCCTTTCCGAACGGCTTACCCACGTCCGTATAATAGAAATTTAAGCGATATCTGGGTCAACACATTCTAAAGCGAACCCTTAACATTTTAACGTGGCATACACGCAACTAAACCCGATCCGTCTCACCCAATATCAAGGGGTAATGCACCTAAGTCGAGTCCCGTGGTGGAGTGGTTAAGAGAGCGCAAGAAGGGACTCATCCAAGTGAAGAAGACAAGCCGTCGGAAAAAGAAGAGTTCAAAAATGGATCCCTCACATCCTCCAAAAGAATCAACCCTCGTTGTGAAGACTGTATGCCACCGCGACTGCCCGGACACATGCTTCGTGGATGCCATTGTTGAAGACGGTAAGATTGCCTCGACAAGAGGCAGCGGGGAAAACCCGGTAACCCAAGGATTCCTGTGTCCACGGGGCATCGGTGATCCCAAGCGGGTGTATAGTACGGAACGCGTACTCCATCCCTATCTCAGGGAAGGCAACGAGTTTAAGCGAGTTCCATGGTCGGAGGCAATCGATCTGGTCGCGGGGAAACTATCCAGCGTTTTAGAGAATTTTGGCAGTGAATCCGTTCTTCATTACGACTACCCGGGTAACCAAGGGTTCCTCGCCTGGCAGTACCCAGAAAGATTGTGGCGCTCGCTTGGCGCGACCGTGACGGACGGCTCTCTCTGCAGCACCTCGGGACACGCCGGGATCGGGCTCCACTACGGACTCACCTACGGTCTCGGATTCGAAGATGTGCTCGACTGTGGGACCATCGTCTTCTGGGGGAACAACGCACGAGTCAGCTCCGCTCACCTCTGGGCGTTTTCGATGAGGGCGAAAAACGAAAAGGGTGCCGTTCTGGTGTCGATCGATCCGAGAAAGAGTGAGACTTCCGAGGGCTCCGATCTCTGGATCAATCCACGCCCGGGCAGCGACGTGGCGCTGTTCTATGGAATATCGCGGTACCTCATCGAAAACAAGAAGGTAGATCAGAAATTCATCGAGGAATGGACTACCGGATACGACAAACTCCGGGAAGAGGTGAAAACGTGGACACCGGAACGCGTAGAAGAGGCGACGAGCCTGCCATGGGGAAAAGTAGAGGAGCTATGCGAGATACTTATCAAGAGACCTCCCGTCGGGTTCATGATAGGCTTGGGGCTGAACAAGTCGAGTTATGGGGCGGAAGCGGCAAGGGCGGTTAGTCTACTGCCGGCGCTGCTCGGACGGCACCGTGGCTTCCATTACAGTGACTCGAAGGGCCGGTACACCGACTGGAGTTATATCAATGGGAGCAAGTTGAGTAGTAAAGAATCGAGAGTCGTCGAACAGGTCTCGCTGGGTCCAAGGCTAAACTCCGGCGAGTTCAAGTTCGTTTTCGTTAGTGGCTCCAACCCCGCATCCACACTCCCCGACCAGAGCGCCGTCCGGGCAGGGCTCTCAAGGGATGACGTCTTCGTGGTCGTCCACGAGACGCACTGGACCGAGACGGCAAGGCTCGCCGATATTGTACTGCCTGCAGCCACATACTTGGAGAAAACGGACCTGAACTTTTCTGACCATCACCTCTACACTCGACTCTCTAAGAAGGCGGTGGAGCCGCTTGCGGAGAGCAGACACGAGATCCGGGTGATGCACGAGCTCGCAAAGAAACTGAACTCCTCCGAGGCCTGGTTGTTCGAGGACCCTTGGCACGCCCTAAAGGCAGCCATGACGGATACCTTTGAGAACGGTTGCCTTGATGACCTGCTTAAGGGCTCGGTGCTGAAGCTTCGTCAAAGACCCCGCGAAGAGTATCAAACACCTTCGGGTAAGATCGAGTTTTACTCCTCTGGAGCGCCTGATCAGTGGGCTAGCCCTTTACCTTTGCAGCTGCCGAATGACGTGGATGAAGGCTGGTTCACATTGCTTAATAGCGCTCTCCCGAAGTGGACCCATAGCCAGTTCAGAGACGTCTATGGTCCGATCCCGGAGATTGTTTGGATTCATCCCATTGATGCGGGTAGTCTTGGGGTTGAAGACGGGGACGAGGTTACCCTGTTTAACGATCTAGGGGGTCTAACTCTCACGGCGGTAGTGACGGAAAGCATCTTGCAGGGAGTGCTATGGTCGCCGAGGCCTTTAACAGGGAAGAATGGGGTACCGCTTAACGGTTTAGCATCAAGTCGTCCGCAATCCATTGGATCGGGGCCCCGGTTCAATTCAATAAGACTCAAAATTCGAAAAAGCTGAGTCTGCGGAGGATTCAAACCGTGAAGTTCCACATGCAGAAACTGTAGAATATCAGCTTCGTCAAGTAGGGAGGCAGCGATTATGGATCGTAAGCAAGCGCTTGAGGTCGTTAACCGATACATCAGTAACCCCCATATGGTGAAACACATGCTGGCGACTGAGGCGGTAATGCGGGCGCTCGCCCGGCGATTTGGGGAAGACGAGGACCGCTGGGGGCTGGTCGGTTTACTGCATGACTCAGATGCTGAGATTGCCCCCTCGGAGGAGCAGGAATTAGTCGTTTCGAAACCGAGAGGGAATGGCCCGGTTCCTCCGGTAAGTAAACACGCAACGATGTCTGCGCAGGGGTTGCTCGTTCCGAAACTGACACAGAACATGCTCGATGAGGAAAGTGCCGCTGCCATTGCCTCTCATAATCCGTATACAGGCATTAAACCCAAGGGCCGCATGGGCTGGGCCTTGTACGCCGCCGACCCTTTAACCGGCCTCATCGTGGCCTCGGCTCTCGTCCTTCCGGATAAGAAGCTGGCCGGCCTCACGACAGGGTCGGTGCTGAAGCGGTTTGCAGAGGCCCGTTTTGCGAAAGGAGCAAACCGGGAGCAAATAGCCACGTGCTCGGAGTTAGGCGTGCCGCTAAAGGAATTCATCGAAATGGGCCTGGCTGCGATGAAGGCGATTGCCGGAGATATTGGTCTTTAGCCATATGAGTCCTTCCTGCCATCAGGTATGACCCCGGCCTAAGCCATCCGTACGAACCGTCATGGAGCCATAATCTCTTCCTTCTCCGGGTGTTTCTGCGGCGCCATGACCCCTCCCACCTCCATATTCCTTCTACTCGTTTGTGATCGACTTGTTACCCCTGCTGCCAGGGAAGGGCTTTCATTCTCCGATGTCCTACCATATCGGATGGAGGGGCAGGTCATTCTACTGCTGTGGGATGAAGTGAGAAACGCAAACTGTTTATCTGCATCCAACAACCTTATCTTTGCCTCGAACCTCGAGTGGGTAATGACTTACGGGCCACGGAAATGGTAATTGCCTCAAAGTGTTAATTCAGTTACCATAATAGAAACTATAACTGGAGGGTAAAAGGTGCCTCTCCTCTCTCTTTTCAGAATTGAATTTCAATAGAGGAGACCCAGACATGATGAAGAGATATGAGATCCGAATAGCTGGTTTTGGCGGGCAAGGAGTCGTTACAGTTGGGCGGATCTTGGGCACGGCCATCTCCATGTATGAGGGAAAGAACTCTGTAAATACCCAGTCTTATGGGCCTGAGTCCAGGGGGGGAGTATGTCGATCAGAGGTGGTTATTTCCGATGGTGAGATCTATTACCCCCGTGTCCGTAAGGCGGATATATTTATCGCCCTTTCCCAAGTGGCTTTAGATGCCTATATCACTGACCTGAAGAGAAGAGGAATATTGATCTTTGACCCGGAAGCAATCAGATCTATCCCTCATCAGGAAGAATTGATCCTTATAGAAGTGCCCACCTCAGAAATTGCCCAGAAGATCGGGGGGGTGAAGTTTCAGAATTTAGCTGCTTTGGGCGCTTTGAGCACGCAGATAGATTGGATTTCCTATACTTCATTCGAAAGGGCGATCGCGGATTGTGTTCCTTCGATGACCTTGACAATGAACCTGTCAGCCTTTAAAAGCGGAAGGGATTATGTCAATCATCGATACCAACTAAGAAGGGGTTGACATGTCAAACTCCCATATACTCAGGCCTGGTCATTACTATCTTCAAGGAAATGAAGCCTGCATTGAGGGCGCAATCATGGCAGGCAGTAGGGTCTACGCAGGGTATCCTATTACTCCTGCCACTGAAGTGATGGAAGCTGCGGCCCGGAGATACCCTCAGGTAGGGGGCAGATTTATTCAGATGGAGGATGAGATTTCATCGGCCTGTCTCCTGATCGGAGCTTCCTGGGCAGGTGCCAAGGCCTTAACAGCCACCTCAAGCCCGGGATTTTCACTGATGCAAGAGGCTATCTCATTTGGGATTATCTCAGAGACGCCTTTTGTCATCGTCGATGTTCAGCGCCCGGGACCTGGCCAGGGCTATGTTACTGCTGCACAGGAGGACGTCATGCAGGCAAGATGGGGTCACCATGGCGAAGGTGCCATCATTGCCCTCTCCCCTGCCTCTGTCCAGGAGATGTTCGACTTTACAATCCTGGCCTTCAACTATGCTGAGGAGTGGCGAACCCCGGTGATTGTTCTGGCCGATGAAACCGTTGGACATATGAGGGAGAAGCTGGTCATCCCCCATGGGGATGAAATTTCCATTGTAAATCGCAAAAAGCCTCAAGAATTGGGGATTCAACCAGAGGAGTACCTGCCCTTTGGAGGAGCTGAGGTGCCGGCGATGGCAAACTGGGGAGAAGGTTATAATGTCAATCTGGTTGGCCTGATTCACCAACCTGACGGCCATGTTACCCAGTACAGCCCTGAACTCAATTACCAGTGCATCGACCGGAAATGGAGAAAGATCGAACACAACGTGGAGAAGATCACCCGGATCGATACCCGGTTCATGGACGATATAGAACACTTAGTCATCTGCTACGGAACACCCTGCCGGACAGCCCTGGAAGCCGTAATAGAGGCCCGGGAGGAAAAAGGTATCCCTGTGGGTTACCTGCGGCTGATGACGCTTTGGCCATTCCCTGAGGAACGGTTGAGGACGTTGATCCATGGAGTGGACACGATCTTTGTCCCGGAGATGAATCTCGGAATGATGATCCATCCCATCCGGGAAGCCTTGAGGGATAAGGCGAAGCGGTTTGTCCCCATTCCGAGTTTGGGTGTCCTCCATTCCCCTGACCTTATCCTTTCGAGAATTTACGAGGAGCTAGGAAAATGAAGCACCCGATGTTAAAGTATTTGAAAGCGTCTGGGCCTTGTGGCGATCGTTTGCCTACCATTCTCTGCCCAGGTTGTGGAGCAGGTCAGGTTCTCAACTATACCTTGCATGCGGTCGATCAGATTATCCAAGAGGATCAAATTGCCAAAGAGAGATTTCTTTTTATCTCTGGCATTGGCTGTTCGAGTCGCCTCACGACACACTATCTCAACTTTGATTCAGCATGGACCCTTCATGGAAGAGCGCCTGCTGTGGCCACAGGGGCTCTTTTAGCCAATCCCGAGTTAAAAGTTATCCTCTTTACGGGCGATGGAGATGCTGGAGCCATCGGGGGGAATCATTTTATCCATGCCTGTAGAAGAAATTTGAATATGACGGTTCTTTGCCTGAACAATGGGCTTTATGGTATGACTGGGGGACAGGTTGCTCCCACCACCCAGAGAGGAGAATATACAACGACCACCCCGTATGGGAATGTGGAAAGCGCCTTCGATCTCTGTAAGATGGCTATAGCAGCGGGGGCAAGTTATGTGTCCCGGTGGACAACGGCTCACCCACATCAAACGATTCAGTCCCTCAAGAAGGGGATCCGTAAGAAGGGGACCGCTTTTATCGAGATCCTCACCCAATGTCCAATCCATGAAAAGAAGTCCGCTGTGGAGATGCTGCGATCCTATAAAGCAAAGACCATCAAGATAGAGAAGATAGAGAAAGGAGACAACCGGATCCCGATCGGGGAATTTCTCGATATCGAGCAACCTGAGTGGCTGGAATCTTTTCAAAAGATTATCGACTCCTTTGCAAACGAAGAGAGGAAAGACCAGGATGAATAAATTATGGATCGATGAAAGATACTGCAAGGGCTGTTTGATCTGTGTAGAGGTCTGCCCAACCAAAGCCATTCAATCCTCGGCGAAGTTGAATGCAAAGGGATATCGCCTGCCCAGGGAGGAGAATATGACTCTCTGTAAAGGGTGTGGACTCTGTGTTCTTATGTGCCCGGATTTCGCGATTGCCATCGAAGATGGATGCCATTCGGTGAGGAAAGAAGAAAATGATGTGTGTTACGGGTGAGATAGCTGGCAGCATCCTGAAAAGAGGCCAAACCTATTACACTATCATAGCCATGAAGGTGAATGAGAATGAAAAGAAAGGGCAGCGAACGATTTTTTGTATTTTATAAGCCCCAAAAGGAGGAGGGATATGGACGAGGGTAGTCGAGAGAAGAAATCGCCTTTTTCGAATCTTCATCACATTTCCATTGCCGTAAGAGATATTGATGAGGCAATCAAATTCTACACTTCAATAGGTATTGGCCCTTTTGAAGACTATCCGCCTCTAAAAGAATATGTCAAGATCGACGTCCCGGATGAAGTTGGTTTCCATAATTTAAAAATCAAAGTGGCTCAGATCGGCCCCATACAGATTCAATTGATCCAGCCAGGCGAAGGGAAGAGCCTGTATAAAGATTTTTTAGAGAAGAAAGGAGAAGGGGTCTATCACCTCGGTTTTGTGGTGGATGACGTCGACCATTCGGAATCTGAACTCAAGAAGCTGGGACTCGATGTTCTCAGCAGTGGAAGACGTGAAGATGGGAGTGGGTTTTCTTATCTGGATACTGCTGGGAAAGGTGGAGTCACATTGCTGATTCGACAGAAAAAGCCAAATGAGGATCTGATACCTCAATTCAGTCAGAAAATTGTGGGTTTGTTCATGGACTTTTCCAGTATTATTGTTGAACTAAGAACCAGAATCCACTGGAAAGGAAAACTTGTGATCCTCTATGAATATCAGGCCAAGGAAATTTTCAAAAAATATGGGATACCTGTCCCAGAGGGTATCGTTTCTTCTGCGGAAGAAGAAATTAGAGATAATTTCTCTAGTATTTCAAGAGGGAACGGTGCAGTGTTAAAATCCCAGGTTCCTCTTGGTGGGCGAGGCAAAGCAGGGGGCGTGAAAATTGTAAGATCCGATGGAGATGGCTATCCAGACATTCAACGACTATTAGGAATGAATATCCATGGCTCAAAGTTACGAAGGTCCTTTTAGAAGAAGTTATCGATATAAGAAAAGAATATTACTGTAGGCGTCACAATCGATCCCACCTTTTGCCAACCCATTCTATTGATGAGCTCTCAAGGAGGAATGGACATTGAGAGCCATCACTCAGAACAATCCCTCGAGCCTAGGGCAATATAAAATCAATCCTCGTTATGGTATTCCATCCTACGAGATTTTGAATATCATGAGGTCCCTCGGTTTACCTACCTCATTCTCGCCTTCAGTTTATTGATATCGCAAGGAAGTTATATCAGGTTTTCCTTCATCATGATGCAATGTTGACAGAGATTAATCCTTTAGTGGAGTCCGATCAAGGTCAGTTAATTGCTGTCGATGCCCGGTTGAACGTCGATGACAATGGCCTTTTTAAACACCCAGAGTTACTGGAATTGAAAAAAGAGTTCGCAGAGACCAAAGAGATCTACCTAAGGAATCATCGAGTAGAGTTCGTCTATACTGGGTGGAGACATTGGGTTGATTTGTGCTGGAGCGGGGATGACAATGGCCACAATGGACTTGGTTAATTCAATGGGGGGGAAGCCTGCATGCTTTTGTGATGTCAGCGGAGGAATCAATCCCGAGAGCATGGAAGTGGCCTTGAAGACCGTATCTCATTTGGATGGTGTAAAGGTGATATTGGTGAATATGTTTGGCGGAGTAACCCGAATGGATGAGGTCGCAAATAGTTTTCATAGCGGCATGGCAGCGCATGGGAGGGTTATCACTGCCGCTCGTTATCCGCCTTGAGGGGACAAATGTTGAGGAAGGCCGGAGGACTATGAGAGAACATGGCTTTGAAATGTACAAACCTTTACGATACCGTAAGAAAAGCCGTTGATTTGGGGCACCCCATGAGCATTCTAGTTGATAAGAATACCCGGTTGATCGTTCAAGGAATCACTGGCCGTCAAGGGTCCTTTCATGCCCGCCGAATGAAGCAGGATGGGACAAACATCGTTGCGGGTGTCGTCCCCGGGAAAGGATGGCCAGGATTTCGAAGGGATCGAGATATTTCGATACAGTTTTAGAAGCAAAATTATCCAACGAGGCAAATGCTTCGATCATTTTTGTCCCACCCAAAATAGCCTCTGCAAGTATCTAGAGGCGATCGATGCTGGGATCGAGGTGGTAGTTTGTATCACCGACGGAGTACCTATTCATGAAATGATGGATATCAAACAAAGGCTGAAAGAGGAAAAGACATGGTTGATAGGACCTAACACGCCTGGCCTTATTACACCTGGAGAGACTAAATTGGGCATTATGGCTGGGCATATATTCAAAAAGGGGCCGATAGGCAATTGTCACACGAAGTGGCTCCTTAACTTACGAAATTGCATATGAATTGACTCAGGGCGGGCTTAGGTCAATCTACCGTAGTGGGGCTCGGTGGAGACTATATTAAGGGGACTGATTTCATCGACATCCTGCCCTTATTTGATGAGGATCCAGATACAAATTTGATTGTGATGGTCGGAGAGATCGGCGGAACAGATGAAGAGAGGACGGCGGAATACATAAAAGAAGAATGTTCAAAACCGGTCATTGCCTATCTTGCAGGTAAATCCTCTCCTCCGGGGCAGAAGATGGGGCATGCTGGCGCCATCATTTCCCAAGGGAAAGGGACCTTTCAGTCCAAGATCGAGGCCTTCAAGAATGCAAATATCCCAGTGGCAAACTATCCAATAGAAGTGAAAGACATCGCCCTGGATCTTCTGAGACATCGTCCATCCTAGTGGTGCTATGCCTTATTGTGGCTCAAAATCTCCTCTTGAAAATGTGATCTCTCACTCCAACAATCTCAGTGAAATTTCCATGAAATATTTATTTCCTCCGAGGATTTCTTCAGTCATGAGACCTAAAACCGAGACTCCTTTGACAATCAGTCCCTATCGATTTCGTAAAAGAAGAGGAGACCACTTCTGAATGTCCCTATTCTCCTCAAATTTTCTTACTTGAGCTACAATTTTTAAACGCCGCTCTTTCGTTAAGAATCGCTGAGTCATCATCTGAAATCTCTCGATCATTTCTTCCCAAGAAAGAGGATTCTCAGGATCGCCCTTGGGATATTCAATCTTTGTGAAATATCTTCGTCCATCTTTCGTCATGATTTCAGCAGTGGCACACCACTGTTTAGGAAACGTCCTATCCAGATCCGGGTCCACAACACATTCAACCCGTCTCATCATTCGCCCCACCTCTTCTGATCTGATCTGAGCGAGCTGAAACTCTTCCAACCCTGCTTTCCGGTGGAGAACTGCCACCGCTGCTCCAAAGGGCATGCTGAACTGGGCATCTACGATTGATTGAGGATGATATTTTTTCTCTATCGGATCAGCAATGAGATGGGCGCCCGCCCGTAAGAGGCCCAACCTAATCTTCTCCACCTGATCAGGTCGAAGGTCATTATCCGTTACGATTTTCAACACACCATCGATCGGAGGCTGCATGTAACGGCAGCAGGCATGAGGTTTCACGGAGGTGCGAAGGATTTTGAACTCAGAACCAATTCCTTCCAAGACCTTGCTTGGATCTGCTCCATCGGAATAGGCATGTAGAAAACCATCCCTGCCTTCTATGATCGAAACTGGACCCTGAAATCCCTCTCGTGCCAATTGGGCTGCGATCATCCCGCTATGCGCAGCCCATCCAGCATGGAAACGTTTTGTCCATGCTCCCTGGGCCAAATACTCCATGGAGCCTGAGGCTTGACTGCCGGCGATCCCCATGGCACTCACCATCTTCTCCTTGTTCAAACCCATGAGTTTTGAAGCAGCCATACTCGATCCAAAAGTTCCACACGTCCCTGTCGGATGAAACCCTCGCTTATAACTGTTGTCAGGTTCCAGGGCTCTCCCTAAACGGATCATGACTTCATAACCCAAAACCACTGCCGTAATAAAATTCCTACCTGTCCCCCCGAGCATCTCACTTGTAGCCAAGGCAGCAGGAAAAACGACGACGCCTGGATGAAGGGAGGCTTCGTTATTAACGTCATCCATCTCGATGGAATGCGATGAAGTCCCATTGGCCAGTGCGGCATAGAGACAGGGAGCCCTTTCTTTTGTCCCAATGATCACTCCATTCCTATGGCCTTTACTTAGTCCCTTCACAAATCGGTACATGGTCTGAGAAGAATCTTCCCGAGAACCCCGGCAGGCCACACCGATGAAGTCAAGAAAGAAATATTTAACACGATCTATGGCTTCCTCTGGAAGGCGATGAAACTCTATGGCGCTGCAGTACCCGACCAGTTCCTGTGTAATGCCCATAAGATCCCTCCTTTAAGCGCCAGGACCTGCTGCACCCGGGCCGGGCTGCTGCACCAGCCGGGAGAGTTTACGGCGTAAAATCTTACCGTTGGCAGTACGCGGCAGAGCGTTGGTGAATATCACTTCTCGCGGGCACTTATAGGCCGCCAGCCGTTCATGGGCAAAAGCCAGGAGCGGCGCGGCATCCGTATCGTCCGGGTCTTTGGGCACCACAAACGCTGCGATGACTTTTACATCCTCCCGTACGGCGAGTTCGGTTACCGCCACTTCCGCCACAGCCGGATATTCGCTGAGGCACTGTTCCACTTCCAAGGGCGAGACCCGGTAGCCCATGGCGTTCATCAGGTCGTCGTTACGACCGTGATAGGTCATGTAACCGTCTGCGTCGAAGCTGGCCAGATCGCCCCCGACGAACCAGTCTCCCCGATAGACCAGGGTTTCCTCCTCAGGGCGGTTCCAATAACCCAGCATCAGGCCTGGATCACTGCGGTGCACGGCTAATAAACCGATTTCCCCAGCCCGTAACGGTTCCTCGCCGCCGTCGATGGCCAGTGCCACCACGCAGCGACCAGACTGGGGTTTCCCCGGACTGCCGGGGCGTACCGGCACCGAGGGCGCGGAGGAGATGTAGGTGGAACACTCACTCATCCCCAGCGCTTCGTAGAGTTCCGTTCCCACGGCCTCGCGCCAGGCGCACAACAGGGTAGGGCTCAGGGCTTCGCCTGCCGTCAGTCCATGGCGCAGGATAGACAGGTCGTAGGCATCCAGATCGCAGTATTTCAGCATCTGCCGGTAAAGTCCCAGGTACCGTGGCAAAGAGCGTCGCCCTAAAGCGGTTGATCAGCCTTGGCCAGACGGAGACATCTCGTGGACCGTTGTATAGCACTGCGGTAGCGCCATTGGCCCAAGGGTCCGTCAGTCCAACCCCAAGGGTATAGGTCCAGTTAAAGGCTCCGGTATGCAGGATGGTATCGCCCGGACCCATCCCCCCATACCAGCCCTGGTACATAGGCCGCCGCCCCCAAGCAGAGCGCTGGGCATGAAGCACGCCCTTAGGAGTGCCGGTAGTGCCGGAGGTGTAAATCAAAAAAGCCGGATCGTCAGCGGCCGTATCCTTGTAATCCATCGTATTGGGAGTAGCCTTCAGTCCGGCGATATCAGCAGTTCCTAAAATCCTTACTCCTGGCACCGGCGCAATGGCCAATTCATCCGAGACGGCCAACAGACTCGCTCCGGAATCCGCTAATAAAACTTTCGCCTCCCGCTCGGTCAGTTGCGCAGAAGAGGGTAGCGGTACGAATCCTGCCGCAACGGCTCCAAAGAACACGAGGGCATAATCGCTGGTATTGCCCATGCGGATCATAATGCGTGCGCCGGGCGTCAATCCATAGCTGAGCAAGCCTGCCGCCACCCGCCGCACGGCATCGTCCAGTTGCCCATAAGTCCACCGTTCCGCCGACGTCTCAGGAGACTCCGCATCCGCGACCACGATCAGTGCTACTTTGTCCGGAGTGATTGCCGCTGCCCTGCTCAGGCAATAGCGGGCCATGTTGAATCGGGCGGGAGGTTGTTCGCCGTGATAGCTCAAATTTGTCATAACCAGTTGAAAGAACCAAAGTTCAGGGCAAAGATGCTGCGAGTGGAAAGAAACTTATCGATGATGCCCTGGCCCCATCAGTTGAAGCCTGATATGGTGATTCTATGTTTTTGAATGAGAATCATTGATCTTTTTTCCCCTGCTGATCTCAAATACAGAGTCGGGGCATACAATGGCACATGAAAGACATCCAATACACCCATAAATTCTTGGTCCTCTACTTTAACTGGAAAATATCCAAGCCCATTCAACTCATTTGAAACAGAAAATAGTTTCTTTGGACATGCCTGAACACAAAGCAAACAACCTTTGCATTTTTGTTGGTCCATCGTGATGGTTATCTTGTAATCACAGCGAAGGCACCGTTTGGCCTCACACAGAGCTACGTCTTCAGGCCACGACAATTCAATTTCTTTGAAATTACCTTTTCGGTCAACCACAGGAATCGTCTCTATCTTGGCCCGTTGGTCATCCAAGAGACCGAACTCGGGATCAAAGGTAAAGGTCACCCCTTTTCTTCTCTCCAGAAAGCGTCACTTTCTCCCATGAGATATTCATCGATTCCAACGGCTGCCCTTTCTCCGCATCCAACCGCCCAGGCCACGGAGGCTGGGCCAGTGACGGCATCGCCTCCTGCAAAAATCCATTTCACTGATGTCTGCCCGGTCACAGGGTCTGCCTCAATAAAGTTCCCCTCTTCTTAAGATGAAGATTCTCCAGCAATGCCCTGAGGATCGATCGCTTGCCCGATGGCTGTAATGACCTGATCCGCCTCCACGACAAAATCTCTCTTTCCACTCGCTATTGGACGGCGGCGTCCTGATTGATCGAATTCCCCTAAGGCCATGGGAGTACACGTCACCCCCTTGACGTGCCCATTCTTACGGACGATCTCAACAGGTGCGACAAGAATCTTGAAGGCAACGCCTTCCTTTTCTGCCTCCTCGATCTCCTCTGCGTAGGCCGGCATCTCATCTCTTGTTCGGCGGTAGAGAATAGAAACGGATTTAGCGCCAAGGCGAACCGCCGTACGAGCAGCGTCGACTGCTGCATTTCCACCACCGATAACCACGATCTTTCGTCCGACTGGTACAGAGCCCCGGAGATGATATTCACGTAAAAACTCGATGGCTTCTGTAACTCCCTTAAGATTCTTCACCGGGTATGCCCAGACGTTTCCCTCGCATTGCCCCGATTCCAATAAAGACAGCCTCATAACCTTCATCTCGTTAACCCTTGGAGGGTGAAGTCCTTGCCCAGCCTCGCACCGGTCTTGATCTTAACACCCATCCGTTCAATCATCTTAATCTCCCGCATGAGGAGTTTTCTGGGCAACCGATAGGGAGGAATCGTTTGGACGAGCATGCCGCCTGGTTGCGCCTCGGCCTCGAAGACTTTCGGGCGATAGCCCAGACGAGCCAGAAAATAGGCACAGGAAAGTCCCGCAGGGCCTGCACCGATAATAGCGACCTTGCGTTTGGCTCTCTCCCGGTCTTCCCGGATCTCAGGAATTTCAGGAGTCGTCTCCTGATCGGCCATGAATCGCTTCAATCCTCGGATCGAAATTGGCTCGTCCAGCCTGGTCCTCCGGCATTTTTCTTCACAGGTATGGAAGCATACCCTTGCGCAGACTGTTGCAAAAGGATTTCGCTCCCGGTGCAGACGCAGAGCCTCCCCATAGCGTCTCTCACTGATGAGGCCCACATACCCGGGAACATCCACTCCAGCTGGGCAGGCATTCTGGCACGGAACCCTCACAAGGTTAGTGCAAACACCGGCAGGACAATATTTCTCGCGAATATGGGAATCAAACTCATCCCGAAAAGACTTGATCGATGACAGAACTGGGTTTAGCGCCGTTTTAACCCATCCGCAAGATACAGAGTCCTTAACCTTTCTCCCCATTGATTCAAGCTCCCCAAGATCCTCCTCCTTTCCTTTGCCCTCACAGATCCCCGAGACGATATTGAACATTTCCTGAATCTCTTTTGGACAATCCATCCCTTCTTTTCTGCAGAACTCATTCTGCAAAAGGCTAAGAGAGTCTCTCGCCTTATCAACCATGCAGGTGTCCTCGTCCATGATGATCAGCCTTCCAGGATCCAGCGTCGAATCTATCCGCTGGAAGGATTCATAATCTACTTTCATGTTGAGGCCTTCTTTGGAGATGAACCCACTCAAGGACCCGCCGAATTGAGCAGCCTTGAATTTCTTATTCCTTATGATCCCCCCTCCGATATCATATATGATCTCTCCCAGCGATATACCAAAAGGAACCTCAATGAGCCCTCCATTGTTCACCGAACCAGCAAGGAGGAAGATCTTCGTCCCTTTGCTTTTTTCCGTCCCCGCGGAGGAATACCTGTCAGCGCCTTCAAGAATGATGAGTGGAATATTGGCATACGTCTCGACGTTGTGAAGGAAGGCCTTTTCCCTCAAGTCTCTGTCAGAAAAAAAGGAAGGACTTGTTCGAGGCTCATTGAATTTATTTGGAGATGATGGGTCCAGTCCCTCCGCATTTCTATAGCTCGATACTTCGGATCCTTTTCGGATTTCCAGGTCAAATTCAAAACCTGTTCCCAGTATGTTTTTCCCAAGAATTCCATGAGCTCTCGCTTGATCGATTGCTCGCTCAAACCGCTCCATAGCCAGCGATGATTCTTTGCGGAAGTATACGTAGCCTCGGGAAACACCTATGGCATAACCTCCAATGGCCATCCCTTCAATCAGTGCATGCGGGTCACCTTCGAGGATGCTTGGGCCCGTAGAATCGTTAGGATCAATCTCGTCGGCATTACAGTAAAGAAATTTTTCTCCCCCTTTTCTAATATGATTCCATTTTGGCCCTATAGGGGGTCCTTCTCCATTTCGGTCTCGAAGGCCTGATTGGGTGAGCACATCGACCACCTCGTGAGGTCTCATCTCGGCCAAGGCTTTGGCTAGCGCTTGGTATCCATCATGGGCAATATAATCTTCAATCTGCATCGGATCGATCAGTCCACAATTTCGTAAGACCTTCCTTTTTTGATTACGGAAGAAATCGATCTCTTCTAATTTGGAAACCCTCTCATGTTCCCCTGCTTTCTTATAAGCTAATCTTTCAACGATTTGACCTTTAAGGAGATGTTCTTCAACGATCTCTTTAGCATCTTTCGGCTTTATCCTAACGTATAGCACCTGATCAGGAGAGACCACGGCTAAAGGTCCCCATGCGCAGGGCCCCATACAACCCGATTCAATGACCTTGACCTCCTTAGCCAACCCGTGCTTACGGATAGTATTTTGCAAAGCAGCGCTGACTTTAAAGGGTTTATTGGCAACGCATCGATCGCTGGTACAGACATAGACGCAGGCCCTGAGAAGATCCGTTTCAGCTCTGAATTGATTTCGGAGACTCTTCAACTCTTCCGGGCTCTTAATCCTTATTGCCATTCTCCGGATTTCTCCTCCCTATTCACTTGACAACTGTTACGACAAAAGTCTCAATACACTCAATCGTATGGAGTCTCACCACCTTCCACTTTTCTCATTTGATCAACGAACTCCAAACCTTTTCTGAGGGCTTTTTCATTGACAGGGATTAAGTGATGGCGATGGATTGGGATAACTCTTGTCAGGCCTTTAGACAGAGAAGCAGGAGAGATAATTCCCAGGGTACCCGCAAGGGCACCAACGGCTACCATGTTTGCCATTTGAGGATTTCCAAGCTCAGATGCAAAGCGATTGGCTGGGATCGCAAGGAATCTAACCCCTTCTCTCGCCGGTAGCCTTTCAACGATGGTTTCATTGTATGCGACAAGGCCTCCAGGCTTTACCCGATCTTCAAACTTCTTCAAGGAGGCTTGGTTCATGGCCATTAAAGCAGTGAACATGTTCCGGACCGGGGACCCGATCTTTTGGTCGGAGATCACCACTGTACAATTCGCTGTCCCCCCTCGCATCTCTGGTCCATAGGAGGGAAAAAAGGTAACCTCTAACCTTTCATAAGACAGCCCCATAGGCAAGAAGCTGTCCCATCAGCATGACTCCCTGTCCTCCTGAACCTGCAATGAGTATCTCTTCCAGCACCGATTAGCCCTCCTTTTCCACTGAAGAAAAGGTTCCCAAGGGAAAATAAGGAATCACCTCTTCAACAATTCTCTCCATACTGCTCACTGGATCCAGTTTCCATTGGGTTGGGCATGCGGCCAAGATCTCAACGATACCGATTCCTTGGCCATTGATCTGGATCTGAAATGCCTTTCGAATTTCCCTTTTTGTGGCCATAATATGCTTCGCATCATGAATGGAAGTCCTGACAATGTGGGACTCTCGGTGAAACAAGGGAAAGTATCTCAGCCATCTTCAATGGATAACCACTGAAGCTCGGATCCCGACCCCCCGGGTAACTCGTCGTCTTTTGTCCAATCAGGGTCGTAGGGGCCTGTTGTCCCCCTGTCGCGCCAAAAACCCCATTATTCACATAGATCACCGTGATGCGTTCACAACGGGATGCGGCATGGACAATCTCGCCAGTCCCTATCGCTGCTAAATCCCCATCACCCTGATACGTAAAAACAATAGCTTCTGGACGGACCCTCTTTAACCCTGTAGCCACTGCCGGACCCCGACCGTGAAGGGCCATGACCATATCACAGTCGAATTGACGCCAGTTCCGAACCGAGCATCCCGCAGAGGTGATGCCGATAGCCCTTTTCGTGATATCCAACTCATCCATCACCTCTGCTACAAGCCGATGAATGAGGCCATGAGAACAACCTGGACAATACGGAAAGGAGACATCCGTCATGGCGGCGGGTTTTTGAAAACCTTCTTCGTTGTCTCAAAACGATTCATAGGTCTACCCACTTTTCATCGGATTCAAAAATGCGATTCATGAAATAGAAACCCATTCTCCATCTTTAAATTCCGAATCGTTACCATCTTATTTCTTGTATACCCGGACAATCTCATCATAGATCTCATCTGGGCTGAAGATGTGCCCACCTCCTACCCCATAGTGGATGACCTCAGCCTGACCGCATACGGCGAGCTGCACGTCCTCCACCATTTGTCCGTTATTAGCCTCCACGACGAGGAATCGATTGATCTTTGGGAGGAGACTCTTGAGGGCCATCTCGGGAAATGGCCAAAGAGAGATTGGTCTGAGCATTCCTACACGGAGCCCTTCCTGTCGGGCCTTGGTTAGCGCATCCAGGGCAATCCGTGAGGTACTGCCGAAGGCAACCAAGACGACCAAGGCATCGTCAATCCACAGGGACTCATGACGTTGTTCTTTTTCCTTGCACCTTCATGTATTTTTCTTTGAGATGCCTGTTCAATTCGATGAGCTCATCGTCCGTATAGGGAGCGATCTTGATGACCTTTCTTGAGTTCTCCCCCTTTCCCCATACAGCCCATTCCTTTTTGGGTGGTTCAATGCATGGAAGACGTTCCAGATCCACTGGCTCCATCATCTGACCCAGGATGGCATCAGAGAGAATGATCACCGGGTTCCGATAGATGTCCGCCAGTTCAAAGGCCTTGTAGGTTAACTCATAAAGCTCCTGGGCACTCCCTGGACCCAAGACCAGGCACTGGTAATCTCCGTGGCCTCCTCCCCGTGTAGCAAGTCGATAATCGGACTGGGCAGAGGCTATTCTTCCCAGGCCCGGCCCAGAACGAGTCACGCAAACTACCACGGCTGGAAGCTCAGCTGCTGCCAAGGTGGTTAGACCCTCTCCCATCAGAGTGAACCCCGGTCCCGATGACGAGGTCAGTCCTCGAGCCCCTCCCGCGGCTGCCCCAAAGAGCATGTTAATTCCTGAGAGCTCGCTTTCACTCTGTAAAAAAACACCTCCTATCTCAGGGAGTCTCTTAGCCATGTATTCAAACAGTTCGTTCTGAGGGGTTATCGGATATCCGAAGAAATACCGGCAACCTCCTCTTATGGCTCCCTCTCCCACGGCCTCGTTCCCTCGCATGATCGTTTTCTCAGATAAAACCTTGGACTGCCATGCCTCAGAGGTCTTCATCAATTTGGGTCCTCTCTAATAAGCCCGAAGGGGTGTCTTAAAAGAGTTAAGAAATTAAGAGTCTTCAAATATGATTAGCGGGTTTGTATTCACCGAAAACCTCTTTCAGCGCATCGCAGATCTCGCCAAGGGTTGCATACGCCTTAACGGCTTCCAGGATCAAAAACATCAAATTGACATCTCCCTCGGCAGCCTCTTTCATTCTCTTAAGGATATGTTTAACCTCTTCGTTATTCCTGCGCGACTTAACCTTTGCAAGTTTTTCTAACTGAAATCTTTCCACCTGGGGATCAACCCTGTGAAGTTTCATGGAGACAGGCTCGTCCATCCTGAATTTGTTCACACCGATCAGAACTTTCTCTCCTGTCTCGATCTCTATTTGGTGACGATAAGCGCCCTCCTGTATCTTCTTCTGAATAAATCCGGATTCAATGGCTGCCGGAGCTCCGCCCATCTCGTCGATCTGTCGAATGTATTCGACCGCCTTCTTTTCAATCTCATTGGTGAGGTACTCCACATAATAGGACCCCGCAAGCGGATCGACCGTATCTGTAACCCCAGACTCATAGGCAAGAAGTTGCTGGATTCTTAAAGACATCCTGGCAGATTCTTCAGTAGGGATACACAGTCCTTCGTCATAAGAGGAGACTGCAATAGATTGCATGCCTCCCAGGACTGCCGCCAAAGTCTGGTACGTGGTACGAGCAATATTAATGAGAGGCTGCTGCGCCGTTAGAGTGGACCCACCGGTTTGAATGTGAGTTCGAAACATCCACGACCTGGGATCCTTTGCCCCAAACCTCTCCTTCATGATCTTTGCCCACAACCTTCGCGCAGCCCTGAATTTACCTACCTCTTCGAACAGATTGTTGTAACAGTTGAAGATCCAAGAGATCCTTGGAGCGAACTCATCGACCTGGAGACCAGCCTGAAGGCCGGCCTCCACATAAGTAATCGCATTCGAAAAAGAAAAAGCAATTTCCTGAGCAGTATCACATCCCGCCTCCCTCATGTGATAACTTGCTATGTTGATGGTATTCCAACGGGGGACATATCTGGAACAATAAGCAAAAATATCAGTAACCAGCCTCAGAGAAGGTTTTATTGGAAAAATATAGGTACCTCGAACCGTATACTCCTTCAAGACATCATTTTGGATTGTTCCCTGAAGCTTCTCTAAAGAGACTCCTTGCTTTTCAGCAGTGGCAATATACATGGCCAGAAGAATGGCAGCGGGCGCGTTAATCGTCATCGAAGTGCTAAGTCGATCGAGGGGCAGACCTTCGAAGATCGTCTCCATGTCGGCCAGAGTGTCAACCGCTACGCCCACTTGACCCACTTCCCCACGGGCTAATTCGTGGTCCGAATCATACCCAATCTGCGTCGGAAGATCGAAAGCGATGCTCAACCCTGTCTGGCCCTGCCCTAAGAGATATCTAAACCTTCGATTTGTCTCTTCCGCCGTCGCAAACCCGGAGTACTGCCGCATGGTCCAGATGCGCTCTCGATACATCGTCGGTTGAACTCCACGAGTAAATGGATATTCTCCCGGAAAGCCAATCTCTTTCAAATAATCGAGACCCTCGATATCGTCAGGAGTATAGAGGACGGCTACGTCGATCCCGGAATCGGTCTTCACCGGTTTAGGTTTAGACTTTTCGAGGTGTTTTTTCCTCCAGGTTTCCTTCTCTCTTTTAATCTGTTCCGCTCGATTGGCCATATTCTCTCCATATCCGGCGTCTTTATTCTAATTTTAATTCCTCGGCTGCAATCCTGAGTCTCTGAATTTCGTTGGATCCAGCCAGCAGGAGGAGGGCCCTTGCATCTCTAATATATCGCTCCACCGCATAGTCTTCGGAACATCCACAAGCCCCATGGATCTCATTAGCTTTGTCGGTAATACGCAATGCAGATTCGGTTGCAAATATTTTAGCCATCGAGGTCTCTCGAAGGCATCTCTCTCCTCGGTCGAGCATGGAAGCGCCTCGATAGAGGAGTAACCGCGATGCTTCGATTTCTGTCGCCATATCAGCGATCATCAATTGAATAGCCTGATAGTGGCCAATCGACCGACCAAAGGCTACGCGACACTTTGCATACTCTTTTGATGCGTCAAGGGCTGCGGTTGAAATTCCAAGGCCGATGGCCCCAATCCCCAGCCTTCCCCGGGTTACCCCTCGTAAAGCAATTTTGAGTCCATCGCCTTCTTTACCCAAAAGCTGTGAACCAGGAATCCTGCAGTCTTCAAATATGAGATCCCCTGTATGGTTCCCTCGAAGCCCCACTTTTTCTTCCTTCTTACCGATCCTGAACCCTGGAGTACCATTCTCCACAATCACGGTGGACATCCCCTTTCCCTTCATGGCAAAATTGGTGTAAAGGAGGACGATACCAATCTCAGCCCCCAGGTTAGAAGCCCAGGATTTCGTTCCGTTGATCACATAGTCACTCCCTTCGCGATGAGCCCGGCAACGGATGGATAAGACATCGGAACCCGCATGGGATTCCGTGAGAGAGAGTCCCCCAAGCTTCTCCCCCCTTGCCAAAGGGACAAGATATTTCCCCTTCTGCTCTTCGCTCCCGAAAAACTCCAGAGGCGCCTCTGCTAAACCGTTGACCTGAACGGCTAAAGCAGTTCCCGCACAAAACGCCGCAAGTTTTTCTAATACCACAACATAACCTAATTCTCCTGCTCCACTGCCCCCATATTCTGGAGAAACGGGAATCCCCAAAAGACCAATTCCTGCCATCTTTTTAATAAGATCTAAAGGGAACTCTCCCTTCCTATCAATTTCTTTTGCTCTCGGAGCTATCTCTGCCTTTGCAAATTGGGTAGCCACATCTCCAATCATTTTATACTGCTCATCCAATTCAAAACCCATCCTTAATTCCCTCCCAGAAAGATCTGTTATGATGCAATCCCAAAGAAAATGAACGACCTTGGGTCGCTTGAACCCTGTAAATCTTGGTCAACATTGTTTCCGTTCCATCATTCCAGCTACTCTTGCCCCAGCAAGTTGTTCACCCACCCAAGACCTAATTCCACCAGTTTCCCAGGAGTGGGAACCGTTGTCTTTCTATCCCAGCCCATCATATCGTAATAGAGGTCCAGTGCCCTTTCAAATTCTTTCCGATCCAGTGCCCTTCCTTTAAGAAGGCCGTTTTCGAGAGGCTGGAAGAAGCGATCGGGCAGCCAATCATCCTTTCGGGAAATCCCCGCCCTGACAGCGGCGGCGCGCTTGAGGGTAATGGTCCGTTCCCCTATCTTCATGATCTCAAATAAGCTGGTATCCCAGCCAGTGGCAGCCTGCACCGCTTCGGCCAGTTGTTTCATCTTGAGAAGTTTATAAGGACCAGCGGTAAAAATGCACATGCCAAGGGTGTTGCATACGTTCCAGGTCATCTGGCCGTAGGTAAATTGACGCACCTTCTCCGGGGTCATATTGTACGGGTGGACCGGCTTAAGAATACCGAGGGGAATCATGTCTGGAACGCCAATTCCTCCCTCCCTAAAGGCGTAATCATGCGGGCACTCACAGTGATTGGCACCCGAGGAATTGAGAGCATAAGCCAGCGCTACGATTCCCTTGCCGCGGGGCTCATGCATGGCTGCTTCTTGGCCCTTCACCTGCATGGCAAATCTTTCCGCTCCCCCCCGATCTTCTGGGCAGCGCGCATGCAACCCTCTGCCAAAAGATCGCCAATTCCCTCCCTCTTGGTTATCTTTTCAATCATCTGGATCATGGCCTGGTCATTTCCAAAACGCAGCTCAATGCCATCCGTATCCTTCAGCGTCAACATTTCATTTTCGAAACACTCCATCGCAAAAGCAATCGTAACACCTGTCGAGATGGTATCTAATGTGTATTTGTTGCAGAGTTCATGTCCCTTGCATACGGCCTCAAGGTTTGACACCCCGCAGAGGGAGCCAAGGGCACCTACTGTTTCGTACTCGGGTCCTCCATAGGTTGGATCGACGTTATATGGACCCTGGGAATGGGCTACCCGCTTACATCGCACCGGGCATCCATGACAACTATCCGCCGTTAGATATAGGGTCTTATGGAAAGTTTCCCCACAGATATCATTCGCATGATCAAAGCTCCCCTCGCGGAAGTTTCGGGTGGGAAGAATACCTAATTCGTCCAGTTCGGTCACGTCCCAACCAATCGTTCCACCTTCATGCAGGCATCGTTCAATGGGATGGTCCATGAAGTTTTCGGCATACCATTTATTCAGCCTTTTCAATGCCTCCGGGTCCTTGATGGGGACGGCCTTGCTGCCCCGAACGGCAATGGCCTTGAGGTTCTTGGACCCCATCACTGCTCCCATCCCCGAACGTCCATTGGTATGCCTGAGATTATTAACAATACAAGCATACCGGACCAAATTTTCTCCTGCCGGACCAATCAAAGCGATTTTCGCCTGGAGGGTCTTTCATCTCCTTGCGAATGATTTCTTGAGCTTCTCCGGTTGTCTTTCCCCAAAGATGAATTGCATTACGGATTTCAACCTTTTCATCGCTGACCCATAGATAAACAGGCTTCTCGGATTTTCCTTCCACTAAAACTGCATCATAACCAGCCCTTTTCAGTTCCGGAGACCACCACCCTCCAGCCTCTGCCTCACCGAATACCCCTGTAAGTGGTGAAAAGGCAGCTACCGTGAATCGGCTGGCACCGGGAACCCCAGATCCCACCAGAGGGCTGGAGGCAAAGACCAGCAGATTGGAGGGGTCGAAGGGTTCCACCTTGGGTGGGCGCTCACTGAGTATGTAACGGAGGGCAAGAAGGCTTCCTCCGAAATAGGTCCGGTAGAATATTTCGTCATTCTCTTCTATCCGAGTTCTATGATTGCTAAGGTCGACCCTCAGGATCTTTCCTAAATAACCATATGGCATATTCTTTTCCTCCTTTTCTGACTCACTAACCCGGTTCTTATCCCCCAGAAATGAGGGCTAACACCTTTACCTCGTCATCGGGCTGCAACAGATAATCCTTGTTCTCTTATTTCTTGATTAATGATGAAAACGGTGTCTAAATGAGCGGGCAGACCAATTTCTTTGCAGACCACCTCCAGACTCTTCCCTTCCTTCCCTTCTACTACGAGACGCTCGGAGCCTTTAACAAATGTCTTCAAAAGTCCAAGAGGAATAATTGTAATGCTCATGGCTTTCTAAGGATGACCCGATGAACGAACCGAATAATCAATACTTTCCGCCTCTTTCGAGTGTTATAAATAATTCCAAAGGTGCTGTCAATAAAAAATCTCCGGGATTACGGTAGGTGTTGATATTTAAGATCTTTCAATGAAAGTAATAGGGATTGCAATTGACCGAGGAGAATCGGTGAAGTTCCATGAGATATGAATATTTTGGTGGAGGCCATGGGTTACTGCAGGGGTATGTTAAGAAGGCAAAGCATCTCGGTGTTTAGTATCTTTACCAAGAAGTGGTCGCCCTTCTAAAGGAACCACCGGCGTCGCTTTAAATGGGATTACTCGGCTGAACTGGAGGAACCATATTCCAAATGTGCCTTCTTCATTCTTCACTTAATCTCCAAAACGGCTTTTTTGATGGCATCACCCATCTCAGAGGTCGAATGTCTTCCTCCCATGTCACGGGTCTTGAATTTTCCCTCAGAGAGAACTTTCGTCAATCCCATTTCGATATCGCGGGCTGCTGCCTCTTCACCCAAATGGCCCAACAGCATCCTAACCGATTCAATGGATGCCACAGGGTTGACGACCCCCTTTCCCTCATATTTCGGAGCGGAGCCGTGGATGGGTTCGAACATGGAAGGATAGGTTTTTTCCGGATTGATATTTCCACCGGCGGCGAACCCCATTCCTCCCTGAAGCATGGAGCCCAAGTCGGTAATGATATCTCCGAAAAGGTTGGATGCGACAATCACGTCAAAATAATCAGGGGTCTTGACCAGCCACATGGTGATGGCATCGATAAAGGCTTCATCGGTTTTGACATCCGGGAAATCCTTGGTAACATCCTTGAAGACCGAATCCCAGAAGACCATCGAGTAGTTGAGGGCATTCGATTTGGAGCAGTTGGTGACCATCCCGACCGGAGGTTTGTTCCCGAATTTTTTTCTTTTTTGCGCAAGGTTGAACGCATAGCGCATCACCCGCTCGCACCCTTTCCGGGTAAAAATGGAGGTCTGGATAGCAGAGGCATCCGGTGTCCCCAGTTTAAAAAAACCACCGGCACCTGCGTATTCGCCTTCGGTATTTTCCCTCACCACCACAAGATCGACCGTTTCGGGTTTTGCGGTTCTAATTGGAGTCTCTATTCCCGGATAGAGTTTAATGGGCCGAAGGTTGACATACTGATCAAACCCCTTCCGGATTCTTAGCAGAAGGGTCAGCGAGATATGGTCGGGGACCTTGTTGGCATCCCCAATACAACCCAGAAAGATGGCATCGAACCCCTTCAGAATATCCAAGATGTTTTCTGGGCCCATCTCTCCGTGTTTTAAATAGTAGTCGCACCCCCAATCAAAATTCTCTGTTTCTATATTAATCCCATATTTCTTAGAAACGGCATTTAAAACCTTGATCCCTTCCCGGGTCACTTCTTTTCCAATTCCATCCCCAGGAATCAGCGCAATGTTATAAGTTTTCATGTACTTCTCCTTAGCAAAATAGCCGTATCATCAAAAGTTACTAATCTGGCCATAATTGTATAGACATTAAATTCATCTTTTATACCACTGGATTCCGGCTTCCGCCGGAATGACGCAAAGGGATAAGGCCTCAAAGTCGTCACTCCGGCGAAAGCCGGAGTCCAGTCCAAGGGTTTCAAGCGGGCAGGCCTCAAATCTACGATGCCTATCTTATTATGGACTCCTTAGTATTCCATTGGCTGCATCGTTCAGGGCTTGAATTTGGCAGCCCACTTTTTAAATTTGTCATCGAGTTCTTTCGCTTTACCCTCGCTGTCTTTAACGGTGTAAACTTTGCAATCAAAGTCGAGAAGTTTTTTGAAAATGGCGGCCGATTTATCAGTTAGGACAACTGTCCCGTCTTTTTCAATCGACTCCACTCCCTCATAGATCTGGGCCTGATCGTTGATTTTGATCGCTTCTTTTAGAGTGAGATCGGCGGGAAGAAAGACCTCTACTCCCTGGGCGCTCATCCGGATTGGATATCCTCCGGGAAGGCCATTCGGCCCGGGGGCATGGCCTAATTCTTTTGTATCATACAGCATTCCCAGTACAATTTTACAGACCGACGAAGCAACAACAGGATGGGCATGGATGCTTCCCGGTCTCTTCACCAAGGTGACCACGCTGGAAAGAAATTCATCCTTATTCATCTTTGGAGTCATGTCTTGGTCGTCGACCATCACTTTCAGGTAATAAGGCGCCCCGCCCGATTTTCCGAAACGGCCCGCATAATAGCTTACAAAATGAGGGGCCACCATATAGACTGCGACGGACCGCAAGGGGACCTTGAACATCCTTGCAGCAGCAACCCTTAAAGACGGCACCAGATTGTCAATATTTCCAATTCCCACAGTAGGCGCCAGCCCAATTTTACCGAGAGCCGGATTGACGACATCCGGAAAAGCGGCATTGACGACGTGGGCACTTATTCCAGACTTCTTCACTGCCTGCATCAATTTATGAGTCGGAACAAAATGCATTGGATACCAGGGGGCATAACGTGCCTCATCAATGGCTTTGTAAGCATCCTGGGGAAGTTGGGTAATGACCCACCAGGATTGAAGTGTCATCGAGTTGTAAATGATGGTGGGCTGGACCTGCCGCAGGATATTGGCCGTTTGATCAATGTTAAAGGCATCGAGATGGATGAACTCGATGTCCGGATAAAGTCCAAACTGGGAGGCCCCCACGATGGCGCTGTTGGTCTTACGAACCCCCCATTCCTCGTTGATGTCAGCGGTGACGATCTTCGGTATGTTCGGGATGCGCGCCAGAAACTCCAGGACATATCCTCCTAAATCTCCTAATCCTATAATCATTATTGTTTTTTGAGCCATGGATCATTTCCTTTCTCTTAGTTAGAGGAGTCTAAGCTTCGGATAGGTATTTTTTCTTTTCGCGACTTCATAGATATGGTTTGCTACGATGACATCGTTTAGGGCCAGCCCGATATTGAGGGCCAGTATCCTTTCAGTCTCCTTTTCCCTGCCAGGCTTACTGCCGGCCACAATGCTTCCAAGCTCGGCATATAATCTCGGCAATCCGCCCGGAAAAGCCCCGTGGGATTTGAAATGCTTTGTTTGCTCCCAGTCATCGGTGATAAACTTGTCGGCATTTAGAATGGCGTTGCCATACCAGGCGCGGCTGGCTTCAAGCCCCATTCCCAAGCAACCTGCCTCAAACCATTCATCCTTTACCAGAGGGTTCGCCAGGCGCTGGGTCGCGGTTACGATGACGTCCGACCCTTTCGCTACGCTTTCGACACTGTCACAGACTGTGATTTCAATTTTGTTTTGAGAGGCGAGCTCATCCCGGTATCTCATGGCAGCTTCACGATTGATGTCGAAGATTTTTGCCTTTGAGAGTCCGGATAATACACTTTTGAGAGCAGCGAGGTGATGACGGCCCTGAACACCCGCGCCGACAATCCCTAAAACGGTTGAATCCTTCCGGGCGCAGTACTTTGCAGTCACAGCAGAGACAGCGGCGGTCCGGACCGCCGTGATCCATGTACCATCCATGATGCATACCGGCGCTCCCGTCTTCATATCGTTCAAAATGATTAACCCGATAATCTGGGGGAAGCCGATTTGCCGGTTATCCGGATAGCCGGAGACCCACTTGATGCCGCCTATCCTCAGGTTCTTAAAGTAGGCGGGCATGGCATGGATGAATGTGTCAGGGGTGGCGTGGATTCCGGGTTTGGGCGGGTTTTCGACCTGTCCATTGCCATGTTCAAGGAAGCCCTCTTTCCACCAAGCGAATCACTTCCTCCATTCCGATGCCCATTTCCAAAATGTCTGTTTGTGAAAGGTATATTATTTCAATCTGACTCATGGTTTCCCTCATTCTGGAATGGTCTACCCAAGCTGAGAAGGATAGGTGACCAATCCGTTTTATTGGACATTGATAATTGACCTTAGAAACTTTCTCGTTCGCTCGTCTTTGGGATTTTCAAAAAAGGTTTTGGGGTCGTTTGTCTCTGTAATCTCCATGTCCTGAATCATCATGACACGGTTAGCTACGTTTTTCACAAAGTTGACCTCATGGGTCACAATGACCATCGTCATTTGATCTTTCTCGTGGAGTCGCCGAATCACATTGAGGACTTCCTCTTTCATCTCCGGATCAAGAGCAGAAGTAGGTTCATCAAAAAGCATGAGTTGGGGCTTCATCGCGAGGGCCCTGGCAATGGCCAACCTCTGGCGTTGTCCCCCTGAGAGGGCATAGGGGTAGACATTGGCCTTGTCAGGAATACCCACTGCCTCTAATAATTCCATGGCAATCTCTTCCGCCTCTTTCTTGCTCTTATGAAGAATCTGGATAGGGGCCAGGGTAATGTTCTTGATGGCTGTCATATGGGGGAACAAATTGAAGGATTGAAAGACCATCCCGCACATGAGTCGAACCTTCATGAGATCCTTATGGGTAGCTCCATTAACCGGCATTCCATTAACCCAAATCTGTCCCTTTTGGAACCTCTCCAATCCATTAATACAGCGGAGCAGGGTACTCTTCCCACAGCCACTCGGTCCACAGAGGACAAGAACTTCCCCTTTTTGCACTTCAAAAGAGATATCCTTGAGGACCATCAAATCGCCGTATTGTTTGCTAATCTTTTCCACTTTGATAAAGGCTTGTATAGACATCGCCCCGACCTCTTTCCTGGTCTTGCCTCTACATAGGGTAGATTTCTAAATCAGATCTTCCCCGTCGGAAATTAAATGGGTTGCCATTTTTGGAGCCTCTCAATCATCCGCATCGTGTAAGAAAAGGCTACAATAAAAGCCACGTAAAGAATTGCTGCCCCGGTATACATTTCTAACGGTCTGAAAGACCTGCACGGTGACTTCTTGGGCCCGGAACATCACCTCAGGGACTGCGACGATCATGGTGATGGTAGTATTCTTGATGTTTGTGATGTAGACATTGGTAATGGCAGGCAAGGTGGAGAAGAAAGCCTGCGGAAGGATGATATGTCGGAACGTGGCCAGTTCAGAAAATCCTAACGAATAAGCCGCCTGGTTTTGAGTAGGGGGGATCGCTTCCAGCCCGCCACGGTAAGCCTCACAAGCCAAGGCTGCTCCATTGAGCGAGAGCGAAATGATAGCACTTTGAACGGGTGTGAAAGAGATCCCCGTAATAACCGAGAGTACATAGTGAATCCAGATGAGGAGACAGAGAAGAGGGATAGTCCGGAAAATATCAACGTAGACAAGAGCCACGGTCTTTAATGTCCTGTTTGTTGATAGTTGCATGGATGCCAGCACGAGACCGAGAACCGTAGAAATGATGATACTCCAGAAACTGACGGCGACAGTATACCATAAGCCCTTAAATAGATAAAAACCCCACTCGCTCAGGACACCCCACTGAAATTGGTAGGTCATTTGCGTCTCACTTTTCTAAGGGAAAACTATTCAACGGCCTGGAAAAGGGGTTATCCCACCCTCGAAAGGGCCTCCCACCGAGAGGCAGGGATTTCCCCTTCAAACGTTTTTCTACTGTTTCCCGGTCTGCCACTCCGGAGGCATCCCCCACTTCACACCAAGTTCGTGGTACCAACCCTGAACCTTCATATTTCTAATATAGTTATTGAGGAAGGCCAAAAGATCAAGATCTGAATATCTCACTGCGTGAGCCTCGAAGTACCAGACCGTGTTTTCTGGGATAAAGAGTTTCAATTCCGGCCGCTCCTTGGCCCGGAATGAATTAATCAGCAGGTCGCTCATGAAGGCTTTGGATCGCCCCTGAATAACATCCATGATCCCTGCGCTCTGCTCGGTGTATGTGATTAATTTGGCATTTTTGAACTTGTTCTTCCACAGTTCGAAGGCGCTCGTACCGGCCGTAATGGAAATATTGACCCCCGGCTTATCAAGGTCTGTAAAGGATTTGGTTGTGTTATCGTCTTTTCGAATGAGTGCTGCTTCGCAATAATATCCATATGGGTCTGTAAAGGCGACCGCCATCGATCGTTGGATGCTGCCTCCAAGACCATTCATGATGGCATCCCACTTTCCGGTTTGTAAGCCCGCGATCATTCCTGCCCATGTGGTATTGGTCATTTCAACCTTCAGCCCGGTTGTTTCCTCAAATTTCCGCAGGTCATCGGCGATAATGCCCTCGTAGCGGTTTGATTTTTCGTCCCACATGATCATGTTCTTCCAGGGAGCAACACCCACGCGCAACTTTTTCTCAGCAACAATCTTTTCCATAATGCCAGCAGCCATCGATGCCTGGACACTCAAAAAACTTACCAGAACAACCATCGCGCAAATTGCAACCATCTTTTTCATCTCTCTTTTCCTCCTTTGGGTTAGATTTTTCTGCAAGCTTAAATCTGTTACCCCCTTTTTATCACATTCGTATCCTGGATGTCAAAGTGGAAAGATCGAAAGACCGTAATCCCTCGGTTATGGTCAGAGATCCTATCATGAGGACTTGGGTGATCTCCCTGGGAAAAACTGGAGCGGAACCTTTGAGACATGAGCAGTAGGCCGGATGCTCGTGAAACGGTTCCTTTAGCACTACCTGCCGATTATCCTTCCCCTGATGACCCGCTTCTCAAGGTTTGGGAGGGGAGACCACCCAGGTCCAACCGGACCGACACTGAGGGATTTCGAAAGACCCGCATGAATGCGATGAAAAGGAGAAGGCTGCTCATTTTGATCATCCCCATCAAGAAACAGGTTCCCTTCAGACCCAGGATGGGGAGGAAAAGGATTCCTCCCAGCAATCCCCCGAGAAAACCGCCCAGAAGGTCCAGCCCATAGATGAGACCTGCGGTCCGGCCCAGGGTTCCCTTCATCGGCAGGTTCTCGAGATAGATTTTGATGGCCAGGGGAAACTGAAGGCCCATGAGCAAATCCTGAAAGAAAGGAGGACCCCAGAAGATGGCCTCCGGCAAAACCCCAGTCGCCGATACTTGAAGCGACGTGCCAACGAAGAAAACCGAACGGGAGAAGAAGAGAAAAGAGGATGATCCCGCAGCTCTGTTCCAAGAAAGAGGAAGGCGATCTCTTTCGATTTATCCAAACGTCTCGGTCATGAGGATGGCTTCCCAGAGCAATTCCCATCATGAAAAGGGCGACCAAAAGTCCAATCTGATCGTAGAGATATCCATAAAGGGTCTGAAAGGTAAAGATGATGGCAAGATTGAAGATCAACCCTGTAAGTCCTGTGGTGAAAATGGCATAGGGAATCGGATTGGATCGAAAGCGGGAGGTTTTTTGATGAAGAGGAGCGACCATGAGCGAGTGAAAAGAGCGGTTAAAATAGTGAGGGTCAGTTTGAAAGCGAATTTTTCAAATCGTTGAAAAATTTCTATGAGATAAGGAGAGAAGAGGGCATTCCAATAGGAGAGACTGAAGAAGACTCCCAGGGGATGAAAATCGGAATTGATGCGGGCAGTTCTTCCCTCCATGGACTGGGAAAACCATTTTTGCCATCGGTCATGAAGCCGATATTCAAGATAGCTTTGGGTGATGAGTTTTGTCTGGATCTCTCTGGCCTGAAGGCGTTTATACATCTCATCTGCGGTCACATGGACCAATTTATCTGAGTTTGAAGCCAGATAGAGATTGGTGATCCCCGGGGATCGTTCTTACCCAGGGGAAAACCTTTTGAGGGTATCGAAGATACAGGCATTTAAATCCTTCAATTCATTGCTCATATAGGTCAATGAGCCTGGAAGAGTCAGAGAACGAGGATGCCATCCGGGTTCATCTTCTGGTTTGCGAAGGAGAAAAATTCCGAGGAGAAAAACCGGTTTATTTGTAAATCCTGCGGGGCAGGGACCCCAATGAAAACGACATCAAACCGGTCCGAAGTCCTGAGAATAAAGAAACGGCCGTCCATATAATGAATTTTCACTTTTGAATTCGAAAGCTCCGACTGAGTCAAAGGGGTTGAAAATCGTTCGACTAATTTGAGGAGGAGAGGGTCTATCTCCACGTAGTCAATTCGGGCGACAGGGTATTTTAAGATCTCATGAATCATTCCTCCAGCGCCGCCACTGAGGATGAGAATGGATTGCGGTCTTTCGTGAAGAAGCATCGGGAAATGGACCAGGTCTTCGATGAAGGCCACATCCGGAACCGGGGTTGTGATGGCTGGAATCCCGTTCGTAAAGAAGGTAAATTGTTCCCCTCTTCGGGCAACGGTGATATTTCCATAGACGGAGTTTTCGTTATGAATGACTCCCATGCCCTTCCACTGGGAGTTGATCGAGGACCAATCCAGCTTTTTCGTTACTGTTGATAAAAGACCCGTCGCGTAAAAGAGAGAAAGGAGAAGAGAGAATCCCCAAAGGCATGTCCGGAAGGGGCCGGACGAGGATTTCCGATCTGGCCATAATAAGAATACCGAGATGAGGGAATTGATCAGAGAGAGGATGAAGGCAATCTCAAATGAGTTCAGATACGGAATGAGAAGGTAGGTTATCCCAAGACCACCGAGGATCGTTCCTGTGGTTTCAAGGAAGTACACCTTTCCAATGGAAGCGGCATCTTCTTTGAAGTATTGAGAATAGAGTTTACACCCATAGGTAAAAAGGGCGCCGTGGGGAATCGCCACCGGCAGAAGGACCAGGAAGGAACAATAGAAGATTGGACCAAATCCAACGGCCTCCCCCGACGTTGTGAGGAGGATGTTTTTAAAGATCCGGGAAAGGTAGAGGGCGGCAGGAAAGGCCACCGAAAAGATCAACTGAAGCAAAACAAAGATCTCCATTTTCCTTTCCGTCTTTTCGACCGATTTACCGATGACGAATGAACCGACAGCCTCAAGGAGCAGCCAGTTGGCGAGAATGATTCCGAGAGTGAGTTCGTTACCGTAGAAGGAGACGAGGAGTTCTCTCAAGAGGATGATCTGAGCGATGATCCCGCTCAACCCCATAATGAGAAGGGATGCTTTGAGGGTGGAGATTCTAATATTATCTGTAGCCATATCTTGGGATACACGAAGGGTAGTCGCGACCTTTTGGCAGCACCCCATTTGACATTCCCAGTACGATCAAGGACAGCCACGATCTTCTCGCTTTGCTCAGATTAACAGAAAGAAAGATGGAAGGTCAACGAAATCAAGTGTGAAAAGGAGAGCTAAACGAAGAGGAGCCTCTGTTCCTTCCCATATCATAGGAGGGAACAGAGGCTTTCTTAAGTGAGTCTGACGGTTATCTGATGGGTGGTATATAAACAGCCCTGTTTCCAAGCTCTTCTTCGATTCGGATCAATTGATTATATTTGGCCACCCGGTCTGTCCGTGAGGTGGCGCCCGTCTTAATTTGGCCAGCACTGATCCCTACCGCGAGGTCAGCGATCGTCGTATCCTCGGTCTCACCGGAGCGATGGGAGATGACGGTCTTATAACCGGCCCTTTTTGCCATTCCAATGACGTCAAGGGTTTCCGTTAAGGTCCCGATCTGGTTCAGTTTGATCAGGATGGCATTGGCCACGCCCTCCCGAATGCCCCTGGCGAGGCGTTCCGGGTTGGTGACGAAGAGATCATCTCCGACGAGCTGGATCTTGCTGCCCAGCCGGCCGGTCAGGACTTTCCATCCCTTCCAATCGTCTTCTGCAAGGCCATCCTCGATCGAAAGGATGGGGAACTTTTTCAGCAAGACTTCGTAATAGTCGATCATCTCAGAGGAGGTCTTCTTTGGCTTCTTTTCAGCCTTGAGGAAATAATAGCCGTTCTTATAGAACTCACTGGCTGCGGCATCGATTCCAAGGGCCACGTCCTTTCCTGGACGATACCCTGCCTTCCGGATTGCATCGATGATCAGAGAGAAGGCTTCCTCATTCGATTTCAGATCAGGAGCAAATCCTCCTTCGTCACCCACCGAGGTCTTGTACCCGTTCTCCTTGAGAACCATTTTGAGGTGCTGAAAAACTTCCACCCCCATTCGAAGGGCTTCTCTGAAATTTTTGGCGCCCACAGGAAGGATCATGCACTCCTGTAAATCGACATTATTATCCGCATGGGCCCCTCCATTGAGAATGTTCATCATGGGCAGGGGAAGTTCAACGGCTGAAAGGCCTCCCAAATAACCGTACAGAGGGATGCCGAGGTAATTGGCGGCTGCCTTTGTGCAGGCGAGAGAAACCGCTAAGATGGCATTGGCTCCCAGCCGGCCTTTATTTGAAGTCCCATCCAGACGGAGCATTTCCTCATCGATCCGCTTCTGGTTTAGAACATCCGTCCCAAGAAGTCTGGGTGCGATGATGCGTTCTATGTTCTGAACCGCTTTTTGGACGCCTTTCCCCAGATATCGTTTCGGATTCTTGTCGCGGAGCTCCAGGGCTTCATGAGTTCCGGTGGAGGCTCCCGAAGGGACGGCAGCCCTTCCCATGAAGCCGCTTTCCAGGAAGATATCAACCTCCACCGTTGGATTTCCTCTCGAGTCGATGATCTCTCTTCCTATGATTTCCGTAATGAGTGACATAGAGTATCCTCCTTTTGCAGAGCAGTGAAGCGTTTAAATGTTTAGACCATTTTCACCGTCCACTTGCCTGCTTGAAAACTGAACAATTGGAATGCTGGAATATTGTAGAAAAACGTCAGCACTTTATCCCATCATTCCACCATTCCATCATTCCAATATTAATGTTTCAGTGATCATTCCTAACCAGTTTGAATTGGGCTAATGGTTTTTCTTTTCGCTTAAGATTTGAGCGCCCACATAGACATAATGAGATCCAGAAAGAGTGGTAAAGAGAACAACCCCATAGGTGGCCAATTTTGAAGGCAGGGTCAGTAATGGATAATATTCTCTGAGCAGAAACAGGAGAACGGTCAAGATTTGAAAGACGGTGGTGACCTTACTGAGAAGGCTTGGGCCCATCTTGGGGCGATGATTGGTCAGAAAAAACATAAGAAATCCGATTAAGATAATAACATCCCTTGTGATGACAATGACGGTTAGCCAGCTTGGGATACGTTCAATGATGGCAAGGGTGATGAAGGCCGATGAGAGAAGGAGCTTGTCTGCGATCGGGTCGAGATAGGCTCCGAGCTCTGTTCGCTGGTGGGTTACACGGGCGATGAGACCGTCAATTGCATCGGTGACTCCTGCAACCGCAAACGTGACGATGGCCCAGGAAAAGAGTTTATTGATGATCAGGATAACAAAGAGAGGGATTAAAAGGACCCGGATCAGGGTTAAAACGTTAGGGAGATTCATGACACCGTTTAATCAATGTCAAATATCAAAGTTGAAATGAGATCAAATGGCAAAGCTTAGCATTCGAAAAAATGTGGCATTTGGATTTTAACATTTGAAATTTACTCGTAGGGCTCTTCTGAAGGTCCCGTATAAAGGTCCTTAAAGGCGGTGAATTTATCCAGGAAAGCCAGATCGATCTTTCCGGTTGGGCCATTTCTCTGTTTTCCGATAATGACCTCAGCCTTTCCCCGATTGGGATTGTCTTCGGAACGGTTATAGACTTCATCCCGGTAGATGAAGAGGATGAGATCCGCATCCTGCTCGATGGCCCCTGACTCCCGGAGGTCTGACATTTGAGGCCTCTTATCCTCTCTCGTTTCAGACCTTCGGCTCAACTGGGAGACGGCGATCACCGGGAGATTGAGTTCTTTGGCAAGGGCCTTCAGGGAGCGGGAGATTTCAGAGATCTCCTGCTGCCGGCTTTCAACCATGGTTCTTCCTCTCATGAGCTGGAGATAGTCGACGATGAGCATGCCTAACCCATGTTCACCCTTGAGGCGTCTGGCCTTGGCCCGCAGTTCGAGAATGCTGAGGGCAGGGGAATCATCGATGAAGATGGGAGCATCGGAGAGATTTCCTGCGGCCAGGGTCAGTTTGGGCCAGTCGCTTTCCGATAAAAAGCCAGTCCGAATCCGGGTCCCTTCCACTCGGGCTTCGGAGCAGAGCATCCGGAGAACGAGCTGCTCTTTCGACATCTCAAGAGAGAAGACGGCAACCGTAATTCGCTTCTCAATCGCGGCATACTGGGCAATATTGAGACAAAGAGCCGTTTTTCCCATGCTTGGCCTTCCGGCAACAATAATGAGGTCAGAGGGTTGAAATCCAGCGGTCATCAGGTCCAGACCTTTGAACCCGGAAGGGATGCCCGTGACCAGTTCTTTCTTTTCGAAGAGCTTTTCGAGGGTCTTGAAACTACTCTTGATAATCTCACGGATGGGATAGAAAGAAGGTCTCACCCTGTTTTCAGCGATCTGAAAGATGGCCCGCTCTGCCTCGTCGAGAAGGCCATCCACATCCTGCCGATCCTCATAACTTTGGGTGACGATGTTTGTGGAGGTTTCGATCAGTTTTCGAAGGACCGCTTTTTCTTTGACGATTCGGGCATAGTACTCAATATTGGCGGCAGTAGGGATCGCATCGATGAGCGAGGCCACGTAGGAGGCCCCTCCGATCGAATCGAGCTGATCTTTCTTTCGGAGTTCGTGGGTGATCGTGATGAGATCGGCGGGTTCGTCCCTTTCGGAGAGGTCAAGGAGGCTGTTATAGATCTTTTTGTGGGCGTCTCGATAGAAATCATCCGGGGTGAGGACTTCCATCACTCTATGGATGGCCTGGTTTTCGATGAGAATGCCTCCGATGACAGATTGCTCCGCCTCAATATTTTGTGGAGGCATCTTGTGGGAGGACCCATTTCCCTCCTTCATCTCCTGCTACTCCTGAACAACCCATACCTTGAGATTGACGATGACCTCCGGGTGGAGCCTGATCGGGACCGTATACATGCCCACGCTCTTGATCGGTTCTTCCAAGTGGATCTTTTTGCGATCCACCTCAAGGCCATTTTCCTTGAGGTACGCTTCGATCTCCATGCTGGTAACCGAACCGAAGAGCTTTCCGCTCTCTCCCACCGCCTTGGCAAAGGTACAGGAGAGGTTCTCGATCTCCTGAGCCATTTGCTGGACGTCCTTTTTCGACTTTGCCATGCGATGTTGGACCAGGCGTTTCTGATGTTCCAAGGCTTTGATATTTTTTTCCGTGGCAAGGATTGCCTTTTTCTGGGGGATCAGATAGTTCCGGCCAAACCCATCCGAAACTTTGACGAGGTCTCCCGCCTTGCCCAAAGAAGAGATATCTTCCAATAGGATGACTTGCATGGACCACCTCCTGAATGGCCTCATTGCCCATTGCAATGGACCCTGATCATGATGGACGGTTAGGACGTTGCCGTGGTGAAAGGCAGAATCGCAATGTTGCGAGCTCTCTTGATCGCCGCTGTCACCTCCCTCTGGTGTTTTGCGCAGTTACCAGAGATCCTCCGGGGAATGATTTTTCCCCGTTCGGTGATGAAATATCTGAGGACTCGCGGGTTCTTATAGTCGATGTCCATTTTCTTATCGGCGCAGAATCGACACACCTTGCGTCGGATGAAAGGTTTTTTCCTTCTGTCGGTTCCTGGTCTTTCTGGCCTGTTCATTCTTTTCTCCTCTCTCTTCAATCCCTCCTGTCCCTGACGGGAAAAGGAATCCGGGTTGGCTATTCGATCTTTCGAAAATCGGTTGCGATCACCTCAATACAACTGAGATTTCTCCCCTCGGCAGTCTTCCATTGCCGCTGCTGGAGACGTCCCTCGACCAGAAGGCGTTGGCCGGACTGAAAGAGGCCGGGCTCCCATTCAGCCAATTTCCCAACCGCCACAATGTCGATCCGGCTCTTTTTATCGCCCGGCGGAGCGTCCTCCTGATTTAATTCGAGAGGGAATTGAATCACAGGGGATCCGTCCGGACGATAGCGGCGAAGCGGGGGCTTTGCCACCTTTCCGGTCAGAAGGACATAATTATGGGAGACCATCTCCTATGCCTCCTCTACAGGGGCAGGCTCCGGTTCTGGGGGTTCTTCGGGCACGAAGGTCTTGGAGGTCGTGTCTTGCTTTTCATCCAATCGAACCGATTGGAACTTGATGACGGCGTCCATGACGCGGAAATTTCGCTCTAATTCAGCGAGGAGGGCAGGGGACCCTGAAAAATGGAGAAGGTAATAATGGCCCCGGGGTTTCTTTTTGACGATGTAGGCGAGTTTTCGTTTTCCCCAATCCTCAACCTTAAGGATCTCCCCATTGGCTTGGGTGATAATCCCTTTGACCTTTTCGACCATCGATTGAATCTTCTCATCTTCGAGATCGGGGTCCAGAATAAAGATCGTTTCATACTTCTTCATTGGTAACCTCCTCATGAGTTTTAGCCCTAAAACGGTGTTGTTTAGAGCAAGGAGCAACATACAATATTAAATGATGCTTTCGTAATTTTCAATCCTTGCTTGCTTTCAAGAATCTCCCTTGACTACGCCGGCAATGTGGCTCCTGTTGACCTTGACCCTCACCTTGTCAGAGATTTCGACGGTGATTTTGTCATCTTTGATCCCGGTGATCCGGCCATAGATACCACCGCTGGTCAAGACCTGATCTCCCTCTTTCAGGTTTGCGAGAAGACTCCGCTGATCCTTGGCCCGTTTCTGCTGGGGTCGAATCAGCAGGAAATAGAAGACAATGAAGATGAGAACGATGGGCAAGAAACTCATGTATGATGACGCGCCCCCTCCGCCGCCTCCTCCTGGTCCACCTAGTCCCATTGCATAAGCTAACCCTGTTCCTAAAATTTCCATAGTTCCTCCTTTTTCCCTTCGATTAGGCTGGATGGCACGGAAGGGTTTCGTCCATCTCTTGCCTGGCGGGATCTGTTTGGTGTCTTCTATAAAAATCGAGGAGCTTTCCTCTCTGGATCGCTTCCCTGATCTCCTTTAAGAAATTCATGTAATAGAAAAGATTATGGATCGTGTTCAGCCTCGATGACAGGATTTCCTTCGCCATGTAAAGGTGGCGAAGGTAAGCCCTGGAATAATGACGACAGGTATAGCAGGAACATTGTTCGTCGATGGGATTCTTATCTTCAGCATATCGGGCCTGTTTGATCGACAGCTTGCCGTGAGAGGTGAAGAGCGTTCCATTTCGGGCATTTCGTGTCGGAAGAACGCAATCGAAGAAATCGATCCCGAGCACCACGGCATCGAGAATATCCTCGGGTGTGCCTACCCCCATCAAGTATCGAGGGGCTTTTTCAGGCAGGAGAGGAAGGGTCCCCTCCAAAATCTCCATCATAACCGGTTTCGGTTCGCCCACACTGAGTCCCCCGATGGCAAAGCCGTGAAAGTCCATCTGAGCCAGATTCCTTGCGCTTTCTTCACGGAGGTCCGGATACATTCCTCCCTGGACAATGGCAAAGAGGGCGGGGTCCTCTTCTTGTTTCGTCCGGAGCCCCCTCTCCGCCCAACGGGTCGTTCGCCTTGTCGATGACTTTACGTATTCATACGGCGAAGGGTAGGGGATACATTCGTCCAAGACCATGGCAATGTCAGAACCAAGGGTTTTTTGAATCTCGATCACTCTTTCAGGACTGAGAAAATGAAGAGAGCCATCGAGATGAGACTGAAAGGTCACTCCTTCCTCGGAGATCTTCCGGAGATCGCCGAGGCTGAAGATCTGATAACCGCCGCTATCGGTGAGGATGGGTTTCTCCCAATGAATAAAGGGATGGAGCCCTCCCAATCTCCCGATGGTCTCATGACCTGGCCTGAGATAGAGATGATAAGTATTTCCTAAGATGGCTTCCACACCCACCGCGAGCAACTCTTCAGGGGTGAGGGATTTGACCGTTCCCTGGGTTCCTACAGGGAGAAAGGCAGGGGTCGAGAAGGAGCCATGAGAGGTTTCCACTCGTCCCAATCTTGCCTGGGTCATCGGGTCTTTTCCAAAAATCTTAAAATGAAAGGCCATCTTCTTGCGCAAATCCTAAATCCGAATAAATTCAAATCTTCGAATTTACGTAAGTAGTAAGGCATTCCCCTATTCACCAGGTTCATTCCCACAGGATCAGCATGGCATCACCGTAACTGTAAAAATGGTATTTCTCTTCCACTGCCTCCTGATAGGCCTTCAACAGAAGGTCCGTCCCTGCAAAGGCCGAGACGAGCATGATGAGGGTTGATTTCGGCAGATGAAAATTGGTAACCAATCCATCAATAACCCGGAAGGGATAGGGAGGATGGATAAAGAGAGAAGAAAAATTTCTTTCCTGGCTTGATCCGTCCTTCTGGATTGGAAAAGGATTCGAGCGCCCTTGTCGTGGTCGTTCCAACGGCAATGACCCTTCCTCCCTTTTGTTTCGTTAGTTCGATCTCTTGGGCTGTTTCCTGAGAAATCTCGGTCCACTCGGCCTCCATCGAATGGTCTTTAACTTCCTCTGTTTTTACCGGCGTAAAGGTTCCAGGCCCGGTGTGGAGCGTGATAGGAACAATGCCTACTCCCATTTCTTTTAGAGATCGGACCATCTTTTCCGTAAAATGGAGGCCTGCGGTCGGTGCGGCAATCGATCCGTCTTTCTCTGCAAAGACCGTCTGATAACGCATCCTGTCCGGGGGTTCGTCCGGTCGTTTGATATAGGGAGGAAGGGGAATATGCCCTATCCTTTGCAGGATATCCATCACGCTCTCCTGCCCCAAGAACCGGATCTTGCTTTTCCCTCCCTTATCTCCTTAACCTCAGCATCAAAACCTTGCTCGAAGTGAGATTCGGAGACCCCCCCCGTTGTTCTTTAATCCCTTTCACCAGGGCCTTCCACTCTCCCTTGGCCCCATTCCATTGAGGGATGAGAAGAACTTCGCATTTGCCTCCGGTTTCCTTCTTTCCCATGAGCCGAGCTGGAAGAACACGGGTATTATTGATGACGAAAAGGTCGCCCGGCACTGAAGCATTGCGAAATCTCCTGAAAAGACCTGTGCTCAATCGTTCCGCTATGACGATGGACCACCATCAAGCGGGAGGCCCCTCTCTCGGAAGAAGGGTACTGGGCGATCAGGGATCTCGGGAAGATCATAGTCAAATTTTCGATTTTCATAAAACGATACAAAATAACATAAGTTTTGTCTATTTTACCAGAGGGCATTGAAATCGAACAACCATTGATTACCAGAGGCTGTCAACAATTCGTTACCCCTTCGGGCGTCATCCATGTCCGCGTAGTCAAAGTTTGCGCAACATCCGTGTTGACTTTTGATGGTGGTTCGATTAATTTAGATATAATTTTGAGTGACTAAAGGGGCCAGAGTGAAAAAGACACTGTATAAGGATGCGGGAGTTGACATCGATAAGGCCGATACCTTTGTCCAGACGATTAAACCCATGGTGGAATCGACCTTTCGCCCTGAGGTGTTGACGAAGATTGGTGGTTTTGCCGGATGTTTCTCCCTTAATCTGGAGCGTTACAAGAAACCGATTCTGGTCTCCTCTACGGACGGGGTGGGCACAAACTGAAGATTGCCTTCCTGATGGACCGTCATGATACCGTGGGGATCGACCTGGTTGCCATGTGCGTGAACGATATTGTAGTCACTGGAGCCAGGCCTCTCTTCTTCCTCGACTATTTTGCCAGCATCCCAGCTTGATTCGGAAAGGGCAACGAAGGTGGTGAGCGGGATTGTAAAGGGCTGCACGGAGGCCGAATGCTCACTCATCGGTGGTGAAACAGCTGAAATGCCGGGGCTTTATAAAGAAGGGGAGTATGATCTTGCCGGGTTTGTGGTTGGGATTGTGGAGGATGCTCAGCTCATTGACGGGTCCAGCGTCACCGTCGGAGACAAATTGGTCGGGATTGCCTCGAGCGGGCTGCACAGCAATGGATATTCTTTGGTCCGTAAGATCCTCCTTGACCACCATAAGATGGACTCTCGACGAAGCGGGTTGAAGAGATCGGTGAAGTGTTGGGCGAAGAACTCCTCAAACCCACAAAGATTTATGTCAAAACGATACTCAACCTCATCCGGGATTTCAAGATCGGAGGGATCGCTCATATCACCGGTGGCGGAATCACGGGAAATCTTCCCCGGGTGATTCCAAAGGGTTCAAAAGCCATCGTTCGCAAGGGGACATGGGATATTCCGCCCATCTTTTCCTATCTGAAGGAGAGAGGGAATGTCCCTGAAGAGGAGATGCTCAGAACCTTCAATAACGGGATCGGGATGATTCTTGTGGTCAGGCCCAAAGAAGTTGACGATATCCTTTCAAGATTAAATAATCTTGGCTGAAAAGGCCTCTGTCATCGGCGAGATCGGAAAGTCGGAGAAAGAGGGAGAGACGATCGAGTTCATTTGACCCACCCATTCGGCTCCTTTCTGTCCAAACCCTCATCCCCTATAAGGGCACCCGAAGCATGAAAATATTGAATCGAGCCACCCCCATGCCGCCCTCCCCCCTCCGAGGGTGAGGGTGGGGGGATTGTTACTATTTCGTGTTGAGGACCTATGATCCGAGAAGGCAACGACCATGAGGTAATCCTATTGGGTTCGGGTCTGGGTGGTCTTATCGCCGGCACCCTGTTGGCAAAAAAAGGGCATTCGGTCCTTCTCCTCAAAGAGAGGGAATATCAGTCTTCCTACCAGCAGAACGGATACCGGTTTACTCCTTTTTCAACCTTTTCAGAAAAGCGTTTGAGACCTTCCCTCGTTCAAAGAATCTCTCAGGAATTGGGCCTCTCTATTACACGGAAACTCGGGAAGCGATTTTCAATCCAGGAAAGAGGATGGCAAATTAAGAGGAAAGGTTCCCTTTCAAGTCATTCTGCCGAAGGGGAGAGTGGACCTTTTTGATGACCCCTCGCTTTTTCGAATGGAATGGAGGAGAGAGTTCCCAGATGAGTTCGTGCAAGTCGAGACATTTTATGATGAGCTCAGACTTCGTGCAATCCCTTCTGAAGGTCAGGCAGGAGAAGAGGCTTCTCCTTTTTTTCCGATTGACAGCCGTTCCTTTTTCCAGAAGTGGCTATCCTTTTCCTTTCTTTTGAAGGACAGGTCAGGCTAGGGCTTTCTTCTTTTTCAGAGGAGTTCAAGAAATTTCTCCAATTTCAACTCATTTCCTGGGGAAGCCTGCTTTCCGATGCCTTTCCAATCTCCTTAGCCGCCTACCTCTTACTCCATGAAGAACGGGGCGACTGGGTTTCCCATCTTGGCCTGGACAACTTGAAGAAAGAATAGGCGACTATTTTTCCCACTCCGGGGGGGAGGTCGAGGAGATTGAAAAGGTGGAGCGGGTGGAGAAGGAATGGAAAAAGGGATTTACCCTTACTCTGGAAGGGGACCGGAGGGCTTTTCGAACTAAATTTCTCATCCTGAATTCACCGCTACACTCTTTTTTAGACCTTCTGGGAAACGAGAGGCAAACAATATCCAAATGGCTGATGAGGATTCGGCCCCGTTATCTCCTCTTTCCCTGTTTTTTTGGGATTCGTGAAAAGGTCGTTCCCGTTGGGATGAGGGATTTTCTTGTATCGATGGTCGATCTTGAAAAACCGTATGGCGGAGGGAATGTCCTCTTCCTTGGCCTTAGCCCGAGGGGTGATGAGACGCAGGCTCCCGAAGGGCGAAGAGGACTGATCGCCCAGACCCTGATTCCTTTTGAGGGCTGGGAAAGGACTTCATGGACTTTCCTTCAAGAATCGGTTGTGAACCATTTGAACCAGATCATTCCATTCTTGGAGAATTACCTCGATTTCTTCGACTTTGAATGGGCAGGCAGGCAGGTCGGTCGATGGTCCTATCCCCATTTCCTCTACGAGACAATCGGCCCCTTCGATTGGAGAGCCGGAGTGATTCCAACCCAGCTATCAAAAGATCTCTATTTCATTGGGAAAGAGAATTTTCCTTACCTGGGCCTGGAGGGCCAAGTCCTGAGCGGCCTGTTGGTCGCACATCAGGTTTTGAAGAAATGAGGGATATCGTCATTACCTTATAGTCCGCTTGATGGCAACCGATGAAAAAATTCAGATTCCACCGTCTGGCCTCTGTGGTCGAAAATAGACGGCTCTGCACGGGCCATTATCTTCTCACCATAGAGGATAATGAACTTGCCAAGACGACCCTACCCGGCCAGTTCATCAATTTGCAGATCAATAACAGAGAAGATCTTCTCCTTCGCAGGCCCTTCAGCGTGGCAAGAACGAGTTCTGAACAATCCTCCGTAGAGATCGTTTATCGAATCATCGGGAAGGGAACTGAAGCGATGAAAGGCTTAAAGTCGGGGGATGTCGTTGATCTGATCGGTCCTTTGGGTCAAGGATTTCACCTCCCCGAACAGCCCACGAATTGTCTTCTCATCGGAGGAGGTGTCGGGTTAGCGCCTCTATGGGGGTTGGCTGATCGATTATCCCGGAGTAAGAACAAACTCATCGCCCTTCTGGGCTTTCGGTCTTCAAATCACCTCTTTGGAGTTGATGTGTTCAAGAGTTGCAATGCAGAAACGATTGTTACCACGGATGATGGTTCGCACGGGTTGAAAGGTTTTGCCAGTGAACATGTGGAAGAAGTTTTAAAGCGACCGATCGATTATGTGTATGTTTGCGGGCCTTCCCCGATGCTCAAGGCGGTCATTCCCATGATCAGAAAAGCCAACCTCAAAGGCGAAGTGTCCGTTGAAGAAAAGATGGGTTGCGGTTATGGTGTCTGTCTTTCGTGCGTCGTTAATGTCATGAAAAATGGAGAGATTGAAAAACAACGGGTCTGTACTGAGGGTCCCGTTTTCAGGATAGAGGATATCGTGCCGGATGATGAAACCTGATCTCAGCGTCACGCTCTGTGGCATCCAGATGAAGAATCCGATTGTGACCGCTTCCGGAACCTCTGGCTATGGACAAGAACTCGGCCGGCTCTATGATCTCAGCGTTCTGGGCGCTTTCACCGCAAAAAGTATCACCCTCGAAAAAAGGTTGGGAAACCCTAACCCGAGAATCGCTGAATGCGTGTCGGGGATTTTGAATTCGATCGGAATTCAGAGCCAGGGAGTAAAACACTTTATTGAACAGGACCTTCCTTATCTGAGAAACTATGATGTTCCCGTGATCGTCAGCATTGCAGGGAACTATTTGGATGATTATCCCAAAATTGCATCCTTCCTCGACCGTGAAAAGGGGATATCCGCCATTGAGGTGAATATTTCGTGTCCAAATGTGGAAATGGGCGGATGCAGTTTCGGCGCTGATCCTGAGGTGGCAGGCCGGATTGTTAAGTTGGTCAAGTCGGCTACGAGGCTTCCTGTGATTGCAAAACTGACGCCCAATGTGAGTGACATTACCTTGATTGCGAGAAGTGTTGAAAAGAACGGGGCCGATGCCATCACGTTGATCAACACCTTGGCAGGAATCGCAATCGACATCCAGACGATGAGGCCTAAACTCGGAAATGTCATCGGCGGGCTTTCAGGTCCGGCCATCAAGCCCGTTGCTGTCAAAATGGTGTGGGATGTTTACAGGACTGTCCGGATTCCAATCATCGGAATGGGCGGAGTCATGACCTGGGAGGACGCGATTGAATTTATTCTGGCAGGCGCGACCGTTGTTGGCGTGGGCACGGCCCTTTTTAGAAATCCCTGGGTCGTGTTTGAGATCATCGAAGGCATAGAAAAATATATGGAGGCGAAAGGGATTCGCCACCTCGATGAGATCAGAGGAAAAGTGAGGCTGCTTCAAAGGAAGTCTTAGTGAAAGAGTAAGATCGTCCTCCCTTCGTAAAAGAGCTCTTTTTGCACGCTGTCAGCCAATATTTGCCCACCCAAGTTTTTATAATCCGACCCGGATAGCGGCCTTGGCCGGGGCTGGGTACCGATTGGAAAATGGGGTAGGCAAGATTTCAATTTCGATTGACACAAGAGGGCATTTTATATATACTTCCCTCCAAACTTTCAGCATAGGAAAATAGGGAGGAAGAGGTGAGATGTTGACCGACGATACGATCAAAGGGATCTATGGAGAAGTGGCAAAGAAAAAGGGGGAAGCAGGACCCTGGCTGGAAAAGGAAACCGAGGAAAAGGCAACTCGCATTGAACGCATGTTGAACTTCCTCGTTCAGACCGACAAGCTCTGGAACCGGAACCAGATGCTTGAAAGGGCTCGTGAAGTGTTCCTGAACGTTTACTTGGCCAGAGAATCTAGAGATCCTAAACAAATATCTGCTGCCGATCTTTTTCCGGAGATTGCAGAGCACCTTCAGGCACAACTTGATCAATGGCAAAAAGACGGGATGAAGGTTGAATATCGCAATCTCTGTGTGCGAAAGGTTGAGTTGGTCCTGGTGCGGAACTTCACGGATAATTCCAGGGATGAATTTATGGTACGAATCAGCGCTCATGCCCAGAGGATTTTCCGTGAGGGGGACCGGATCATGAGCCAGCAGGAGTATGTGACCCCTTTCGAGGAGTACTGGACTTTCGGCCGGCTGGAAGGCCAGTGGAAGCTCAAGGAGTTTTTGCCTCCCGGTCGTGGGAAGCAAATGATTATCCAGGAGAACGCGGACGAGGAAAGTGACCCAGGCCAATTGCAGTGGTACTACCGCCAACCCCGCGCCATGTAAAGTTTTAATCTAATACTTGCAAAACCAGGGAACAAGGAGTCAGGCAGGAGGAATTGACAGGCTCTATTCAAACGTTTAGAATTTTTGTACGATAGATTATGAGGAGGTTGACCCACTCGGCCACCCAAGCCCCGTCTTTGAGAACGGATAAAAGAGCCCGGTTCAGGGTCAACCCCTCAGTAAGCCACCGGTCCTCGGACCGGGAGTCGAAGGGTTGACTTTGAGCTGCGGGAGTGGGAGATCGAGAAAAGGCTGTAGAGGTATGAGTATCATTCGAAGTAATCGGCAAACTTTAATTTTTAGCTTTCTCGCTGCCCTGATCTTCCTGGTGTTTCCGTTTGCGCTAATCGGCGCTGATTCCGGTTTTGAGATTTCGCCTTATGTACAGGGCCTAAACAATACTTCAGCCACAATTTTATGGAAGTCAGGAGACAAAGTGACCCCCCGGGTTGACTATGGCCCCACAAGCATGTACGGAGTGTCGGCGGAGGGCCACAGCGAATATGTCATGGAGAACGGATCGCAACAGCCAAAAACGGGGAGCATTGCCCGTGCCCAACTCATCGATTTGCTGCCTGATACAACCTATCATTACCGTGTGACGCTTTCATCCTCTGCGAGCGATGACCGAACCTTCCGTACTGCACCGGTGGGCGCCGATGCAGCCTTCACCTTCCTCGTATACGGCGATAGCAGGAGCGACCCAAGGGCGCATACGCGGGTTGTTTCAGCTGCGGCGGCTACCTGCCAGCCGGTATTCGTGCTTACAATGGGGGACACAGTGTCGTCCAGTAACGGAGGACAGTCAGCCTGGACGAAACAGTTCTTTGAGCCAGCCGATTCGCTCCTTAGAAAAACCTGGTTCCTGCTCATTCGGGGTAACCACGACAATACGAACCCGTTGTTCTCGTTGTACTTCAAGGGAACCGGGGCTCCACAAAACGAAGATTATTATAGTTTTGACTGGGGCCCGGTCCATGTCGTAACGGTCAATACAAACAAGGATTACGCACCAGGAGGCGAACAGTACCAGTTCCTCAAACGGGACCTCGCCGATACCTCTCGCCCATTCAAGGTGTTCTTCGGCCATCATCCGCCTTACAGTTCGGCATTCCATGGCAGCACGAAGAAGATGCAGAAGTACCTCCAGCCGTTGTTCGAAGAAAACGGGGTGAAGCTTGTCTTCGCCGGCCACGATCATGCGTACGAAAGGACGATCATCAATGGGATCACTTATGTCGTTTCCGGTGGCGGAGGCGCACCTTTATATGGACAGGAACGGCTGAGGGAAAATCCGAAAAGCCTGGTTTTCAGAGAAACATACAACTTTGTCCAGGTGGACGTAACGTCCGGTGAGCTTGTTCTTACAGCGTGGGCTGTGGACAACAGCGGCGTCCCGACAAAAGCCGATCAGGCAGTCATTACTCGTTAGCAGGAATGACGAAATGTGGGGACTGACAGGAATCAAACCATGAGTGAGGCACGGAATCGTTTCCTGATTTCGTCAACCCCCAATCTTACCAAACGGGAATTTTTGAAACTGTGCGGGGTGAGTTTTTGTGCAGCCCCGCTTCTTCCTTTTCTTCCAAAGACATCACAGGCCCAAGCATCAGGGAAGGGACTTGTCAAGACAAAACTTTCTCCCTATTTTAGCTCACTTGCCGGTGGAGAGATCCAGTGCGAACTCTGTCCCAAACGATGTCACGTTCCAAAGGGCCAGAGGGGTTTTTGCAGGGTCCGGGAAAACCGGGATGGGAAATATTACAGCCTGGTCTATGGGAACCCCTGCGCCATTCATTTAGATCCCATCGAGAAGAAGCCCTTCTTCCATGTCCTTCCGACCAGCACTTCCTTTTCATTGGCAACAGCAGGATGCAATTTCCAGTGCAAGTTCTGTCAGAACTGGGAGATTTCCCAGGCCTCTCCGGAGGATTTATATAACGAAGATGTTCCCCCGGAGCTCATTGTCAAAAAGGCAAAGGAGATGGGTGCCCGTTCCGTGGCCTATACCTATGTGGAACCAACCGTATTTTATGAATATATGTTTGATATTGGTCTCCTTGTCAAAAAAGCAGGCCTCCTCAACGTTTGCCATTCCAATGGTTTTATGAATGCGGATCCTCTCCGAAATCTTTGTAAGGTGATGGATGCAGCCAATGTTGATCTGAAGGGGTTTACAGACGATTTTTATCGGGAAATTTGTAGCGGGGAGCTTCAACCGGTGCTTGAAGCCCTGAAGATTTACAGACAGTCCAAAGTTCACCTGGAGATCACGAACCTCATGATCCCAACGAAAAATGATGATCTGTCCGTACTGAAGGAGATGTGTCTGTGGATCAAGAGAGAGTTGGGACCGGAAACCCCCCTCCATTTCTCTCGTTTCTATCCTTTATATAAGCTGAAGAGCCTTCCTCCAACACCCGTTTCGACGCTCGAGAAGGCACGATCAGTGGCTTTATCTGCCGGCCTTGAATATGTCTATATCGGAAACGTGCCAGGCCATGAAGGCGAAAACACCTTCTGCCCGAAATGCAAAAAAATAGTGATTAAGCGGGCGGGATTCATGATTGGAGAAGTCAATCTGAAGGAAGGAAAGTGTAAGTACTGCGGCAAACCCATTCCCGGCATCTGGACGTAGCTTCAACACATTCATTCCTCTCCGCGTGTAAAAAGTATATTAAACAGGGCTACCCTTCTGGCTTACTTGTATCTCGTCGTTTCATTCTAAAAAGAGGCTGCCAATGAAGATTGACTTTCATTTTTATCTGATTTATGCACTGGCCGAGAAATGCGGATTTAATCGGGACAAGGGAAATGGGGAGACAGAAGCGCAGGTTATTGCCTACGCAAGCCAGTATGTAGACGACAATAACGAGCGGCAGGTCATCGGTTCAACAGAAGAAGATCAACCTGCAAAAAGCGGGGGCGAGGATGAAGGTGATACGGATCTGTTCGGGGAGGTCCGGCAATATCAGAGATTCCCATGGGCAGTCCGAATCAGGGAGACGAGGAACTTTTTCAGGCCTGTCATGACCCAGACAGAATCACTCAAATCCTTTCTGCCAATGTTTCAGAGATATCTCTTCGTACCCTTTCATTTTCTGCCGGGAGACCCGGAGAAAGTTCCCGCAATAAACGGGAGAAAGAACCCCTGGTCCACAACACCCAATTCAAGAAATGCCATAAGAGTCTTGACGAATGCCCTCGACAGCAATGATCCTTATCACATTGGAGTTGCCCTTCACACCTTTGCCGATACCTGGTCTCACCAGAACTTCAGTGGTTTCAAAGACGACTGGAATTCGGTAGGGTCAATCTTCCTTCCGGATATCGGACATGCTGAGGTACTCGAAAAACCAGACACCATCTCAGAGAAATGGGAAGATAAGAGGCTGAATTTGGAAATTAACAACGTTGAAAGGGCGCTTGGTGCAGTCGAGGAAATTTTTCGATGGCTTTCAAAATACCGTAATCCTGGTTTGAAATGGGAAGATGTGAAAGGCGAGTTTGAGGAGTTACTTCAGGCAAAGGATATGGATGAGAGAATAGAGATGGTCAAGGCCATGTACCCGGAGGAAAATTTGGAATACGAAGAAGATCCGGAGAAAAGATGGATCTACGAAGCCCTGGAGTATGATTCAGGGACAGGAGAAGTCACTGGAAAAGAAGGGTTTTTCCATTCCCACTGGTACAGGTTCCAATGGGCCGTTCAGAAACAACTCGCAATCGTTATCCCCCTCTTCCCCGAGGGAGGATAAAAAACAACCTTCCAGAGCATGCCTCGATACTTACTCCGCATACATGCTCTTCTGAATTTTCTCCATTTTTCAAAGTCCTCTTTCCTGCGCTTCCTTGAGAGACCGAGGGGAGATGAATCTCCACATGGGTTTCTCTGGAGCCTGTGATTGACTCGGAACCCTCTCTGTACTTTTGGAAGAAAAAAATAAAGGCAGTATCAAGATGAGGGTTGAAGATAACACCTACAAGTCATTACGGACAAACATACTCAAGGATCGAAGATTACGATTTGAAAGTGAGCATAACGTCTTGCGCGTGAGCCGCCGGCAAACCAACGCATGCGGGTAGAAACGACGCTCAAGCCGGGCGGCTCGACGGGCCTGTTAGGCCCTTTCCCTTTCACGCTCACTCAGTTCGTCTTGCTCGCAATCGTAATCAGCATGCCTCCGCCCGGTGCCGGCTTGCTGATGGCGGTTGGGGCCACTCGAACGAGAGACGGGAGATGCTGCTTCTCGACATTGCAGGCCTCGTTCGATGACCGGTTGGTTTCCACCCACTCAATCCAGCGCCCAACGCCTTGCTGCGCCTCGTCGGCAAGCGCGCCCACATCGAGGTGCAGTCTGGTGCCCTCGGGGCGCATGTGATCAACAGCTCCGCTCTCGTCGGGTTGCCCGAACGCGAACGTCGTGTAGCGTCTGTCCGTGTCCGTACTCACAGACGCCCGGCCTTGATGCAGGACCTTGCAGCGCATGGACCACTGCTCCGCTCCAGACAATGCCGGATGGACAAGCCACCGATCGCACCACGCGATGTACCGCCGGCCCGTGCTTTCACCATTGGCTGACTGCAGAACCGCGCAAATGTCAGGGAGACAAACGGTGACATGGAGCAGGGACCAGTAAGCCTTGCCCGTGCGACATCTCTCCATGTCCTGCCAATAGATCTGAAAAGCGTCACCGAGCTGGCCGGGCTTCAACACCGTTCACCTCTTCGCATCACCCTTACCAGCCTAACGATCCAGGCTCAGACGCACCCGCCGCGTTTGGCGGCCGTCCGCTGGAGTGAGTGTTAGGCAACATAAAATACCTTATACGGCGTGGAAGGCAGCGATCACCCGTTGATGATCCGCTCGGCTTCCTCCCGGTAGGCATCCATCACGTAGGGGATGCCGGAGACTTTGGCTGCCTCCTCGGTGAGGGCCATCAGGTCGTTGCGACTGATAGTCGAGATCCGGAAGTTGCGGCTGCCGGCCATGAGCTGCTGCAGACCGACCTTCAGCTTATCGGCAAAGGTGTAGAAGCCGATGGCTCCCAGGGGCAGCTCCTTGACCGACTCGCCGTACTTGTCCCGCAGCGCCTCGTAGGTGACAAAGATCTCCTCAACCGTGTGGCCGAACTGGGAGACGGTTGCCGGGAGATTGACGCCACCTCACTGAGCCAGATGCCGATGTTCTTGCCGACCATGCCGGGGATCATGAGCGCCCGACCCATGCACACGGCCTTCACGTAAGGGGCACCCATGGCCAGGACCTTGAAGATGTGGTCCTCGGTGGAGAACCCGCCGCCGATGGCGATGTCGGGAACGTAGGCCCGCCTCCTTGGCGGCCAGCATGCTGCATAGCTCATAGGTCATGGCCTCCAGGTAGAAGGTCGGCATTCCCCATTCCACCATCATGCGCCAGGGGCTCATGCCCGTCCCCCCGCCGGCGCCGTCAATGGTCACCAGGTCAATCTTGGCATCCGAGGACCACTTGAGGGCCATGGCCAGTTCGCGCATGGGATAGGCACCGGTCTTCAGCGTCACCCGTTTGGCCCCCAGCTTGCGCAGCCGCTCAACTTCCTTCATGAACGCTTCCTGGTCAATGAACCCCAGCCGGGAGTGGCGCTCGAACTGCTTCAATGCCCCGGCGCGGAAGGCGGCCTGGTTGGCCTCCAGCGAGGGATCGGGGGTAACAAGGTAACCGCGCCGCTGTAATTCCAGGGCCCGTTCCAGCGAGTCGACCTTGATCTCGCCGCCGATACACTTGGCTCCCTGGCCCCATTTCAGTTCAATAGTCTCCACGCCCAGCTTCTCAATGACGTATTCAGCCACTCCAAAGCGGGTGTCCTCCACATTCAACTGGACGTAGATGTCGCCATAGCCCTCGTGCCAGCGGTGGTATTGTTCAACCCGGCGGCGCATGTCTGGCGACTCCTTAACCTTATTGTTCTTGTCCAGTTCCACCTTGGGGTCAATACCGCACACGTTCTCACCGCAGACGATGGAGACACCCGAGATGGCCGCACCCGCAGCGAAGTGTTCCCAGTTGCGGCGAGCGATCTCGGTGGATCCCAGAGCGCCGGTGAAGACCGGTATCCTCATCCGCACCTTGTTTTCGTAGCCGAATTCCGTTTCTGTATCCACCATGGGGAAGAGAGTGTTATCCGGGCCGCCCTCCACCCCTTCCGGTAGCCCCTTGGTTCCCAGAGCGTACCCCTGGATGTTCAGGTGGGAATAATCCACCGGATAGTCCTTATCAGCGCCGGCTGTAATGAACCCGAACGGGTTAGGATAAAGCAGCTCCCGACCACGATAGGAGGCCTTGAAAACCTCGCAATTCCCCGTGCAGCCATCAATGCAGCGGCTGCAAAGACCCGAGGAGGGCACCACGCTACGGGAACGATTAGCAGTTTGCGAGATGTCATTAGAATTTGGTCGCGATAGATTCATTGAGAATTCTCCTTTCTAGAGCTTGCCACCTTGCTCCTTAGGTATTGGAGTATTACGGTCGCCATCTAACACATTGATAGCCTTCACCCAACCGGCACCAAACACACGAGTCGGGCGAGTACTCGATCATGGTGAGTTGGGAGGTGCACTTTCCACAAAGGTATTCCTCTCCTTTTCTCATCGGCCCGTCACAGGGGACAATCGTCATGGGGCAGACCTCCCGGCACGACCAGCATCTCTTGCAGTACTCGGGCCGTTCATTAAAAGGCAGAGCAACATGCCTGTCCTTTCCCCGTCCCACAAATCCCAGGGCTTTGGATTGCCAGACCTCCCCGCATACGCGAATGCAGCGGCCACACAGGACGCAATCAGCGTGATGAAAGGGGTAACGTACCTCGGTCACGCCACACCGCACCGCCAGATCCTGGATGGCCCGCGAGTTGGGGGCTTCTGTCACTAATAGCTCGGCGATGTTGCGCCGCAGCTTGAGGATCTTCTCCGTGTGGGCGCGAATGACCATTCCTTCCCTGGCCTCCAAGGTGCAGGAGGTTGTGATCCTTGATCTTCTGCCGTCCACCACCTCCACCAGGCACAGGCGGCAGACCCCGATGTCCAGGGCACCTCGCATGTGACAGAGATGGGGTATACAAATACCATGATCGAGCGCTGCATCAAGAACACTCGTGTCTTCTGGAACCCGGATCCGGGCCCCGTCTATGGTTAGAGTAACGTACTCTGGCATATTTGCCTCCTATGTGACGATGACCGAGTCGAATTTACACTCTTCTTTGCAGATGCCGCACCGGGTACAGATTTCGTCGTTGATGACGTGCGGCTCCTTCTTCTTACCGGTGATGGCACCGTGAGGGCAGGCCCGCAGGCAAACTCCACACCCCGTGCAATTTTCGGGGTCAATGGTGTAGTGGATGAGGGCTCGGCACACCCCGGCCGGGCAGCGCCGTTCTCGGACGTGGGCCTCGTATTCCGGTCGGAAGTAGCGCAGGGTGGTCAGCACCGGATTGGCTGCGCTCTTGCCTAGACCGCACAACGAGCCCAGAGCAACCGTCTCCCCCAACTCCTCCAGCAAGGCCAGTTGTTTCTCCGTCCCGCGCCCCATGGTGATGTCCGTGATGATCTCCAGCATACGGTCAATCCCCAGACGGCAGGGAACGCACTTGCCGCAGGATTCATCCTTCAGGAACTCCAGGAAATACCTGGCCACGTCCACCATGCAGGCGCTTTCGTCCATCACCACCATGCCGCCTGAGCCCATCATGGCCCCGGCCCCGGTCAGGGCCTCGAAATCCACCGGCAGGTCGAACAGCTCCGCAGGGATACAGCCGCCCGATGGCCCCCCGATTTGCACGGCCTTGATCTCTTTGCCATCGACGGCCCCGCCGCCGATGTCGTAGAGGATGGTCCTTGAGCGGCGTGCCCAATTCCACCTCGACCAGGCCCGTGTTCTTGATCTGTCCCGTCAGGGCGAAGATCTTGGTGCCCGTGCTCTTCGGCGGTGCCCTTGGCCGCAAACCAGGCGCTGCCATTGTTGATGATCAGCGGCACGTTGGCCCAGGTCTCCACGTTGTTGAGGTTGGAGGGCAGATTCTTGTACCCCTGCTCTACCGTGTGGACATCTTTGGGCCGCGGTTCGCTGACCTTTCCTTCCAAGGCGGCCATGAGCGCCGTGGATTCGCCGGAGACGAACGCACCGGCTCCACGGGCCACTCTGACGTCAAAGGAAAACCCGCTGCCCAGGATGTTTTCGCCCAGCAGTCCGTACTCACGGGCCTGCTCGACGGCCATCCGCGAGTGCTCTACCGCCAGCGGGTACTCGGTGCGGACGTAGATGAAGCCATGCTGGGCGCCGATGGCATAGGCGCCGATGATCATCCCTTCGAGCACGGAGTGGGGGTTGCCCTCCAGCACGCTGCGGTTCATGTACGCGCCGGGGTCGCCCTCGTCGGCGTTGCAGATGACGAATTTTGGGCTTCCCGGAGCACGGCGGCAGGCCTCCCACTTGCGAGCAGTGGGGAATCCGCCGCCCCCTCGGCCCCGCAGGCCCGAGGCCCTGATCTCGGCAATGACCTCCTCCGGTCTCATCGAAGTCAGAACTTTGGCCAGCGCCGTGTAGCCGCCGATGGCGATGTAATCCTCGATGTCTGCGGGGGTCAACCAGCTTGTTCTGACCCAGCAATACACGGTTCTGAGCACGGTAGAAGGGGATATCGGCCTCATGGATGACTCTTTTCCCCTGAAACCGGGTCGGTGTACAGGAGTCTTTCGATCACCCTGGTTCATTGATCAGTGTTTCCGAGACGATCTCGGCACGTCCTGTGGTTGAGATGGCAGTAAAAGATATTGCCCGGCTCGATGACCACCAAGGGGCCTTGCTCACAAAAGCCGTGACAGCCGGTGGTACGCAAGGCAGACCTTGTCTCGCCAGCCCCTGCCGTTCCAGTTCTTCGCGCAAGGCGGTCCACACCGGCAGGCAGCCGCTCGCCTGGCAGCCGCTCCCGGAGCAAACGGTGATCGTGAGTCGGTATATTGCTGCCGTTGGTGACGCAATTCCTCTGCTCAGAGATGCAGCCAGTTCTGGGGAGACGTCTATTCTATGCATCGTCTTCCATTCCCTCCTTATCCCGCTTGCGAGTTGCATTGATCAGCTTGCGCAACTTGCCTGGAGTCATGTGGTCATGGTAAGTGCCGTCTAACACCGCCACTGGACCTATGGCGCAGCAACCGAGACAGTTCACTCTTTCCAGCGTGAACGCTCTGTCAGCGGTCGTCCCGCCTGGAGAGACGTTCAACTGTCCCTCGACAGTATCCAGAAGCCTCCGCGCGCCGCGCACATGGCAGGCCGTTCCCACGCAAACCGTCAGCAGATGTCCGCCACGAGGAATGAGGCTAAAAGCCTTGTAGAAGTTTGCCACCCGAAACACCTCTATGGGTGGTACGCCCAGCCTTTCAGAGACGATGCGCAGCCCATCCTCGGGAAGATAGTGGAATCGGGCTTGCATGTCTTGTAAGACCTCGATCAATTGGTCGGGGCGTGATTCCTTCCCTTCCAGTATGGCGTTCAGGTTAAATAGCTCCATATGTTCTCCTCCCCAGGCTCACCCTGCCCCAGATTCTGATACGTTAGGCCGTTCCTCTCCAGGTGCTCATTGTGTACCACTGGCAACCTGTGGGAGAGACTATCATAACATAGCCTCTGCTTGCTTCTTTGCAAACAGGGCTACGAATTACAGATAGATTCCCCGTGTCATCGTTGCCTCGGCCACGCGACCTACGCCCAGGATATAGGCTGCTGTGCGCATGTCCACCCCGGAGAAACTCTTCAAGGGACCTTCTCGTTTCTTCCGCAAGTTGAGTGAATTTGATCCCAACCTCACCCTGCATATCGGAGGTCCAGACAACTTTTCCTTCTCCATTGAGGACAAAATCATCTCTATTTATAAAGAATCTAACCTCCTCCTCTTTTTCAAAGGGCGACGGTGGGATTCTATTTTTCACCCTGATCCCGCCCAAGGAAATATTTTGGACCCTTCCCCAAATGAGATATGGGGTATTAAGAGGATTTACGACTACTTGAGCTTCTAATTTCTTTCTTGGATTCTCCCGCCTATCGATAGAATGAAACCCATTGTAAATCATTTCAACTCCCCAGATCTTTGATAGAATAGGGACGTTCCACAAAGGAAGGTGTTCCACGCTCTACCACTCAAAATAAAAAAGCCGAACTTACCGCAGGTTCATCCTTCAGCAGCTCGGCTATCTTCGAGTTAGTAAGACCCGTTGCTTTCTGCCCCCACCTTACGGTAGGTTTGGCTTTATCGGATGAGCCAATTTTAATAATACCTATATCAAGAGATGTCGAATTTGTCAAACAAATAATTTGATTTGATTGGATCAAGCCATGAAAGACAAACAGGAGAAATTGACGATTACGGGTTGAAGTGTTGCATTGTGGAACAAAAATGTAAAAACAACATTACAGGAAGAAGAACTAAACCGCTGCGCGGTAGAAACAAAGGTTGGTGCCCAGCACCATTTCTTTAATTGATACCCGTTCAATTTGGTGTTAAAATTCATGGGTTGCTAAGTTTTGGCAACTTGTAATGGAAGTCCCCGATTGAAACCCCATAGGATAATCTTTCTTATTCGCGCAGCGGCTCTGTTCTTCATGCGTCAATCCAAAATAGAATCAACACCGTGAATTCACATGTTTTTCAATTTTATCACAACTTCGGATTGACGCTTATTCGAAACATTCTATCGATTACCCCCCGATGCCTAAAAATTGAGCGGGCAACCGGCCAGTGCGACATTGAATCATCCTTCAAAAACCGAAAAGTTCAAGTGATACTTCATGGACCTTTCGTTTCTACCCGCGATTTCAGAGGAGTTCCGTTCTGTCCCGCATATCGATTGCAAACCGTAATCGACATATCATACATGAAACCCTAAGGATTCTGACAATTCAACGATAGGGCCAATCAGAGTCCTAAACAGTGAGATCAGGAAAAAGTAGCCACGGTCGTAGATATCTAATTCCAAAACTGAACCAGCGGCAATGTCTGACGAGACTGATCATGAGGGTGGGCTGCAAGAAACCCTTGATCCGGTGAAGGTTGCACCTACAAGTCCTCGGGGCAATTTGTTCAATGGATTGGCGATTACCGTGAGAAAGCAAGCATGACGAATCGCGTCTGTGTGAAGAAAAAAACCGCAAAGGTCAAGCCTTCTGAGGGTAGTAATTCACTTTACGGCATGCCTCGTCGCTCAACAGCGTAATATTAATCACCTTCCTTCCGATTTATCAATAATTTAAATTATTTTCAAATACCAAATCAGTTGAAAGCATCGTAAAAGGAAATAACTAGAAACGAAGAGCATCAAGGTTGCAAGCCTGTCCACATTTATAGAATCAGGCTTCCGAGTTTCACTCTCAACGCAATTAAGCTTAGAATTTTAAATCAAACTTCACATAACTGTCACTTCATTAATATATGCACTTTTTGAGGGAGAATAACCGTACATTTGTCGCCTATCCCATGTATTCCTAGAGTAATAGGATCGAATTGATCTACGACCATCTGCTTGCCTTGAATGTCCACTGTATATTTGACCATAGAACCTGCATACATGGCATTTTTTATAACACCCCTAAATTCATTTGGTTCCATTGTTTTTTCAAATGAGTCTATACGTATCGTTTCAGGTCTTATTACAAGAAAAATTTTCTGCCCTACCTCAATATTCTTCTCGCTGGTCAAAATTTCCAAATTACCTAACTCAGTCGAGACAATAGCAGGTTCTGTCTCTTTCCCAATGGTCTTAACTACGCCCTCTAATATATTAACATAGCCAACAAAACCAGCAATAAATCGACTATTTGGCTTTTCGTAAATTTCAATAGGACTCCCAACTTGTTCTACTATCCCATTGTTCAATACGAAAATCCTATCTGAAATACTCATCGCCTCAAACTGATCGTGAGTAACAAAAACCGTGGTTATGTTCACCCGTTTTTGAATCTCAATAAGTGTCGATCGCATTTGGATCCGAAGATTAGCATCCAAATTAGACAGGGGTTCATCCAGCAGAAGAACTTTTGGATCCAGAGCTAAAGCCCTAGCAAGAGCTACGCGTTGCTGCTGCCCCCCACTCAGCTTTTCAACGGCGCGATCTCCTAACCCATCTAATTGGACCAGGTGAAGCAGTTCCTCCACACGCTCTTTGATCCGCTTTTTCTCCCATTTATGAACCTTCAAGCCATATCGCTATATTCCCCGCTACAGTCAGGTGAGGAAACAAGCGCATAATTTTGAAAGCACATCTGCGTGCCCCTCTTATCAGGAGGTCGATCGTTAATTACCTGACCCTCCAGAATGACCTCCCCCGAATCCGGTTTGGTCAACCCACAGATAACTCGTAATAAAGTGGTTTTGCCACAGCCACTTGGTCCCACAAACGTGACGAACTCTCCCTCCCGATCTCGGCAGAGACACCTTTAACGCTGCAACCGCACCAAAAGACTTATGGATATCCTTTAGGACCAATATCAATTTTCTCTGATCACTCATGCTAATCCTTCCTTTTTACCGGACCCAATCCTGACCGCCTGCTTAATATTTGGACAATTGCTAAACAAATTCCCACGACCACAATTAGCTTTAGAGTTGTGGCACATGCTAACCCTATATGTCCCCAGGTTGCCGAATTGAAGATATCTATTGAGGCCAAGCGGTATCCTGGAGAGATAAGAAAAATTATAGCACTTAGGGATACCATGGTAGTCATAAAAACAAACATAAACCCATAGATGAACGCGGGAAAGATGAGAGGTAATACTATTCTCCCGAAGGTCGTTGCGGTGTTAGCCCCCAAATTCAAAGATGCTTCTTCGATTTCCATACTAACTTGTTGGAGTTTACTAATTCCCGCTTCCACACCAACCGCGAGGTAACGGAATATACAATTAATAATGAGAATTATTATCGTCCCTGTAAGCAGCAAGGGTGGCTTGTTAAAAGTTATTAAATAACCGATTCCCATGACGGTACCAGGTAAAGTAAATCCCCCTATTGATAATCCCTCAAGAACATCTCGGCCTCTAAATTTTCCGCGCACGATCACATAGGATAGCAAAATACCAAGTATTGCACCAATCAGACCAGCAAAAAGGGCAATTCTTAGACTGTTAACAAGCGATGTAGTACTTCGAGAATCCAAGATATGACTGAGCGTCAACGCATTGTTGATACCCAAAAGTTTTGTGAAAGCCCCAGCTCCAATTACGCAAAAGGTGAGTAAAATGAGACCGCAGGCGACAAAAGAGACTGCAAGAAACGGTATTTAAATGAGCGGAGTGATACGTCTGGGTTCCGAAGCAACAGGCTTGCCTAAAATGGTAGTATATTCTTTCCCTTTAATCAGATAGTTTTGCAGAACGAAAACAAAAGCACAGGGGAGAATCAAAAAGACAGACAAAACGCTGGCCATATTGAAGTTGGCTTCACCTGTAATCATGAGATAAGTATCCGGTGCCAGGAATGGGGTTCGCCCACACAAAAGTGCCACATTACCAAACTCCGCTACAGCCATGACAAAAACTATCAAGGCAGTCTTCAAAAAGCCGGGAATTAGTAAAGGAATAATAATGCTAATTAAGATTTTCTGTTCCGAGGCCCCTAAATTGGCAGCACTATCCTCCAAATTGGGATTGAGAGAACTGAGGGTGTTCTCAATCATCATGTAGGATAAGGGTAGAAACGCAAGTGTTTGGGCAAGAACGCTTCCTGGAAAACCATAGATGTTCCAAGACAAGTGAAGAGCCCTCGTGATGATTCCCCTATTTCCAAAGAGTATTATTAATGAGAGGGCAAATATATAGGATGGTCGCGATCAGGGGTAAAAACGTTATCGACTTTATAGGCTTACGAAGACATAAAGGTCCTCGGGTAGTCATATAAGCAATGCAAAAACCAACGATGACACACACTGATGTGGTCAGTATACCAAGAATCAAGGTGTTAAAAAAAGACCGATAATAGTAGTTATGAGTTATGAAATCTTTATAATACTTTAGAGTAAACCCATTTGGACCAGATATACTCTTCACCAGCACCGAAATGATGGGCCAGAGCACAAAGATAGCGAGAAGCAAGAACATTAAACCACCTGTGCCGTTGGTCATATGTGCAGCAAAAAAATCCTTTATATCTCGCCATATAGGCTTTTGGGTGATTTAATGCTCCTTGCTTCTGCCATCTACCTCTCCGTTGCAGCTTTTATTCCTAAAAGATTCTCTCTTTTTCCTAATCATTTAGGCTTCTCTGCCCTGAATCATGAATTTCGCCTTCCACTCTTCAACGAGCCTATTTCCTATTCACAGCAGCCCATTCCAGAGCATCAAGGTTTTGGATATATATAGGTTTCCCTTCAGGATATTCGGGTTTTCCCTGATATAAAGGAAGGGCATTGTGGGGTCTTTCGTTGCAACACTTACATAATTGACCGAAGAAGTCTACAGAACTCCTTGGTCCCAAGAAAGTCTATGATTTTTTGACAGGTATACAAGTTTTTAGTTCCCTTGAGAATGGCGGCATAACTGGCATCGCCACTGGTTGCCCCTCTTTAGGACCTATAAGCTCAATGGGATAGCCCTGCTTTAATCTTTCAAGGACATTGACATTGTCACCAATGGCCATCATAAACTCCCCTCTGCACACAAACTCAATGGGTGCGGCACCGCTCCTGGTATAGTGATGCACTTGCTTATCTAATGCCTCCAAAAACTGCCATCCTCCTTTTTCTCCTTTACCTTTATTGAACCCGTAGAGCTGCATAACGCCATATACAATCTTGTATCCATTACCAGAGGTTACTGCAGATGGAATAACAATTTGACCTTTCCACTTGGGATCCAAAAGGTCATCCCAACTCTTAGGCAATGTATAACCCTTTTCGGCAAGCATGTTTTTATTGACAACCCAAGCAAGTGAATCCAGAGCAAAGTTAAAATAGTAATTATCAGGATCTTTCCACAACTTGCTTGCCCCTCTCCATGTGGGAGAATCATAAGGTATCAACCATCCCTCTTTTTTAGCCTCCACAGCTTGTGGGGTACCTATGCCAATGCACATGTCTGCACTAAAACGAGGGGCTTCAGCCTTCATTTTGGCCCCGATTTCCCCATAAGACATGAAGGTCTGTTTTATTTCGACCCCTGTGTGTGCCTTAATAAAATCCGAACCTTATCATTATCTTCCGGACTTACGCCCATGTAAGCTGTTATTGATGAGGCAAGTTTGTCTTGCGCTACAACTGAAATACCAGAAAACACCCCAAGAAAATAATCAATACCACACTAACTACTAATTTTCTTTTCATAGTATTTCCTCCTCGTATAATGTGTTTTGTTAGGGGTTAAAGATTCTTGTTCCCATGCTTAAAGAGACCCTTATCATACCGTTGGGGGGATGAGACGGAAATTCTCATTGTTGCCTTTTCCTTGTAGATATCCACGGGCAGACCCCGTGGCACTTTTCAAAATAATTCAAGCTTCGCTTGACCTGAATCCTGATGCGCTTGCCATTTCACATACGCCATAATCTGTTTCTCATTGAGTCCAACCGTGGACACGAAGAACCCAGGGGACCACATCGCCCGCTCCTTCCAATACACCTTCTCCAACCAAGAAAACTTTTCCCTCAACCGACTTGCCGTGTATTGTTTTATCTGCCCAATGACCCCACTCACCCCATACTTCGGCGGAATTATCATCAACGTATGGATATGGTCAACCTGCATATTCAGCTCAATAATCTCACATCCCGGCAAACTCCTCGTGACTTTCGGGAAAAGTTTCCTCAAATAGCGCCGCACACCAGGATTCAGGATACGGCGGCGATATTTCGGAATCCAAACAACATGATATTCCGTCCGATGCACCCCATGACCAGACACTCCCGTTTCCATGCCATAAACATATCATATCGCCGCCTTCACATTCACCCACGGGCAAAGCATCTCAGCCGCATGAATTGAACCAGGAATAAGAACGAGAAGGCACGAGAAAATTGCCAAAATGGTAAAAATAAGAAAATATGTTCTTGGTAATTCCTTATTTTCATCCACCTCCTTCTTTAGGTTAATCTTCTTTTCCGTTGATCTACCCGAAATGCAAAACCGATCCTGTCTTAAAATCTCACGTCCTTTCTCTTTATCGAGGTATTCAAATCCCAAGGGCAAATCTATTGCTCTCATCGTGGAGGCCATCCTACTTACACCAATCGTAAATGGTCAATGCCAGGACCTTGACTGATGGGACCATCGAATCAATGGGGATGAATTCATCCGACTTGTGAGCCTGATTCCCCCATCCTGGGCCGAACACCGTGGTTGGAATTTTCCCCTGATTGATCAGGTGCCTCATGTCGCAGGCAGCGGTCCCCCTATATACTGTAGGTCTTTCCCCGGTTACTCTCTCGGCGGCGGTCGATAATGTTTGAATAATCGGCTCCTTTTCGTCTATTTCTGACGGATCGTCATGATGAAGGAAAAAGACTTCCGAGGGAACCTCGGAAAGGAACTGATCTTTCTTGTTCGCCTCGGAAATGGCGCTTCTGACATGTTCCATGATATCCGCCACCGATCCAATTTCAGAGCCAAAATAAGCGCTTCCGTTCAAAATACATTCAGAAGCTGTCACCGTATCGTAATGGCCGCCATGGACCCTTCCCATGACCAGGGAGAACGAATTCTGATCCGGTAAGTGGGGAAGCCGGGACATTCCATTTAGTTTTCGTTCCATATCCAACAAACTGTTAATGACCCGAGGAAGTTTTTCGATGGCGCTGATTCCTTCCTGTTCTCTCCCCTTCCATCTCGCTCCCGTTGGCCTCGACCTCCCTTTTAGTTTAACCCCCCAGTAAATTCCTCCGGCATTCCCAAGCCTGATGGCATTTTTCGTCGGCTCCGTGATGATGGCTGCATCGGCAGTGATTCCCCGGGCTACGCAGGAAAGGGTTCCGTTGCCAGCGTGTTCCTCGTTGACAACGCTTTCAAATATCACATCTCCCCGTAAGTTTACACCAAGTTCAATCAAACATTCCAATGCAACCATGGCCGCAACGATGCCGCTTTTCATATCGGAAGTCCCCCGGCCGTACATTTTGCCATCCTCAATTTCTGCTCCAAAGGGATCATGGGTCCATTCATCTTTTGGTTCAACGGTTACCGTATCAATGTGCCCGTTGAGGATAAGACACTTCCCGCCCTTCCCCAATCCTCTCCAGGTTCCCACCGCATTCGGCCTGCGCTTGTAGTTTAAGGCATCTATCTTCCCTGACTTGATCAAGTCCTCGTAGCTGGGGAGATCCTGATACGGTAAAATGAGATCGTGCCGCCAGTGGGAGGGGTACTGGGCCACAAGGGGATATTTTTCGAACAACTCTTTTATGTCCGGTTCCCACAGATCAACCTGCAATCCCAAGTTTTTCAGATAACCGGCCACAAATTCCTGAGCTTCCAACTCTTCTCCCGTCAGACTTGGGATTCTTACCAATGCCGATAGGAGTTCTATAATTTTCTCCCTTTTTTCTTCGACTCTGTTTATAATGTTTGCCTCATTCATAAAATGGCCTTTTCCTTAAAAATACGCATGAAATCCTAAACCACAAAAGTCTGTAAAACAGCATAAACCCCTTTTAAGGACCCAATAATTTGCACCTTCTGAAAACCCCATTTCATAATCAATTCGAAAAGGTTAAGGTTGGGTTAAGAGGGTTAATCTGAGGTCCTATGGATTGATAAAACCATACTAATTCAGAATGGAAATGTCAAGGAAAAAGTTATTAGGTAAAAGTTATTAGGTTAGGCGGCATCCTATACTTCTAATTACTTTCCATTTATTCGTTGTCCAGATCTGTCACTTTATCTTATCGTAGGGGTCAAGGAATGGCGCGTCACCTTAGGTATCCCCTTGGCTGTATCCACCGTTTCCAGTTTCGTGCCCATTTAGGTTCACCATAGCACTTTTCTACCCCCTGCAACATCAGTAAGGTCGAAAGCGGCCCCTTCTTTTATCTTAGGAAATTGTAGGTTACCAGTCGTAATCTTCACACTGGTATCGAAATTTGCTCTTGCGGATTTCAGGAAGTTACCACGGCCAGACACCTCGTTTTGTCCAGGTCAAGAAGCCAAGTACAGTTCCTCCCCAGAAAAGGAAAACGGTCCACCAAGAACAGCCCCACCGCCAAAAAAAAGCGGGAAAGAAAGCCGTTCTGGGCGTGGATAAAGTTTTGAAAGGTCCCCGGAAAGGCCAGGGTCAGCCAGATAGTTTGCGGGGAAGGCGCAATCCGGCAAATCGCCCAGAAATAGACTGAGAAGGTGGCTATAAGCCAAAGAGACAAAGTAAGGCAGGAACGTAAATGGAAGTATCATCAGCAAACAAGTAGGAGGGTACCCCCACACCCAGCCAGAGATGCTTTCCGTTTTAGCCCCGATGGTTTTTTCATAGGCGGCGCGCACCTTGGCAATGTCGTAGACGGCGGTGGGGACCCTACGGCAAAATTAGATCGTGGCCGCGAGTACAGAAAACCGGAAAAATCCGTGCCGATGGGAGCCCATAGCGGTCAAGTTGCCTCGGCCCTAAAATTCCAGGAAAAATCAGATAGATATAAATGATGATATAGAGGCTAAGGAATAAGCGGGGGTAAACCGCTCATCTTTTCATGGTTCAACCAGTTATCCTTTCTTTAACCGGAGAAACTCTTCAAGGGACCTTCTCGTTTCTTCTGCAAGTTAGGGAGTAAAATCAATCCCAACCTCACCCTGCATATCGGAGGTCCAGACAACTTTTCCCTCTCCCTCAAGGATAAGGGTCTTATTATTTATATAGAATCTAACCTTCTCCTCTTTTTTCAAAGGGCGCCGGTGGGACTCTCTTCACCCTAATGCCACCCAAAGAAATATTCGGACCCCCCCCAAAATGAAATATGGGGTATTAAGAGGGTTTAGGATTAGTTGAACTTCCAAGTTTTTTCTTGAATTCTCACGCTTTTCAACTGACTGAGGGCCATCGTAGGTCATTTTAGCTGCTCAAACTTTTCATAGAATAGAGCGTTTCATAAAGGAGGAGTTCCACGTTTTGCCACTCAAAACAAAAAAGCCGAACCTACAGCTATCCTTCGGCAGCTTGGCCATCTATTCTATATAAAGACCCGTCGCTTTCCCGTCCCCTTCTCACGGAGGGTTTGGTTTTGTCGGGAAAATATCATTAGTTAGAAATTAGGGCCTGACTTTATAGAAAAAGTGCACAGTTTGTCAAGATAAAAACTCAAATTTAGAAATCTATCTTTTTATCTGTAAAGCAGGAGTCAAATGGTGTCAATTTGAGGATAAAGATTCATTGATTTCCTTTTAGAAATGTTGGATTGAGGGGTAATAACTGAAAAACAAGAGTTCAGGAAGAAATCACCGAGCTCTACCTTACCATTTTGGGTACATGTCAATCCTTCCCAGTTAAGAACCATTCCTCCCAATCCAGATCATACTATTTATCCAGAACCACCTCTTTTCCACAATATTTCAGCAATAATTTTAACTGCTTACAATTCAATAAAATACATTCTGGGAACTTGTTAGATAAGAAATAGAGCATAAACCGAGAAAAATGAAAGACAAAATTAGAGAACTCTTGACCCCTTCTAAAACGACTCCTACCAGTTCTCCCAGTTCCATCCGGAAGGAGTCCTCTCTTTCCCAAAAGTTTAAGATTAATTTCTAAAATGACACTTTAATCTCAAAAGCTTTATGATAATAATAGGTTGGAGAAAAGATTAACAGATTAACGAGATTCTCAGAACCTTTTAGGGATTTTCTTTTATAGGCAATTCTATATAAATGAAAATATATTTTTTCTCAGACAAAGTTTCTGATTCCTCTTTAATCTGTTAATCTTGGAGTTAAGCATCCAATATCATTCTTCTTTTGAGATTAATTTGACTCAGCTAACTCTTAATCTCATTAAACCGACTGAAGGATTATTTAGCAATCAATCCAAAACTTTTGGGGAAGAGGGTCATTCTTCATATTCCACTTCTTCATCTGAAATCAGCCTGGCATTGAAGATATAGAGCTGATTGCTATCTTTCGTTGAATTTCGATCTTAAATCCAAGCTCACCCAATATCTTTCTAAACTCCAACCTCTTTTCTACTTCTAATTTCCATTTTTGACAAAAAAAGAGCATACCGCTCATAGACATCCTTGAACTTTACCTTGTCAACTGGATCATCAGAATTCAGAAGTAATTTCGCAAAGGATCTGGCTCCATCAAGGTCATCCCGGAACTCCTCCTTGGCCACAGTCATCGAAAGGATTTGAGGTAGTTGAAGTCATTCCTTATCAGCTGTTGATATCCTTCTATCGCCCAATTGAAAATGCCTGACAGCTCCAAGGCAAGCTTATTCTCAAGATTTCCATCGATCTCATCCCCCTTGAATGTCCTGGGAAACTGAATAAAGAACAACCTCCTGTCCATGCCATAAGTATTGTCAATGATTTGAGGAAATTTGTTGATAGCGAGGTAGTGTTTCGCATAAGGTCGGAATTTCATCGTCTTTTTATAAGGTTCCCTCCCGGTCACCCAATCCCCGGCGACAACCTGTTTGGCTATGTCCGTGGTCGTCATTTTCTGAGTGGGGGTTTCTCCTGAAATGTTGATCATTTTTTGAAAGAGGTCCAGGACATAATATTCATTGGATAGCTTGTTAAAGCTCACATTGCTGGTATTGTTTTTCCCTACGAGATTGGCGATTGTATTGATAAAGACAGATTTGCCGTTAGATCCACCTCCGATTAAAAAGAATATGGCAGCGGTTGGAATCGACTTATGAAAGGCATATCCAACGGCCTGGTGAAGAAATTCAATGATCTCTTTATCCCCAAAAAAGATCTCGTCCAGAAATTGGATAAACCTTGCGCATTGAGCATCGGGATTATAATCGTACGGGAAAAGGTTCGTCGTAAAGATCTCGGGCGTATGGAGAATAAGTTTCCCTTCATCGAGTTTATAAAGACCATTTTGGAGAGTCAGATAATTGATCTCATCCTGGTGGGCCTCTTTGCTATTAAGGAAGGTATCCCCAATGGCGTAGTGGATAAGATCATTCAAACTGGATTTTGTAAATAGATCCCGGTGTTCACCAAGCTCCTTTTGACAGAGCATATTCAAGGATTCATCGCTAATATGCTCATAACATTGTCCATTGTATTTACAGAAGGCCTGTTCCTGATCCAAAACCTTGATGGTATATTTTCGGGTAGTGTATTCTTGAAACTTGACGATTTTGAGAGAGTAGCGTTTGTCCGATTTATTCAGAGCCCCTGAGATGAACAATGGGTCAATCATTTCCTCTTCAGTCAGATTCGATCTCTCCTTCGCTTTCTCTATGCTGTGTTTAAATATCTATCAGGAGCATTATGAGTTCGGTATTTCTCTCCAATTCGATAATTTGTATTCTGAAAAATCTTTCTTATTTGGTCCTCATTCACCCCTTTATTGACCAGAACAGTAATAACGGCCATATCTGCTTCGCTTCTGGAAATGTAAGAGCCATCGTTGCCATTGAGAATCAGAGACTTGATCTTGTTTGGTATGGGAAGGTTGTCAATGTTTATGAGTTTCAGATGCCTGGTCCCATGGGGTAATGAATGATGATTTGGCAGCAGGATTCTCATCAAGGAACCCTTTCTTATGGTTCTCGGTACCTGTGAGGTTTTTTGAAATCATCGTAGCTATACTTC
>CAWEAV010000051.1:0-39035 GCA_963806715.1 uncultured delta proteobacterium
TGCATGCTTCCTCTCAGTAATCGTCAATGACTAAGTCTTGGAATACCGCAACATTTGTAGGTGTTACCTTCCGTTTTTGGGTCGGCTGGATTTTGCGAAAAGAAGATAACTTCCTCCTCGTTTTTGAAAACTTTGCCCCGATGCAACACTTCCACCATTAACAAACGGAACGAATCCGGGAGTTGATTTGATTGTCAGATCGTAATTTCTTGGAGGGCGCGTGCAGTGGCAAGTTATCCGCGTTTTAGAGTTTAAAATTCTTTATCGCCACCTTATTTGCTTCTTCCTCAGGTTTGTGATTTTTCGATTTCGTTCTACCGCCATCCATCAGGAAATGGTAAAATAAATGATCATTTAATTAATTCAGGAGGCCTCCCATGAGATCGCTTCGCTGGTTAGGGATCTTTTTAATAGGTTTTTTGTTGCTTGGCTGTGGGCGGGGTGTGACTTATCCTCTTAATCTTCGATACCAACCCTCAAAGGAATTTCCCGGATTTCAACAAAAGATCGGTTCCACCCTTCCGGTGCTCCGTTTAAGGACGAGCGACAAGAGACACTCTATATCGGTATCCATACACCTTTGGAGGGGGCTTCAAATCATTTCAAGAGTGATCCTTTTCCGCTGGAGAAGGCGATCGGAGATTCTCTCTCCAGGTTTTCTCCCGTTATGGAATTAAGACCGTTCCGATCCCGGATTGGGATGGAAAACCCGATTCCCTGAAGGACCTCAAGACAGACTTGTCCTCATGATCGACATTAAGAAATTCTGGTCTGAGGGTAAAGGGTCCCTCTTCGGAACCAAGATCAAGACCTCGATTCAACTCGCCATTCATTTAGGGGTGAAGAAGGAGAAAACCGCGTTTACACGAACTGTGGGTGTCGAAAAAGAGATCACGGTGGCAAGATCCACGCCGGAAAAGGTCGAGGAGATGATCAACCAAATGCTGAACGACATCTTCGATACCTATTTTCCAATCCCTATTAAACTTGTTTCATTCGAAAAGTTCAGCAAGGCGTGGTAAACTTTTCATACAAAAAGATGGAGATGGGATACAGGAACATTATCTGCTTTATGCTGTATTTAAAATAAATTGACTTAACCACTCGGGTCTTAAACTCGTCATAATTTATGCAACTATCGGTCTAACTTCCTCCCGGAAACGCTGATCCCGCTCTCGGCTCGTTTGTTCGAGGCCATTGATTCCCGGAGAGGGTGGACCTGGATTGGGCCAGGCGCTGGTTCATTCCTGGGTGCGTAGCAAAGATTCCTTGACCCCCTCCACTCGTTTGCTGCTGGGCTAACTTTTCCAGAATATCGGTGAGACTATAAGGATCATATCCAAGGCGATGCAGAAAGGTCAGGCCACTTTGGTCAGCGGCTTCCTCTTGTTGCCGGCTATATCCCTTGACTAATAGGGTTTTCACCACATCATTGACCGACCCCTCGAAGAGGGAGACCAATTGGGTCAGATTCGCTCCGCCCATTTGTCTGGCTGCCTCGGAACCTAAAATCGATGCCGCCTCCACCCAGCGGGATTTTTGAATGGACGATAGCCCGTCTTTATGGCTCACATGGGCCACTTCGTGGGCCAGGACGGCGGCCAATTCCTCCTCGTTCTTCGTTTTTTGCACCATTCCCCTGGTAATGAAAATGATCCCCCCCGGACAAGATAAGGCGTTGACCTCATCGGTGTCTAAAACTGCGAAGTGATAGCCTCCGTAAGTGAAGGGGCGATCAGAGGCCAGAGCGACCCCCTGGCCGATGGCATTCACATACGAAGTCAGTCGTTCGCCAGAATAAAGCCGGTATTGGCCGAGGATCGTAGCAGCCACAGCCCGGCCCACGTAGTATTCTTCCTGATCGGTCATAGGCCTTACTGCCTTGGAGGTGGCCCCCATTCCCCGGCTGACCGATCGTCCCTACTTGGACGACCTGATTGCAACCCAGGAGGAAACCCAGGACGATGAGAACCCAAGACGAATCCAAAATAGAACCCTTTCTTCATGGCGTACCTCCTGGTTCCTTCAGGTTTCCTGACTGGATGAATGCCTGCAGCGTGGCTTCACTGACCTTAGAGGATTGTACTCTCGTTCACAAGATCATATCTCATCTTTGGATTCTTTTCGCGGAAGGCCTTTTCCACTTCTGGAGTAAATCCCTTGCCTGCCAGGGCCACTTCATCTTGAGATGCCTCTTGTGCCTGGCCTCCTGCGAGGGGGGAAAGCTGAATTTTTTGCTCCTGGACCGCACTGATATGAACCCAGCCCTCTTTCCCCTGATAACTCACCCGTAGCCAGTCTCCTTCACGTCCCAGCTGCTGGATGGCCGAGCCGTAAGGACACGGGTGACCGCCGGTGCAAAGAAACGCTTGTCTTTCCGGATCACGGCCTCCTGAGTGATGACTTTGACCGTCGCCGCAAAAGCCACGGAGGTCATGAGGCATAAGCCCAGAAGAAAGAACCAACTTTCCTTTTCATGAACCTCCTCCTTTCAGATTATTGAATACCTCCTGCTTCCAAGATCGGTATTCTCAATAAACCTCAACCACGATAGCACTAAAGACAGCTAGAGAACCGATCTCTCCCGGTTCATTCGTCTCTGCTCTTCTATTTATTCGTCAACCGGTAAGACGCCATCCCATCCAGACCCTGGAGGGTTCTTCTGAAAAGATTGACATCTCCTCAGGAACGTCCTCCCCGGGCCATCATCAGGAGCGATCTCCAGAACCCTCTGAAAGAAGGAAATCGCTTCTGGCCACTGGCAATTCCGGTACAGGGCGAGCCCCTGGGTAAAGAGTTCACGCCTCCGCTCCATCATGTCGTCGAGATTTCCTTTTCGCCCCAGCAGTTCGTAAATTCGAACCGGCAGTTCCTTGCCTTTTACCTGGAGAAGATCAAGCTCCCGGACTTCGATTCGGTTCTGCGCCTGGCGATAAGTCTCTTCGTTAATGATGATGGAGGTTCCATATTCTTTTCCCGCCCCTTCCAGACGAGAAGCCAAGTTAACGCTATCTCCAATCACCGTGAAGTCGAAACGCTGGATGGAACCCAGGTTGCCGATAATCATCTCTCCCGTATTGATACCGATGCGTGCATAGACCGGAGGCAGGCCCATGCCCGTGAACTCCTGCCGCAGCTCCGCGAGGCGGGATTGATTATCCAAGGCCGCCAGGCAAGCTCGGGCGGCATGATCTTCCTGGGGTAGAGGGGCTCCCCAGAAGGCCATGATCGCATCTCCCTCGTATTTGTCGATGATGCCGCCGCTGGACAGGATGATGTCGGTCATGGCCGTCAGGTAACGATTGAGAAGGGTAACAACCTCTTCCGGGGAAAGCTTTTCGGAGAGGGTCGTAAAGCCAGCAAGGTCTGAAAAAAAGACCGTTAGGACCCGCTTTTCTCCGCCCAGACAGAGTTTCTTCGGATGTCTCAGAAGGTCCTGAATAAGGAGATCGGACATGTAATGGGAAAACATTTGCTTGATTTGCCGGCGTTGGCGTCCCTCCGTGGCGTAACTAAAGGCCGTGCTCATGGCAAAGCTGAGCGTCATTGTGGAGGCGAGCAGGATTCCATCCACCCAGAGCTTCTGCCAGAAAGATAAAAGGATGAAAAGAATCAAACCCCCTGCGTAAGCCAAAGAGAGGAGCCCGAGCTTCCAGAGGCTGGGAACGAGTATCACCGTGATACCCACGGTAGCTGCCAGCGCGGCAGCCAAAGCCAATGATTTTAAGGGAGAGATCCGCACTCGAAAATCTCTATGGAGCAGATTCGCAAGCAGCGTAGCATGCACAGCGATGCCAGGCGTCAGGGAACTCTTTGGGGTTGGTTTCAAATCAAAGAGTCCGGCGGCTGTCAACCCTATAAATACGATTTTACCCCGGAAGGCCTCGGGGGAGTAAATCGGCTTTCGACCCTCCTGAAGCGCCAGGTAGGATTGAATGACATTGAACGCGGAGAACCTGGGAAAGTCCCGGGTGCTGCCATAAAAACTGAGCAAGAAATTCCTCTGATCATCCAGGGGGATGTGCATTCCCTTCATATGGAGGCCATCCTCCTTCATCATCAACGGGTCATTCCCGGAAAGATGCTTAAATACGGCCATTCCGAGGGAGGGAATCCAATGACCGCGGTAGGGAAAGACCGGGGGGAGACAGCGGTAGATACCGTCAGGGGCCGGGGGGATCGATACGTTGCCAAGGCCATAGCAACTATTCGCCAGAATCTGAATCGGTGGCTCCGAGGAGAGGTATGGAGAAATGGATTGACCCGATTGATCTTCCAGAGGCAGGGCGATACGATCGAGCAGGCTCTTCTCCCAGGAAGGTTGGAGGCGAATCTCGCCACTCAGAGAGATGGGCAGGAAGGCATGGCCGTTTCCCTTCAGGGCGTCAGCCAGCAGCCTATCATCCTCCACTCCGTAGACTGAGGGTTCTGTCAAAACGACATCAAAGGCCACGGCCCGGGCGCCCGACAAGGCGCAAAACTCTAAAATCGGAGCATACATTTGCCTCGGCCAGGGCCAATTGATCCCCTGTCCCTGGGCGGCCTTCAGGCTGCCCTGGTCAACGACAACCAGAACAATCTCCTCCGGAGCTGGAGAACATGACGCTTTCAGGCGACAGAGTTGATCGTAGGTTTTGAGCTCGTAGGATTCAAGAAGATTTGCACGGTAAAGACCCAGGATCAAAACCCACGCCAGGCCCCCGATGATCGCCCCGACAAGAATTTTTCCTTTCCGGCTGGATAGAAGCAGGTATTTCAAGTGATAAAGACTCTCTTTCGGTTCGCTCGTATATACGGAAAACAGGGTTGCATGTCAAGCAAAAGACGAAAACAATTAGTAACCCTTAGTACCCTTTCAGTCAATGGTAGATGGGTTGGGGTGGGTGGGTGGGGTGGGTGGGGCCGACCCGTTTACTTCACCTGCAATCTTTTTATCGGTGAATTTGATTCGACAGGTCATACAAAGCCGCGCAATTTAAGCCTCAGGTCGCTTGGGCTGTCGGCATAGATCAATGCCTTGTCCTCCGAGATTGCTCCGGCTTCGACCAGTTCCTTCAGGTGGAGGTCAAACGTCTGCATGCCTTCCTGCCGGCCCGATTCCATGACCTTCTTCAATTGACCGAGTTCTCCCTTCTGTATCAACTCCTGGACAAAGGCGGTATTGAGGAGGATCTCCAGAATGGGAACCCGTCTCCCCGATTCGCCGGGGATGAGTCTCTGGCTGAGGATGACTCTCAAATTGTATGAAAGCTGCATCAGGACCTGTGAGTGATATTCCCGGGGGAAAAAATTAAGCACGCGTTCGATGGTTTGAGTGGCACTGGTGGAATGGAGAGTAGAGAGTACCAGATGGCCCGTTTCAGCAGAGTGGAGTGCAAACTCCACGGTTTCCGCATCCCTGAGTTCTCCAATGAGAATGACGTTAGGAGCCTGTCGGAGCGTATTCTTGAGTCCCTCTTTAAAAGAGAGCGTATCCATTCCCACCTCCCGTTGAGTGACCAGGCTCTTGCTATGCTGGAAGACATATTCGATGGGGTCTTCAACGGTGACAATATGACCATCGAGTTGGGAAGCCCGATAGTCAATCATGGCCGCCATGGTCGTCGATTTTCCAGTTCCGGTAGCACCCGTCACCAGAATCAATCCCCTGGGAGCAAGGATAAGGTCTCCGAGAAAGGGGGGCAGGCCGAGCTCTTGAAAATTGGGGATCTTTAAACGAATCTGGCGAATGACCGATGCAACGGTCCCCCTCTGAAGGTAGACATTCACCCGAAACCTTGCTACCTTCGAGAAGGAGTAGGCAATATTCAGTTCCCGATTTTTTAAGAATATCCCCCACTGCTCATCGGTCAGGATCTGGCGGATGGCCTGTTTGGTCTCCTCCGGTGAAAGAGGTTCTGGAGCTAAATCATGGAGCTTTCCCTCGACATTCATCCGGGGAGGTGCGCCGGAGGCGATATAAATATCAGAACCTTTAGCCTGGACCATTTTTTCAAGCAATTTGTTCATTTCGAGCACAGCCATCTTCTATCTCTTTTCCTGAAGGATGATCATCTTATTCCGGGGCTCCCAACCAGGGGACGGGAAGCCTCGCTGATCCTTTCGTCAAAAAGGTCCGGGTTCGATGCATACATTTTGGCCTCTTTGAAATCGACCCTTCCTGTCATAGCGAGATTCTTCAGCACCTGATCCATATGTTGCATGCCCAATTTCTGGGACGTTTGAATGATGGAGGGAAGTTGGTGGGTCTTACCCTCCCGAATCAGATTTCTGACGGCGGTGGTTCCAACCATGATTTCCAGGGCTGCGATCCGGCCATTGCCATCTTTTCTTTTGAGAAGGACCTGAGAAATAACGGCCACAATGGCCTCTGCGAACATGATCCGTATCTGCTGCTGCTGTCCCGGAGGGAAGACATCAATCACTCGGTCAACCGTCTTGGGTGCATTCATGGTGTGGAGGGTACCAAAAACCAGGTGCCCGGTTTCCGCAGCCGTCAGGGCCAATGAAATGGTTTCCAGGTCCCTCATCTCACCCACAAGAATCACATCCGGATCTTCACGCAGGGCGCTCCTCAAGGCATTGGAAAAGGATTGGGTATTCGGACCCACTTCCCTCTGGTTAACGATGCATTTCTTGTGTTCATGGATGAATTCGATTGGGTCTTCGATGGTGATGATGTGGTCCGGACGAGTGGAGTTGATATGATCGACCATGGCAGCAAGGCTGGTCAACTTTCCGCTGCCGGTTGGGCCCGTTACGAGAATTAATCCCTTCTTCCGGTCGCAAATCTGCCGGAGGGCCTCCTCGGGAAGTCCCAACTCTCTTAAGGATTTTAACTTCACAGGAATGTAGCGAAAGGCTGCACCTTCGCCCCGTCGCGTGTAAAAAATATTCACACGAAACCGTCCGACATTCTTGAGCTCAAGGGCGAAATCGAGCTCCTTATCACGCTCAAGGCGCTTTCGCTGCTCCTCCGTCAGGACATCATAAAGCGAGGCATGAAGGAGTTCTTGTGTCAGAGGCTTTTCAGCCGCATTGATCGGTTGGATGGAACCGTGAACCCTCAGCATCGGGGGATTGCCAACCGTCAGATGCAAGTCGGACGCATTCTTTTCGATCGTTGTCATCAGAAGAGTTGCGAAATCGAGCTTTGACATTGTGGATTCCTCTTATAAAGATTTCAAGCGATACGGGTCGAGGTAAAAGGGGTTTAATTGTGCAGATTCCCAGCCTTTTTGAATTAAGAGACTTTCCCGCATGACCTCCATGGAGGGAGATGGAAAATAGATAAGGACCTGATCATAGTTTTCTAAAATCTTCGAAAGAAGTTTTTCATCAAGGGTCTGGCCAGAAGATATGGATTCGCAAAGGAGAAACGGGGAGTTTTTTCCCTCAAAGGACTCGAGAAGGTCTGTCCGATCAAACTGATCTCTGGAGACCTGCGCCACCGCGGGGAAATAGATTTCCATTTTCTCCTCAATAAAAAAAGGCGGAGGAAACCCGGCAAGCTTCTCCTCCGTCTCCAAGACTAAGTAGCAACTTTGCTTCACAAAGGACCGATCTGGACCTCCGATGAGAAGGTGATGATATTTTCTGAAAAGATCATGAAGGTCATGGATCGCGATCGAGGCCTGAGGATAGGAGGTTAAAAATTTCTCGCGGGAAAAGGCCGGAATCTGTTCAATCTTGATCATGTCCCTATCGAGACAATCCAGATGCTGAAGTCGAAAGGCCTCTTGCCGGCGAGTCACCTTTTCTCGAAGGAATAATCGACCTGTTCTTCCGTTATTTCGTAGGGAGAGGTGATGCTTCAGCCGCTCTTTGATCAGTTGGTAAGCCTCCTCCGGGTATTCCTGAATGGTCTCAAAGTGATCCTTTTTCTGGGACAAAAGACGGCATTCGTAGGGTGTTCTGTAGAACCAATACGTATCACCCTGAGGCAAAGAGAGAAGGAGGGATACAAAATCATCCCAAATCGTTTTCAATTTTGGAGGGATAGGGGACGGGACTGCTTGGGCAGAGGAGGGGAAGTGCCTTTCTTCTAAGGGACTGATTTTATGGGGCGTTGGTCCTGAAGGTTGATCCCGTTTAAAGGAGTTAATAAGGTCTTGAATCTTCTCTGGCAGGGCGAGATGAAGTTGGACAATCTTTCCCGGTTTGAGGCTTTTCACTTTGTCGACAATTTGCTGATCGGTGGGGTCGGCAATGGCGAAGTGGATCTCCCACATCGTTTCATACAGAGGAAGACAGGAAAGTTCACCAAGGAGGCCCAATGGGAACTGTTTGAGGAGGTCATGATCCAACATCTCAGGAGACAGCTCAATATAATTCATGTTGAGCTGATTGCTGAGAACCCAATAAATGTGATCCTTATCGAGAGCTCCCATGGCGTTTAGGGCTTCGCCAACTTTGATGTTCTGTTCTTTAGCAATTAACAGAGCCTCTTGAAGCTGTTGTTCCGTGATGAATTTCATTTCTACAAGAAGATCGCCAATCCGCCTTTCATTGAGAGCCTTTACCTTGAGAAGCATCTTTATCCTTGCAAGGACTTCGGCCGGATCGATTGGCTTCGAAAGAAAGTCTTCGGCTCCGGCTTCAATCCCTTTGATTCGGTGATCCCTATCGGTGAAGCCTGTGATGAGGACAACGGGAATATTCATGAGCATTTCGTCCCCTTTGATTCGCCGGCATAGCTCAAAACCATCGATCTTGCGCATCCTCACATCAGAGAGCACGAGGTCAACATTCTGTTCTTTCATTTTTCCAAGCGCTTCCTCGCCATTTAGAGCCTGGATGACCTCATAACCATTGCGGATAAGGATGGCATCGAGAAACTTCAAAATCTCAGGTTCATCATCAACACAAAGAATTCTTGGTTTTGTAAGAAGCATAAAGATCTCCTCTGCCTTACCACTTCAAATAACCAGCTTCAGCATAAGCCGCTGGTTAAGATACCCATCAGACTCTATACACAATTTATGCCACTCTTCTTATTCTTTTAAGCTTTTGAAATAAAAGGATTTCGGAAGAATCTACGGTAGCTTGGCAATAGATTTAGACAAATAGTGTCACTTCATTTGCCTTTTTGTCTGCATTGCTGATGGTACCGTAAATCATGGGAAAAACCCGAGGTAAACCATTCATCAGGTGTTTCTCCGCTGAGGGGACGAGATGGAATCGCCTTCCAGCTCTGGAAAACATCCGTCTAAAAATACAGTCCTTTTCTTCATGAAATACAATGCTTACCCTATTTACGCTTGAAATTGTATTTAGTAGAAGTTAAGTCAAGATGTCACGATAGGTATGATAGCTTTCTTAATGATGACTGACCCCTCAAGGGAGGGGTCGCTACTCCAAATAGTCACAGAAGGAAGGTTACCTGATGAGGAACAGTGAACCGCATGGATGTCGGGCATTGGTAGAGGCATGCTGGAGAACAAGGGAGAGGTAGGCAGTTGAAAATTGCGATTATGGGCGCCGGGTTGACTGGGGCATACCTATATAAGCTCTTGGATAAGAAAAGGCATAGAATTGATGTCTTTGATCAATTCCCCGGAACAAAATGTGGCATAAAACCATGCGCGTGGGGTACTTCAAGAGGCTTCAAGGAACTTGTGAAGGCTTCGGGACTTGCCCCTGAGAAATATATCCAACGCGGTTTCAATCATGTGATCATGGATGGATTTCAAATTCCAGCAGATCTCATGACTTTTGATAAATCGAGACTCATAAAGGACCTGCTGAGAGGGATTAAGATAAAGTATTTCCTGCCCGATATCACATCCTATGACAGGATTATTGATGCAACCGGGGTCTCACGGGCCTTTCTGCCCACGCTTGAAGATGACATCCTATTGCCATGCATTCAGTACCGAATCAGGACCCGTTCCGCACTTGAAAATCGAATTCAACTGGGAGGGATAGGGTTTGCGTGGTGTTTCCCCCTTTCCAACAGAGAATATCATATCGGTTGCGGCAGTCTCGTTTCGGATCCTCATAAGAGGTTGAAAGATCTGGGCTGGATTAAGGAAAATATTCCAAAAAGGGATATCCTCTGCGCCTGTCACGGGAGAGTACGTCTTACGGGGCCTCAATACACACTCCCCTTTGTTAGTGCTGGCGTGCCAGATGGAGTCTGGGGTGTGGGAGAGGCGATCGGCTGCACGGCGCCCCTCGCTGGAGATGGCATCGTTCCGGGAATGAAGAGCGTAAAGCTCCTATTGGATTGGTGGGATGATCCTGTGGGATATGAAAAGGCAATCCAAAAGGAGTTTGCATGGATGAAAAGGGAGCGGATGGTGATCGATAAGCTTAGAAACGGCGAGACGCTCGGGCTAAAGGATGCGTGGGTACTGCGGAGGAACTCAAGGAGAATGGGGATGCAGGTACGTTTGAGGGATGCCGGCCTATTATTAAAACATCTGGGGCGTCAAGGATAACGCGTTTTCGAAAACTCTTATGGAAGAAAAAAAAGGAAGAGATCTTGTTTATCACTTCTTTTCGGGTACCGGGATGACTTACGATCATATGGTCAAGCTTTGCACCCTCGGTTTCGACCTTTGGTGGAAAAGGAAGATCATGGAGAAGATCCCTGAAGGGGCGGCCCGGATCATGGACCAGGCGTGCGGGACCGGAATTCTCACCTTCAAAATTGCCCGGAAGCTTTCCCTCGGCCAAGTCATCGGTGTTGATTTACAGGAAGAGTACCTTGACATCGCTAAAAGAAGAGCCAAAGAATTAAAATTGAGCAATATCCAGTTCATCTTAGGAAGGGCTGAGGATGTATTTCTGAAAAAAAGCTTTGACTGTATCGCCTCATCCTATCTCGCCAAATATGCCGAGATAGAGCATTTGGTTCGAAACATAAGAAAAATGCTTCGCAAGGGAGGAATCCTCATTATGCACGATTTTACTTATCCCTCGATACGCCCCTTTGCGAAGGCATGGGACTTTTATTTAAAGATCCTGCAGACGGTGGGAACCTGGAGATACCCGCAATGGGGGGCCATCTTTAATGGTCTGCCTGAACTGCTTCGTGAAACCAAATGGGTAACAGAGTTGATAGGATCACTGCGGAAGAACGGTTTTTCTGACATCACTTTGCAATCTCTTACCCTGGGTACCTCCGTTATCGTCACCGCCCGAAAGATGTAAGGTCTTCAGGATTCCCTGAACATCTTGATAATGTCCCATGGAGCCTTTCTCATTAACGTGCCCCACCCGTTATCCGGAAAATGACCACCTATTTCCGATACAGCGGACTGCAATCGATGCTCGATCTCGTTTTCCATAAGCTCCACCGTAGCGCCGAAGAATTCCAGGGTGGAATCGTTTAAGTCCATGGACTCACCCTTCAAATGAGGTAACAGATAGGGGTGCATCTCGTTCGCAAAATAGAGGAATGCAGGTGCAAGGGCGGCCATCTGTTTCGGTTGAATGGACCGCGTCAACAGATGCTGCTTCACTTCCTTCGCGTCGTCAGCAATCTGGTAGGCCTCACCGATCCGTATGCCATAATGGTAGGATATTTTTCTCACTTTACTGCCGGCTTCAGCCGCAATCGCCCCAAGCTCACAGGCGATCCCGAACAAGATGCCTGTTTTCAGATGAATAATTTCCTCATAGAGTCGATGGCTCAGCCTATTCGCTTCTATCTCTCTGGATAATGCGAAAGGATCCAAGGGTTCGTGTAAGGCGCCCCTCGAAACCTGGACAATGGCATGAATCACGGCTTCACTGTCCGCTCTGCTGAGATCATTCATCATTTTGATTGCCGTTGAAAAAATGACATCTCCAATCAAAACCGCTCTTCGGGCCCCTTCCAATGTCCAAGCAGTTGGCCTATTCCTCCTGAGTGTATCCTGGTCCACGAAGTCGTCATGAATGAGAGTCGCCGCCTGAATCAGCTCCACAGCAATTGCCCTTGGAATAGCGGCTTCGGGGGCACCCCCCAGGGCCTCGTTGACCATGCAGGAAAGGCACCCTCTGATTTTTTTCCCTGCTTCGAGAGTCGTCCTAAGGGAAACCATATCCCTCGTTTTAATGTTCCCTAACAAACTCGACAATTCCTTATTAAAGGCACTCTCCAACGCAGGTCTTAGCTTTTCCAGATAATCCCGAACCGTAAACATCGGATCACTCCAGCCTCCTTAAAAGAATAATATTGGCCATTTCCTCTAACGCCTCCCGCATGAACTCAACCGGTCACTCGCCAAATCAATAGTCCTCCTCCTAAAAGAATGACTCCGAGACTGATGCTCTTAAGAATGACCTCGTATCTTATCATCAGCGATTTCTCTTCATCCCGAAGGGGATTGGAGGAGCGTTTGAGGTCCCTATAAGGACGCGAGGCTTTTATCTCGATGATACTGAAGAAGGCCATCGACGTTGCCAGAAGAAGGGCTTCTATGGAGATTCTGTTGGTTTGCATGATGTAACCCGCTAAAACCGGCAGAAACCCCCACGAGAAGGAGAACCATCTATCCGTATGGAATCTTCCCTCGAACCATTCGAGATTGTAAGCAAAGACAAAAAACCCTTCGCAGAGCGCCACAGACCCGAGAAGGGGAACAAACCGGACCATATAGTAGATGGCGATGAGGTATGCAAGTGCCAGAGAAAGGATAGCCATGAGCCAAAGCTGCAACTTTGTGAACACGTTTTCCCATGGTTTCATCCTCTTGCTCCCGAGGGCATCCAGGGCGTGTGCCGCCACCCCCAAACCGAGGAAATAGATCACAACAATGGCAAGGACTCTATCCCAATGAACTGGATTGGCAAGCATCGATCCGATCGCCGAAAAGGAGAGGACCATCCCCGTGTAAGGTAAAAAAAGCAGACCGACAAAGGTTCTGAGTTTTCCTGGTCCAAACTTCGGGACAAACCATTCGGAGCGTCTATCGCCAGAAATGGTCGCCTTCCCTTCTGCTCTTTCCATGGGTCACCCACCGTCCAGTTCAAAGTAGCTGTCAGGGATCCCAATATTGGTCTTGAGATTTTGAAAAGTTACTGTTCTTTCCAAATGCCCGTCGGGCGATGATTCCTTCACCTCCCCGGGAAGCCATAACGCTTCATCGATGGAGAAATGATAGAGCGTCACAACCCCTTTTCGGAAGTGATTTTCCGCCACCACTCGAATCCGAATGTATCCTTTCCCCTCGGTTATGTCGACAGGTCCGCGGCGCTGATCTATAAGACTGTGTGAGATATTCTCGATCAGGAGACCCAGGTCTGTCTGGTCGATTCGCTGTCCCGAGGCGACCCCCAAAAGAGGGTTATCCGGGGAAAGATGAACCTTAAGAAAATGGCCCAATCCCGGCAGGCGCACCACTACCTTTCCATTCCTGTCGGGATAAACCATTTCCATCCCTGGATGAGGCGATTCAAAATCGAGGCGGGTCCGTTTTGGCTTCTTGAAGGTGTAGAGGAATTTTTGGATTTCAAACGAACCATCGGGCTTAAAAATCTTGACTTCGACCATAGCTCGGTAATCTATGACTCCGGAATAAGCTATTTCCATCTTGCTTAGGAGACTCTCGACATTCAACGGGATCTCAGCTGCCGCGTGGGAAAACATGGGACCGAAAAGGAAAATGACCGTGGTTATGAGAAAAGCCGCCGATGAATCCATCCAGTAGCTTCTCCTTTACGACCAGTATCGGATAAACGCAGGATGATGTAAGTGAACAGCGAAAACAATGAGATGCTATGATAGCCGCCCAACGAATGCATACACCCAAACAGTGACGGCCACTGTTCATGTCCATTCTTACTTCTTCATGACGAATACCATAGGATGACTAACGTCCAGGCGAAACCAGGATCTCTTGCCCGGCACGAAGCGGTTGGTCCGGAGGAAGGCGGTTCAGTTTTCGAAGTTCCTCCACGCTGATCCCGTATTTTTTGCTGATCCGGTATAAAGTTTCTCCATTCTGAACCGTGTGGTATTGTTTCTCGATCGAGACTGGCATGCTCGAGGAAGGAGAAGGCTTTGCTTTTGACTCGGCTGTTGGCTGTTTTTGTTTTTCCAGCGCCTCCCTCTTCTGGGCAAGCGCGTCCACCCGCTGAAGAAGGGCTGGATCTGGACTCAACGAGCTGATTTTTCCCTGAAGCTCTGCCAGTTGAGTTTCAAGACCAGCCATCTTCTGCTCCAGAGCGGTCACCTTGGACTGCAAAGTACTCGTCTTATCGCCAGTGGGTCGTTTGCTGAGAAAGTAACAGATAACTGCGGTGAAAAGCAAGACAAGGAGAATGCCCAGCAGAGCCTGGAGGAATTTGCTGTTGCCGGATCCGACTCGTCTTCGCTTGGGTGAGTCAGTATGTTCGTCCGACCAATCGTCGTCGATCTGCAACTCAGGATCATTCTTCATGAAACCCTCCATTGAGACTTCAGATTGAACATATACGCGTTGCTTTTATATACCATAAAAGCCTCGGAGAAGAAATACTTTTCTGCCAACCAGCAGGCTGCTGCCGGGAACCACAGTGCTCTCAAGGAAATCTTGGCCCGTAATCACTCTCCCCAGGCTTCATGTTCATCTCTCCTCCAACCTCTTCTCCCGTTTTGCCTTAAAGATCTGCCAAATCTTCTGGATCGTATCCGTCTCGTTAGAAGATTTGCCTTTCCGGTAACGCATTACCCTTGCAACCCACAGGGCCAGTCCTCCGGGGTAGCGCGGACTCTCCTGGAGATCGCTATAGGCAATCTCCGCAACCAGCTCGGGTCTGACATAGACGGTCCATTCATCCCGGCTGACCTCAAACTCCAGAAGCTTTTTGGTCTGCCATTGCAACTCCCCAGGAAAAGGAAAAAGTTGAAATTTAAGACGTGTCAATGCTATTTTTTATTTCGGAATTATTAACTTTACAAAGCACGAAGGGTGTGATATTAAAGATAGATGGCGTGGGGGTATGATATGAACCATTGGCTTGTAGCCCCACGCATATGTTATCAGAGTCATTTCATTATGGCATTTGAATTTGTCTTTCTTGATGAGAGCGGGCATTTCACAGATAGTGACTATATCTGTTTAGCTGGATTCATGGCGACTAATGACGATTGGAATGCTTTGTGTATTGCTTGGCGCTTTCTTTTACGAGAGAAATGGAATTTGCCAGCAATTCACATGAAAGAGATCATGTCGCCTTTAGGCAAGTCTCCGGCAGCGTCTTGGGATATTGAACGAAAAGTGGAGATGTTGCGAGATTTCATACTTATAATTCGCAAATATACATCGGTAGGTTTTGGCTGTGCCATAGACGCAAAACACTATCGAAAAGTTGTTAAAGATGTTGAGATAATTGCGCATAGTCAAGGGTTGAAAACAAGACCATTTAAAGCACAGGTTTTTTGTATGGTGCGGGTTGTAAGAAGAATAATGGATTATTTAGATGAAATTAAGGCATCAGAAGATGACCGCAAGATATCGTTGATTTTTGACGACGATGAACAGCATTCAAGACAGTGTTATTCTATGTTTTGTGAGTTAAAAAAGAGACGACCCAAAATTAAAGGGACTATTGTTGGTATCTGCTTTGCCGATGATGTATATTGTTACCCGTTACAAGCGGCGGATATTCTTTCCTATGCGGCGTGTAATGAATTAAAAAAAGGAAAGGACGCTTGGAAGGATTCTAATGTATTCACTAATTTATTGAAAGGTGAAGATCCAACTTATGCCAAAATCTATTGTAGTGAGAAATATACGGACGACGAGGAGGATACAAAAAAATTGATGGATGTGATTATACTTGAATCAGTCCAGTTTCATGGCAACAAGATAATGGAAGATAAAGATAGTTTATAATATATTGATATTATTCATTAATTATTTTGATTTTATCCTTGACAAAGCACAATAAAAGGGTGTTATATTATAGGTGAAAAGATCAAAGAAAGGAGAACCCTATGAGATATATACCCACCTAAATTTGAGAGCCTTGGAGAGATGTCAGCCATTGATGTAGGGCGATTAACAGAGGATGAAGCAGGGAGATCCTTGAAGAGATCCGATGGCCGGAAGGTATCAATTGTGCCCTCATTGTCAGAAGCGAAAACGTGACAAGGATTCAAGCCAAATCCGAAAAGATCAGAGATGGCGTGATTCAGTGCAACGAGTGTCGAGAACAATTTACGGTGACAGTAGGAACAATAATGCATCGTTCCCATATCACTCTTCGTCAATGGGTTCAAGCGTATTATTCCATGTGTTCTCATAAAAAGGGTGTCTCTGCTCTTCAGCTTCAAAGAAATCTTGGGCTACATTCTTACAAGGCTGCTTGGCATCTTGCTCATCGAATCCGGTTCGCAATGAGAGAGGAACCTTTAGCAGTCGGCACTCAAAGGAACCGTTGAAGTAGATGAAACCTATATTGGTGGAAAATCCATGGTGGAAAGCGGGGACGTGGGGCACCAAAGAAAACCGTGGTTTTAGCTCTTGTGGAACGAAAAGGAAGAGTCAGGGCGAAACCAGTTCAAACAATTAGTGCCAAAGAGTTAAAAGGTGCGATTCGAAAAAACGTTGACAAGGATGCTCGGATTATGACCGATGAGCTTCCTTCGTATAATGGTATCGGGAAAGAATTTAAGGGTGGACATGAAACTGTTCACCATGGAGAAAAGGAATATGTGAGATTGGAATGATCACGAGATTCATATTAATGGGGCAGAATCTTACTTTGCTCTTCTGAAACGTGGAATCCATGGAACCTTTCACCATGTTTCGAGAAAGCATCTTCACCGTTACTGTGACGAATTTAATTTTCGATGGGATGAGAGAAAGACCTCGGATGGGGAACGGGCAGTAGCAGCGATAAAAGGAAGTGAAGGGAAACGGTTGCTTTATCGATGGGAATCTATAATGGAAAAGAATCTTCTGGAATTTTTGGGCAAGTTGATATAATATAACCCATCTCATTGAGAGGTGGGTTATGAAAGATTGGAAAAGTTATGGAATTGGTGTCGCAACTGGATTAACCACATGGATGTTACAAGAATTTTATGGAGATATAAAAATGGCAAAACACGTAATTAGTTTTCTTATAACGTTTTCTCCTGTAATTATTGGTTTTTTTGCAGTATGTATTTACTGGGTTATAGCGGATTATTTGAAATTCCGTAAAGAAGTAAAAACAAATGCCAATATAAATGTTGTGTTAGATAAAATTACCAAAAAATTAGAGGCACTTGAGCAAAAAATAAAATTTTATGGAGACCTAAAACAATTATTGGATGATATAAAAGGCCAGAATCTCCTTATTATAAAAGATCCAAGTAAGCAGATTGATTGAAACAATTTTCATTGAGATGAAAAGAGAGGTAAGGATTATGATGGAGAAGGTAAAAAATAACGGTAGGATCGTTACGATTGTTATACTGACAATGGCTCTTGCGATTTTACCATTGGAAAGCTATGCACAAGAAACAGCGAAGGTTTATGGAAAAGCCGGTATCATTATGAAGAGCGGTGACGTGAAGCCGGTTGCCAAGAAAAATTTTGTTCTCCTGCCTTTTAACTTACGTGAATTGAATTTAAAACTCTGGGAAGAGGGGAAGAAATATGTCGGACCCGAACCCGCCAAGATCCAAGCAGGCGATTCAGTCGCGATGTTAACGGAGAAAACGAAAAAGTCCGATGAGTATCGTGATAAGCTCATGGATTACCGTCAGAAGAAAATCAGGGAGGAAATTCAGAAGGCAAAGGATCAGAAAAAATATGTTGAGTTCAGAACCGATTTTGACGGGTCTTATGAGGTTGTTGTTCCTCCAGGGTCTTGGTATATTTGCAGTTTTCAAGATACTCCCAAGGGGATAGGATTTTTTGTTGAAGTCGGTAACTCCCTTATAATTTGGGCCGTTCCAATTACCGTTAACGAGGGTCAGGCACTTAAACTTGACCTGGAAAACGATAACGCAAGCTATATTTCCAATTAGTGAGGGTAAAAATATGAATAAACGGAATACCAAGATCAAGGATCGCCTACCCCGGATTTCTCTTTACCCGCTAAGTCCAGAAGAGGCGATGACGGCATTGATGAAGGTAGACCCAAAAAAGGTAAGGGCGGCAGAAAAGAGGGCTAAAGAAGTTAAAAGGTGAGGTGGAAAAAATGGGAACGCAAAAGCGTAATCAAAAACATGGCTTGCTTTGTTAAAGTAATAATTCCCTTTTATTTAGACAACCGCATCGCGAAGCCGATCCGTTGAAAGCCGGCCAAGGATAAACAAATCTTTTAGGAGGGGATATGATGCCGATGAAGAATTTTCCGCAAGAGGTGAAGAAGTTTGATATTGAGGCTTACAAGAGACCAAGTGATCTGAAAGAACTGAGAAAAACCCATGTCCCTTTTTCTGGCTCACCATCGAAGCATCCCCACGACCCAGAAAAGGTCATTCTGGTCCCGGACCCTTACAGTAGCAGCCCCTTCTATTATGAATTTCAAAGCCAGGATATTGCCTTTGTGGAGAAGCTTCCCAATAGGGTGAACCTCGATGGAGAGACTCTCAAAATGGCCCGATTATGGATCAAAAAGATGAGCGTAGGAATGGTCTGCACCCCTTTCCTGATTGAGGAGACCAAGAAGCAAGACTGATAGTTCCGATTCATCCCATTCAGCCCTAAACCGCTTCCGATGCTCAGAACGGATAGAAGCCATATAGAAGACCCTACAGGTCTATTATTCTCATTGATATTGTACGGAGGGCCTCGTTTCTGGGGTACCCTCATTAAAATCCTCGACAACAATTCCCCTGTGAATCATGATTCGATAAATAAGATTCGATCGGGCAAGGACGTATCGCTGATTTCCAGTGGGATCATATTGCTTCGGGTTTGGAAGAACCGAAGCAAGCCTTGCCGCCTCCAGTGGGGTAAGGTCGAAGGCAGGCTTCCCGAAATAGTGCCTCGATGCAGCCTCGACCCCAAAGATTCCTTCACCCCACTCCACCACGTTCAGATAGAGTTCCAGGATGCGCTTCTTTGAGAGGGCTTTTTCCATCCTCCATGTAATGAGAGTCTCCCCGACCTTCCTCGGAAGGCTCTTCTCTGGGCAGAGGTAGAGATTTCTTGCGAGCTGTTGACTGATCGTGCTTCCACCCAGCTTAAATCTCATCGTCTCAAGGTCCTTCCAGAAGGCCTTCTCGATGGCCACATAATCAAAACCCTCATGGGTCCAGAATTTGTCATCCTCTGCGATCAAAACAGCCTTAACCAGATAGGGAGAAACGGCTGAGAGAGGAACCCACCTCTGCTGAATCCTTTGCTTTCTCCCTTTTTTCTGCCATTCCCTCTCCCGATACTCCATGTAAGCTGTTTTCTTCGGGTTTTCTCTTCTCAGCTTTGAAACATCAGGTAAAATCAAGATATAGAAAAGAGGGAGAATAGCAAGAACAAAAGATAGATAAATGTATACTATTTAAATGCCTGTTTTTACCCATGGAAAGAACTTCTGGAAGAAATAAAATTTTTTAAGGGGACCCTGCAGTTTCCTTCCCTCGAACAAAGGGATTGTGACGTTGTTCATTTTCGATGGTCGAGAAGGGGGTTGAACCATAGTTGTGACCCGGGTAGACAAGGGTGTTGCCAGGCAGGGCATAGAGTTTTTTCCGGATGGAGGTCTCCATGACCTCCCAGGAACTTCCGGGAAAATCGGTCCTTCCAACCGATCCAACGAAGAGAGTGTCGCCTGTGAAAACCATCCCATCCACATAAAGGGATATTCCTCCAGAGGAATGGCCAGGGGTGTGAAGGACCTTCAGTCCAATCTTGCCGACTTGAATCACATCGGCGTCTCTTACCAGGATGTCCGCCGGAGGAGAAGGTTTTGCCCTGAACATGACGAGAAGATCGCGTGGCTGTCGGACGAGAAGCGGTGCATCCTCCTCGTGGATGATAATTTTTGCACCTGTCTTCTTCACCATTTCCGCATTCCCCATGACATGGTCCACATGGGCATGGGTATTCACAATGTACTTTATCATTAAGCCATGGGATCGGGCCTCTGAGATGAGCCTATCGGTATCTTCCGCAGGATCAATAAACAGGGCCTCCTTGGATTCCTCATCGCCGATCAGATAACAGAAAACTGAAAAATTCCCGACCTCATACTGGTTGAAAATCATCGGCCTCTCCTCTCACGATCTTGCCTAACACTATAATTTATGATCTCATTGTATTCAACCCTCTGATTTGACATTCCCTTGACGGACCATTTAAATAGAAAAACAGTGGCACAAAGAGCGCGCTCCATCGCGTAATTTTCAATTTTGGGTCGGGGAAAAAAGACCTCCGAGGAGAGAGATACGATGCAGTTGGAAGAAGGGCTTTATGCCTATCTTTGGAAAGATTCCTACGAGAATAATTGCAACACCTACGTGATCCGGAGAGATCTGACTATCCTCATCGACCCCGGCCATTCCCGTCACCTTGGAACCGTTTTCTCTCAGATGGAGGGGGATGGAATCTCTCCTGAAGGAATTGACATTCTCATCATCACCCATGCCCATCCCGACCATTTCGAAGGAGTCGAATCCTTCCTGGGTAAACCGGTTCGAATCGCCATGGCAAAGGATGAGGAGCGGTATCTGATGGAAAGCGGCAAGCTCCTCTTCGAGGAGATGAGCCAGGGTTTGCCGAAATTTAGAGTCGATTTCTATTTAAGGGAGGGAGAACTCCATCTGGGAAAGGAGCTTTTTGAGATTATCAAGACCCCAGGCCATTCTCCAGGGTCTCTCTGCCTGTACTGGCCAAAGCGAAAAGTCCTCTTTACGGGAGACGTAATCTTTTATGGCGGGATCGGTCGAACCGACTTTTTGGAGGGAAATCCGGAGTCGTTAAAGAGGAGCATTGAGAGACTGTCTCAACTTGAAACGGAGATCTTGCTCCCTGGTCATGGAGGGATCCTGTCGGGAAGAGATCGCGTTCTTCAGAATTTCGAATTCATTCGCCAGAATTTCTATCGTTACCTATAATTTTTTTAGGGCCTCTTTGATCTCATTCAGCTTTCCCTGGTGGGCATGATTTACCGTGTAAACAAGGGTCTGCCAGGTTTCACTCCCCTCCACATTGGGGTCCACCGCATCACCATAGATCCCTTTACTCTTTAAGTCCTCCGCCAGTCGAAGACTCATCCTCTGTCTTGCCCGGTCGATTTCTTTCTGGTAGGCGGCGAGAAATTTCTGAAATTTTACTTTTATCTCATGAAGGTCCTTGTTCTTGATCGACCCGATCGCGTCGAGGAACCTTTCCGAGTCTTCGTCCAACGAAAGGGCATCCACCCAGTGGGAGAGAAGAACCTCTTTCACCCTCTCCCTTGTCTTCTCATCCATTCTTTCGATCTCTCTCATCATCTCATTCACGGAAAAATGGCCTTCCTTATACCGGTGGAAAAGACCCATGGCCCTCTGCAGCAACTCCTTCTCTTTGATCTCTTCCCTTTCCGCATCAGAGATCGCAAACTTCTTGCTTCTCTCCATTGCCAGTTCGAAGGCCGACTTAATTTCGCCCATCGACTTAACCCCTTCTTCTCTTTAAAGAGATCTCGATAGTCCAAAAGAAAGGCCCCAAGCCAGAGCCTGGGGCCTTTCTTCCGTCTAAAATTCTTCCTCAGCTCACGACGACGACGTTGGTCGCCTGTGCGCCCTTGGGGCCCTCGGTAATTTCGAATTCGACCTCATCGCCTTCGTAAAGAACCTTGAACCCATCCTTCTTAATGGCTGAGAAGTGAACGAAGACATCATTTCCATCATCTCTGGAAATGAATCCGTAGCCCTTTTTCTCATTGAACCATTTTACTCGACCTTTGGCCACTACAACCCACCTCCTTTCTCTTCTAAACTTACGTAAGTTGTAATAGCCTTTGGCCCTAATGAAAAAAGGCCACAGAAGTTTTTGATAGCAACTTTGTGACCTTTTCTTTGATCCAAACAAACTACTCCTTACAACTTACTTCAATTTATGATCGCAACTTTATTTTGAAATGTCAAGCCTTTTTTTATATCGGCTAAAAAATCTTAACCCATTGAAACTCCATGACTTTCTGTTACTTGACATTGAAAATCCGCAAATTATATGATTAAATGGTGTGGTATAAATATAACTTCAATAGAGGAAAGGCTGAGAAAGACCGGCTCCGGAGATTGTTAAGGAGGAGAAACAATTAAAAAGATTTTTCTGATCTTCTGGGCTGGACTGATTCTATCTGGAATCAATCTTCAAACCGTTCCTGCCCGATCGACAACCTCACCCGAACCCATCGATACGATCGACCTCTATTTTTTCTACACCCAGGATTGCCAGTCCTGCCAGGTCATCCTCCAGAGTTATCTCCCCTCCCTTAAACCCATGTTTCCCTCCCTTGAGATCAAGTCTTATGACGTGGGAAATCCTTCTCATTACCAAGCCCTTGTCAGGCTCGAAAAGAGGTTTGGCCGTGAGGAAAGTGAGCTTCCTATTATTTTCGTCGGCGACCAGATCCTTGCCGGCGAGAAGGAAATTATGGAGAGGCTCAATCCTCTCCTCTTTGACTATCAGGCAAAAGGAGGGGCCAAACTTCCTCCCCTTGTGCTTTCTTCCCAGCCCATAGCCTCTGAAAAAAAGTTTAGTGTCGATCTTGTTTATTTCTACCAGAAAGGGTGTCCCAAGTGTGATCGTACCAACTCCCTCCTGAAATATCTGATGAAAAAGTATCCCCATCTCAAGATCAACGAGATCGACCTCAACACTCTGGATGGCAAGCGTTTGAATGAAACCCTGTCCAACCGGCTGAACCTTCCTCAAGAGAAGCGTCTGATCGCACCCACAATCTTTGTTGGCAGCGATTATCTTCCTTCCGATGAGATCACAGAATCAAGGGTCGAGACCTTGATCCAAAAGTATGAGAAGATAGAGACAAAATCGGCGCTCCAGGTTGAAAAGGGTGAAGAAAAAAAGGCAGAGGAGTCGATGATCGATCGCTTCAAGTCCCTCGGGGTTCTCAACATCCTCCTCGCAGGGTTCATCAACGGCTGCAACCCCTGTGCCTTCGCCACGCTCATCTTCTTCATCTCCTATCTCACCATGGTGGGTCGAAAACGGAAAGAGATTTTCTGGGTGGGCATGGGATTCTCAGCCACCGTGTTTGTCACCTATCTGTTGATCGGCTTTGGAATTCTCTCCTTCATTCAGCGTCTCTCTTTTCTCCCCCTCTTCTCACGGGTCGTCTATTTTATTACCCTTGCCTTCGCTCTGGTCCTTGGAGTCTATGGCCTCTATGACTACATCCTCCTGAAAAGAGGACGGCCCTCCGAGATGAAACTTCAGCTTCCCGAATTTCTAAAAAAGCGAATCCACAAAACGATCCGGAAAGAGAGCCAGTCCACCCGTTATCTCCTGGCAGCCGTGGGCGCGGGCTTTATTATCTCTTTTCTGGAATTTGCCTGCACGGGCCAGGTCTACCTGCCGACCATCCTTTTTGTGATCAACACGCCTTCCCTGAGGGCCAGCGCTGTTTCTTATCTCCTCCTTTATAATTTTATGTTTATTCTTCCCCTGCTGATTATTTTTGGAATCGTCTACTGGGGAGTGACTTCAGAGCAACTGGCTTTCTTCCTTCAAAAGAGGGCGACGACCATTAAACTTCTTACCTCGCTCTTCTTCTTTTTCCTGGCAGGAATATTGATCGTGAGCCTACTTTAGTATCTTTGATCTGTCCTCAGGAGTTTCGATTGACTTCTTCATTCAGGTTTTATAGACTGTAACCGAAAACTTGTACCTTCAATTCAACTCTATGAATCAGATCCTCCTATTCATCAATGCCTACTTAGCTTTGTTGGTGGTGCTGATTAATTTTGTCTTCTCCGTCCTCGTCTTGGTCCGCACTTCTCGGACCTCCATCTATATCATTTTTATTTTTATCTGCACCGCTAATATGATCTGGAATTTTGGTGACCTCATGGCCCATTTCACGGGGAGTCGAAATTGGTATTATCTCTCGCGGATTGGATCGAGCATGTTACCCGCTCTGATGTTCCATTTTATTATCACCCTGGTGAAATCCAAGCCGAAACGTGCAACTTGGATCCGGCTCCCTTATGTTCTTTCAGGGTTATTTGCCTTCATTGCCTTTTTGGCCATCTTTCATTTCGGAACCCGATGGCTCATGGATAGCGGGTTAGGGAATATCCTGTTTCTGATTTTACTTGGACCGGTACTCTTGATCAGGATAATCGTCGTGCTTATGGGTATCAGGAATACAGGCAGTGTGGACGAAAGAGAACGGCTTCATTATATTTTAATCGCCTCGATCATTGGAGTTTTTACAGGCCTGACCGAGACGGTCAATTTCTCCATCCTTGGGACATCTTGGTTGCCTGGCTTATTCGTCAATTTTAGCAATCAGCATCTTCAAGCACCGCACGGCCCTTGATGTCCTTGCCCAAGCAGAGGAGGAATTAGAATTTCTCGGTGAGATGGCGGCAGGGATTGCCCATGAAATCCGCAACCCCTTAACGTCCATCAGGGGAGCCTCCAACCTTTTAGCGAGGGAGATCGAAAATATCAATCTCCCAAATATTCGGGAATACCATGATATCATTAGAGAGGAGATCGAGCAGCTAAATCACATCCTCCTCAACTTCCAATATTTTGCGAGGCCTTTGACGATTGAAAAGGACCCTACGCCCATCCATGAGGTCATTCAGAAAACAATTAGACTGGCCGAAACATGTCCACTGAATATCAAGATCAAGCAGGAACTCTGTGGAAATTCGCCAAAGGTCCAGGCCGATGCTTCGCTCCTGAAGCAGGTTTTTTTGAATTTGATAAAAAATGCCGAAGAGGCCTGCGGCTCCGAAGGGGAACGGGTGATTAAAGCCGAAACCCTTCCTCCATGGCTCAAGATCAGCTTCTCTGATAACGGATCAGGTATTTCCCCGGAGAACATCAACCGTATCTTTGAACCCTTTTTTACCACCAAATCCACCGGCATGGGGATGAGGCTGGCGATCTGCCAGAGGATCATCCAGTCTCATGGCGGACGGCTCGAGGTAAAAAATGGGTTGCCTAAAGGCACGGAGTTTACTATCCCGCTGCCAGCCTAATCCCTGTCAAATAGATATGGAGTCAGAATAGCGATTCTTTTCTCCTCGATATTTCCTCCTCTTTTGTGGCAGGGGGAGACCACCAGACCCAATTGGACTCATAACTGAAGGGTCACCTTTGATGTGCACTTTTGTTGATTTTTTTATACGAGTTTAATAAACTGTACTTAAAATAAATAAGCAATCTCTATTTCTTTCGTCCCTATGAAACAAATTATCTTTGCCATTGATACTTCCTTGGCGTTGACGGCCGTTTTGGTCAATCTCGTTTTTGCCATTCTTGTCTTCTTCCGGACATCAAGAAGCACCCTCTACCTCACTTTCTTCTTTGGCTGTATTTCCCTCATGGTCTGGAATCTGGGTGACTTCATTTTTTTCTTACCCTAAACCGATTCTGGTTCTATTTTTCACTCATTGGCTCGGGGATGGCTCCTGCCCTCATGTTTCACATTGTAAACGCATTGGTCAAACCTGAACGTAAAAGGACTCTCTGGATCATCGTTGCTTATCTCTTTTCAGGTTTCCTGGTATTCAGTTCTCCGTTGGCCCTCTTTTATTCCGGAATCCAACGGTTTGTCGATGGGATTGTTTGGAATATCCTCTATTTCGTTCTTCTTGTTCCATTTCTTCTTAGCAGTGTTTTCATGGTCTTAAATGCAATGCGTAAGGCTCAATCCGAAGATGAGAAAGCCCGGCTCCGATATATTCTTGGAAGTGGTCAGAGATGACACAGCTGACAGATGAATTAGACATAGAAGAGTTCGCTGTCTGAAGTCTAAAATCCAGCGTCTGAATTGCAGATATCCCAGATGGAAATGCGCTTGACAATTCATAGTAGATATGTTAATCCCGCTGAAAATACCATAAGATAATGCTTTCCAAATCATTCGGAAAGTCTGAAGTCGCCTCTTGATTTCATTAGATTTTGGACAGGGTCCCAATCCAGAGGGTGGGTTTGCAGCACCAGAATTCCAGCCTTCCTGTATACAGATGTTTCAATTTGCCTTCACAGCTTCTAATCTCCCGCAGCGAAAGGGCTCGGCCCAATTCTGGTGAAATGGATTAGAGCCAAACTTAAAGAAACGATTCGTTCTTTTTGCAATAGCGTGGAGAAGAAAAAAGGAGGGGGAGAATGAATACCGGATTTAAGACTCAATGTGTGCCTGGTTACAGAGTTCTCACGGAAGATCAGATTAAAGAGATCCATTATGCGTCCCTTGAAATCTTAGAGACGGTGGGTGTCCGTGTCCTGGATGAGGAGGGAGTTCAACTCATGAGGGATGCTGGCTGCCGGATGAAGAAGGAGAATATTCTCCTGATTCCGAATTGGCTTGTAGAGGAGTGCATCCGGAGCGCCCCTTCCCGAATCACGATCTATAACAGGAAGGGGGAGGAGGCGATGCGTTTGGAGGGCAATAAGGTTCACTTTGGTCTTGGGACGGACCTCATCCAGACCTGTGATCTGGAGACAGGGGAATTGAGGCCCTCGCGACTGCAGGATGTGATCAATGCGGCGAGGGTCTCGGATTATCTTGAGGAGATTGATTTTATTGCTTCTTTTGCTCTTCCCCAGGATGTTCCGACCAACACCATGTACATTGAGTGCTTTAAGGCGATGGTTGAGAATTCGGTCAAGCCGATTTTTTTCACGGCTGCCGGTGAGGAGGACCTTTCCGTTATTTTTGAGATGGCTGAAGCGGTTGTTGGTGAAGGCCAACTTCGAGACAAACCTTTTCTCATCCACTATTCTGAGCCGACAAGCCCTTTAACCCATTCGAAGGGGGCGGTGAGGAAGCTCTTTCTTTGTGCGAGCAGGGGGATTCCCATCAACTATACTCCTGGGATGCTTTCAGGGGCGAGTGGTCCTGTCACCCTTGCCGGGGCCATCTCGCTTGCCAATGCAGAGGCCTTAAGCGGAATCGTTTTGCACCAGTTGAAGGCAAAAGGAGCTCCGATTATTTCTGGATTTGTGATAGCTCCTATCGATATGCGCCACTCTACGGTTTCCTACGGGGCTCCGGAGTTTCGATTAACCCATGGGGCCTGCTCGGACCTCTATCACTATTACGGGATACCCATGTGGGGGACGGCGGGCTGTAGCGATGCCCATTGTATTGATGAGCAGGCTGCGATGGAGGCCGCCATGACGATTTTACTGGCGGCCCTGGAAGGGGCCAATCTTATTCATGATATCGGTTATCTGGGGCAGGGATTAACGGGATCACCTGCGACGATCGTGATGTGCAGTGAGATCATCAGTTATGTGAAGCGGATGGTGGGGGGATTTGATCTCAGTCCGGATCGGATAGGGGTAGAGGTGATTCGGCGGGTGGGTCCTGGGGGGAATTTTTTAGCGGATGAGCAGACCGTCAAATTTCATCGGACGGAGCACTGGCGACCGAAATTTATGAATCGAACGAACCCGGAGGAGTGGGCGAGCAAGGGGAAGAGGACTTATGGAGAAGTGGTCATCCAGAAAGCCATTGAGATCCTAAAGACACACAGGCCCGAACCACTCTCCGAGGCTGTCCGGCAAGATTTTCGGGACCTCACTCGAAAGGCAGAACTCTCTCTGAAGGGTAAGCACTTCATCGCTTAGGGAGAAGATATTTCTGTACCTGGTTTTTACTTGCCCAGTCGATATTTCCTTTTTGATGGGTATTTATGGGAGAGCCGATACTTCAAGTCAAAGACCTGAGAACCTACTTCCATGTGAAGGAAGGGGTGGTGAAAGCGGTGGATGGGGTTTCTTACTGCCTGAACCGAGGGGAGACACTCGGGCTCGTCGGAGAATCCGGGTGTGGTAAGAGTGTATCAGCCCTTTCCATTCTGCAGCTTGTGGACCGGCCTCCGGCAGAGATCCATTCCGGGGAGATCCTCTTCGAAGGAAAGAACCTGCTGGATCTCACGGAAAGGGAGATGAGAGAGGTCCGTGGGTGTTCGATTTCGATGATTTTCCAGGAACCGATGACCTCCCTAAACCCTGTCCTTTCCATCGGTTTTCAGATTGGCGAGGTTTTGACTGTTCATCAAGGAATGACCCCGTCCGAGGCCAGGGAAAAGACTGTGGATCTCCTGAAATTGGTTGGAATCCCCGCTCCTCACAGAAGGGCCGGAGAATATCCCCACCAGCTCAGCGGGGGTATGAGGCAGCGGGTCATGATTGCCATGGCGCTCGCCTGTAATCCCAAGGTGCTCATTGCCGATGAACCGACGACGGCCCTTGATGTGACCATCCAGGCACAGATCCTCGATCTGATGATGGGCCTTCAGGACGAGCTTGGGACAACCATTCTTCTCATCACTCACGATCTGGGGATCATTGCGGAAACGGCAAAACGGGTGGCCGTCATGTATGCGGGCAAGATCGTTGAGGAGTCTGATGTGACAACCCTGTTCAGGGAGCCTCTTCACCCTTACACTCAGGGGCTGCTGCGATCCGTAACCCGCATCGACATGGCTGGAGAGCGCCATCGGCTTGCAGAGATTCCCGGAGTGGTTCCGGATCTCTATGGCCTCCCCAAAGGGTGTACTTTTTTCGAACGATGCCCCGCGGGTAAGAAAACGTGTCAACTGGAGGAGCCGGAGCTGCGACCGGTGCGAGAGGGACACTTCGTTCGATGCTGGACTTTGCAAGATGGCTGAACCACTCCTTTCCACAAAGAATCTGAAGAAACACTTTCCTATTCCCAGCGGAATTCTTTCGAAAGTGAGGGAATATGTCTACGCGGTGGATGGAATCAGCTTTGAAGTTAAGAGGGGCAAGACCCTTGGACTGGTCGGCGAAAGTGGATGTGGGAAGACGACCACAGGGAAAACGATTCTTAAACTGCTGGAGCCGACTTCTGGAGAGATCTGGTATGACGGTGTCAACATCACCCATTATGCCAGGGCGCAGATGAAACCTCTTCGGAGGGAGATCCAGATTATCTTTCAGGACCCGTTCTCATCCCTCAACCCGAGAATCAGAGTGGGTGGCATTGTGGGTGCCGCTCTCGAAATTCATAATCTCGCATCGGGCACGGCGAAAGAGGACAGGATCGCCAGCCTGCTGAAAAAAGTGGGACTTCAGCCAGGGCACATGCGGCGATACCCCCATGAATTCAGCGGGGGACAGCGGCAGCGGATCGGGATTGCCAGGGCATTGGCGGCGGAGCCAAAGTTTATCGTTGGGGACGAGCCTGTCTCTGCCCTGGACGTCTCCATTCAGGCGCAGATCATCAATCTTCTGATGGATTTGCAGGCTGAACTGGGCCTGACCTACGTCATCATCGCCCACGACTTGAGCGTGATCAGTCATATATCCGATGAGATCGCCGTGATGTACCTGGGGAAGATTGTGGAAATGGCCCCGGTCAAGCAAATTTATTCTGAACCCCTCCATCCCTACACCGAGGCGCTTCTCTCGGCAATTCCGATTCCGGATCCAACCGTCCAGAAGAAGCGGATCATCCCGAAGGGAGATGTCCCCAGTCCGATCCATCCTCCTTCAGGTTGTCGGTTTCATCCTCGGTGCCCGTACCGGTTTGAGCTGTGTGATCGTATCGATCCGGAATTCAAGAGGGTGAAGGGTGATCATTTCGTGGCGTGCCATTTGAGGTAGAGAGGTAAGAGGTTGCGATGCTGAACTACATCACCAGACGACTGCTTCAGGCTATTCCCCTTCTCATCGGGGTTTCGATGATCGGATTTGGCCTGATGCAACTGGCCCCGGGGGGACCCCTGGCCGTCTATACCCTCAATCCGACGATCACGGCCCAGGATATTGAGAGGATCAAACATATTTTTGGCCTCGACCAGCCTGTTTATATCCAGTACCTCAAATGGGCATATGGTATGTTCACGGGAAACTGGGGCTTTACCTTTTTCGGAGGAAGGCCGGTTCAGGAAGTCATTTTGGAGAGGATCCCGGCCACTTTTCTTTTAATGGGCTCGGCTATGTCGCTGGCCATCATCCTGGGAATGCTCATCGGGATTCTGGGTGCCGTCAAGCGATACTCGGTCTTTGATTATCTGGCTACCACAGGAGCCATGGTCGCACTCTCCTTTCCCACCTTCTGGTTCGGCCTGATGACAATCTTCATCTTCGCAGACAGGCTCGGCTGGCTTCCTTCAGGGGGCATGTTCACCCTCGGAGAAGAGGGGAACATCATGGATGGTATATACCATCTGATCTTGCCCACAGTCGTTCTGGCTTTGGTGCTGGTGGCCCAGTGGAGTCGGTACACCCGGTCGAGTTTCTCGAGGTGATCCACCAAGACTACATACGGACCGCCCGGAGCAAGGGACTTTCGGGAAAGAGACTCCTTTTCTACCATGCATTCCCCAATGCGGTGGTTCCTCTCGTAGCCCTGGCTGGCATCCAGCTTCCCTGGCTTTTCAGCGGTGCCCTGGTGACAGAAACCATCTTCTCCTGGCCGGGCATGGGGAGACTCTTTGTGGATGCTCTGACCGTAAAGGAGTATCCCATCCTCATGGGCATGATCATGGTGACGGCCTTTGCAGTGATCGTGGGGAACCTTGTGGCCGATGTGGCTATGTCCCTCATCGACCCGAGAATCCGTCTTGGATAGAAGAGGAGTTTTGTAGCCGGGAGTGCCAATGTCCTCATTGTTCCGGGCTACTGGGGCAGTTTGATGAAACGGGATCAACTCAAGGAGGAAGAAGGAGAAAAAGGGGCTGCAATCTACCAGACTCAGGCCCTTTTCATTCTCGGACGCTTTGTGCGTCACCGTCTGGCCGTAGCAGGAGGCATCGTGGTCGTCCTGCTCCTGCTGACGGCAGTCTTCGGCCATGTCCTTGCCCCCAAGGACCCCCTCCATCTCGACACCTCCAGACGGTTCATTCTTCCCTTCAAGGGGGGTGAATTCATCCTGGGAACCGATGAAATGGGAAGAGATGTCCTGAGCCGTCTCATCTACGGAGGTCGAATCTCCCTGATCGTCGGAATCGCGGCCATGATTGCGACGGTTTTTACCGGCTTGATCATCGGGCTGGTCTCGGGATTCTACGGGGGATGGGTCGACAATGCCCTCATGCGTTTCACTGACACCATGCTCTGTTTCCCACAGGTGTTTCTCCTTCTGGTTCTTGCGGCATTTATCACCCCGACGGTCCTCACGATTGCCCTCATCATTGGACTGACCTCCTGGATGGAGGTTGCCAGAATCATACGGAGCCAGATTCTCTATCTTAAGGAGCAGGATTTTATCCAGGCCGCCTTTGCCCTTGGGGCCTCGGACAAACGCATTATGTTCAAGGAACTTCTTCCGAACAGCATGGCACCGGTCCTGGTTTCTGCCACTTTGAATGTTGCCAACGCCGTGCTGATGGAGTCCTATATCAGCTTTCTGGGCTATGGGATCCAGCCCCCCCTTGCCAGTTGGGGAAACATGCTGACCAATGCCCAGGCCTACTTTGACCTTGACCCTTGGCTCGCCATCCTCCCGGGGCTGATGATCACCCTGACGGTCATGAGTTTCAACTTCCTCGGCGATGGACTTCGGGACGCCCTGGACCCCCGGCTGAAGATGTAATCCAGGACAAACTTTTTTCCAAAAAGCCCAATCCGCCCGGAGATTCGTGGGTCAGCAATGAAATGCCAAAGTCGTTTTTTGCGCAGAAAGAAATGGCGGAAAGAGGCAATCTCTTTCCGCCATTTCTTTCGGAAAATCCTGTTATCGGGCACTCATGAATCAATCAGACATCATTATTCCCAGTACCAGTCCTGCACATCCCAGGTCTGATCGACCACGTAGTTATTCACCTCATACCCCTTAATGTTCTTCTTCTTTCCGAAGACCAGGACATAGCCAAAGATAGGAGCAAAGGGCACCTCATCGAGGAGGATCTCCTGGATCTTTCCGTAGATCTCCTTTCGCTTGGCACGGTCGTCGGTGGCGACGCCGTCTTCAAGGAGCTTGTCCACCGTCGGATTCTCGTACTGTACGTAATTGGATCCTTTGCCGTGCTTAGCAGGAATTTCCTTACTGTGGCAGCGGGCCGAATAATCCGGGTCCATCCCCACAGTGGGTTCCCATCCGACCATCAGTGTGTCGAACTTCGACATGGTGCAGTACTCCCCCCAGACCACCGAAGCAGGGAAGTTCTGAATTTCCATGGCTACGCCGATATCCTTCCAGTTTTGCTGGACCAGAACCTCGGCCTGTTCCCTCGCCTTCGCACCTGCGGTTGTGGACATGGAGAATTTCAGCTTGACCCCATCCTTCTCGCGGATGCCATCCGCTCCCTTTTTCCACCCGGCTGCATCGAGCATCCTGGCAGCCTCGCCCGGGTTGTATCCAGGGTCTTTCAGTTTCGAGTTGTAGGCCCAGTGATCGGTATGGAGATAAGAGAGGGTACGAGGCGGGATGCCGTAGTAGACATCCTTGATCCATTTTTCTTTGTCAACGGCCATATACAGGGCCTTTCGGACACGAGGATCTGTGAACTGGGGTTTCCCACAATTAAAATAGATGAATTCCACAAAGGGGAGGGCTGTGGGAAGGATGTCCCTGTCTGGCAGTGCCTTGGCTTCTGCGTACCTTTCCGGCGGAACACCATGCAGGCCGATGATGTCGATCTCGCCCGTCTTGAACTGAGTGTAAAGCACGGTCTGGTCCGGCACATATTTAAGAATAAAAGTCTCGAGTTTGGAAACGTGGCCGTGGTATTTTGGGTTCTTCTTGAACTCGATATGGCTTCCTGCAACCCGATTGTGGAAGAGGAAGGGCCCGGTGCCGATTGGATGGGTATTGTAGGGAGCTGTGTTGATGTCTGGAACCTTGGATAGGATATGCTCTGGCACGATGTGCATGTTCTGCCATGACCAGACATAAGGCACATAAGGCTGGGAGAGGACGATTTCTACATTGTAGTCATCCACCTTCTTGAACTCTTTGACCAGATCGAACCCCGATCGGCTGCGGACAGCGACTTTTGGGTTGATGATCGTCTGATAGGTAAACTCCACATCTTTAGCAGTGAAGGGCTGGCCATCGTGCCACTTGACACCCTTTTTCAATTCGATCTTCCAGACCGTGAGGTCCTTAGAGATCCCGCCATTATTAACACTTGGCACTTTGACGGCCAGATCAGGGACAAACTCACCCTTTCCGTTCACATTCCACAGGGCATCAAAGCAACACGCCTCCGGGACATTCTCGACACCGGTGTTGACATAGAGTAGCGGATTGAACTGGACCGCCTCCTGGGTCATGCCGATCACCATGCTCGTCTTCTTTGCAGCAGCAGAAGCCTTCGATCCGAACGTTCCCAGTGCACCCCCACTGACGGCTGCACCTGCCGTGACCATTCCGGTGGTCTTCAGAAACTCTCTTCGCGTCAAGCCTTGCCTTTTCTTGGCCATAGTGTTTTCCCTCCTTTTTCCCTTGGTTTGACCATAAAAAGTATTAATGCACATCTCCAGTAAGTTGTCAAGGATTTTCTAAGGCCTTTCCAAGTCTCTGCCTTTTCTTCTGCGTTCAATTCAGACATAAGGGGGTGAAATCTCTATAAGGCGCTATGAAGGGGAGTTACGCGAGGGGGTAGAGAACAAAGTGGTACAAAATGTTACGCCTTTATATTTTTTTCTTGACTTATAACACGTAATATATATAATAGGTGTTATGGACCTTAGAGTTCTTTCTCTCCACCGGAAGAAGGTCGATGTCCTGATGCGAAAACGGGCTCGATTGGAGCGGCTCACGATGGAACGTTCTCCGATGGTGGCCGCTTCTTTTATGCCCCGAAGGCTGAGGCCGGGAGGTGCTTTGGTGTATTATCTTTCTGCCTCGGTCCAAGGGGAAAGCCGGCATCGCTATGTGCGCAAAGAAGAGGTAGGGTACTGGCGGAAGCGGGCCTTGGCCTGGCGCAGGTTCATGAAGGCCATGGCTGCCTGGGTGAAGGTGAATCGGGAAATCGAGAAGGAGCTCAGAGAGATCGGGAGGCTTCGGGGTGAGCCGTTACCAGGAGGGAGACAGGGGTGAGAGAGGAACTGATTGTTTTTAAGGAGAATAAGGTGGAGGTTCGGGAGAGATTGAAAGATGGGAGGATTGATTATTTGGATCTGACCTCCTGGAGTTTTCAGGATCGGCTCTTTGGGTTTTTAATCGAAGAGCGATTTTTTGAGTGGTGTGCCAGCCGTTATCCTACGCCCCGGGAGAGGGAGAATATTCCGGTTTGGTTTCTGCTGGCGTGCGTGATTCAGATGAAACTTCATCGGACCGCTGCCTTCCAAAAGTTAGGGTATATCCTCCGGTCAGGTTCCATTCTGACGAGGGTGAGATTTAATGTGGGATTCAAGGGAGGAGGATTTAACGATAAGAACAAGAAAGGGCGGGAGATTCCTATCGACCAAGACACGGCCCGCAAGTTCTTTACGGATACGGAGGCCTCCGGGGTCCAAGATTGGTATAACAGAGATGTACAGAAATGGCTCAGAAGACATCGGGGCTATTCGGACAAGGAGGGGATTTTTATCCTCGATCCAACCTTGGTTTGCCTTCCCGATAACCCCCATTACAAGGAGTCTGCCCTTTTACCGTTAGACAAGGAGGGGAGGTATGTGGATGTCAAGAAGCTTTCTCCGGAGGAGAGGAAGCGATTCAAGTATAGCCGGGCTTATAAGTTGACGCTTTTGCTTCATTGGAGTCGGCAGGATGATTATTTCCTGTTCGCCGGTGGACACTTGGGAAAAGGGGATGATTCGGGGCTTAAGCGGGGAGAAGAATTAGTTGATCAATTTGTTGCGGAGATAGGCAAAGGGGTGATGAAGCTTCTGATCATGGATCGGGAGTTTATCGACGGGGCCATGATCACCCGTTTCAAAAAGACCTACGGCATCGACTGTTTAGTTCCCTTGAAGTCCAACATGCATGCGCTGCTGGATGCCTTGGGGATTTCGAAAATAGAGAAAGTGAAATGGCTGCGATACCATGAGATCAAGAACGAAAGGGGGAACGTGGTGGAGGTGGAGGAGGTAGCTGGGGTGGGGCATGTGGAATCGTGGGAAAGTTGCGAGGTTCCATTATATGTCGTACTGGTACGAACAACGAAGGCGGATGGCGGGACCGAGATATGGGCCTTGGCTTCGACAAAGGAATACAAAGATCCCCGATTAGCCAGGGAACTCTATAAGGGTCGGATGCAGATCGAGGAGAGAATTGACCAAATCAAGAATTGTTGGTGGGCGGGTTGCTTTACCACGCCTCATTTCAACGCCGATGTGGTCCACGTCTTTTTCGTTTTGCTCACCTACACGTTGATTCAGTTATATTTGAAGGCAACCCATCACGAAGAGTTAGCCACCAAGACGATCGAGACGTTAAAACAGGAGGAGCGATTAGGGAAGGACGCCGTCATTGTCTATGCCGAAAAATACTTCGCCGCCTTTGACCTTGATGAGTATACTACCTGAATTTTGCATTCATTGGCAGACAATAGTGAAAGAATAGTGGACTAACCATCTGGGACCCTCTATATTCTTGGGTGAGAGAAAGCAACAAAAAAACCAAGAACGAAGGAGGAGGTAACCCAAATGGTTAAGTCCAAGAATCAGCATAATCAAAAAGAGGGCGTAAAACAAGGGGAAAAAGAGGGTGGCTCAAAGACCAGAAAAATCAAGGCTTCTACGCATCATGGATATGTGAATGAGCATTTAAGCCCGTATGGAGGGCTTTTGCCCTTGGTGAAGTTATGGGACGGGTTAAAGTTTGACGTTTTATTTTCGACTTATTATTGTGAGCCCACTCGGGAGACCCAATATGGGAGCCTGTTTTTGATCAAGGGGCTTTTGTTGCTACTGTTTATCGGGTTTTGCCGGTTGAATCATTTTGTTTATATTTGTGAGGATCCGATGTTACTTGGGATTTTGGGGGTGCAGCAGTTACCGGCGGTGAGCACCTTTTGGCGGTATTTGCAATCGATCGGGGGTAACCAGTCGATGAGTTTGTTGGGGGTGATGGGGGGCTTGCGAGAGCGGGCGTGGAAGGCCGTGGGGATAACCCTGGAGTGTATTCACATTGATATTGATACGACAGTGGAGACGGTGTACGGGTTGATTCAGGGGGCGAAGCGGGGGCATAATCCTGGGCATCGAGGGAAGAAGGGGCTGAGGCCGGTGTTGGCGTTCATTGCCGAGACCCGGGAGTATCTGGCGGGGATACTTCGTCGAGGGGAGACGATATCGGGGCAGGAGGTGGCTCGGTTAATTTTGTCTTTTAGGAAGTGGATTCCCAGTGGGGTGAAACGGGTGGTGATTCGTGCGGACTCGGAGATGTATAGTTGGGTTGCGATCAATGCCTGTTTGCGACAGGGATATGATTACATCATTTCGGTGAAACGGACCCATCCCCCATTTGATTCGAAGGGGTGGTATAGCGTGGGTCGAGACAAGGAGATTCAGTATAACAGTTGTTTCTTTCAGCCCTCTGGGTGGGAGAAGGCGTGTCGCTTTGTGGCGCAACGGATTCCCAAAGAGAGGGAGGCGGCTCCTTCGGAGCCGGTTCAGTGTGAGTTATTTGAAGATGACCGGTATAAATATCGAATCTTTGTCACCAGTCTTACGAAAAGAGCCCATCAGGTGGTTGAAGAATATGATGGGAGAGCGGGGGCAGAGACTCTGATAGGGGAGGCGAAGCGGGAAGGGTTGGCAGCGATTCCGAGCAAAAAGTTTCAGAGCAATCATGCGTACTTTCAGATCGTGATGCTTTCCTACAATTTATGGCGTTATATGATCGCCTTTGCCGATTTGAAGGATCAGGAGCAAGGGACTCCAAAGAGTGAAGCAACGAAGACCCACCCTACGATCCATGTATCGAGATTGAAATTGTTATTCATTGCGGCAAAGATTGTCGGCGGAGGCAACACGGTCAAGATCCATTATTCTTCACATCTGAGCGGAAGAGAGCGATTGGATCGTCTGATTCATAACCTCGATCTGCTGCGCAAACACCCGGAAATACTGAATAGTCCACTCTATTGGCATCAAGATTGTCAACCACCGATGCACAAAATTTCTTGCATGAAAAATGCTGCTTGAGGCTCCAAATGTTATTTTGATGCAAAATTCAGGTACTAACATCATCCTCGATCTCAAAACAGCACCTCGAGAGAGAATGCGTCGGTGGATCAAGAGGTTTAGAAGGGACAAGATCAGATCTCCCTAAAGTAACTGACCCTCCTGTTCATTCTAACTCCCTCGCTTGCTGCCCAAGGGGAAAGCTTGGAGAGGTTTTCTCTCACCCAGCCCCGCCCCTCCATTTTCACCCCGGAAATTGAAAGAAATTGCTTCTATACCTTCCCCCCAGTCCTTGGAGCTCCTCCGTTCGAAGAAAAAATGGCCACCCTCCCTTTCTCCGCCTTGGTTATGTCTGAATCGAACTTCTTCTGCCTTTGCTCTTGACTGACGGTGCAGATATGATAGAATGATTCCTCATGGGAAATCAAAGGAGGGAATTCATGAAACCCTTGATGGGTAGTTTCAGCGAGTATGCATCACCACTTTTCAGACAACTCACCGATGATCAGCTTCGGGAGATCCACTTTGCGAGTTTAGAGATTCTCGAAAGGACCGGGGTCAGGCTCTATCTCCAGGATGCCGTTGTCATGCTGAAGAAAGCGGGGGCTTATGTCACCGATGGTAACCGGGTTCGGATACCCTCTCACTTGGCGGAATTGGCCTTGAAGACGGTTCCAAAGCGGGTGGCTCTCTGCGACCGCAATGGGAAACGGGTGATGCCTCTGGAGGGGAACAAGTCCTTCTTTGGACCCGGATCGGATTGTCTCAATATTCTTGACCACAGAACCGGGGAACGCAGGAAGGCCGAGATCGCGGACATTGTGGACGGGATGCGGGTCTGTGAGACCCTGACGAATATTCACTTTGTGATGTCCATGTTCCTACCATGGGATGTGCCCAATCCGGTCATGGACCGATACCAGATGGAGGCGATGCTCTCTTATACAAGAAAGCCCATCGTATTTGTTGCCCCAACATTTGAAGGCTGTAAGGACTGCGTCGAAATGGCGGAGCAGGTTGCCGGAGATCGAGAAACCCTCCGGCGAAATCCCTTCATTGCCTGTTATATCAATGTAACGTCTGACCTGAAACACAACGAGGAATCCCTTCAGAAGCTCCTGTTCATGGCCGAAAAGGGCCTGCCCACGACCTATACCCCTGTCAGCCTAAGGGGAGCTACTGCCCCTGTCACCCGCGCCGGTTCACTTGCCCTTGCTGGCGCTGGCCATCTGGTGGGACTGATTCTGTCCCAACTCAAGAGGGAAGGGACGCCCTTCATCTGGGGCGCTTGGGAGCTCTCTCTGGAAATGAAGACCCAGATCGAGCCCTACAGCCTCCCTGACATGAGGGGGTTCGGCGCGGCCCAAGCCCATTTCTACGGACTCCCCTACTTTGGATTGGCCGGCTGTTCCGATTCCAAACTGCTCGATGGTCAGGCTGCTGCAGAGGCCGCTCTGACCCTTCTTGTAGATGCCCTCAGCGGGGCCAACCTGATTCATGACCTCGGGTATCTGGAATCGGAAATCACAGGTTCTTCTTGAGTTGCTCGTCATGTGTGACGAGATCATAGGATGGATCCGGCGTTTCATGGAGGGGATGGAAGTCAATGAGGAGACCCTGGCCGTTGATGTCATTGACGAGATCGGCCCAGATAACCACTTTATCAATAGTGACCATACCCTGCGTCATTTCCGCGAAGACTGGTATCCCGATATGATGGACCGTCGAAACTACGGTCAGTGGATCGGAGCCGGGAGGAAGAGTCTCAACGACAGGCTGCGAGAAAGGGTGGAGGAGATTCTGAAAGGCGATCGGCCGCGGGTGTTATCAAAAGAAGCCCAGGAAAAGGTCAGGGCTGTTCGAGAAAGGGCAGAGGCCAGAATTAAAAAATAAGGAGGTCCTATGATTCAGTCTTCTTTGAGCGTACAGAAATCGCCGTCT
>CAWEAV010000052.1:0-118359 GCA_963806715.1 uncultured delta proteobacterium
GGTCCCAACTTGCCCAATAAACTTGATCTTTCAACATCAGCCTTCCAATAAAAAAGCTTTCGACCAATCGAATTTTCAAATTGGTAATTATCTCTACTGAAAAATGAAGATCCCATTAAAACTAATTTGGACAGCTGATTCCCTACTCTTTTGGAAGACCCTTTGCTTGACCAAAGCCAGAATTAAGAATCTGTAATCTGACTTTCTACCTTTACAATAATTTTCTACATGATCCAAGCATCCACATATATTTCGATTATTTGGATTCTATCCGGGAAGAGCACCTTGTTGATAAGGATCATTAATCCCACTAACAATTCCCATCTCTATACAGAACAAATAAATGATTGTATTAGGATTAGATCAATCCCATATAGAGAGGAGATTTGTTATGAGGAAGAAGATCATGACCAGGCAAATGGCAGTATCGGTTTCTGAGGATACTTGTAACAAGATCATGAAAGTGACCGAATAAGAAGAGATCAGTATTTCATCCTGGATTAGGGAAGCGATCGAGAGGTATTTGTGCTACAAGAATGAGTCGGGGGAAGAAGTCATTAAGCAAGTCGGTCAAGAAGAGGAGAAAACAACCCATAGAACTGGTTTTCATTTGGGTTCCTGCTATTGGGAAACTTACTCTCTTTACCAGGAATTACTTGCGCAGGATCTAAATTTATATCATAAGAGGAGAGAAATCATGCTCACAAATACCTTTGTTCATATACCTGGAATCGGAATTAAATCCGAACAAAAGATCTGGTCATCTGGGATTCATTGCTGGGATGATTTGCTGATGGGAGATCTTTCTCATTTTACTCCAATGAAAAAGAGACATTTCAAGACGATCCATTGAAGAATCCAACGAGCAGCTGTCCAATTGAATCCAGATTTCTTTGGAGACCGGCTACCTTCAACCATCACTGGAGGATCTTTCCTGAGTTCAGGGAATCAATCGCCTACCTGGATATTGAGACAACCGGTTTGGATTCCTTTAGCAATAAAATAACAACGATAGCGGTCTACGATGGAAGTTCCATTTTCACTTACGTCCAAGGACAAAACCTCCAGATTCAAAGAAGACATTCAAAAATACAAGGTTCTGGTTACTTATAATGGGAAGTGCTTCGACGTTCCCTTTCTCCAAAGCTATTTTGGGATCAAATTGAATCAGGTCCACATTGATTTGCGTTATGTGCTAAAAAGTCTTGGTTATACGGGTGGTCTTAAAGGATGCGAGAAGAAAGCTGGTATTGACCGTGGGGATTTAGATGGAGTGGATGGATATTTTGCGGTCTTTCTCTGGAATGAATACCAAAGGAATAAGAATGATAAAGCGCTGGAGACTTTGCTTGCCTATAATATCCAGGATGTAGTCAATCTCGAAACCCTCATGGTCCTTTCATACAATTTGAAGTTGAAGGAAACACCTTTCAACGAAAGTCATCAATTGCTCTTCCTTTATCTCCTGAAATTCCATTCAAGGCGGATCTGGAAACGATTGAAAACATTAAAAAGCAGGTAATAGAAAATTATTGGATGTCTTAAATAGGTGGCCTTATTTAGGTTATCCAACACGTTCTTATTAAAAAGTACTCGACCCTTATGGTTTCATTCTTGCTTCCTGCCATGATTCTAGAAGGATCTCCTAATTCTGATTTGAAGAGTCAGAATTTGGGATAAATGCTGCGCAGGATCTCTTGTGGATCCAAAACAACCGATATTTGATGAGGACATTTATAGATGGCGTGGATCACAGATTTGAGGCACTTTTTGAACGAAGATGGAAGCAGGGCGGAATGCCAAATCCGGCACGTACTTTTGCAGATATTTTGGTCGTATCGTAAAGGTGTAACAACCCGTCAAAGAGATGAGTTGGCTACTGGGGTTAGGTGCAGAAAACGGCCTAGGCCCAACCGTGCCCAGGAGAGATCATTGCTTTTATAGTCGAACAAAAGGCTATATCTTGTGAGTTGCCCGGTCTGTGAGGACAATGGAGTCATTTCAGGCTGGAAGGGGACAATTTGGGATTGGTCGGTAAACGCTTAATTGATTGTGGAAAGGCGAAACACTAAAGGCCCAGAGGAGATGGAAGGGACTGGGAGTCGGGATATTCGGGGTCAGAACATATTTTGGCTTTGGCGGAACAACTCCCTATTCGTTCGTTGAGATGGAAGAAATCTTTGAAAAAGTCTTACGTTTTTACCACCTACAAACCTTGGGTCTGAAAGAACTCTGAAGGCCCACGATTACGGGTAGAAGTTGTGAATGTCGATTCAATCTATGAGGATCATATCGAAAGATCTTCGGTGGTCTGAAAACAGAGGGAATATAGCAATAGTGAAACTTATGAATATTTAACCAGGACCACGAGATATGGAAATATTACTTTATGGTGAAGAGGGCCTTCACAAAGTGACCCTTCTCCGAGCACACCGGTTCCTTTCCCTCTGTATTACTGATCTTTACGACTGAATGTAAGCGTCCCGGGGATAGTCGGGGTCACGATAAAGGTGATCGTCGTTCATGGGAGTTGAGAGAAATGATTCATGACGTATCCGGCAGGCGGAGCGTGGGCTTGTGGGGCGAATGCTGCAAGTCGCCCAGCCGATCATTCCGAGGCAGTTTGCACAGGCCAGCATTTGGCCGGCTTGGATTTTTTCTCCCACGTGTATCCCCCAGCCTTTCGAGTTAGAGTATTCGCTGGTAACATCAAACGAGACAACCTGGATAACAAGCCCCGGTTGTCTCGTTTATAAGCCTAACAACTTAACGGGTCATCCGGCTTCGATTGTTTTGATCTTAGTTTCCACGCCACCTGCTTTGATGGCGACCTTCACAGCATCTTCCATCGGATCTTTGAAGGGCACCTCGATTCGGAGCAGGCCGTTCTCGTAGGTTGCTTCGGCTTTGTCCGGTTTCACCGCCCAACCTAAAGCCAGTGCTGAAACATACTCGATGTCCCTTGCTGGCGCTGTCAGGTGGACGCTGTCTTCTAGGATCTTCACATCGATGGTTTCCGTTGGCGCTCCTGGGATGGCGAACTCCACTACTAGCTTGTGGTTCTCTCCGTCAGCATATGCTACTGTATTGGGGGCAACCCTAATTCGATATTCCGGCATCTTGACACCCTCCTTTTAGAACATATTTTGTAACTATTCAGCTCCATCTATTAATTTAAAAGTATCTTACCCTCCCCGCCTAAAAAAAGTCAAGGGATTTTTTTGACAGCAAAAAAGACCACAAGATATGAAGGAAGGTTTTGGGGCCGTATTGCAGATAACGATTATTACTTGAAGTATTGTATGAAGGAACGAAATCTTAAAATCACGCTGGTAGGAGGAAGAAGTCATCGAGGTCTAAATTAGCACTTTTGAGATATTAAATCAATCCTTCCCACTTTTTTGAGCTTTTCGGCCTGTTCCATGTTGCGTCGCTCTTTATTCGATAATTGCTTTCCGTTAATCCGTTCCGTCCTGATGGAATTAGCCTTTGCCGGAGTCATGTTGTCCTGGATCTGACGCCCAGCCTTTTCCTCAATCCATCTTCCATTTTTGCGATATCGGATATAATATATTTTTTCAGGTTTTCCCGTAATTGAGGTTCCATCAAGATAGGTTACCCCAGGATAACTTGTTTTGATTCTTCTCAGGATTGGCATAACCGTGACCTCCTAAGTCCGAAAGACCTTTGTTCATCAGATCTCAACTGGAATTTTATTCCCCACAGTACTCCCCACATTGAAACATTACAATTAAGTGCTTCTTTGTAAGTCAAGGTAATTGACAGAATGGGCTTAAACATTGTGTAATAAGGGAATAGGTAAGCAACGGTAAATTAGAGGGAATCCATAATAAAGGTAAATGTGTGGGCTTCTAACCCAGGGTAGAAGACGATGAGATTACCCGATAGATGCACAAAGTTTGCGGACAGGTAGGCTTTCAAACCCTTAAAACGCGGTCTTCTTCAATATTTTCCGGTTCATCCTCAACTTCACCAAAGGGAAGGTCGTATGAACCCGCGAGTCATACCAGCCCGGCTTCACTTAAGGGATGCCCTTCCAGGATACGCGTGGGACTAAAAATACTCAAATCCAGACTCGGGGTTATTTGAAGAATTAGCTCAGACAGGTATCTCCCTACGGCAGGGGCCTGTTGAAGTCCATGGCCTGAAAACCCGCAAACGATGTAAAGCCCTCTCAAATCAGGCCATTGCCCCAAAATGGCATTTCCGTCCAGGCGGTTCACATCATAGAGTCCTGCCCAGCCTCGAACGAGCTTGAGACTGTCGAATGCGGGAACAATTTCGGCCAGTTCCGGCCAGAGAATATCTTGGAATCTGCTCCTGTCCCAGCTTAAGTCAAAACCAACCGGATCGTCATCAAAGGAATGGCCAACAAGCACGAGTCCTCCTGTCTCTGTGCGGAAGTAGAGCCCTGAAGGGAGAATAATGAGGGGTAGAAGCTTTTCAATGGCAACGGCAGGCTTGAAGGCAAAGACCTGGCGCTTTACCGGTTCGACGGGCAACTCTACACCTGCGGTTCTGGCTACCTCTGTTGACCGTGCTCCTGCCGCGTTGACTACGACTTTGGACTCAAGTCTCTCGCCCGAGAGGAGCTTCACGCCACTGATGCAACCTCCCTGCTTTTCAAGAGAAACCACATCATCATTCATAAATGTGGCTCCTAACGAACGTGCCTTGGCCCTGTAAGCCATCAGGAAGGCATAGGGGTCCAGATATCCATCCTGGGGGCCAAAGGTGCTGCCAACCCAGGGAGACATATCGAGCAGGGGGAAGCGCTCCTTTGTTATGTCAGGAGACCACCATTCTACCTCTGCGCCCAGTTCTTTTTGAAGGGCCATAGAGGATTTGGCTGTTTTCTCACCCTCTGGATCGATTAAGAAAAGGTATCCTTCGCGGTGGAAGCCAATATCCGGCTTCTCTCCCTCTACTGCCATCTCTTCCTGAAAATGTTTCAGGACTTTAATGGTATACAACGAGATGAGAATATTCTCCTTGAGACTAAATTGGACTCTTACACCACCCAGCGAAAGAGTGGTGGAGGCATATTGATAGGACGGATCTCGCTCAACGACCAGCACCCTGAGCTTGGGTTCGGTTTTCATCAGGTGGTAGGCGATGGAGCAGCCCATCACCCCTCCACCTACAATGATGACGTCATAAGAACGACTGTTCATGGCTCCTCCTTTAAACGAAGTCTTCCTATCGATGGCGAACCAGTGAGGGAAACGCCTCTGAGAGGCGAGCGCAAGCGAGATTCGCCCATTTGAAACATTTGGGACATCTATAAGTTCGTTGTGATGCGGGAGGTCAGAACTTGTTTCTGATCCTTTCCAAATACGTATTCAAAAAACCTCGCCTTAATCTCGCTACTTCCTGGGGGTCTCTTCTTGAAAGAGCCTCATGGCTTCGCTCCAATTCAACCAACAACCCCTGTACTTCCTCGTCCCAGCTCGTTCTCTCAAAAAGAAAATACCACACTCTTAATGTCAAATTGTATAAGTACTGAGACCAATCCGTCAGGACCGGGTTATTTGCAGCGTCATATAAGACTTTCCGGAATTCAAAATCAATATTGACAAGTGCTTTACGGTTGTTCTGTCCAAAGAGCTGACTGCAATCCCCTCGGATTTTGTCAATCTGGTGAAGGTGGTCATCGGTGATCTGCTCGGCTGCCAATCTGCCCACTAATCCCTCGACCTCAAGCCTGACTTGATAGGCATGCATCATTTTATGAAATTCGATCTCTGTAACCATCGTCCCCGTTCGCGGGATAATTCTTACCAGTTGTTCCCATTCCAACCTGTTAAGCACTTTGCTCACGGGTGATTTGCTGACACCAAATTCTCCCGCCAAGATCGTTTCATTCAGTATCCGACCAGGCGCATATTCCAGAAAGAGAATTCGATCACGAATAATTTTAAGAATGTCTTGGTTCATGGGTTAGATCGTGAAATCTCTTCTTCAGATACCAGCAAAGGTTAGTATTGATGGCAGATCCTTTTCCTCTGAGATGACGATCAGGGGCATCCTTTCATTCGTCCCTAACTTTATTCTCCCCACCGGATGGATGAGTGGACGGAGCACCTCTTCGGGCCTGTCTCTGAAGGGAGAGGGCCTTCAACCAGGGGGCCGCCATCTGGACCACCTCCATGAAACCGCCCCGGACAAATCGCACGGTGAGGATCATGGCGATCGCAAAGATCAGAATGTTGGTTTCAGCCACCCAACCCCGGATCATCTCCGAAATGACCACCACAAAAAAGGCTCCCAGTACGGGTCCGATCACCGTCCCCAGCCCGCCTACGATGAGCATCAGACAAACTTTACCCATCTCATCCAGACCTGCAATGGTTGGGTCCACCAGGCTGAAGAAGTGAGCGTAGAAAGCCCCTGCCAGACCCGCCCAAGCGCTCCCAAAGGTGAATCCGAAGACCTTCCAGAAACGGGTCTTGACCCCCATCGTCTCCGCCGCATCGATATCATCCCGGACGGCAAAGAGACGGAGCCCCCAACTGGAATGGTAGACGAAGACCGAGACCAGATACATCGCCAACAAGAGCATCAGCCCTATGAAGTAAGCATAGAGTCCGGCGTTGGGCCCGCTGAAGAAAGTGGGCGAATTGAACCCCCCGGTTCCACCCGTGATCTGGTACTCATTTTTCAGCACGTTTTCTACAACCATTCCAAAGGCCCATGTAACCAGACAGAGATAAAAGCCCCGGACGCGAAGAATGATCATGCCCAGGGCGAGCCCACAAACGGCTGCGGCCAGGGCGCCTACGAACAAGGTCAGAAAAGGCGAGAGGCCGGCTTTAGCGGCCAAGATGGCAGAGACATAGCCGCCGATCGCTCCGAAGGAGACGTGACTGAAAGAGAAGAGCCCCGTGTATCCAAGGACAATGTTATAGCTGATTGTCAGGATGCCGTAGTAGAAGAAGATATTTAAAGTCGTCATCCATACGAGGGAGGTGACGAATTGAGAAGCGATCAGTCCTAAAACGAGCAGGACCCCGGCGAACCAGAGTTGGTTTCTTTTTTGGTTCTGCATGAAGTCGATCACACCTTCTGGCCAAACAGCCCCTGAGGCCTGAAGATTAAGAACAGGGCCATTAAGACAAACCCGATGGCATCCCGGTAAGCCGAAGAAATGTAAAACGAGCCCAAGGTTTCAGCCAATCCAAGGATGATTCCCGCAGCTACGCTTCCTCCGAGCGAACCCAGTCCTCCGATGGCCAGGATCTCGTAACTCTTGGCCAGGGGGGGACCCCCCGAATGGGGTGAGATGGTGAAGATGGGCGCGACAATGGCTCCGGCAGCGGCGGCAAGGGCACAGGCCGTTCCGCACGCGATCCAGCTTTCCTTGTCGATGTCCACGCCGTTGATTCTGGCCCCGTTTCCAGACTGGGTAAGCGCGCGCCAGCCCCGGCCGCGCCACGTCTTACGGAGGTAGAGGGCCAGCAAGGTCACCAGAACCGCGGACATGACTCCTGCCAGAATCATATCGCCGTTGAACTTTACGCCAAAGATGAACACATCTGCCTTGAAGTAATCAGGGGGTTTTCGGTAAAAGGGTCCAAAAAGCTTTGTGGCTAACTGGCGTAAGGCCAGGAGAAGCCCAAAGGTCATGATTAAGGAGTAATCCATGGGCTTTTCAATCTTCTGGGTGTGAATCGGGCTTAATAGAAGTATTTCCACCACGGCCCCGATGAAGAAGGTGAGGATCATCGAAACCGGCACAGCCAGATAAAAAGGCAGCCCGAAAAGCGTGATGGCGAAATAGGCCAGGTAACCTCCAATCATGTAGAACTCACCATGGGCGAAATTGATAATCTTCATCACCCCTTGGAGGAGGCTCAGCCCTACCCCCATCAGCGAATAGACCATGCCGATGGCGACTCCACGAATGACGAGCTCTGTGAACATAGGTCCCCGCATTCTTGCGTGGCCCCGCAAGGAATCGCGGGGCCACTGGATAGGTTAGAAAATAACCCCAAAGATATATCCTCTCCCCTCCGGGGGAGAGGGATTTCTTTACTTCCATGGTTTGAGCCTGCCTGCCGAAGCCTTGGCGCAGGCAGGGGTGCCCTCCAGGGCATGACCTATTGCTTAGAGTTTGTTTATAAATGCACCTTTTCCGTCATGCCGGACTTGATCCGGCATCCAGACGCCGTCCCGACGAAAGTCGGGAACCATCTCAAAGACTGGATCCCGGTATTCACCGGGAACCCTGGATTCCGGCTTTCGCCGGAATGACGACTTTTTTGGAAACCATCAGTTTATGGACAGACACTACTTAAGGATAGACGACCTCTGCGTCTTCACCCTTCTGCTTGAACTGTGTCAGCTTCTTCACGAAGAGCTGGTGGCCCATCCACTGATTCCAGATCGGGCCCTCCTTGCGTTCGAAGGTTATCGTACCGGTGGTCCCAGCAAACTTGGTGTCTTTGAGGGCCTCCGCGATCTTCACCGGGTCGGCCGATTTGATTCTTTTGATTGTGTCCGCGACGATCATCATCCCATCGTACATGAAGTAGGTATAGACGGGGGGTTCGTACTTGTATTTCGCCGTAAAAGCCTTTTTGAAACTCTCACCAAGCGGCGACAGCTTCAGTTTTTTGGACTCGAAAGTCACATAGGTTACGCCTGCACCTTTCTCCCCCACCACCTCCCAGAAGTCGGGGTAGGTCGGCCAGTCCCAGGCGCAAAGAATGCCGCATTTCGGAAAGAGGTCCACCTCGGCGGCCTGCTTGGGAGCCAGGTTGGTCGGCTGGTAGTTGACGGCAAGGACCAAGAGTTCCGGCATAGGATTCTTGCCCTTGAATTCCAATAGCTGCGGTTTTAGGTCAGTGGATTCTGCCGGAATGCCTGTCCTGTAAATCTTGATTCCCTTCGCCTCGGCAAACTTTTGAAGGGCATCGGTGAAACCGGTCCCAAAGGCGGTGGTCTCATGCAGGATCGCCACGGTCTTAAGGCCTGCTTTGACTAAATAGGGAACGAGCAGCTGAGCGATCTCGGAATTGAACGGTCCCACCCGGTAGATATAGGGTGAATGGCCTGCCGTCAATTCATCGGCCCACGTATAATGAAGAATCATGGGAACCTTCATCTGTTCAATGACCTTGGCCTGGGCCATGACCACGGAAGAGTGCCAAACACCGACGATGGCAGACACCTTCTCGTTTGCCAGCCGTTGCATTGCCGTCACCCCCACAGCGGGTTTCCCTTCATCGTCTGCTTTGACCAGTGCGACCTTCTTGCCGAGTAAGCCGCCCTTGGCATTGATCTCCTCAATGAACAACTCGGCCGTTTGGACATTGATCTGTCCTGACTTGTAATCCCCTGCGGTCAACGGCGTTGCTATCCCAAATTTGATGACATCCTGTGCTGACGCCAAATTCGACCCCATTAAAAGTGCAACCCCAAAAACCAACACCATCCATAACCCTGTCCGTTTCATACGTAGCCCTCCTTTCTAAATCCCCAGATCGTTTTTCTTGATATTGCTCATCCCCGTGGAGATCGGCACTGGATCCCTCCAGGACCATTTTGCCATTCTCCAGGAGATACCCGTGTCTGCTCAAATTGAGCGCCTTGAAAATGTCCCGCCCGGTCAGAAGAATGGCGATTTCTTCTTCATACCTTCCCCTCCTTTCTAAATCCCCAGATAATCTTTCTTGACATGCTCGTTCCTGAGCAGATCGGCACTGGATCCCTCCAGGACCATCTTGCCATTCTCCAGGAGATACCCGTGTCTGCTCAGATTGAGCGCGTGGAAAATGTTCTGCTCGGCCAGAAGAATGGTGATCTCTCCTTCTTTATTGATCCGGATCAAAGTCTTCATAATCTCCTTGATCACAATCGGCGCTAAACCCAGAGAGGGCTCGTCGAGGGCCAATAATTTGGGGCTGCTCATCAGTCCCCTGCCGACTGCAAGCATCTGCCGTTCGCCACCGCTTAAGGTTTCGACTAATTGACGCCTCCTTTCTCTCAGTCGAGGAAATAACTCGAAGACCTCATCCATCTGTTTCAGGGCCTTCTTTCGCGCCAGGGTGGGATAGGCGCCCATCAAAAGGTTCTCGTAAACCGTCATCTGCGGGTAGAGCCAACCCTCCTCCGGCACCAGGGAAATCCCCAGGGCGGATATCTGGTGGGGCGGACGTCCTTGGATAGGCTTGCCTTCAAAGAGGATCTCGCCTTCAGACGGGCGCAACAACCCTGCCACTGTTTGGAGCAAGGTCGATTTCCCCGCACCGTTTGGCCCCAGGATACAGACAAAATCTTTGGCCTCAATCTCCAGCGAAACCGATGATAGCGCCTTGAGTCCGTCGTACTGGGTGCTCAGGTTCCGGATGGTCAGCATGAGGCTTTCTCCGTGGCGAATTGATATTCCTCGCCCAGATAGGCTTCGATCACCTTGGGATTGTTGGCAATCTGCCTTGGCGGTCCCTGGGCAATCAGTTTGCCCTGGTGCAGGACCAGGACACGATGAGCGGTCTCCATGATGGCCTTCATCACGTGTTCAATCCACAGAACCGATACTTTCAACTCCTGGTGAATCCGGCGAAGCAGCGACATCATCTGAAGCGTTTCGGCAGGATTCAGCCCCGCCATTGTCTCATCGAGCAACAGCAGCTTGGGTTTCACCGAAAGGGCCCTTGAGAGTTCCAGCAACCGGCGCTCTTCGAATGTCAGCATTTTGGTCCGGTGATGCCGTTTGTCCCAGAGTCCCACCATCTCCAGTAACCATTGGAAATCCACGCCTCCATGATGAGCGCAGACCCTCAGATTATCCAAAACGGTCATGTTCATGAAGGGTCTTGGAATTTGAAACGTCCTGCCAATTCCCAATCGGCAGACCTGGTTGGGGGGCAAGTTCAAGAGGGACCGACCCTCAAATAAGATTTCTCCCCGGGTTGGCCGGTAGACGCCGGTAATGCAGTTAACCAGAGTCGTCTTCCCGGCCCCATTCGGGCCGATTAACCCCGCGATTTCACCTTCTTGGACCGTCAGGCTCACTTTTGCAAAGGCCTCGAGACCTCCGAAGGACTTTGACAGATCCTTGATTTCAAGAATTTCTTTCACTTCTACTCCAACGATTCTCAGGTGAGTTCGCGCAATCCATTGCCCGACCTTTGGGCAACCCGAAACTTCAAATGTATCCGGGGAAGGACCGGCGGACGACAGCGCTATAGACCCAGTCAACCAAAGTTGAAAAATCAAAGACCGGCAACCTCACGGCCTCCTGGACTGCTCGGGCGTGTGTGGGAAAAAGCGTACATTCAAGAAGCACTGCTCCGATCTCCTGGTTTTTATTTACCATATTCTTTGCAAGTTCAACAAGTCCCTGTTCAAGAAGATACGGATTGTAATGCCCAGCGCCACTCAGAATTTTCTGCATTTCCGGCAATACCTCTGCTCCCACAATGACAATCGATGAACTGTCCTCGACACCGCAATTCTTCAAGACGGGTGCGGTAGACAAGACACGTCCGTCGGCGCATAGAACGCCCACCTTTTTCCCGGGTTTCAGGGAGCGCAGGATGATTGGGACCTGCATGATACTCGAAAAAAAACAGGGAACACTCAGATATTTCGTGACCTCCGGAAGATAATTCGCAAAATATCCGCAGGCTCCGATAATCGCCCTGCACCCCTGCTTCTCCATCTCTGTTCCGGCTTCTATGAGTTGTTTTAAAACCTCCGGATCGAGATGGGGAGATACCACCCGTTCGACGCATGCGGCGGGTATGGCGCGATAGTAAACCGGATACTTAAACGTTGTGGCGTTTTCCACGCTTCCGGGTGGAAGGGCATATCCTGTTTGGCCGAAGAGGATGATTCCAATGGCAACCCCCCCCACGAAACTGTCCTTCATTGACATCGAGTTCCTCATCCCGGAGGGTCGTCGTGTAACTGTACATTTGCATCCCACCTCCTTTCAATGGGGTTGACGGCTTGGGTGTCCTCTTACCTTGTTCCTGTAATCCGGTCCGCTTCCTTCACTGCTGAGGCCGCATCTTCTGCAAAGCCATCCGCCCCGATCTTTGTCGCCCAGTTCCGCGTAACCGGAGCACCGCCCACCATGATTTTGACCTTTTCTCGGATCCCCGCTTCCTCAAGGGCCTGAATGACCTTCTGCTGGGCTGGCATTGTGGTGGAAAGCAGGGCAGAAAGCCCCAGAATCATCCGGATTCAGTTGCTTGACTTTCTCCACGATCTTTTTCGTGGACACGTCCTTACCGAGGTCCACCACCTCATAACCCGAGGCTGAAAGCAGCAGACGGACAAGGTTCTTTCCGATATCATGAACATCGCCCTCGACGGTAGCAATCAAATAGACACCGTTCCTTTTCAAACTTTCACCGGAGGTTAGATGCGGCCTCATCCTTTCCATGGTTTGACCAATCATACGGGCGGCGTTGATCAGTTCAGGCAAAAAAATCTGTTCGTCGGCAAACAGGTCTCCCACCTTTCTCAGACCGGCAGCGAGCCCTTCATTGATCACCGTCAGGGGGGCAACTCCTTCTGCGATGGCTTTCAAGGCCAGTTCTGTGACCTGGTTCTCATTCAAGCGGATAATGGCATCAATGATTTCATCGATGTATTGATGAGTCCCCATTTTACTAACCTCCTCATCCTATCCATTCATCATCGCATCCAATTTTGTCTCAATGCCCTCGGGCAGTTTTGGAGGCGCATAGCGTTCCATTGCCTCTGCAAAATATTTTCTTGCACGCTTCCGCATGTCCTTGGCGGTCGGGTCTTTTTCCAGCGACAGAAAGCCCCGGTCCATAATTCTTGGAATAAACATTTCTTTTCTAAAGTGCTCCATCGTGAATTCTGTTCCTACAAAATCGCCTCCCGGGCCGACGGCTTTGAAAATGGACAAATCCGTGGTCTCATCGGTGACTTCGATGCCTCTCATGACACGTTTGATCCAGCCACAGATTTCATGATCGATGACCAGAGTCTCCAGGCTGATTGCGTTTTCATCAGCAAAGAGACCCATTCCAACGACCATGTTGGTGTCCGCCAGAGCGGGCAGCAAGCCCGTTCCAAGTTTTTCCATTCCCAGCTGAACGTCAATGGATTTGGTGTCGGCCAGTATCCCTCCTCCTCCTGACGGTAGGCCGTAATACTTGGCCATCTGGGTCGTTGCCATTCGAAGAAGAGGAAATTCCGGTCCGCCGTGGGAAACGGTAGCCGCCCTCATGTCCAGGATTCTGGCCCAACTGGCATAAATCAGGGGGACGGCTGGATTCACCGCTTTGGCGAGAACAAAGCTGCCAAGCAACTCCGCGTTTGCAAGAACGACCGTGGAAGCCAGTGTTGCCGGTGATGTACCTCCAGACATCGGTCCGGATTCAATAAATAACGGCAATCCTTGCTCAGAAGTCTCAACAATGAGCTCTATGGCGTCATCCCGAAGCAGAAGTGGACTCGTCAGACAGACCAGGATTGAAAAAAATGGGCGGCTCTGAACTTCTTCAATGCTCCCGGCGACCTCCACCGCCATGGCAATACTTTTTTTCAGGTTCTTTCGGTTCTGTGCCTCCCCGATAAAATGTTTCTTCGTGTTCATCAGCAAAGATTTAAACTCCACCATATCAACCATGCTGGGAGGGACATCTGTGGGGGTGCCGGGGATGAGAATAAAATCCGGAGGGTCGAGGACATCGGAGAGACGGATGATATCCCGCAGGTCGTCGCAGACAACTTGGCGATAGGTGTTGGTGTAAAAATCGAGGACATTGGTGGCAATCCCGACCGTTCCAAAATATACTCTATCACCGCCGATTAACAAAGGAGGGCTGCCCTTCCGGTCATACAGTCGTACGCACGAAGAACACATGGACAGGGTATCATTGATGACATGCCCGGGGATTCTTACAATCTTTTTTTTCGGGTCCACAGAAGCCCCGGCCCTGTGGTATATCTCCAAGGCTTCTTCGTTGTCGGTCTCGATTCCCACTTCCATCAAAAGTGCCCTCGACGCCTGATCGATCATGGTCATCTCTTTTTTGTTCAGTACGCTGACTTTCGGCTTCATACCGACCCTCCCAGATACAGGTAGTGTTTTTGGATTACTGAAAACTATCGAAGATCTGGAATTTTTTTACCATTCTTTAAATATTTCAGTGGCTGACCACAAGTATATATTCTGTCGTCTTCCTTTTGTCAAGAACTTTTTTGGGATATAATTGAAAACCTTAGAGAAGAATCGTACACTTTCAGAACATTGAATCAATACGTGAAGCTACTGCCATAGAAAGGAAAAAGTGGCGATGACGATTGGATTAGGAATCGACACCGGCGGTACCTACACGGATGCCGTGCTCGTTGAGTTAGATATAAGGCATGTCTTGGCCTACGCCAAGGCGTTGACCACCCGGTATGATTTGTCGATCGGCATCAAAGAGGCCATTGAATCCGTAATGAGAGTAAAAAATGCCAGCTACCCTCAGGCGCATATTGATATGGTAGGCCTTTCTACCACGCTCGCCACCAATGCCATAGCGGAAGGGTACGGAGGCAAGGTCTGTTTACTCCTGATCGGCTATGACCAAGAACTGATCCGGAAGCATGGATTTGAAAGCGCACTCGTGGCCGATAGCATCGAATACATCCAAGGCGGTCATGATCTGCAGGGAGACGAGGCAGCTTCTTTGGACGAAGAATCCATTCGAACAGCCGTCCTCAAGCATTCAAAGCAGGTTGAATCATTTGCGATATCCGGCTATTTCGGAACCAGAAACCCGGAGCATGAAATACGAGCACGAACGATCGTCGAAGCATTGACCGACCTTCCTGTGACGTGCGGGCATGACCTGACCAGCCGCTTGAATTCCATCCGCAGGGCAACGACCGTTTCCCTGAATGCCAGCCTGATTCCCTTGCTGCGCAATTTGATCATCAGCGTGCGGAATACCTTGAGTCGTCTGGGAATTGTCGCGCCCTTGCTGGTGGTAAAGGGGGACGGCTCACTGATGAGAGCGGAATGGGCCATCAAACGTCCGGTTGAAACGATCCTTTCCGGACCTGCAGCCAGTATCGTGGGGGCATGGAGTCTGTCGCGGGAAAACGACGTATGGGTAGCAGATATGGGTGGCACGACAACAGATATAGCCAAACTCAGCAGGGGACAGTTACCGCTCAATCCAGAAGGTGCCACGGTCGGCAGCAAACGCACCATGGTGGAAGCTGCCGACGTATACACCGTAGGTCTTGGCGGTGATAGCCAGGTCTCTCTTGATCGCGAAAAAGAGATTCATATCGGACCGAGGCGGGTCATTCCCCTTTGTTTGCTTGCGGAGAAACACCCTGAAGTTTTGGATACCTTACGCCATCAGATTGACATTCGGAAGGGCCACCCGGGCGCAGGACAATTTGCCACGTTTTGGCGCAATCCAAGCTACGAACTATCCGATGATGATCGAATTCTGCTGGAGCGAATCAAAAACGAACCGTTACCACTGGTGTTCAGTGGCCAAGAAGAGCATTGGCTGGCACATCGGATCGAATCCCTTGAAAAAAGGTGCTTGGTGCAGCGGGCTGGATTCACTCCCACGGACGCGCTTCATGCTCTAAAGCGGCTTACCGTCTGGAACCCGGAAGCTTCCCTTCTTGGTGCGGCAATGCTCGCTCACAAGTTAAACCAATCCATTGATTCCTTTTGCCGATCCGTGATTCAAAGGGTGTCGGAAGAAATTGTTACGGCCATTGTGAGCAAAATCATGTCTGACTTGGCGGGCCCTCCCGATTGGGCAAAAGAAAGAACTGCAAGAACTTTTCTCGATCACTCCTTCAATGGCGGCTCAACGGATGAACTGAAATGCGAACTCACTCTGCAGCGCCCACTGGTGGCCATCGGTGCTCCTGCGGGCGCCTATATGCCCAGGGTAGCGGAAATTCTGCACGCTCAGCTGATCATCCCTCCCCACGCAGAGGTGGCCAACGCCATCGGCGCCGTTGTCGGCAGTGTCATATACCGAAGAAAGATGATGGTCACACCTCTCGAGGGAGGATCCAAATTTCGGGCGCACTTGCCGGAGGGCGTTAAAGATTTTTCAGACCTTGAAGAAGCTGTGGCTTATGCTCAGAAGAACATCTCCGCACTTCTCGAGACATTCGCCCAACGGTGTGGTGCAGGAACAGTGATCACTCAAATGGACCGCTCCGACCGTGTGGTTCAGGACATCTACCTCGATACAGAACTCTTATTTACAGCGACCGGTCGCCCTTCGATGGCGATCTGAGTTGTCTTATGGGTTTCCTCTTAAGCCACTCAACACAGGTCATGCTAAGAGAATCCTTTATATTATATCTATTGAAGGAGCGGCCTTGAAACCGATAGTCAAATTTCTTTCTGAGGAAGAAGTTACAAGGATCCACCAGGCTTCCTTATCTATTTTGTCCAAGATCGGTATGCGCCTGCCATGGGAGGGGATCCATGAGCTTCTATCACATGCGGGGGTTAACGTTCTGCCCGATGGCCTTATCCGGATTCCAGAGCACCTTGTGGAGGAAGCCATTGCTTCGGTCCCGAAGGAGGCTGAAGTGACGCTCTATGGACGAGATCCCAGACACGATGTGACTTTTGAAGACCATCTTCCGAAACTGGCCTGTATGACGATGGCCACCAGCGTTTTAGACCCCTACTCGCGTCAGAAGCGGCCTGCGACAAACGAGGACCTTGCCAGGTTGACGCGGATCGCAGACGCTTTGGCTCATGTTGCAATCAATGGCGGACTCATCACCCCGCAAGAGGTTCCAGGAGGAGTGAATGATTGGTACACTTGGGCCACATGCCTTAAGAATACAACCAAACACATTACCGGGGGTGTCGTGGGCGCAAGAGGAGTGCGGGATGCCATTCAAATGGCCGCAGCAGCAGTTGGAGATGAGGATCTATTCTTAAGACGACCGTTTATCTCGGGTTGGGTTTTGACTCTGCCCCCACTGGGGATCGACAGTGCCTCTTTGGAAGCCCTAGTGGAAATGGGTCAGTGGAAGATTCCAGCGGTGGTGAGCTCGGGCCCCATTTTGGGAGTTACCTCCCCTGTGACCATTGCCGGGACGGTTGCCCAGGCCCACGCTGAAATCTTAGGCTGCCTCGTCGTCTCCCAATTGGCCCATCCAGGGGCACCGTTCATTTATTCGAGCTTTGCCCGAGGCGTGGACATGAAGACCGGGAACGTATCCATGGCTTGCCCGGAATTCGCGATTCTCAAAGTGGCCATGGCCCAGATGGGCCATTTTCTCGGTCTGCCGACACGCATGCCAGGGATGCTTCGGGATGCCAAGATTCTGGACGCCCAAGCCGGTTTCGAAACTGGAATGGTATCCGCTTTGACCAGTTTGGCAGCGGACTTGATGGATGGGATGCAGTTGGACGCGGACTTAATCGTTGACTATCCAGATTTGATCTTCTGTAATGAGTGCATGGGCGCGCTGAAGCGACTGGCTCGGACGCTCAGGGTCGATCGAGACACATTGGCTTTAGACGTGATCAAGAGCGTCGGACCGGGAGGAACTTTTCTCATTCACGAGCACACGGTTGACAATTTTCGCCAAGAACTCTGGCAACCTGGATTGATGGAACGCCGCAACTGGAACAGATGGGCTGAAGACGGCGCAAAGGCCATCGATGAGGTAGCCCTGAAAAGAATACTCACGGTCCTCGAATCCGAGCCGGTGCCGATGTTGCCGGCCACCGCAGAAGCCGAAATCGATGCCGTCGTTGATAAAGCTCGATCGGATTTAGCGTGACACGTGATCGCAATGAGGCCCATTGAAGCCATCCTTCAGGGTCCGCTTCAAGTTTTCTCCGGAGAGACCCCTTCCCCCATTTTTTTGCACACCTCCTGAAGCATGTCCCGGAAACGGAGCTTCTTCTCTTTTTTCTGCTTGACAAAGGAGAGGCGGTAGAATATATTGTCGAATAAAATGTATTCATTTATGTCAACATGAAAAGAAAAGACATCGCAACTCAGGCCTTCGAGTATATCAGGCAACGCATCCTGACCTTCCAGCTTTCACCCGGTGTCAAGATCTCCGATGAGGAGGTAGCTCAGGCGTTGGGGACCAGCCGGACTCCCGTTCGGGAAGCCTTGAACCGCTTGTCCGAACAAGGCCTCGTCGAATCCCGCCCCCATCGAGGGTTCACGGTGAAGGTATTCACGAGAAAGGAGGTGGAAGACCACTATATCCTGCGAGAAAGCCTGGAGTCTTTGGCCGTGGAACTGACGACCAGGTCCCTGGATAGGGAGAAGATCCGAAGCCTCCAGGAACTGGTGAAGACCTATCCTTCGCTGATGAAATCCCAAGATTTGGTCCGCTTTAATGACGCAGATGAGCGATTTCACGATTTCATCGGGCTTTACAGTGGCAACTCTGTGCTCTATGAGGCATTGAAGAATCTCCAGGGCAGAATTCGAATTATCCGCCGTTATGATCACATCCGATCGAGCAGCTTTCAGGAAACGTTCGAAGAGCACAACGAGATTTTGAATTACATGATCCAGGGGCAGGTGGCCAAGGCAAAGAAAGCCATGTCGGATCATATCCTGAATTCCATGAAGGTGGTGATGAAAACCCTTCCGGAATAGAGTCCCTGATGCCCATGCAGATCCTAAACCGTGGGTCGTGAGGAGTGCAATCCATGAAAGAAAGGTGGATCATATTGAATCCCTATGTGAATGTGGATTGGGGAATCCAGGATTTTTCACCCCTGGCCGAGGTGAGAAATATTCCCATCCCATCGGAGGAAGAACTGATCAGGCAGATCAGAGAGGTCCATCTCCTCGTTGCCGATGTTGATTTAAAGATCAACAGAAAGGTTCTGGAGGCGGCTACTCATCTGAAGGCAATCGTTTGCACAGCGACAGGGATTGATTCGGTGGACTTATCCGAAGCCACCCCCAAGGGGATCCTTGTGACCAACCTCCCCGACTACTCTGTCGAGGCTGTCGCCGAACATGCATTCGCCCTCATGTTATGCCTCTGCCGCAACATTATTCCAGGAATGAAAGCCATCAAAGAAGGGAAGTGGGAGCAGTCGAGATTCATGCAGGGACTGGAGATTGAAGGAAAGACTTTGGGAATCATTGGACTGGGAAAGATTGGAAGAAGAGTCGCAGAAAAGGGCCGAGCCCTTGGCATGAACATCGTCTTCTATGATCCTTATATTTCCAGAGAGATGACCCAAGAGAAGGGCTACGAAAAAAAGGATAACCTGATGGATCTGGTGAGGCTTTCTGACATTGTCACGGTTCATGCCTTTTTGGCCACTGAAACGAAACGGATGTTCGGGGAATCGGAATTCAGAGCGATGAAGCCTACTGCCCTTCTCCTGAACGTGGCCAGGGGAGGAATCGTAGACGAGGAGGCCCTTTACAAGGCGCTGAAGGAACGGTGGATTGCAGGTGCGGGAGTGGACGTCCTGGCTGAAGAGCCCCCTGCAAAAGACCATCCCCTTCTTGCCCTGGGCAATTTCGTGGTGACGCCCCACATTGCCTGGAATACGAAAGAGGCCGAAGACCGACTGAAGAATCAGCTCCATCAGATTATCTCCCGCGTCCTTCATTGCCAATTCCCTATCAATGTGGTCAACCCAGAGGTGAAAGAGAGATGGCTCAAAGGTCTGGGGTCGCTTTGACAGAAAAGGATAGGCGGGGATGGGGCGATGATTCCATGGATCTTCAGGATATTGATGACGATTTTAGTTGTAACCAGAAGCCCCTCTGTCAAGAAGAGGGGCTTCTGAATCAGGTTCTTATCTCAATAAAATAGGGAGGAAAGTCATGAGTGAGAAAGATTTGCAGTCTGTGTACCAAGAATTCTTTACACCGGCACTGGCCAAGGCCACCAACCTCATCATCGAAAGAGGGGAGGGACCTTATCTCTTCACCACCGATGGGGAGAAGTATCTCGATCTGGTTCAGGGAATTGCCGTCAACGCCTTAGGGCATGCCCATCCCGCCCTGGTGGAAGCGGCCTGTTCCCAGATCAAGAAAATGATTCATGGTTCTTTTAACCTGGTGAACTATCCCAGCGCCCTCCAGCTTGCCGTTGAGCTGAGAAAACGGACTCCGGGAGATCTCGACATGTTCTTTTTCGCGAATACCGGGGCGGAATCGGTCGAGGGCGGATTGAAACTCGCCAGGTATGTGACCGGCAAGGTGTCCGCCATCGCTTTTCGGGGAGGTTTTCATGGGAGGACCATGGGTGCGGCCTCGGTAACATCGTCCAATGCGAGTTTCAGAAGACACTATGCCCCATTTGTTCCTCAGATTTACTTTGCCCCTTACCCTTACTGTTATCGGTGTTCTTTTGGCCAGAAGGTCGAGACCTGTCATCTGGAGTGTCTGGAATATCTTAAGGAAGATTTTCACTATAGCATCCCTCCGGAAAATGTGAGCGCCGTCCTTTTTGAACCCGTTATGGGAGAGGGCGGATATGTGGTCCCGCCGGAAAAATATGTCAAAGCCCTCCGGAAGTTGTGCGATGATCAAGGGTTCTTGCTGATTTTTGATGAGGTTCAGACCGGGATGGGCAGGACAGGGAAGTTGTTTGCGAGCGAAGTGTTCGACGTCATCCCGGACATCCTCTGCATGGGAAAGGCGGTCGGGGCAGGGTTTCCATTGGCCATCGTGGCATCCACCAAGGAAAGAATGGGGAAATGGGAGACCGGGGCACACGGAACGACGTTCGGTGGTAATCCCGTAGCTTGCGCGGCCGGTTTGGCCCAGTTAGACATCGTTGGTCAGGAGAAATTCCTCGAATCGGTTCGAAAGAAGGGAGAGGCCTTTAGAAATAGGCTCACCCAGTTGAAGCAACGTTTCCCAGAAGTCGGGGATGTCCGCGGAGTCGGCTTGATGAATGGAATCGAGTTGGTGAAGGAGGGGAAGACACCCGATCCGGACAAGGCGACGTTTATTCGAAAATACTTCATGGAGAAGAAGATTCTAATCCTTACGTGTGGGGCCTACAAAAACGTCATTCGATTCGTTCCTCCGTTAAATATTGAAGAGAGCCTGTTGGAGCAGACCGCCCATATTCTTGAAGAGGCATTGAAGAAAGGCTCTAAGAGTTGACCTCATCGTTGCATAAACGGACATGGGTAACCCGCTCTTCAAGGCTTCGGACGGCGATTGATTTGACATTTTAGGGGCATGGGAGGACAGAATCAAAGGTGAACTCCAGCAGGTGTCGGGAATGCAAGTGCTCATCCGATGAAAGGTTCGCCCCTGCCTTCGCCGAAGCGGCTTCGCGCAGGCAGGCCGAAGCCTTTCCGATCGGCTCACCCATGTCCGTTTGGCGGGGTTCTTTGCACCCATTAAGGTTGACCTTCCGGGAAGCCCAATCCCAGAGGGCGTAGGGTTTCAAGAGCTTTACGGCGGCCGAAGGGTTGATTCTTTAGCCGCGCTGATTTCCTCATGAGGAGGTGGTTGGTTATGAGAAAAATAGAGACACGCATGGGTGATGGTTACATGACCGAGCTGACAGAAAGTGAGCTCAAGAGGGACCTGGAAGAGGGCACAAGAGATGCGTCGGAGAAGGCCAAGATCCCACCGCTCTCCGAAGATGAATTACGACATCTTTTTGATATCTTCAGTAACCCTTCACGGTTTGTCAGCGTTGAACCCGGAAACGAGGTGATCCTCACGTTTGATGGTGGGACCCATAAGATCTATCGATTGGGAGTTAACACGGGGCGAATCCACAACTTTCAGTTAATGGAGAGGGCCATCGGAGCCGATACGATGGAAACGGGCCACCTGGATTACTGCTTCAAGGCGGTTAAGACGCTTCTCTTCGAGGAGCAGCAGGAATTGGAACAGGCCCTTCTGGTGACGATGCTACCCATCTTCTATGGGGCAATGCCCAATCTGGGAGTTTACAGCCAGCCCGATGGACCGTTTCCAAACCCGGCAGAGCTGCTTCCGCAGGGCAAGATAAAAGAGGCCCGAACTTCACAGGAAGAGGCCGTCGAAATGGCCGTGAAAGATTTCGTCTATGTCGCCAGTTCCTTGTACGAAGTAGGCGCAGACGGAATCAATTTTGATACCACCGGAGCCGCTGGCGACCCCGATTTTTTGGCGGCTCTCCGGGCCATTCAGATTTTGAAAAAGAAGTATCCTGAGATCTGTATTGAACTCGGGATGGCAGGGGAGTTCGTCATCGGGATGCACGGTGAACTGGAATTTGAAGGCGTTCGTTTAGCAGGTCTTTACCCTCATGAGCAGATGAAATTGGCGGAGAAGGCAGGGGCAACGATCTTTGGACCTGCCATCAATTCGAATACCAATAAATCTTCTGCCTGGAATGTAGCGAGAGCGGTGACGTTTGTGAAGCCTTGCGTCGAGCGGGGGAGACTGCCTGTTCATGCAAACGTGGGCATGGGTGTGGGAGGAACACCCGTGGCCGAATATCCTCCTGCAGATGCCGTTTCCAGAGCCTCGAAGGCAATGGTTGAGATCTGTCGGCTGGATGGGTTGTAGGTGGGGTTCGGGGATCCCCTGGGGATGGCGATCACCCACGCGATTGCCTCGGGTATGGGCGGAGTGCGCACGGCCGGAGACCTGGTTGGGCGAATGCAGATGACCCGTGGCATGAAAATCAGGGAGGCAAAAGAGTATGTGGCAAGTAAATTAAGGGTTTCGGTCAAGGATCTGTCTGACCCGGTGATGATGGCAGAAGTAAGGGGCGATCTTGACATTGGCCGCGTGAGATCGATCCCAAAATTTTCGAAAGGAATTGACGCCAAATTCAGGATCGCCGAGCTCTTGGGGATCGAAATCAATTGTGTGAACCTCTTTAAAGAGAGGACTGGAAGGGGATTCTGAGGCTGGAAGGCCCTCCTCCAGTATGGAGGGGGGCCTTTTTTATGTTAAAATTATAGTTGGTAAGGTTTCAGGAGCAGGAAATTCTATGAGGAGAGAAATTCCAAACCGAAATCAGTATCGAACTCTGGATAAGGGCCTGGCCAAACAAATCAAGGCGATTTGCGGCGAGGAAAATGTCCTTTCATCCAAGGAGGATTTGATCTGTTACGGCTATGATGCCACCAATCTGGAAGGGCCTGCTGAGCTGGTCGTTTTTCCGAGAACGGCTCAGGAGGTCTCCCAGATCCTTCAGTTGGCGAACCAACATCGGTTTCCCGTGGTCCCGAGGGGAATGGGGACGGGATTTACGGGAGGGTCTGTGCCCGTTCAAGGCGGCGTCGTTCTGGTCTTGACTCGATTCAATCGGATCATTGAGATCGACTCCAAGAATTTGATCGCTGTCGTTGAGCCTGGAGTGGTCACAGGAGATTTCCAAAAGCAGGTGGAGGCTCTTGGATTTTTCTATCCCCCGGATCCTGCCAGTCAGCTCTACTGCACTCTTGGCGGAAATGTTGCGGAGTGTGCCGGAGGTCCCAGAGCGGTAAAATATGGGGTTACCAAAGACTATGTCTTGGGACTCGAGGTGGTTCTTCCCACTGGAGAGATCATCCAGACCGGAGTCCGGACCATGAAGGGCGTGGTCGGTTACGACCTGACCAAACTGTTTGTGGGCTCCGAGGGAACCTTGGGCATCATCACGAAGATTATTTTAAGAATTGTTCCTTTGCCAGAGGCCAGGCAGACCCTGATGGTTCTGTTTCGGAAGGTGGAGGACGCGGCTTTGGCGGTTTCGAAGATCATCAGTTCAAAAGTGGTGCCTTCCACGCTTGAATTCATGGACAATGCTTCGATCCAGTGCGTCGAGGACTACCTCCACCTTGGACTTCCGAGAGATGCGGGGGCTCTCCTTCTCATCGAGGTGGATGGAGATCGTGAAATCCTGCCGAAGCATATCGATAAGATCGACCGGATTACTCGGGAGATGGATCGCTACGATTTCAAGGTTGCCGAGAACGAGAGGGAGGCGGAAGCCCTGTGGAACGCGAGAAAGGCCCTTTCCCCGGCCAGTTACCGCCTCAATCCCACCAAGATCGCCGAAGATATTACCGTGCCGAGAGATCAGATTGCCACCTTTATCAAAGAGGCGAGAAGGATTGCGGAAGAGAACCATCTCAAGATCATTAATTTTGGCCATGCGGGCGACGGCAATATTCATACGAGCCTCATGATTGATGACAAAAATGAGGACGAACTCAGAAAGGCCGAGGCCGTGATTGAAGAGATTTTCAAACTGACGATTCGACTTGGAGGAACCCTGTCCGGAGAGCACGGGGTGGGATTGACAAAGGCCCCCTATATCCATCTGGAGTTGAATCAGGTTGTCATCGAAGTGATGAAAAAGATCAAGAAGGTACTGGATCCTAACAATATTCTTAACCCTGGAAAGATCTTTATAGGATGACGGAATTAGGTCCCCTCAAAGAAATAGCTGAAAAGTGCGTCCGATGCGGACTTTGCCAGAGCGTCTGCCCGGTCTTCGCCGAGTTACAGAAAGAGACCTCTGTTGCTCGGGGAAAAGTGAGCCTCATCAGAAAAGTTTTCTCAGAAAGTGCAGGATATTCCAAGAGACTATCCACTCATCTGTTGCAGTGTTTGGGTTGCGGGGCCTGCACAGAGAGCTGTCCGAATGGAGTCCAAGCAGATGAGTTGATCTTAGCGGCCCGGGCCCTTATGGTGGAGCGCAAGGGGCTGTCCTTTCCCAAGTGGTTGATCCTTCGGAAAATCCTGAATTCCGTTTACCTCCTTCCGATGCTGTTAAAGACGGGCTCTCTCTTTCAGGGCTTGGCCTTCAAGAAAGTTCCTCGCGAGAGCGGCCTTCACTTGCGCTTCTCGATCCCTTACTTGAGTCGAGATCGCTTGATTCCTTCTCTGGCCAACCCACCTTTTCTCAGCCGGCATGCTGAGAAAATCGACTCAATGAATGAGCAGAGGAAGGTAGGGTTGTTTGCCGGCTGCAGCATCAACTACCTTTTCCCGGAGATTGGTGAATCGACCCTTCGATTACTTGATCGATATCAATTTTCAGCCGGACTTCCCAAGGGACAATCCTGTTGCGGGCTTCCTGCCTATGGATCGGGCGACCTCGAAACGGCAAAGTCTTTGGCCCGGAGAAATATGGAGGCCTTCCGCCCCTTCGCCTCCAGCCCAATCATTGTCCCCTGTGCCTCGTGCTATTACTTTCTGAAGGAAGGGTACCTAAAGCTCTTTCCCGGGGACGAGGACGTCAAATCCTTTACTGAAAAAGTGGTGGAACCTTCGACTTTTTTCTTGAACCTCATCGATTCCTCTCACGGGGATCGTCGTCCCCCGGGCGAGGATAAAAAACTCCGTCTCACCTATCACGATCCCTGCCATCTCAGGAGAGGGATGAAGATCTATCAAGAGCCTCGACGGCTTCTGCGAAACCTGCCTGAAGTTGACTTTGTGGAAATGAAACAGCCCGATCGGTGCTGTGGAATGGGTGGAAGCTTCAACTTCATCTACTATGGCCTCTCCAGGAAGATCCTGCAGCGAAAACTCGATGACATTGAGGCAACGAAGGCCGAATTCGTAGCGACGAGCTGCATGGGCTGCATGATCCAGCTAAGAGATGGTATCCATGGAAGGAAAATGGGGGCACAGGTGGTCCATCTCGTGGAGGTGCTTGAGAGGGCGCTGAACACCCCTGCCAGCCATAAGCTGACGTGAGTTTGTCTTGTTTTCTATTCGGTCCATTTTGAGATCAGGTTTCCATTTTCATCGAAGGGAAAGTCAAAAAACCTGCTCAGGACATCGAGTTTCGAATTTAAACGGACCTCCTTGAGAAGGGACTGGGAGGCATAAAGATATTGCAGTTCAAGGGTATTTTTAATCCATAAAATACGGAGATCTTTTGGATCGAACACGCCTGAATTGTCACATGCCGCGGAAAGGGCATCCCCGTCCTTTTCAAAGAAGATCGGGACCCGGCCATCCTCAGGGGTCATCGAGGTTATGCAGTTAATATAGGTTGACGGATAATCGATCTTTTCCACCAGACGCTTGGTCGTGTAGTCGGCCATCCCGATCCCACAGGCATTTCCGTGAGTTGCTTCGGTCAGGTCCCGGACAAAGATACGGGTGATCCTGGGTTTTTCGGGTTTGAAACTTCCAATGAAATTGATCCTTCCGATCACATTCGTGTCCATCCCTGCACCACTGACGTTTTTCCCCAATTCATCAACGATCAGGATGTCGGCGTGATCGAAGGGAAGGCGAGGCATCAGCCTCTTTGCCTTCTTGAGGAGCACCTTCTCCTTTTCCATCATCTCTTCAGGTCTAAGCAGATCAATAAAGGCCGTCTCATCATAGGGATTCTCAATGATCCCCACTCCAAAAAAAATGGGGAGCTTTTTCAGTATCATCGAGCCCGCTTCTGTAAGGACAGCAGGGAAGCCATGCTTAATCGTGAGCCGGTGAGCCATCATTGCTCCTTCAGGCTTCCCCATGCCGATGACCATCATCTTGATCAGGCCACTCTCAAACGCTCCTCTAAAATCGGTGTGAGGTTTGATCCGATTCACGACGATGATTTTGTCCACGTTGCAGAGGTTCCGATCGATGAGGACAGGCATTCCAAATTCTGTCTTCCCGATCTTTTCGACCTCGATGGAGGAGAGGATCGGAGCACCTACACTCTGTTCGGTAATTCCGAGGCTTTCCAGGACCTCGATCTGACCCTTTGCCGTGGCTCCTCCGTGGCTTCCCATGCAGGGGACCACGTAGGGAGAAGCGCCTAAATCCTTCAGCCGCTCAATGATCGCCTTTAGGACTTGCGGTTTGTCTCTAATGCCACGGCTCCCCGCAGTTAGGGCGATCCGCTCCCCTCTTTTAACCTTTTTCTGAATCTCGAACTGATCAAGAAGCTCATTGACACGCTTCTCACTATTTTCGAGCCTGGGGGCATCTATCTTTTGCCGAAGTTTGAAGATCTTTGGCAGGTTCTCCATCGTCAATCCCCTTCCGATTAAAATGGAAAACAATCAACAAGCTTACTTTAACTTCTTTCATGGACTTTTTTCAATCTGTCATTCCGTCGATTGCATGAATATCGCGGGCAGGCGCGGTCTTCGCGGTTTTGAATCCTGGGCTCAAATAGGCAGTATTCTTTCCGGGAAAATACAGGATTTACCCTAATTACTTCAGGGACCCTTTTGGGTAGCCTTTGGCTTGAAACGGCAAGACAGGGAGAAGTTGACTGGGAGAGAGAAGTTGCTCCTACAAAGAATGAAAATAGAGCTCAGGCATGAACTGAAGATTTCAGGTTGAAATGGAAGATAACGTTTCCCATAAACGGCAGAACGCTGCGCACCTTCGCGCTTGTGGGGTCGAACCCTTTAGCCTTTTGTCAGGCGATTTCGTCCTGCCGTCTTGCTTTTATACAGAAGGGCATCTGCTCTCTTTATAAGGGTATCAATCGTATCGTCATCATTAACAAGCGTGGCTCCTATGGAGATCGTGACGCCCAACCTTTCACTCCTATGCAAAAGATACGAATTTTCTACGAGTATCCGCAACCTGTTGCCGAGATGTACGAGCTCTTGAGGGGTAATATTACGTATGATGCCAATAAATTCTTCCCCACCCCACCGACCATAAAGATCGAAGGGTCTTGAGTTCGCAGCCAAAGTTTTAGCCAGGTTCTTAAGAACCTCGTCACCAAGATCATGACCATAAGTATCATTAAATTTTTTGAAATAATCTACATCGATGAAAAGGATGCCAAATGGGACGTTGAGGCGCTTTTTCTCCGCAAACCTGATTTGCATCTCTTTTTCAATATAGTTCCTGTTTGCAAGTTGGGTAAGGTTATCGAGGAGAGCCATTTTTTCAAGCTCTTTTATCTTGAATTCATTAGCGACTCGATTGCTGATATCGATGAATAATTCAATGGCGCCAATGACTTTCTCCTCATCATCGGTTAAAACACTGATACGCACAGAGACCGGTACTCTATGTCCGTCCTTGTGGTGCACATAGATTTCAGCTTCACGCGGCATTCTATCTGCAATGGTTGCCGCAAGAAGGCACATCCCCGAACAGAGATGATTTCCTTCAGCATCAATATGAGTAAGAATATTGTCAGAGCAGGATCGGCCAACCACCTCATCCATTCTGAATCCCGAGATTTTTTCAGCAGCCTTGTTCCAATAGGTGATTGTTCTATTCAGATCAACAAGATACAACCCCCCGTGAAGGTTATCGATAATTCTTTCATAAGAATCTTTGCTAAGACTCATTGTGTCCCCTTTTCAATAGGACCGTGTGCGATTCAAATCCACTCATCCATTACGGCTTGTATTATGCACCATTTTCGGACTTTTTGGAAGTGCAAATTTCTTTCATACCGTCCATCCTTGGAAGGATACCACCGGCCAGGATTGAGCCTCTACGCATACAACAGTTTCTCGCCTGCCCGGAGATCAGACGAAAATAGAATCAGGCAGAGAATCGCCAATAGAACCTTTCGCATTGTCTAACATCTGGGCTTTTTATTAAATTCTGTCAAATATTGATCGGAGGGAAATCATCTGGGTTGGAAATCACGGATCGAAATTCAATAGACGAAAATCAAATCGAAACATTTTCGGTGAGTTAAAAACTGAAGGTTTATAGCAGAAACATTCACTTTTCATACAGCCTTCTCAGCCTGGTCAACAATAATGGTCGCTGTCCTTATTTTAAATTAAGGCGAAATAGAATAGAAGGTCCATGGCCTGCCTCCTTTCTTCCGCCCTTCGATGGCGGTCCTGTTTACCAAATTCCCATCCGCATCATTAAGCTCGATCCACCAACACTACCCTAACGTTGAGAAAACAGCGTTCCTGATGAATCCTGTTTTTTCCCTATAGATACCTTCCAAGATTGATTCCTGTTGATCCGTCAGTATACTCTTTTCTTTGAAATACTGACCTACCGATTGGACAAATCGTTTTTCCAGTCCTGTTAATTCATATCGATTTAATCCTGACATAATACATGTAAGTCTTTCCTTATCCATGGTTAACCTTCTTTCTATTCCTTCTTGATCGGAATGGCTCCCGAACCCTGAACTCCTAACTTATCTTTTGCTTCCTTCCGCTCCAGCCGACAGGCCACCCATCTTGCCCAAATCGATGAAGGGAACGGCTCCCCCAGAGACTTGGGGTAAAGTCCCATTCCATTTCTCAATACCCTTGTACTGCACGAGGATCGGGCTGATCGACCGTGATAGCGCATCATTGGCTTTCGCCTGTCCCTGAGCCACCACCTGGATCGACTCGGCCTCGCCTTTGGCTGTGGCCACCTTTTGCTGAGCTTCAATCTCGCGTTGGGCCAAAACCTGTTTCTGCGTCTCCACCTGTTGCTGAGCCACTTGCTTGGCCTCGATGGCCCCTTCATATTCAGTGGAGAATCGGATATTGGCAAAATAGATGTCGTCGACGATGACGTGATACCTCGACAAATTATCTCCCAACTTTTTCATCGCCGTCTTACGGATCTCCTCCCTCTTGGGAAGAATCTCCCCGATTGGATAGGTGGGGACAACTTCTTTCACAAAGTCATTGAACGCTGGATCGATCACTTTATCAGCGAAGTCCAGACCCACCTTCTGGTAAAGGTCATTGACATAAGCCGGATCGATATGGAAGTTCATCATCCCCGTCATTTTTACGTTCTGGTACTCCTTTGAGGAGGCATCGATCTCCTTGAACGGATGGGGTTGAACCTTGACATCCACCTTGATGACATTTTCGGCAATGGGCACTTTGAAATTGAGCCCTTCCCCCAGGATTCTATTCTCTACACTCCCCCACCAGAGGACAACTCCCCTGTGGCCGGCGGGAATAATGACAAAGGTGCCCCAAAGAATGATGATGATGATGATAAGCAAGGCGAGTATTCCAATGGTTCGTGGCTTCGGCGGTTTGAATTCACCTAGGGCTATGCTTCTTTCCTCCATCGTTCACCTCCTCTTGGTGTCTTAACATGATAGAATGACAAGTCTCGATATATCACTCCCGCCCAACGAGAACAGTGGATTAGAATGGGACCACTTCTTCTTCAACCTTGCTCTCTTTCTTGAAAACAATGGCCGTAATAGTACCGATGAAGCTAAAGAAAACAATCACCGCTGGGACCAACTGCAGAAAAACAATAAATGTTCCAATGATGATGAAGATCCAAAGAACCATCCCATGTTCCTTGAAAGTGATCGATCTCGCAAATGCAGGAGAAGTCATCAGAGTGATCAATCCTATCAAACTACTACTTTGGTTTTTTTCAATTATTATCTCCTTTCTTTTGTTTTCAAGCTTAACCACTGCATCTCTGGTCAGTTTTGATGTCACCATAAAAAAACCCGCAAAGAAGCTGTTTTGAGTTCTCTGCGGGTCTCTCTGGCGTCCAAAAAGGACTCTTAGCAACTAGGTTTAGTTTCTTTATATACTATTCTCTGCTAAATAGCAAGACAAATCGTTCATCTCCAAATAATCCCTCAGAAAGCCGGGGAAATCTCCTTTAACAAACCCGTAGTTTTAACAGGTTAGGGTCTGGGATCCATCTTTTTATAATCATGAGTCACTCCATGAGTATTCGAACAGAGAGAAATATGACCTTGATTGGAATCATGACGCCATTTCGTATTGATGAGCCACACCTGTCCTCTGCTGAATTCACAGGACCCTTCCGGTTTGACAATGGCCTCATCCCGATATCGCGTGATATATCTCCAGAAGGACATTTCTCCGGAAAATCACGTTTGAGAAGCCCGAGTTGCCAGAGTTCGGCTCCAGAGTTGGCAGGTTCACTTTTACACCTATCATACCTCGGTCTTGGATTTATCAGAATCTGAAGAAATCAGCCAACTAATCCCCGGGCCTTCTCGACAGCGCTTGCGGCATCCGGGGCATACCCATCCGCTCCAATGTCTTTTGCAAATTTCTCGGTGACGGGCGCACCCCCAATCATGACCTTTACCGAGCTACGCATCCCTGCCTCCACAAGGGATTCCACCACTTCCTTCATCTTCGGCATCGTTGTCGTCAGAAGGGCGGAGAGCCCAAGAAGGTTCGGTTTTTGCGATTTGACCGCCTCCACAAACTTCTCCGAAGCAACATCGGTGCCCAGATCGATCACCTGAAAGCCCGCGCCTTCCATGAGCATCCCGACTAAATTCTTTCCAATGTCATGGAGGTCTCCTTTGACGGTGCCCACGACGATCTTTCCCGCAAGCTTGGCTCCAGCCTCGATCAGTTTCGGACGCAAGATCTCCATCCCTGCCTGCATGGCTTTGGCAGAGATCAAGACCTCCGGCATGAAGAGTTCATCCCTCCGAAACTTGTCTCCCACAATGTCCATTCCGGCGACGAGCCCATCGCTCAATATCTTCGCGGGTGGAATCTTCGCGTTCAGAGCCTGTTGGATGAGCTTGGGCACTTCCTGATAATTTCCCTTCTGAAGTTCTTCGGAAACCTTTTGAAGCAATTCCATCATGTCCCCTCCTTTGATCATTTATAGTTTCATATCAACAAGCTTCCTCCGTTAAAATCGATTGTGGCCCCGGTAATATAAGAAGCTTGGTCCGAAGCCAAAAAAAGGACCAGATCTGACTCTTCCTTTGGATCGGCGAACCTGCCTAAAGGTATCTGGGTCAACCAATGATCAAGCCTCTCCTTGCTTGCTTCTTCACGAATCATTGGGGTTTCCACTAACCCTGGGCAAATGGAATTAACATTAATACCATAAGGGCCATATTCTCTTGCCGCATGGCGAGTTAGGCCTAAAACCCCAGCTTTGGAAACAGTATAATGAGCTCCGCCCAACTCGCTAGTGCTCCGTCCAGCTGAAGACGAAATATTCACAATTTTGCCATACCGCTTTTCCCGCATGATTGGTAGTACGGCCTTTGAGAACAAAAACATGCTTTTGAGATTCACATGGATGATCAAGTCCCATTCCTCTTCTGGTATCTTTTCCAGAGGGGTCGTAGTCCTAAGCACGCCAGCATTATTTACAAGGACGTCTATGGTTCCGAACTCTTCTACTACACGATCCACAGAATGCTGAACTTCATCTGATTTTGATACATCACAGACAATTGATAGTGCCCGGCCTCCCTCGTTTTCCACTTGTTTTACCGCCTCCCCGATCTCCCCTCGCCGTAGGTCGATGAAGGCCACCCGTGTCTGCCTCTGCCGCAAAGGCAAGACCACAAGTCCGACCCATACCTCGACCGGCTCCGGTAACAATCACGACTTTATCTAAAAATCGCTTCATGCATTCCTCCATCTTACTCAGGGTTGTAAAAAGACCAAAACCCAAAAACAACTCTTAATAGACTCCGTATTCCTGCAAAGTTTCCCACATTGCTATAATGTTTGCAGGAGGAACTTCAGGTTGAATATTATGAATGGTACCGAAGACGAAACCACCTCCAGGAGCTAAATCTTCAATTCTCCTCTTAACTTCGTCTCTAACCCCATCGGGAGTGCCGAAGGATAAGACTTTCTGGGTATCCACTCCTCCACCCCAAAAGACGATCTCATCGCCGAATTCTTTCTTCAACTTCGCTGAATCCATTTTCGCAGCGCTCACCTGGACCGGATTGATAATGTCAACGCCTATTTCAATCAGATCCGGAAGAAGGTCGTAAATGGCACCATCACTGTGCATCAAAATATAAGTTGAGTCGGATATCTTTCGCTTAATAGAAGAAAAGATTCTCCGATGACGAGGCTTTACCAATTTTCGATACATTTCGGGGGAGATGAGCGGTCTGTCCTGCTGTCCCAAGTCATCCTCATAGACGATAACATTGACAAGGTCGCCCACTTCGTTTAACACGGTGTCCCAATATTGCAACTTCAATTCGGTGAACTTATCCATTAACCTACAAGCAAACGAGGGATTTCCTGCCAAGTCTAAGTAAAAATTCATATACCCTCTCATCCTAAATCCCAATGCAAAAATCCCCCCAACAGGATCTCCTATGGTGATGGCATAATCCTCACCTAACTCCTCTATTTTTTCTCTCAGCCCTCTTACCCTTTCAGGATCGGCTAAATTAGGCCAATTGTAAGCCTCGATTTCTGCCTCGGAAGTCATTGCGGCCAAAGGATAACTATCTTCTTTCTGGTCAAAGTAATATCCACCAGGCGGCCTGTACCATTTGGCTCCTAACCCGTCGATGATGACCTCGTCATCCCCTTCTTTGTTCACATTTTCTTTCCAGCGTAAGGAACAGCCCGGTATGATACCACGTGCATCAATTCTCAATTCATCAACAATCTCTTTGTCTATCTGGACTATTCCGGTGGCAAGATCCACAAATTGTGTTTGCTCATCTTCTCTGATTAAATATTGTTTTCCCGTGTATTGAAGTAAGTTTCTATAGCAAACATGATGTATCCCTGTGTCAATGGTGGCCCCCAAATCAAAAGGGATGCGATCAGGTTCACGATGTCTAAGCGCAGTTAATATCCTCTCTCTGGATGTCATATTCGTCCCTCCCCAAATCCAACTTTTATCCCAACTTTTTAAGTGCCCTTTCAGCTCCAACTTCCCGTCTTATCGTGTGCTATAATACGCCCAATTCCGATCTCATAAAAGAGCACTATCAGAATATGCCCGAAAGGCGTTATTCAGAGGGGGTAAAACCAACCCTCCCCTGGCCCTATGATTTTAAACTCGATTTTAGGTTTAAGTAGAAACCGCCAATGTAAAATAAATTGTACCATTAAAATCTCTGCTTTCGCGGGAATGACATCTTGACGGCTTCCCGTTTAAAGAAGAGGAGTTGAATTTTTATGGTTCGAAAGCGGTCAACCGACTACGATCAATTCATTAGAAAGCAGAATCGCTCAAAGAGTTTTTTTGGTCTATCGCCTAATAGGATGGCCAAAGAGGTACGGGAGCAGTAAGCAATTTATCAGGATGAACCCCAAAGACGCGATAGGTCCCCACTTCTTTGTATTTTTCATGGTATTCTTTCATCTTTTCCCGATCCAGTTCCACCCCCAGACCTGGCCCATTCGGAACACGTAGACATCCTTTTTCGAACTGAAACTTTCCACCCTTAATGTAGTCATCGGCAAACCACTCGTACATACATTGATTGGCAAGAATGAAATTGGGCGTTGACGCAATGACATGGAGAAAGGCTGCCGTTCCCACTCCCAGCTCCCCAGCGGAGTGCATAATGACGGGCATCCCCACCGCCTCAGCCAGGGCAGCAGCCTTTTTTGTCGCTAAGATCCCCCACGTCATTCTGGGTTCAACGCTGATGATGTCCGCCGCATCCTTTTTGATCACATTCATCGCTTCATAAAGGGTCCACGAACTCTCATGAGCAAGAATTCTTGCCGATACTGAATTTTTCACATAGGCCATACCCTCAAGATTGGATGCAAGGACGGGTTGCTCAGCAATATCGATACGGTACTTTTCCATCTCCTTGAGGAATTGAACAGCAAATCCGGGTGAAAGCGTCTGATTGAAATCAACCCAGAGTTTTGGCCTATCGCCAACTGTCTTTCGAATCGCTTCAATAGCCCTTCTCAGATGGTCAATATCGGTATATTTGCAGTAAATTGTCTCATAACCTTCTAAAACCGCCTTTCTCGCATCCTCAGCCATCACCTCTGGTTCATCGTGAGAAATATATTTGAAACACTCCGATTTCTCCCGGATCATTCCACCCAACAATTTATATAGAGGTTGACCACTTGCCTTTCCGATGATATCCCAGAGGGCCATATCAATGCCTCCAAGGGCGTAACCGGCGAAATGACGACCGAAGAACCACCCACCCATGCCCTCCAACTTTTTTCCGATACGCTCTGTATTGAAAGGGTCTTCCCCTATCAGAAGAAGTTTTGAATTATCAATAAAAAGTTTGAAGGCTTCAGCGGGACTTTGTAAACAAGCACTTTCCCCAATTCCAATAATGCCCTTATCCGTCTCTATTTCAATAATAACAACGGTCACACCTTCCCACTGCCCATAGGGCCACGATGTGGGCTTCTTAAAGGAAATAGAAAGGATGGTGCTTTTCAGGTCTTTAATTTTCATGAGGTTTCTCCTGCATCGATTTGTTTGCTCTTCCCTTAAACCCTAGTCGTCTCTGTCCATCACAAGATGTTTTACGCGCTCGCCTGTCTTCGTCCACGACTCAGATGGGCTTCCACCCGCCGAGTGATCATTGAAAGAGGCCAGGCCATCATAAAGTATAATATCCCTACCAGTAAGTAAATGTGCATGGGCAGGAAGGACATGGAAGCTATATCCTTCGCCCTCAGCATCAGCTCCGGCGTAGAGATTAACGAGCAAATAGAGGTGTCCTTAAGAAGGACAATTAGCATATTCAAAAGGGGTGGCAGCACAATTCGTACCGCTTGCGGCATGATAATGAACCGATACGCTTTGTATGGCGTCATTCCCACTGAAAGAGCGGCTTCACGCTGCCCTTTATGCAGTGCTTCGATACCGCCACGAAATACCTCGGCCATATAACCGCCCTGATTCATGCCCAGGCCAACCACGGCAGCGACAAAGGAATCGAACACAAGGCCGAGTGGCACTAGCCCAAAGTAAATCAGAAAAAGGAGAGCCAAAGCTGGAATGCCTCGGACAAACTCGATATAGCTCACGCAAAAGGCACGAACCACCCGGATCTTACTCAATCTGCCCACAGCGAGAATGATTCCCAGCACCAGAGCGAAAAGATAGGACAGAGCCGTCAGGGCAAAAGTATTCCACATGGCAGGCACAAGCTGTGGCCACCAGTTACTCCAGTTTTCTAAGTAGGGTTGCAAAAATGCCATCATTGCCAGGATCTCCGCCGCGCCTCCAATCGGTTAACAATCCGTGCCAAAGGGAAGCTGAGGCAAAAATAAAGAATGGCTGCCAACGAGTAGACGAGGGTTGTTTCGAAGGTCGAGGTCACTAAATTACGTGCATAGAACATGATCTCGGGCGCCGCAATCGCCGAGACGATTGCCGTATCTTTCAACAACCCAATGGCATAACACCCAACCGGCGGGAGTGTGATACGTATTGCCTGGGGCAAAATGATATAGCGCATGGCCATCATTGGCGTCATCCCAACAGCCAAGGCCGCTTCACGCTGACCATGGTGCAACGCCTCAAAGCCGGATCTGAAGACCTCGGCCAGAATCGCTCCTCCAATGAGACCAAGCCCGATGATAGCCGCAGGCACTGGCTCTATCTTAAGACCCCCGTAGGCCAGCCCAAAATAAAGAATGAAAAGAAGACTCAAGGCGGGTATATCACGAAATATTTCGACATAGATGTTTATCAGAAATCGAACAATCGGAATACGCGAGGTTTTTATCACGGCCATGATCAGACCAACAACGATAGCGACCATCAGCGAGCCCGCCGTTATCTCAATGGTCATCAACGCGCCGCGTAGTAAGAGCTGGCTGAACTTCAACACCTGCAATAGCTCAAAAGGAAGTAATTCTTCCACTGTCGTCAAGTCACCAGAAGTTTCCCTAAAAATAAACGAAGACGTTCCTGTCTGGGATTTTCGAGAACGTCGCGTGGATGGCCGTGTACAGCGATTCTCCCGTCGTCGATAAAGATCACCTCATCGGACACGTCTTTGGCGAAGCCGATTTCGTGTGTCACAAGAACCAAGGTGCGACCCTCGTCAGCAAGCTCATGAATGACCTTCAGCACTTCCCCTACCAATTCCGGATCAAGGGCCGAAGTCGGTTCGTCAAAGAGCATCAATTTCGGTTCCTGCGCCAATGATCTCGCTATCGCGACACGTTGTTGTTGGCCGCCAGAGAGTTTCTCGGGGTATTCATTGCGCTTATGAGACATGTGGACCTTCTCAAGCATAAGGTCCGCAAGGGCGAGAGCCTCTGTCTTGGATAGGCCACGAACGCGCTGAGGCGCGATAGCTACGTTTTCTTTAGCGGTCAGATGGGGCCACAGATAGAAATTTTGAAACACCATACCGATCTTTGCCCGTTGAAGTGCTACCTCCTTCGAGGCCATCCGCACATAGCGTCCCTCGATCAGCTTTTCTCCTATCAGTTGATCTTCAAAATAAATGTGCCCTTTGGTTGGTTCTTCAAGGTAATTGATGCATCGCAATAACGTCGATTTTCCTGATCCGCTCGTGCCAATGATCGATAGCTTGCGTCCTTGCGTAAGCTCAAGACTAACCCCTCTCAGAACTTCGAGATCTCCAAAGCTCTTGTGCAGATCTACAACACGCAATAGAAATTCTGACATGACATCCAACCAGGGCCATTCAAAGAATAAGAGGAAAGGGCAAGGTTCTGGATTACACTCGCCCCTTCCTCTCCATCTCTATCACAGGCTATTTGCAATTAGACGGCAATTTAGGATAGGACCAGCCTTGCGGCCGATCCACCCCAGTGCGATATTCCTTATTTGGGGGATTAAACCAGCTGGATACGTCACCAAGCCCATATTTCTTAGCAATCTCCAAGTTTTTGCAAGTTTGCCAGGCTTCACGGATCTTCTTGTTTACCGCTTCAAGCAGACGAGGCGCCTCTTTATTCAGTCCGAACACCATGTTCAGCCTGCCCGTCAAAACAGGGAAATCGTCACGATCCTCTGCGACCTGTACGGAGTGGATTTCCCAGCCAGGATTCTTTGAGATCGCATACTGGATGAGCGGGGGATCTGCGAACAAGGCCTCAACGCGGCCAGCGAGAAGATCACGAACAGAAGCATCGCTGGTGTCATAAAGGTTCAGTTTGAGACCCGGGATCCGCTTGAGTTCATCGATCCAAGCGAAACCTGTGATGGTGGCCACCCGCTTGCCTTCCAGGTCCTTTAACGTTTTCCAATTCTGTCCTTTTTTCTGTGTGATGATCGCTTTATAATAGTAAATGGGGTCACTCATCGCCATGACCTTCGTCCGGGCAACACTCCAGCCCATCATTCCGTGCATGATGTCTACGCGATGGGCTGTTACCGATGCGATTTCAGCCGACCATTCCATCAGGGCGGGTTCAACCGTTAGGCCGAGGCTGTCAGCAATCCATTGCATGAGTTCGCCATCCAAACCGATGAGCTTTCCGTCAACAAAGCTAGTCCCGGGCATGTCACCATTAAAGGCAACAACAAGCTTTCCGGGTTTTATCGTATCTAATTCCTGGGCGCCAACATTTGTGATGGCCAAAATCAAGAGACAAACAGTGATGATAAAAAATCGAATAAGACAACACCATGACTTAATCTTATAGCCCATAGAAACCCCTCCTTTCTTTACACAATAATGTTTACATCGTTGGTTCAAAAGAATTTGCCCCTTCCTCTACTTTCATTTCCTTTCTCAATTCATACGCTACCCTCCTTTCTATGCCAATGTGGACGAAAAAAAATTGGCAGGCCTTCCATTCTTGCCTTCAAGATGGCCGCCCGAAGGCCATTCCCAATTTGCCATGATGTTCCTGTCTTTGGTTGGTCCATCTATTGGGACACATTCATGTCTGACTGATGGAAACTCCATTGTTTTTATTAATCCATGCCTTATGTTGAATGATCTTAAGAAGGTTTACTATCCTTTTTCACCCTTCTCCAAATTAAGTTTTCAAGAAAGCCGGCATTTTAACACGCAAATAGAACAATCCCCCACCCTCACCCTCCCCCTCGGGAGGGGGGAGGGTAAGGGTGCTCGATTCAATCTTTTCATGCTTCGTGGTGCCCTTATAGGGCATGAGGGTTTGGACAGTACTCATATAATGGGCATAAAGGGCACCCACTATACCTACGCAAGCGGTGCCAATTATCAAAGCCTTCATCTTATATCGAACTGCATCCACACCTGATACATACAAAGGCACCTCATTTTCCCGCACCGCCATTAGTCCACGACCGAATCTGGGTTTCGTCAACCGCAGCGAAAATGTTTACTATATAAAACCAATGAAGGGGCGTCGTACTGCGGCATTATAGATCCAATTTATTAAAGTGATAAAGTCGAAGACTGGAAGCTTAACGGCATTCTGGATAGCCAAGGCATAAGGTGGCATGTCGCTGCACTCGAGCAATATGGCGCCAATATCTGGGTTGTTGCTAACAAGTTGCTTTGCAAGATCGACCAATTGTTGCTCAATTTTGTAGCTATTAAAATGACCTTTGCACTGTATAATGTTTTGAAACTCAGGCAGGTCCTGAGCACCAGCAATTACAATGTTAGATAAATCCTCAACTCCGCACTGACTGAGAAGCCTCGGCGTCAAGGATTCGGCAACGGCACAGATGATTCCTACTTTCTGTTTGGGTTTAAGTGCCTGTCTAATGATAGGTATCTGCAAAAGACTAGAGAGATAGACAGGAACCTCTAGTGCGGCGGCGGCTTCCTTCTGATAGTTGCCAAAATACCCACAGGCACCTACGATTGCTCGAACACCCTGTTCTTCTAATTCTCTTCCGCCCTGAACTATCAAATCTAACAGGCTGGGATCGGCACTTAAGATCTGTGGTATAGTACTTCCCTTTAAGATTTTAAAAAGCACAGAAAAGTTATAAGTGCTACCATTGGCCACATTGCCGGGTAAATAGGGATACCATAGGTCCAATACAAGAATCCCAATAGCATTGCCCGCTATTGCTTGCCCTTTCGGCACTGAGATCTGAGTATCAGGCTGCTCAGGTCCAATATTGCATGTATATTTCATATTTACACCTCCTACCTCATCAATGGTTTTGCCCATATTGGGCATGGTGGTTTCTTTGTTTCAGATTTACACTTTTAAATGAAGAGATTTTATGTGATAGAGCAAATGGATTAACTTTCACCCGACATAATATTCGTAAGTTCACTTGATTCCCACTTTCTCTTTCCCTAAGCTACGAAGTGCTTGCCTTTAAGAGATGCCTTTGCTCTTCTGCCTATGCTCTGAAGGGGTTGCCGAACATCCTCGGGTAGTGGCTCAGGCCTGTGTGTTTCAAGGATCTCAATCGCTTTTTGGATCACAACTTCTCCATAAGTCTTCTTCTCCTTGCTCGCCCATGTTTGCGGATTGCTTCGGTTCATAAATTTCGGCCGCCAGTGCTCCGTCCGATGAAATTTGACGGTCTGCTCATCGGTCAAAAAATTTCCTCCAGGACCCACCCGGCGGATAACATCTATGCCAATCCGCTCCCGACTGATATCAAATCCTCGGATGATCCGCTTCACATAACTGATGATTTCGTTACACATTACAATCGTAGCAGGGGAGCCGGTTAATCCCTGCCCCAGATAACCGATATCATGAATAAGATTGGCCCCTTCCAGGGCCGCCAGTAAAATCGTCATGGCGGCCTCCATCGCAGCCTGCTCATCAATACAATGGGCATCGCTACAGCCCGCCGTCCCCCACATGGGTATCCCGTAATAGTGATAGAGGTCCGAGCAGGCTCCATGGGTTAGTCGAAACTCAGGAGCACCATAGGAAATCGTAGAGTGGCGCATATCGATAGGAGCTATCACAAATCCAGAAATAATCGGAGCTCCTTTTGCCTTCAACTGGTGCAAAACGATTCCGCTTAAGGCCTCTGCATTGGCAAGCGAGATGGCCCCGGCAAGGGTGACAGGACCACTCGCCCCTGAAAGCATCCCAGGAGTATAGTTGATGGGAATCCCCCTGCTCGCACAAAGAAAGAGCTTCCTCACCGCCCCCTTCGAATGGGTTAAAGGGCTTGTCGGCTCAGAATAGTGGATGAGAAAAGGTTTGTCTCGAAGTTGGCCTTCACCAACAACCGCTTCAGCCATCTCAAAAATAACGGAAAGGTCCTCCTCACCGGCAGCCGTGAAAAAAATCGGCTTGACCGAGTTCTCAACCATCGCCTTAAAGCACTCAATGTACATGGTGTTGGTCGGAACATCCTGGGGAAGAGCAAAAGAAGCAATAAAATCAATCTCCTCAAGATAATCCGAGACCCTCGCCGCATTGATCACATCCTGCAGTCGCGAGGGCCTCAATTCCCCTGTCTCCAGATCACAGGTCTGGATGAGGTCCGTCCCAAGACCAAAGTGAACCTTATTGCCCTCCAAACGCATCGCCTCCTCCCCCTTCCTGTTATAGATCGTGATTCGGGAAGGGGCGCTCCGGATGCACTCCTCTACAAGCCAATTCGGAATCAGGAGAATATTCTCCTTCTTCATCCGGCAGCCAGCATCCCTCATGAGTTGAACTCCCTCCTCATCCAGGACACGGACACCCACCGTCTCTAAGATTTCAAGGGACGCATAATGAATCTCTTTAATCTGATCTTCCGTGAGAACTCTGTAACCAGGCACACATTGAGTCTTAAATCCGGTATTCATTCTCTCCTCCTCTTCTGCAGGGCGGGGTAAAAGTGAGGCAGGTGCCGGTGGAAAACGATGACACCCGGTTTATAGTTATCTGAATTCAGTTTCTTTGTCAAGTCTTTTTTCGCAACGTTAAAGCTGTTCTATCTCTTCCTGCCTGGAATCCATCTTTTTTATAATCATCAGTTAATCCATGAGTATTCGAACAGAGAGAAATATGACCTTGATTGGAATTGTGACGCCGTTTCCTATGGATGGTCCACGGCTGTTCCCTGCTCGATACTCTTTACTCCTCCGATCTGAAGATGACCAGATCCCAATATTCCGTGGTATTTCTCCAGAAGGGCATTTCTCAAAAACATCACGTTTGGGTAGTGAGCCTCTTATCTATTGATATTTGTGCATCGCAGCTTAGCAATTGTTGCAAAAGTCCCATGTTTATTGTATTTCTGCCATGATGCTTACGCTGCGGGGTGGAAAGAGCACTATCCAAACATTTAGGACCAAATCTCTTATTCGATTTCCTGGCCATCCGTCAGGGTTTCCCGCGAGACGGTAGCAAGGATAGATCGAATGATCAATATATTATCGGGCCACGACCCCTTTTTCCACTTCATGGAAAATTACCTTCCCCCCTTCCCCAAGAAAATTCCACCTGCTGGCGTACGTCAGATAAGTTAAGATTACCAATTTCCATTCTACTCGCCAACTCGAACCGCTTCCAGACTGAATGTAACTTCCTCCTAATGTTGTTTTTACATTTTTGTTCCACAATGCAACCTTTCGAATGGAAATCGATAAACTGATTCTCCCTATTTGGGGTCGTCTTGACCCTATTGAAATTGTGATTGACAACTCCGGCAGCCTTTGATAGAAGTTAGACCCCAATTGAGCGAAAAATATGTCGTTTTCTAAAGTTAATGAATTCGGTCCTTAAAGCCCAGTGGTCCTATTTGCTTCGTCATTTATTCAGAATCAGAGGATTTCTTATCTCACCTCCTTCCCCCTTACGAAAGGGGGATAACAATTAGTCCTCCCCTTTAGTAAAGGGGAGTCAGAGGGGATTTGTCGAGATTTGTTGACTCAATTGGGGTCGTAAGGTTGGGTATCGATGGGGGAGATAAGGAGACAAGTGGGGGTGTGCGTCCAGGCTGGCGAAGGCGATTGAGACAAGGGAAACTCAGAAAAGATGATTATTGTCGTCAACGCCCCCGTTGTCCCCACTTTTTGGAGAGGTAGGCCGTAATATTTGCAAAGGCCTTTTGGACCTGTTCCGCCAGTTTTCGAGCCATTTCAAGCGAGATGTTTTCGTAGGTAATGATGAAATTGTCGGTTTCTATCTTTTCACTCTTCGCGAAAGCCATCCCACAGCCCGTCAATAACAGGAGCGACAGTAATACTGCAATTTGTCTCATATGTCCTACCTTTGGGCGGTTATTCCATTCGTTTATTTCCTAGATCAGAGGGAGGAGTGTCAGCCTTAAAGAGGCCGTTGCGCCACCCCTGGAGCAAAGCAGCCACGTGTGCAAATAGAGGCAGACAACCGGCCCCAAAGAAAAGCAGCTGATTCCACCATTCCGACGCCCGTAGCCCGAAATAGACCGTGCTAACGCTCATTCCTAATCCCAGGAATCCCCATACAGTTAGGCGAAGAGTACGTCCCAGCGTTTTGTAATACGAACTTGCGACGGTGCTACCCAGGTAAATGCCGACGGCACCGATCACAGCGCCGGCTATGAGAATCGACCCAGGAATCTGGTTTGGTTGTTCCAATAGTGCAGAAGATTCAGGAACCATAATGGCCAACGAAATTCCAGTGATGACTAATGACACAGGCCGTTCGAATAGCATTTCTTTTATTTCTCGTGACCTAAAAAAGGCAACGAAACTCTTCGGACACCGGCGCCCGAGGGATACTCAATAGGAACGTCGAATTGACGCCCGCGCCTTTTCTGAGTTGTGACAGGATATGTTATGGCTCTACCTTATAAAACTCTATTCTCAGATACCATCCACGTTCCAGAATAACAATACCTACCAGAAGCATTAATGCTCCTAATGGATTTCTTACCCAAAGAATAAGAACTTGCATCGGGATGGATTGAATATATGAAGAAGGGATGAGTATGTCAAGAAAGATCCACAAAGTATGGCGGTGCCCTCCTCAACATTTGGGTGACAACATCGTAAGAAGCTTTAACGGGGAAGTCGAAACCATCGCAGAAAAGAATTTTGCCCCAACTGCAAACCATGGATAGCTTGCCAAGATGGAAAGTCGCTCAGAAGGGTGGAGAGTGGTAGATATGATTTTCAGATCATAACTTTTCAGAACTTGAAAAACGCCCCAGTCCTAGGAGAAACCGCAACTTTTGCGATACCGTAATTCACGGATTATAAAAAAGGGAATCCTGTCTCGTCCCCCTCAGTTATCGTTTATAAAGCGCGAGGATTGGTCAACGCTAAGGACTGAAGATTTCCGAAGGAAAGGGAGGAGGACGACGAAGCTCAGCGCCTATTTAGGAGAGAAACACGGGCGGGGGTGCTGCCCAGCTGGGCAGCTCCAAGGCCGGCCACTAGTGATAGTCAACCACCCCGGGCGAGCCACCCCTTTGGAGGTCATCATACGTCACTTGTTCCAAACAGATCCCTCGGTCGTCGTAAACGAAGAACAGGTCTGAGAAGGAGGTCGGAATCCCGTTCGGCACCGCGGCCTTGGCCCGCGCGACTCGGCCCGCCTCCTGGGGAGTGGCGAAGTCCCCAACGACGTAGTCCGTGTAGTCATACTGGTCATAACCGACGACCCGAAACTTGCCTTCCGGGGCACGCCGACTATCGCCCGGATTCATCTCAGCTCTGCCTCCCGCCAACGCCGTCCAATAATTTATACCGCAAGCAATAATTTCCGAAATGTTATCCCCAAAAGCATTTTCTGTCAACGAAAATTCGGGCTTTTTACCATTCTATCCCTGAAGCGATTCATTGTAACTTCTAATACTTTTCTTACTTTCAGGACTTCAAAGCCTTTATAAACCGTACCGGACCGAGAACGAGTCAAGGACCCATTTCGTGCTTGAGCTGGGAGTATCCTTGAGGAGGCGGTTGTATGGTCGAGTTCCAGATCGTCTGTGTCTGCGGGTTCCAGTAAATCGGGTTGTTCCCCCCGGGAATCGAGTTGAGCGGGACGTCGATCCTCTCCCCGGTGGATGTCCGATACGTTTCATAGCCCATGATGGCTTCCTGGCGCTTTCCGGAAAGCGCCTCGTCCACTCTGTTCTTGTACGCCCAATGCCCCATGATGGTCGAAGAATCGTAAGGATTGTTCCGCGGCAGAATCCTCTGGGTGATCAGTTCGCTCGCCTTAATGATCTTGAGGTTCTCTTGAACGATCGCGGTCGCCGCGGAGTTTCTCTCCCAGGCATCGGGACGGGAGATTCGCGTGGCCGTCGCGATGATCCAGCCGTACAACCCCGTAACGTGCCGGCCGTTCATGACCATGCCGGTCAAAACCCCGTGTACCTTCGTCCCTTGGGCATCGATCAAGTTGGCCTCAAATTCCTCGGCCCTGGCCTTCCACGTCCTCCCTAATGTGTCGCGGAAGTCGGGAGCATCAACCCCCGCCAAGCGGGTATAGCTCTTGGTAATGCTGAAACAAGGTTGCTGGCCGGGCAGGCATGGCTTGGTCACCCCTTCAAAAAGCCGGGGGATAGTCATCGGCTGGGCATCGCCACCGAAATCCATATAACTGCTCATGACCCCGGCATCGCCGGCGGCGTTCGCGAAGTTCACCGAGTTCGAGCTTTCTTCCATGATCTTCCATCCCCTCGGAGCCATCGTTTCGAAGTACGACCCGCGCAACCTGACGAGAACCTGACCCGCTGTCCGCTGATAACTATCAGCAAGGCATTCCAACAACCCCTGCTCCGAGGAAAAGACATCTGTCGGGGCCCAATACAACTTGCAGATGTAATCGGCTGCCGCGACATGAGCTGTGGCCACACCCCGCACGGTTGTGCCACCCATCGACCCCGTCACATTCGCCTGGGCCTTCTCTCGCCCCGAGGAAAATTCCGAATAATCGATCCGGGACAAAGCGGTGGACGACTTCTTGAGGATGTTCAAATAGCTTGACAAGAACTCACCGAGAGAGAATCCGGCCTTCGGTCTGATCGGGTAAATGAGAACACCTTCCCGGGCTTGGGCATCTTTCATGATGGAGATGACGCCCGTCGTATACCGGATCTGCCAGCCAGAGGGTTTACTCACGCTGAAGCCGATGGTTTCCTCCTTGAAGACCGGGATGCCTCGGCAGGGCGTCTGGGGAGGAGGGGACCCTGTGGCGTCACGACTGACTATTTTGATATCCGCCACCACGGATCCGGGAACGAGAGGGGAGGAGACAGATAGAATCACCGTTCCGCCCATGACAATCACGACGGCAAATATCCCCGGGACGCTACGTCGGAATAAATTCATGGACGCTCCTATCAGGATAGAACCCGCATCTTGCCGAACCCTTGTTCCTTCAACGTGTTTAGCAAAAAGAATACCACGTCCGTAGGTGCCCGTCAAATCCAATTGAGGCACGATTTTGGAGTTATCTAAAAAAGTTCTAATCCCTTCGTTGGCTCTCAGACCGCCGAGCATGGCCTCCAATTCCGGGATCTCGCCTCTCAGTCTTGGGATGAGTCGAATATACCGAAAAATGGAATTGAAAGCCAAGCAAAGAAGACTACAAGATATGGAGGAAAGTCTCAGTGACAGTGTTGCAGGTAGCGATTCCCAGAAGAAAGTTTGAACCATGGTCGAATTCTGTCAGACAACGGAAGAGGGCGACAGCTCCAATTCTTCTACCGTCTGATTTCTTTCAAATTGGTCGTTTCTCCATTTCCCATGATTCCAGCAAGAAGGTCGGAGGAAAACACCTAAATTGTGGGTCGCATCAGGATCCTAAAATTGACCGTAGCTTGCCAGAATAGGAGGCCGATTTTTCTAAGAATTATGATACCATTGAGAGAAATCTATCACAGGAAGTGAGCCATGAAAGTCTCTCAAGGCATCCATCATTGGCAGGAGCATCACACTCTTCATTCAAAAAAAACAGAATCAAAACCCACCAGTCGACCTTTTCAAAGCTGACCGTAAATTATCAATGAGCGGCAAACAGACCTGTCTCAATAATCTTTACGGGAACATTCTCCATTGTCTCAGGAATCAAGGGCTTTACCATAAGGGCCGGCTTATGAACCCAGATGTTGCATAAAAATGTGAAAAAATAACAGTTGAAAAATCAGGCTGCCTCTTTTAGAGCATTCAGAAAATGGAGTAAATCTCGTTTGACCGCATCATTACCACTCAGAGTGAGTGTCAATTTCCCTTGAGGTTCTGTGAGGCGGCCTGCTCGTTGCAGAGATGACAAGGAGACAAATAGAGGTCCTGAAACATCACTTTTTGCTTACCCCCACTTTCCCTATCATCTTTTTGACGGTAGTATGACTGATTCCTGGAAACTGGACGATAGGAGGGAACTCACTCTCCAGGACAACGCCGGGTCTCAACCCCGAGAATACGCTCACCCAGGAGAGTACGAGGGGGGGATTTGGGCTTTCGGGTGTTTCGTGTGCTATTGAATCCAGTGAGGGAATAGCGACGACCATTCGCGCATCGTGGCCATTGCGTGGAAACAGTTGATCACCAAAGGAACCACCTCTCGACGAGGTTTCAGTATCGGTTAAGATTGTATCCGGAGTGAAGCGAAGCGGAATTCCGGATACAATAAATTAAGATGAGCGAAGCCGCGGGCCGTTAGCTATGGAGATTCAATTGAGCAGTGGGTTGGTCCCGCGAGTGTATATATTCTCGATGAATGAAGACTCTTTGGGAACTGAATAGAATTCTGGCACCTCTAAGCTAATGCGTATCTATGGGGATCAGGAATTTCACATCATACGCAAAGGAGAAGCCATCTTTGAACAGCAACAAGGTAAGGCTCTCTGTCGTCCCCAATGGATCTTAATGATCTGCAGGATTACTCATTCAATCGTGAATCCTCTTCATGGGGGCCGTCCGTTCTGCTGGGGTAAGAGGATTTCCCTCTGGATCATTTTCCCCTTCCCACAGTGGGGGCAAATCCTGGGATCAATCCCGGTAATCCGAGTGAAGAGGTCTTCCCAGGTTTCCTTTGAAACTTGCTCCGGCTTCTCACTCGTCGCTACACCCAGAAGTTTCTTACATCGTAAAAGCTTTCCTTTTCGGCTCCGATGACTCAAGATCCCATAATACCTGATCTTGACGAACTGCTCCGGTAGAACATGAAGCAGGAAACGGCGAATGAACTCAAAGGCCTCCAGGGTCAGCCATTTGATCTTGTTGTTGTCCGCCGAATCCCTCCATCGAAAGGTGACCTGGTTGCCTTCCCGTTTGACCAACCGATCATTGGAGAGGGCCACCCGATGGGTGTAACGGCCCAGATAATCGATCACCTTCTCAGGATTTTTCAAGGGAGGCCTACAGTAAACCACCCACTCCTGATGATAAAGATTCGTGAGCAATCTTTTGAAGGCAGGGGATTCCTTTAACTCCTCGATCTGTCCAGGAAACCTAAGCTCCCCAGCCTCATACTCTTTTTTCAGGTAACCCGCCGGGCGTCATACCCGAAGAACTACCAATTTGTAATAAATTACAAGACCATGCACACTTACATAAAGCCGCGACGTAAGCCCGGTCGGTGTTTACTGACTTGTTCTACCTGTAGATCATTTCATAGTCCTTCAATTAGCTTGTAATACTCCTTGATTGTACGAATGGATTCCATCGTGGTTTGGAACAAGATCCAACTGAGAACAAGGATTCCTATGGTGAGACCGATCTTCCATGCCCGCGTCGTCTGTGGACGCCACCAAATCAGGGGCAACGCCAGAGGCCCTACAGAGCAGACTGCGAAGATAATAAAGGATTTTCGGAAATACCATTGAATCTTTTCTTCTGCAAAGCGTCGGGGAGGGGTGGAGGCATCCAGAAACTCACCACAGTGTTTACACTTTATAGCGTCGTCTTGAATATCTTCAGCGCAGAAAGGACACTTTTTCATTATCATTTCTCTTGGTAGAACCGGGCGGATCAGGCGCGCCGTCCAGCGTCGCCTGCAGCCGCTGGTTGGTCCTCTGTCAGTGATTCACGCAATGCCGCCCTGGCCAGCAAACGTGTCGAATCGAGTGTGGGCAAGGGACAGTCACGTACGTTAACGAGGAGAGGGATCTCAGTACACCCCATGACCGCACCATCGCACCCACGGTCCTTCAGTTTCTGGAACACGCCGTTGAAGTACAGCCTGGATTCCTCTTTGAACACGCCGTTAACGAGTTCCTTGAAGATGATCGTGTCAATACGTTCCCGATCCGCCTCCACGGGAATCTCGCATGCAATGCCCAGATTCCGAAGCGTCTCGGAATACACAGGGCCGGTCATCAGGTACTTCGTTCCGGTGATGCCGAGGGTCTTGAACCCCCTTGAGCGCGCCTCGATTCCCACCGCTTCGGCGATATGGAGCCACGGGATGGGGGAGCGGGCTGTGACAAGCGCAAAGGCCTGGTGAATGGTGTTGTCCGGGCAAATGGCGAGTTCTGCACCAATGTCAGCCAGCTTGCGGGCTGAAGACAACATCAGGCCGGCAACCGCTCCCCAGTCCCCGGAGCGGATGTGAACCATGTACTTGCCCAACGGGTGGGTGTGCATGGATACCTCGGGATGCATGTGCTCGCCCATGAGTGCAGGTGCCTCTGCACAAATCGTGCGATAGCATAAAGCCGCCCCCTCTGCACTGCACGCAACAATTCCGATGTGTTTTGCCATTTGCTTTCTCTCTCAGCCAACGCTCGGTTGTCTGAAGCTAACACCATTCAACAAGTCTACGTGGTATCACCAGGAGCGGGAACAGCTCTTGGCGTCATCTTTCGGTGCAGGCAGCCTGGTGTTATCGGTTCAACCCCGCTGTGATCGGGACCGTGTCTTATCTTCTCCGGTACACATCGGTGCTCAAGTACTTAAGGCCAGAGTCGGCCATCAGCGTGACCACCCTGGCATCTGGCCCGAGCCGTTCTGCGACTCGAATCGCGGCGACGACGTTCGCTCCGGAAGACGTCCCCGCAAAGAGGGCCTCCTCCCGCGCGATGCGCCTCGCCATGTCCTTCGCGTCGTCTGTTCTGACCGGCAGGATGTCGTCCACGAGAGTCGGTTCCCAGAGTGGAGGAGTGAAACCAATCCCAACTCCTTCGATCTTGTGAGGGCCTGCCTGCCCTCCCAGCAACACCGAGGATTCTGCGGGTTCGACGACGACGATCTTGATACTCGGTTTGTATCGCTTCAGCACAGTGGCGACCCCACGCAAAGAAGCCGCCGTACCCACGCAGTGAACGAAGGCGTCGATCTCCCCCTTCGTTTGACTCCAGATTTCCTCCCCCAGCGAGTAGTAGCCCGCGATGCTGTCATGGTTGTTGAGTTGGTCGGTCCAGTAGGTGTGAGGCTCTTGGCTCAACCCACGGGCGGCCTCGATCATGTCCAGGATCAGCTTCTTGGTGGTGAGGCCTCCCTCGCTCGGGACGAGCGTCAGCTCAGCACCAAGCGCCGCCATGTGATCCAGCTTCTCCCGGCTGAACGCATCGGAGCTGACGATCCGGAGACGGTAGCCTTTGGCGGCGCAGACCAATGCAAGCGATGCCCCTGTGCTGCCACCCGTGTACTCGACGACGGTATCCCCGGGCTTCAGTCAACCGTCCTCCTCCGCCCGGGAAATCACGGACTGCGCCATCCGGTCCTTGACGCTGCCGGTGGGGTTCTCCCACTCGAGCTTCACGAAGATGTCCGCACAATTGGGTGGAACGACCTTGCGAAGTCGAACTATCGATGTGTTTCCAATGGCATGGAGAATGCCCATGGGTTGAGCTCTCCTTTTCTGAATTGTCCGCCTAACGCGGTGATCAGCCGCGACTGTAAGGCGTCGGCTGCGGCGTTATGTCCGTTTTTTCTTCCTCTTCTGTGGCTTTACACCATGCCTTAAGAAGCCAGCCGGTGATACCACCTTTACTCCTTGACAGAGTTGAGAAGGAAAATGGGCCTCATCGCCTGTCACCAGATAGTTTGCACCACCCGAAATAGCAATCTCAAGAAACGCCTCATCGTCAGGGTCAGGTAACGACGCGGAAAGCGGGACGGACGCCACCACCAAACTATGGTGTTCAATGTAGTCGAGGATGGCGGCAACCTTGTCTTGGTCAAAGTTGAATTTGGGCCGCCCCAATACCTCGTGGTATTCGGACAAGATCCGAGCATCAACGCACAAGGTCAGGTTAGCCGCCGAGACCATACGAACGATGTCACCACACAGACCGAACGGAGATAAGAGGCCTGCCACAAGGACATTCGTATCAAGGACGACCTTCATCGCTTGCGCTTTTTCCTTACCGCCCGCATTTCAGTGTCAATCTCCTCCATAGTGATACCGTCCGTACCCTGCTCCACCGACCGACGTTGAAGGCTCATCACCGCCTCGGCAGCACGAGCCTGACGGATGGCGGAGAGGGATTCCTCCAGGTTCGATTCGTTGACCGCCGATAAGATGGCAATGGGCCGACCGTTGCTGGTCACCACGATCTCCCGTTCTCGAGGAAGCTTCTTCCAGACCTCGGCCGATTTTCCTCGCAAGTCACGTACGCTTATGAATTTCATGACTTACCTCCAATCGTGCTTTAATAGTGTACACGATTGTCACGCAAAGTCAAGTTGCTTTTCTTTACAACACAACGACAGAATTGGGGCGCGGTGCCACAGACATTTTGAAATGGGCGATGGGCTATTCCCCGTCGCCTCGAATATACAATCCCACTTCATTTTTCAAGTCAATTCAATAATAACGTCCCCTTATCCATTTCCCGCCGTCCCTTACCCGATTCGGCGGATTGCATCACGAGATCTGCCACCATCGTCACCTATTTGTTAGGCGATCATGGCTCTCCATTCAGCATTATCAATGAGCGACGAAGGGCCTACGCTGATCTTGGCGCAACCGTCGATGCACTTGACCACCGTAATTACGGCGGCTACCACCGAGGCGGGAAGCCATGGGCTTAGGGTTATGTGCCTAATGGAAGAAAGATCAATGGAAATGGATTTCGAGCGCAAATCATCAGTGCTGCTTTCAAAGATGATCCTGTACTCCCGCTCATCCTCAAACGGCTTTCGCTTGAGAAACGGCCAAGACTTGAGTTGTGGCCTATTGTTCTTTAGGTCTCCAATCCAACGATAGTCCACCGCCTGATGTCGAAATCCTTTCTGGCCCACAAGGCGCTGCAGTGCCTGTCTTTATCAAACTCAATGCAGACGCCAGAGGATCCATTGGAAAATACGCGCCAATGATGGAAGGTCTCTCGATGCAGTGAGAAACAGATGGCCAGAACGCTGCGAAATTTGCTCTTTAGCCGATAGCGCTCAAGATAGTATGCGTCGTTCCTGTCTTCCCATGTCTCTGGGCTCAGGAGCATAATATGTTTCTTGTGCAGGATGTCGAGGAGGATGGGAAGGGTTGTGTAGCGGTTAAGGATGGCAGCTTTGGATGGGGGCTTGCCTGTCGGTTTGGCGGACACAGTCGCTGCGGTGCTGGGCATGGTTATCTCCTCGCTTTTCTCGTCGAAGGTGCCTTGTCGCCGAACACACGGCTCACCTGGAGCCGGCTGTTTCGGCGATCAGGTGCAGCCGATGGTTATGGCCTTTTTCATTCTTCGTCCGCTGTCCGTCCATGACCTCTTTGTTTTCCTCCGTGGCAGCTTACCTGTCGGTTACTGCTTCACAAGAAGCCTGGCTACAAACAATAAAAGAGAGAAAATTGTACTCATGAGGAGAAGTACGCCACCGAGGCAGCCACCCCCCTTTTTCAAGCGTGAATAGTTATCGGCACATGACCTGCAATGAAAATAACCCGTTTCGTGGTATTCCGTCCCCCTGGTTCGAAACACTTTTTGGCTACCCCGGACTTTTCTTCCGCAAGCTGAACATGTTTCGGTGTAGTGTTCATGGCAGGCAAAAGCCTTCTGGTCTGGATCATACGTCTTGGCCGGATTTCCGCAGATAATACACTTTACGGTGATATCTGGAAATCCACATGTTTTGCATACCGTCTTACTATTTGAGCGCAAAACATCCAATATGTTGACTTCAGAATGACATTCCTCGCACTGGATATACCCACTTATGGCCTGTTCTGTTTCTGTTTTCCTCTCCTCTTCTATTCTTAACTTCCGTTCCTTCTCCTGCTTGGCTTGTTTATCAAGGGGTTTGTCCCGACCGCAATTTGGACATTTGACGGCGTACTCGCTGATTTCTTTTGCACAGTATAGACACTTTCTCAAAGCCATCTAAGTACCCGCTCTGTCCATGAAAGTATTTCACCCAAATGCGTGGGATGAGGATTCATTCTTAGGGTTTCCGAGCTTTCATCCTTGCCATAACCAATAAGGATTGAGACGACTTTTGAAGTCGTTTCAATCCTTATTGGTTAGCCACGGTCACTATTTCATTGCTTTAAGGAAATCCTTAACTTTCTGGGTCAACTCGTCAATATCCATGTAACCTACCTGTGTAACATCGACGCCCCATAGCATCTGAGTGTAATGCTTTCCTTCCTTTCTAAGTTGCTGGTACAGAAGCAAGATGTTTTTCTTCTCGATGAATTTCATTGCTCTCTCAATCTCCATTAAATGACCAGCATCAAAGGTTATTTCAAAAATGGCAATTCCGCAGTCTTGCAACAACCTCATTGCATGTAAGTAAATTTCGGATTCATGAACTTCGAAATTTGATGCAAGAATAGGACTGAGCCCAAATTCCCCAACAGTGTTTTCGATATGTCTAAGGATGACAATATTTCTATAGTTTCCTCCAACAAAAACCTTCTTGTCCCTCCGAACAACAACCGATTCCATCCGGTTTCCTGAATCCAAGTAAATCCTTAGGTAATCTTCAGAATTTAAATGGATGGTCTTATGATAATCACCCCTCACTTTATCAAAAAGAGCACGCAAATCTTCATAGCTTATTTGATAAACACCGTGCAGATTCTTGAAGGCCGGCAGTTCGGGGAAGTCATCCAAAGTAATGCAGTCTTCAATGAATGCATACAGAAAGTATTTTCGAGCGTCGTCGTTCTTTCCTTGTAAGAATAAGTAATATCCTATTTGGTGATACGGCCCTCCTTTGTGGTATCTGATCGTTTCTCCTTGGGCCTCCATGATCTCTGACAATAAGGCTCTATACTCTCGTTCAGCGGAGCAATAATCTGCTTTTTCGGCATAGCGTAAAGCTGTTTCATCATGAGATCGGTAAGAGCTTCAATCTCCGGCGGCAAATTCGTTTTTTTATCTTCTATCATTTTGTCATTTCCTTAATGCCTAACGAGCCCGATTAATGGGTGGTTTTCAGAGGTCACTTTATTCTACATCTTGCCCAAGAATCTGCTTGGCGACTCTTTCTACAGCTTCAAGGCAGCAAATCCCGACGACAAAAAAGCAGGGCGCAGCGGCTTTTTTTGTCGCCTGAGTGAATTCGCCTTGTTAGACCAAGTCGGTTTCAATAAACTTACGTACATCATCTAATAGACTTAGCAGTTGTTCTCTTGAAAGGACTCCGTGCGTAAGTGACTTACCCTCCATAGAAGTATCTACTGTGATATTACCCCATTTCACAGGCAGCTTCTTTTTGTCGTAATCATTAAAGCGAAATTTAAAGTCATGAGAAAGGCAATTTCTGAGGATACGCCAAAATTGGTACCAAGGCTGAGCCTTAAGAAGTTTCTCTTGATCAGTTGTTTTACAATAATCTCTCGTAACTTCAAATAACTCCTTCAGCGCTGCCCGATGCACAGTGTCGTACAACTCGCTAAAGGCTATCTTGGACACATTCCTATCATGCAACAATACCATGATCTCCGTTTCATCGAACGGTCGCGGAATGTCTAAAGCAGCTGACCATTCTTTGTAGATCGACGGCATGTCATCGTGACCAAACAATATTATCGACGCATAGACAAGCTTGCAGTTGTTATGGCTTGTACGGAAAATTCCGATAAGTTCGTCTTTTGTCATTTTCCACGGCCTAACGTGGAAGGCTACCGGGGGCCGGGTTCAGCGGCGATCCGGTGGAGCCCCTTGATAATGTTTAAGGCCTCCTCCTTCGGTGGATGCATTTTTGTGTTGCCGCGGCCCACAACGTAATCCCGAGCGCGACGACCACGCTTGACGCTACGGGCGTCAGGAATCGCCGATTTCTTCTCTGGCTTGCCCACTGTGAAACTTTAGGAGCAGCGCCGGAGAGACCCTTGGTGGGCTTCTTGTGCACCTCCTCCTCTACAACCCCCATCAACTCGTCAACGACTTCGCGCAGGTAGTTGATGTCTGGTCGCCCCTTCGGCTCGAAAACGAAGTAGCGGAACCCGTGCTGCTTGTTCTCGGATTTTCCAGAGAGATGAATTAACATTCCGCAGGTCGCAGCCACCTGTAGGCCCTTTCTTTGGCACTGTTCGAATAGCCCCTGAAGTGCGTGCCCCCGCTGCCCCCGCGGCGCCGAAAGTCCGCGGGAGCGGAGATAGGCCTTAAGCGCAAGTTCGATCGCGTGAGCAAAGAGGAAATAAAGAGGGGACTCTGCTCGCTGGTAGAGTGGTAGGAGGGTGGCTGCCGCAAGGTGATACTGCTGTGCCGTGCTCAAGAATGCTTCAGCCGGGGTCTCGTCCACCCTTTCCTTCAATGTCGCCATCATGGCTCTTCCTCTCCTTCCATTCGGGAGGCCGATACGGTCCGTGCCTTGCAGCCTAACAACGAGTTAAGAGGCGCGGCAGATTTTCGCCGTGTCCCCCTCGGACGACTGGTTAGCTCTGTTTTTTACGTTTCCGCATATAAACCCATAGGCAGGTAGCTTATATGATATTGGTCAATTGTTTTAGTCGCTTCAATCCTTCAAGTAATCCATCCTTTTTTGCTTTTTTCAACAGCGCTTCTAAAATCTCTTTCAGATAAGCCAGCTCTTTTTAAACTAGAATTGATTTTCAATGAAAGCGCTTTTGTCGGAGTCCAATTATAATGCCGATGAGCCACTACAAATTCTAATAACGAAAAAGCATACTCCTTCATGCTGGAATAAATAAACCCTTTTGACATGTAGAGTGACGCTATAGAAGGATCAACTTCATCACACATCTGGCGCATGCGCGAATCTATAGCGGCATTTATCCAGGTAAGAGCACGCTCATAATCTTTCTGTTTTTAAACTTAGCAGAGAAATAGCGAGATCGTTCCAGTTCCATTTTAGATCGGACCGGCGATACATGCGTTCTAATTCGATTAATGATGGCAAGTCATCTTTACCTAATATAGTGCATGAATTCTTCTCTAAATTGATTTCGTTTGTAAATAAGAGCACGTTCTGCGCATGCTGACTCATTGTTGTTGAGTTGTTGCGATGATAGTTTTCCCCACGCACTATTGTAGGACAGCAGATCGCACGTACAACCAGGACGGAATTTAATGTTTTTTGCATCTTCTATTGTGTAAATTTTACCATGACGAGGTAGGCATTCAGAAAACAGGCAATCACGATTACAGTATTCAAGTCCTTCAATCGCCCCATACTTGGCAGCCTCTTCTGCTCTTGCGATTGTCTGGCGCCTATAAAAATATGCAGCATACACCCAAAAGAACAATTCGGCTCTATCCAAAGGTGATGATCGTAAAAGGTCTTTTCTTAACGACAGTTCAGAGATATGGCCATCTTCATCTATTTCTCTAATTTTAAGAGGATCTGACGCAAAAAGATTGCGGAGTTTTTCTATAATTATTTCTCCAGAGATCATCCATAAAGAGATTTTGTATCGCGTGAACGGTTTCAATGGAGGTGTTGCAAAGAGTGAGGGGGTAATATGCCTCTGGATTAAGTAGAAAATCTCCATTTGGCAAGGTTATTAGATTATCAACTTGATGCCATGTCATAAATTACATCTCAGCAAAATCAAAGGAAAGGGACGTTGTTTCTGAATTGACTTACAAGTACTTTCGCATTTCAGGCAAATCCTGGGAATGGGCTGCACGAACCACAGCCGACGTGGACACACCAAGAAAGCGCGCCACCTCCGCCCCTGGATATCCCATCTTCCGCACCGCCAACTGACATAACAAACGCCTCACTTTGGACACCTTCCTCCGCCTGCTCCCTGATCGCAACTCCGACTCCGAAACCTCCTCCCCCTCCGCAATCTCTCTGGCCACTAAGCCTAAATCGCGAACTCTGGCTGACAGCCTCAATGTCTCCCTCTCACGGTCGCCGTTGTTGGCCGTTGCTTTGGTGTTATACTAACTTGATATCGACTCTAAACTCGCCATCATTGTCGCTGTACGTGCCCTTCGCATCGTTCACCATTAGATAGAGATAACCGGGCTCACTGACCTGAATTTCTCTCTTGCTACCAATAAGAAAAGCTCCCTGCTCAGTATAAGTGCCTATCCATCCTATCAGAGAGCCTATACGCCCTGTTTCGTTGCCATTAGTCTTGTACGCTTCCGGGTGCGGCCATACAGCGGTACCACTATTGCCGCTTCCATCGTTAATGATAAAGGGTATGCCATATTCATTGCAAAGAATGCCCTCCGGTGTTGCGAAGTCGTGTCTACCATTATAAGAGATCAACCCGCGAGCGAAGAAGGATAATGTTTGACCAGGCAGAACTTTGATGTTGGTATTAGCTCCTCCTTCTTTTGAGGCATCAACTCTGACTATCTTGATGGATCCGGAATCCTCATCGTCCATTACCGATAGATCCAATGCATCTTCTGGTGTCTGAAACTTTTGAACCAGTTTGCTAAGATCATTCATCAGCATTGGGAATTGACGATTTCTGCTAACCTGTTGCTCGTGATCTGCCTTCATTTGCTTGAGACGTTCCACCGTCCATGTATCCGGGTCCGAATCTATTTCGGTATGATGGGTTGGGCACAGGAGGACACGATTCTCATAGCTTTGCCTTTCTTCTTCCATTTGACTGGGATCGTAGCGAGGTGCCGCGGGCTTTTCACCTTTGATATGCGCTTCTTCTCCGATCACACGATTCGCCTTCTTTTCTCGAGCAAGTTCAACGCCACAACTGGGGAAACTGCATATATTTCCCGACCTTCCCCATAGTTTCTTTAAGTCACCACTCTTTAGACTCATAGTGTATTCTCCTCACTGATGAATGATGTTGGTTGGAGAAAGGCGGCCCAACGTTGGCAATCAGCGGGGCGTGTAACGCATCCGCTGGATTGCATTGTTAGCCAGCCTTCAGCCGACTGCCGAATTGAGGATACGCACGATCCACGACATCGAGCAATTTATCGACAAGAGCTACCGCATCAGGCAACACGTCTGCCTGAATCCGAGCATTAGATCTCGGTATGCGATGAAGGCGATGCAAAGAGTTTCCACAGGTATCGAACACACTCGCCCTGACGGCTCCCCAATGCCCGTGAGAATACATCGATGTCCATGAATAGAAGCGGTCGTAATCTTCCTTCACTTCTGCCTGTGCGCTTAGCTCCCGTAGATTGCTCTTTGTCCAGTGTCCGACGTCGATGGGCAAGAATTCCTGCCAGATGTCTTCATTGGCTAGGTTCTGAAGGGTGTCCATAGAGATAGATAGTGGATGGTCGGTCGTCTCTTCGAGCTTCAGTAGAGCCAGTTTTGCCTGGCCCGATCCGAATACTCGATACGACTTCCACAATTCAATATTGTCCCTTTTGACCAGAAACGCCAGGGTCACGTACAGTTCGAGTAGGGCGCGAAGTGTAAAGCGGGCACCAATCGTAGTGCTATCTCCGACGCGCATTGCTTCGCCCACCAACGCAAGAGCAAACAGTGCCATGCCGAATACCGTGTCATGCCGACTGTCCAAGGCTGACGTGATCCGAGTTGCCTTGCAGTGATCGAGCAGATTGCGCACGACCATATCCAGTTGCCCAACAGTTGTTCCAGTTACCGGCTTAGATTCCACGGCGTGTTCAGTTAATGGAAAGCACGGCGTGGCTTTCAGACAGTAAGTCCAAAACTCAGTTGGCCAAGAGTCGGTGTCAGTTTTACCTCTCATTGTCGCGAGAGAGATTTCGGTAGCGCGTATTGACGGCCTCACTTGACGCTGATCACCGAGGTGAGGGTACAGGGCTAACTCCTTAACCATATCTGGCGAAACGTGTAGCATGCCAGCCGCAACTCTACACAGCACAACGACCCAACGCAGATCCGTCGCGGCCTGAGATTGGTGATCGAGAACGTCTGCAACTGCTTTCGCAAGATACGTCCAGTCATCCTGGTTCGGCTCATCGTGAATAGCGCTAAGCCATGCTTCACGTCCCGGTAAGCATGGCAATAACAAGAGGGGCCGCAAAGCGAACTTGCCTTCCTCGGGACCGCAAAGAAAGTCGATTATGACGGCTTTGGATGCTGGGAGAGCCGCAGCAATCCCGCTGAGTCGCACATCGTATGTCGATACGGACTTCGCCACTCGGTCACCGAGGGTACGGAATACCTCCAGCGCCGCGTCGCGGGGAAACTGTATGAGAAGCAGAGCACCCCACAGGAGTTCAGGCAGCCGGTCATTCAACCATGAGCTTGGTCTGAGCGACGGAACTTGGGCCAGTGGGGGTATAAACCGACTGCCCTGTTTCTTATGTTGACCCAGCGTCGATGTGTTCGATCCTCGCCTTTCGCGTTTTTCTCTGGATTTACGCCCCATCTTTAATTTTGCTCTGTCTGGCTAACAATTATTGGACTGCACGTTCTATTTTGTTGAAATCTTAAACCTCTACACATTTCTTGTCAATCACAAATTTCGAGACCGCTCCGTCTCTGTCGATGTACAATATTAAAATATGTGTAATTGCAATTGATTACAATATTTCCCGTGACAAAGGTGTTTAATATGTTGCACATTTAACGCTATATTGCATAAAATTAGAGTTTGTCCATAAACCAACAATTTTCAAGAAGGTCGTCATTCCGGCGAAAGCCGGAATCCAGTCTTTTCAACACTTTCTGGATGCCGGATCAGGTCCGGCATGACGGAACAACTGAATTTATCGACGGACACTAATTAAACCTTGATAATCATTACTGAGGAACAATAATGGACAGGGGAACGGGTGCGCTCAGGGATTTTCAGACATTTTTTTCCCAATCGGGGACCGTTCCCGAAAACAAGATCAGTTTCTATGTCCACTGGGTGTGAAAATGGATTTTAGGCAGGCGTGATTTCAATTCGGATAGGTTTGGGAAGGGGGGATAGGAACTCAAACCGCGCATCGCGGGAGGTCCCTTTTTAAATCCATTTTGAATCAAAGGCGTCCCGGATCAGTTCGATCTTTTCTCCCTGGGGTTCGAGGAGAATTGAAACCACGTCGAACCTCGCCTTTACATCGTCCAATCTCTTCTCTTTCAAGAAATAAAGGGCCGCCTTTGAAAGCTGCATCTGCTTGAAAGGGGTAACGGATAATTCGGGTGGGCCAAAGAGGGTTGAGGTCCGGGTCTTTACTTCGATGAACGCTAAAGTATCCTTCTCTTTTGCGATGATATCGATCTCACCCAGTTTGCAGACATAATTTTTCTCAAGGATACGATAACCCTTTTTCTTCAAAAAACGAAGTGCCACCTCCTCTCCCTTTTTGCCAAGTTCTTTCTTGTCCATCCATTATTCCGCGATGAATTTACCAGTTTTGGCTTTCAGGCTTTGAGTTTGCAAGATAGGTTTTATTGCTTTACGCTCCTCACTCCTTGCTCCTAACTCCTTACGCTTTACCTCTTACAGGTATTCTTTCACTCCCCTAAAGGTTTTTCGATGAAGCTCACAGACACCAAATCTTTGAATCGCCTGACGATGCTCCTTCGTCCCATACCCTTTATGCCTGGTAAAGTTGTATTGAGGAAAACGGGAGTGGTACTCATCCATCATCCGGTCCCGGGTCACCTTTGCAACAATCGAGGCAGCAGCAATGGAGTTGCTCAACTGGTCCCCCTTTGGAATTGGTTTTTGGGGGATGGAGAGTCTGGGGCCCTGGAGACCATCAATCAGAAGAAAATCCGGGGAAATGGGCAGGTTGCGAATGGCCTGGGCCATGGCTTCTAAGGTGGCCCGAAGGATGTTGAGGCGATCGATCTCCTCCGGTCCAATGATTCCAATTCCCACGCCCAGCGCTTTAGAAAGAATGACCGGATAAAGATCTTCCCGTCTTTTTGAGGAAATTTGTTTCGAGTCGAAGAGCTCTGTCCCAATTCCATCCTGGGGCAGAATCACCGCCGCAGCTAAAACAGGCCCCGCCAGGGGTCCTCTCCCCACCTCATCCACGCCCGCTATTTGATGGTACCCGCGACGGCGGTACAGGCTCTCGAAATAGTCCATGGGCTGGGATGGAAGCGAGGGGAAAAGCATTTTACATTTTTCAATGTGAAATGTTATTGATCAATTGAATTTTCTCTTTTCGCCTTTGATCCGGGCAGCCTTCCCTTTCAGACCCCTAAGATAGAAAAGTTTTGCCCTTCTCACCTTCCCTCGGCTGATCACGTCGATGTGTTCAAGCCTGGGCGAATGAGTGGGAAAGATCCTTTCAACCCCAATTCCGTAAGAGATCTTCCTAACCGTAAACGTCGATCGAATCCCTCCTCCTTTTTTGCGAATCACGACGCCTTCAAAGGTCTGGATCCTTTCCTTATCTCCTTCCACAATCTTGACGTGGACCTTTACCGTATCCCCCACTCTAAAATCAGGGAGATCGGTCCTCAACTGTTCGAGTTCAACCATTTCTACCGGATTCATCTTCGTACTCCTTCCCTCTGATATAGTTAAGAGTTCGGAGTGACCTCAAATTGCAGGTTTCAGATTTCGAGTTTCGCGTTTCACTCCTAACTCGAAACTTGAAACCTACAATAGAAGCTTTCTGTCTCTGAACTCCGAGCTCATTACTCCGAACTATAAATTTTGCCCAAGCAGCCGATCCAGAATGATGGCAACGGCAGAACGAACTGAAAGGTGATTATACCCTTTTCCTTTAATCGGTGCCAAAACATAGTCTGAACTGTCCTTTACCTCCTGGGTCAGGCCCCATCCGGTTCCAAAGAGGATGAGAAACGGGGTCTCGTGGTTCCCAAGTAATCTCCTTAAAGGCTCAAAACCAATGCTTTGGGGCTGAGCCGACGCTCCGGTCGCAATTCGCTTCACCTTCTTTTCCCAGAGATCGCTTAGCGTGCGGTCTGTCTCATCAATGGACCGGGAGATCTGCACCAGGGAGAGGGATTCTTTTCTCGTGGGATTGTAAGAGGATCCGGAACCTTCTACCCAGTGGCGAATGATCCTTTCAACCAATTGAACCTGGCTCTCCAGGGGTGTAATGACAAAGAAGCCTCCGAGACCATAAGTCCTGGCACAACGGGCGATGTCATGGATATCAAAGTTCGTGACTGCAGAAGCCACCACTTCTTTCTGTTTATCATAAATGGGGTGATGAACCAACCCGAGATAGAGATTAGAATCCATCCCAACCTTCATTCTTGCTCCAGCATATCCCCAGGCGAGGAGTTTTCCTTACTTCTTGGGCCTGTTGTCATTCGGCGCTTGGGGTCTGATACTTAGCCTAACTCCGAAATCCCCGCCTGTCCGGCAGGCAGGCGCAATCATCCGTTGACTCATCTCCCTGGATCTCTTCCAGTAATCTTCGATCTTCTGGACTGAGAGGAGCCTTTCCCAATAGGTCCGGTCGTCGGATCCACGTCCGCCTGAGGGCCTCCGTTCGCCTCCACTGAGTGATAGCCCGGTGATTTCCTGAGAGCAGAACCTCCGGGACCAGACTCCCGTTGAAATCAAAGGGCCGGGTATACTGGGGATACTCGAGGAGGGAATTGAAAAAAGAATCCTCAATCGCAGACCGATCCGATCCTAAAACGCCAGGTAAAAGCCTTGAGACCGCATCGATCACCACCATGGTTGCCAATTCCCCTCCGGTCAGCACATAGTCTCCGATGGAGATCTCTTCATCCACAAAGAGATCCCTCACCCTCTCATCGACTCCCTCGTATCGGCCGCATAGGAGGATGAGATGGGTATGGGAAGCTAATGCCTGGGCCCGCTCTTGGTTGAACGTTCTTCCCTGAGGCGTCAAATAAATGATGCGAACCGAGGGGTCCTCGGATTTGATCCAATCGATGGCACGGGCAATGGGTTCCACCTTCATTACCATCCCCTGCCCCCCTCCGTAAGGGGCATCATCCACGACCTGGTGCTTATCCGGCGCAAAGTCCCGGATGTTAATGATTCGGATCTGTATGAGGCCCTTTTCGACGGCCCTTGCCAGGATGCTCTCCTGGAAAGGAGAAGAAAACATGCCGGGAAAAAGGGTCAGGATATCAAATTTCATCCTCTCTCTCCCATAGCCCTTCCATCCTGGTCACCTTCATTCTCTTTTTTTCACGATCGATGCTCTGGATCACCCCTTCGACTGCCGGGAGAAAGATCTCTCTTTTCTCCCCCTGAACCACATAGATGTCATGAGACCCTGTCGGAAGGATTTCCTTGACCCTTCCGATGCGCTTGCCGTTTTCGGTTTCAACCTCCATGCCTATAATCTCCACCCAATAGTATTCTCCCTCCGGTAAGTCGGGGAGAGATGCCTTCGGGATGTAGATTTCTTTTCCTACCAGGGGTCGGGCTTCTTCAACCGTTCGGATGTCTTTCAATTGAAGGATAAGACGAGGAGGTTGAGGCGTTGCCTCCAGAACTTCATGGGACTGTAGCCTTCCTGTCCGGTCTTCAATAAATACCTTCCGATAGAGATGAAACTGGCGGGAGTCCTCTCCGAAATAGCCGATCTTGATCTTTCCCTTCACGCCATGAGGTTTGATCACCCTGCCAATGAGAAAAAGATCATTTTCCATCAAATATCATTCGATAATTTCTAACACAAAATGTTTCTTCAATTTTGCAGAGGAGGCGCCCAAGATGACTCGAATCGCCTTAGCCGTCCTGCCCTGTTTTCCAATGACCTTTCCCAAATCTTCCTTGGCAACATAGAGCTCAATGACCGAAGTCCTCTCTCCCTCAATTTCAGAAACCCTCACTTGTTCTGGATGATCGACCAGCGCCTTTGCAATGTACTCGATTAAGTCTTTGATATTCATCGCCTCACCTCCGCTTCTTCTCTATCCAGTCTCTGAGAGATCCCGGGCCAGGAAAGACTTGCGGAAGAGGAAACTATTCTTCCTTCTTCTCCGTCAACTTTTTCGAAATGCCCGATTGGGCCAGCAGTTGACGAACGGTTAAAGTAGGCTGAACCCCCTTCTTCAACCACTGAATCGCCCTCTCCTCCTTGAATCGAACCTCGACAGGATCTTTTTTGGGATCGTATGTGCCCACCTGCTCAATAAATCGTCCGTCCCTGGGAGATCGGCTATCCGCAATTACAATCCGGTAATAGGGACTCTTCTTTCCGCCAAATCTCATCAATCGCATTGAAACAGCCATACTCTGTAGTCACCTCCTCCTTCTGAAAAATTGCAATCTCAAATACCAAAGTTCTAAGGTCATGGTTCGACAAGCGTTCGACTGAACTCACGCCGAAGTCTCACCATGAATTCGTCCTTCAGCATCCTCCTTTTGACACCCTGAACCTGTCGAATGGTGCCATTTGGGTTTTGATAAATTAATTGAAACCCTTTACGAGAAAAACGGAACCTGTCCCCTTCCAAACCCCTTCTTCTCAAGATTGGAGAACCGTTTCATCATCTTTCGAGCCTGGGCATAACGTTTGAGAAGCTGGTTGACTTCTTGGACACTGGTCCCGCTTCCCTTGGCGATCCTCAAGCGTCGGCTGCCATTGATGATTAAAATATTGATCCGTTCCTTTGGGGTCATTGAATTGATAATTGCTTCGATACGGACGAGCTCTCTCTCGTCAAACCCGAGGTCTCCCATCCCCTTCATCTTTTTTGAGACCCCTGGGATCATCTGCAAAATCGACTCCAGAGATCCCATCTTACGGATCTGAAGGAGCTGGTCTCGGAAATCCTCCAGGGTAAACGAATCCTTCCGGATCTTTTTCTCGATTTCCCGGGCCTTCTCTTCATCGAAGGCAGCCTCTGCCTTTTCAATGAAGGTGAGAACATCTCCCATTCCCAGGATGCGAGAGGCCATCCGGTCAGGATAAAAAACTTCTAAGGCGTCCAATTTTTCTCCAACCCCGACGAACTTAATCGGTTTCTGGATCACCGACCGTATCGAAAGGGCAGCCCCTCCTCTTGCATCGCCATCCATTTTGGTCAGGATCACGCCATCGATGCCCAGCCGCTCGTTGAAATTTTTGGCGATATTGACGGCATCCTGGCCGGTCATCGCATCGGCCACAAGGATCACCTCTTTGGGTTTGATATGAGCCCTGATTTCACGAAGTTCCAGCATCAGTGCCTCATCAATATGGAGCCTTCCAGCCGTATCGATCAGGACCAGATCATAACCTCCTTTCAAGGCAGACTCCCTCCCTTTCAGGCAAATATCCAGTGGCGTCTGGGAGGATTCGGATCGATAGAAATCGATCCCTAGGTCCTTTCCAAGTTTTTGGAGTTGATCAATAGCCGCTGGCCGGTAGATATCTGCCGGAATGAGGTAGGGACGTTTCTTTCTTTCCTTGAAGTACCTCGCCAATTTTGCGGCCGTTGTCGTTTTCCCGCACCCGTGGAGGCCCACCAGCATGATCGGCACAGGAGGACTTCCGGAGAGGTGAATCCCTCCCTCTTCACTTCCGAGAAGAGCAGTCATCTCCTCTTTGACGATTTTGATCAATTGCTGAGCTGGAGTCAAACTGGCCATGACCTCTTGACCAACCGCCCTGCCCTGAACAGACTGGATGAAGTCTTTGACAACCTTAAAGTTAACATCCGCCTCCAGAAGGGCAACCCTCACCTCTTTCAGAGCCTCATGGATGTTCTCCTCCGTCAATTTTCCATGGCCTCTGAGCCTTTTGAAAATTCCGTCCAGTTTTGTGGTCAAGCTTTCAAACATTCAATAACCTCGTAAAAACCAAATTTTATTAGGTTTTCTTAATTTTGTCAATTCCATTTCCCGGGCTGAGATGTCCGATTTCAATCTCGTAACAGGATCGTCTGGGATCTTGGTTCAGGAGCTCATATCGAGATGCCCTCAGAGCCCTTTAAAGATTTTCCAGTGTTGACCCTCTTTCCTCAGAAGAAAGGCCTCTTTGCCAGAATAGCGGCTTTTTTTCCCTGCCTTTTCAACCTCCAGATGAAACTGCTGGATGACCGTCGCCGTCTCCCCCTCTATCTGGATCGAACGATCCCAGTAGTCATATCCAATCTGGTCAAAGTTTTTAAAATACGTCTCCATTCTCTTCTGAAGCTGAGAGAGGCCTCCATCCTTGTCCTGGTAGTCCCTGGAAATGCAGGAAAGATAAAGGGAGAGGTCCTTCTTCTTGAGAGCCTCTCCCCTTTGGTTCAACGTTTGACGGATCTGTTCTTCTCCCGAGCTTTGGCAGGCCCAAAGAAAGAGAAGAATGAGAACAAGAAAACGATTCCTTCTCATTCCTTCTTTTCAGTTTCCTCTTTGGGGTAGATTCGAACCTTTCCCCGGCCCCCCGATCCCCCTTTCACCTCGATCCTGTTCTGATCGATATCGAATACAATTTCTTCTCCCGAAACGATGTTGTCCCCCTCCGAAACGTTTGGGTCTCCCGTAAGAACGACCTTCTTTTCGAGGTTGTAAAAGATCGCCTTCTGACAGTTGGCCACGCGAAGTCCCTGTTGAATCTTTACATTTCCACCGGCAATGACCCTATCAATGCCCTTTCCATCTTGAACGATGATGGCCTCTAAAGAATCGGCGTAGATGACCATGTCTTTTTGACGGGCCGTGACATTCCCTTTAAAGAGGATTAAATTTTCTTTGGTATAGGACTCAACGCTATCAGAGATGATGTCAATCGATTGAGCTGTATCGACGATCTTCGCCTCCTGTGAAGGAGCAGTGGAAGCTTCTTTTTGGGGCCTTGCCTTTTCGATGGGGGGTGCAAAAATACCCGGCACAGATGCCTTCTGTTTTTCGCTCTGTTTTCTTTCCATTTTGGGGCCATCCTTTGAAGGTGGAAGGCTCTTTGAAGGTTCTTCTCCTGGAATCATGGCAATTTTGGACTCCTCGGATGAAGGGGCCGGGGGAATCGATTTTGCCCTTCCTTCTTCTAACGGAACGGGGGCCGGCAAACCTTCCGTATTCTCCTCTCCCTTCTCAGGTTCAGGAATTGCCTCTTTTCGTTCCTCCTCCTTCGGAGTAGCGGCTGGAAGGGTTATGGCCTTTTCTTCCTCTTGGACTTCGGGAGATGCCTCCACCCCTTCCTCCTGCAGCGGGATGGAAGTTAGAGGAGGTTCAATTTTCTTAACCTCTTCCGGGGAAGGGGTCGGTTTGGCTACCTCACTGGGGGCAGGAAGGGAAATCTTCTCCTCTTTTAACGAAATAGCTCTCTTGCCCTCCTCCTCATACTTCACCATGACAAGGCCTTCCGGCTCTGGCTGAACCGTTTTATCCTTGTTTTTTTTCGCCTCCATCGCTTTCCGAGAGGTTTTTTTCAGCTGCAAGCCTCTGGAAAGGATGGTTTTTGCCTCTTTGGTGCAGCGGCTTCTTGGATAATCATTGACGAGTCTAACCAAGGCTTCCTTGGCTTTCTCTTCCTGATTCAGCCCGATGTAGCTCTTACCCAAATAAAGGAGCGCCTTATCCTCATCCAGCCATCTCGGAAACTTTTCCAACAGTTCCTCAAACCGGGAGGCTGCAGCCCAATATTTTCCTTGGCGGTAATAGAATTCCCCGATATAAAATTCGTGCTCACCCAACTGTTTCCTGCAGAGCCCGATTTTATCTTTTGCCTTCTCTGTGAAGAGATTGGGAGGATAATTGGCGACCAAATATTCGAAGCTCGTAAGAGCCTTTTTGGTGAAGGTTTGATCCCGATCCGCCGTCTTTATCTGGCTGATGTAGGACATGCCGATTTGAAACTGGACATAGGGAATCTCTTCATAGGCGGGGTGGATTTTTCGGAATTCCTCATAGCCCGCCGCAGCCTCTACAAATTCCTTCAGAAAAAAGTGACAATCGGCCATCTTCAACTCTGCCCAGATCGTATAAGGAGGACTATCCGGAAAATTCGATTTTAACTGTTCGAATTTTTCGATGGCATCTTTATAGAGTTTCTTGTTAAAGGAAATTAACCCTTGCTTATAAATGACCTCAGGATCGCCTTGAACGGTCTTGAGGCCTTTCTGTTTCTTCCCAGCACATCCGGAAAGGAGGAAGGACGATAAGGAGGCTAAGAATGGCTTTCTTGATGAAATCGGTCTTTGTCATGGATTGAAGGATTCCCAGGAATTTAGGAAAAGGATTTGCAATATTATGATCGGTAGGAATGGGGTTGTCAATACTTAAACGCACTTCATCGAAACCCATCTTCGATCATTCTTATCTTGAATTTCAGGCTAAAAACCCTTAAAATAAAAAAGCATTTTAGACGAAAGGTGAAACCCATGCGGATTGAAAAGGCAAAAAGAATCGTTGAGCTTCCTCCTTATCTCTTTGCAGCCATCGACAAAAAGAAAGTGGAAATGAGGAAGAAGGGGATGGATCTCATCGATTTGGGGATCGGCGACCCGGACCTTCCTACTCCTAAACCGATCATCGAACGATTAAAAAGGGCTGCCGAGAACCCGAGGCATCATCGTTATCCCTCCTACGAAGGGATGATCGATTTCAGAAAGGCCGTTTCCCGATGGTATGAAAGAAGGTTTGGCATCCAGTTGAATCCTGAAACCGAAGTTCTCTCCCTCATCGGATCTAAAGAGGGAATCGCTCACATTCCCCTTGCCTTTGTCAACCCGGGAGATGTTGTTCTTGTTCCCAATCCGGGCTACCCTGTCTATCGAGTCTCCACCCTCTTTGCCGGAGGAATCCCTTACTTTTTGCCTCTCCGGAAAGAGAACGGTTTTCTTCCCGATCTTTCCCAAATTCCGAAAGAGGTCTCGGAAAAGGCAAAGCTGTTTTTCATCAACTATCCAAATAATCCAACCTCCGCGATCGCGGAGAAGTCTTTCTTCGAAGAGGTAGTGGCCTTTGCGAAACGTTACCAAATCATTATCTGTCATGATGCAGCCTATTCTGAAGTAGCCTATGACGGCTTTCGACCTCCCAGTTTCATCGAGGTGGAGGGAGCCAAGGAGGTAGGAATCGAATTTCACAGCCTCTCCAAAACCTTCAACATGACGGGTTGGAGAATCGGGTTTGCTGTCGGTCAAGAAGAGATCGTTTCAGGGCTTGGGAAGGTCAAAACCAATGTTGACTCGGGAGTCTTTCAAGCGATTCAAGAGGCTGGAATCGAGGCCCTGGACCATTTTGATACGCCCCTTCCCCAGATCATCGATATCTATGAAAGACGAAGAGATGTCTTGGTCAAGGGGCTTCAAGAGGTGGGATTGAAGGTGGATCGGCCCAAGGCCACCTTTTATTTCTGGATTGAAGTTCCTACTGGATATACCTCCGCGCAATTCGCAACGGTCCTGATTGAACAGGCGGGGATTGTTGCCACACCCGGGAACGGTTTCGGAGATGAAGGAGAGGGCTACATCCGGATGGCGATCACCGTCGATGAGGCAAGAATAAAGGAAGCGATCGAAAGGCTCAAACGGATCAAGTTTTAAGACACGCTCTCCATTTATCTGATAGGACAGAACTCCGATCAACTCACTTACCATTCCTGGATTTATGGATCCTAAACTCAACTAAGTGAAGAGGAGAAATGAGATGGAAGGACTCTTTTTGGAGGCAATTCTGATCGCTCTGCTCATCCTCTTGAATGGTTATCTCGCCGGCACGGAAATCGCCGTTGTGACCGCGAGAAAAAGCACGATTCAGCAGATGGCCGAAAGCGGAAGACGAAATGCAAAAATCTTCTTGAGACTGAAAGAAGAGCCGGATCGATTTCTGGCCACCATCCAGATTGGGGTTACCGGAATCAATGTTCTTGCATCGGCTGTAGGAGGAGCAGCCGCCGTCAAAGTGATCAAACCGGTTCTTCAGGCAGTGCCTTTTAAGCTCATCTCAATTGTGGCTGAACCGATTGCGATTGGAATCGTGGTTGTCCTGATCACCTTTTTCACAGTCGTCTTCGGAGAACTCGTTCCCAAATCGATCGCCTTGATGCACCCGGAAACCATCGGACTCTGGACGGCGCGGACCATTGATACCTTTTCCAAAATAAACTCGGTCTTTGTCAAGATCCTGACCTCCACCACCACCCTCGTTCTCAGGCCCTTCGGTCAGAAACCTTACACAGAGAGGGGCCCTGGTTACAGAGGAAGAGGTGAAGATGCTGATCAAAGAGGGAGGAAAGCACGGTGTGTTCGAACCCGTCGAAGAAAGAATCCTTCAGAGTATCTTTGAATTCACAGACATGTCCGTCAAAGAGGTGATGGTTCCCGCTACCCAGATGGTGGCCATCCGGATGGATATGGCCCCTCAGGAAATTCTCTCCATGATTGAAGAGGAACAGTTTTCCCGGTATCCTGTCTTCAGTAAAGAACCCAATGACATCCGAGGCATTCTCCATGTCAAAGACTTCCTTACCCTCCTGGCCAAAACAGGGCAGATCGACTTCCGAAAGGTCCTTAAGCCACCGTTCTTCATACCCGAAACGATGAAGATCAGTCCCCTTTTGAGAGAGATGCAGAGGAAACGAACCCACATGGCTCTGGTGGTGGATGAATATGGGGGAATCGCCGGATTGGTAACCATTGAGGATCTGATCGAAGAGATTGTGGGGGAGATCAGGGATGAGCACGATATTGAAAGCCCGGTGATTCCTTTGGCCGATGGAACACTGCTCATTGACGCCTCGATCAGCCTGAGAGATTTAAAAGAAGACTATCATATCCTCATTCCGGAATCTCCGGAGTATGAAACCTTGGGAGGGTTTTTGATCACCACTCTGCAAAAGATTCCTCATGTCGGAGATGTTGTCGTTCTGGAAGGGAAGAGGATGCGAATTCTCGAAATGGTGGGTCAGAGAATATCCAAAGTGAAATTTGAAAAACTTCCCGAATCTCCAGGAGAGAACAAGCCCTCCTCATAGACGGAAAGATCCCCGCCTATGAGTCGATCCGTTCGATGCGGATCTCTTTCTGAAGGCCTTCTAAAACTTCATCCACATCCTTCTCCCATCCCGGGGCAACCATCAATTCTACAACCGCTTCGAAGCGGTCTTGGGTCCGGACGACCGCCATTCCCTCATAGGATTCGATGATGAACTTAAAATAAGCGATATCTTTGCGGCGAAGTCTAAAATATCTCGACCGGGTGTCCATCCTCTTCCCAGTTTTGAGTTCGGAGACTTTTATGCACCCATCAATTTTAGATTGATGACTCCGAACCCCGAACTACTCGCTCCGAACTGATCAGGTTCGATTGTTCCTGATCAGGCTTCCTTTGACGTCACCAAACAGGGAGACATCCTTGAGCTTCCCCTCGACGGGTACAAGTTCTCTCGATAACCAGCCCTCAATGCGGCCTTCTTTGGAGTGGGTGATCTCGGGGTCCAGAACGAGTTTGACAAAAAAATCTTTCCCATCCTTCACCCTCTCGGAGCGCCTCTTCCGATCCTCCTCATCCTGGAGCGCCACCTGAATCTCATAACTGGTTGCACCCTTTCGTGGGAAGGTCGGTATCACGTAGGTCTTCCCCCTCTCGATCGCTCCATAAACGCCGTAACGAAAATTGTAGAAGGAAGTGAGAAAGTCGTCATAGATCTTCCCGGGAGGGATCTCTTCATCAATTCTTTGAATCGTTCCGTTCTTTCTCCACTTCAGGGTGATCCACTTTCTCCTTGAGTAATCAAATTGGGTGACTCTCTTATCCAACCTACTGCCGATTTTCACATCCTCTTCAAACGATAGAGATCTCAAACGGCTTCCTCCCTCGATCTCCTCCATCGTGGAACGATAGGAATCGACCCGATAACGGCTTATAAATCCCAGGATTCCCAGGGTCTCTGTCTCAAGGAGAGCCACATACTGACCTTTCTTCTCTGTCCCCTTGAAGCTCAATCTTCCAAGGGCGGCCCGTTTAAACAGCCAGAATCCAATTTGGTAAATCAGCTCCTCTCCGTTGAAGCATTCAGAAATGGACCCACTGCCTCCTTGGCTCCAGCAAGGCGGGGAACTCACGGTCATCTTCGGAGAGAGAGAAAAAAAGGACCACCCTAACAACCCTCTCAAAAAATGCCTGCGGGTAATCAACCCTTTCCTTTTCATCCCTTCCTCATTCCGTCTGGGAATTTCAATAAGGTTCCCCCCTTCGGGATCGACGGCCATCATGACCTCAAGGGCTTTGATCTTCGCCTCGGTGGTCTTGGCCTGCTTGAGTCTCAGTTCTGCTTCCAGATATTGAGGGGTTAGGTTCGCAGGCATTTCAATATGGCTTTCATTGGACGATCATTTATAAATCTTTTGCCGGAGGAAGATGTACAGAATCTCGGGATCAAACTGTTTCCCATTGCATCTCTCCATCTCCGAGAGAACCTCTTCTAACGATATGGCCTCCCGATGGGGCCTCATACTGGTTGCCAGAAGATCGCAGATCATGGGTTCATCGTCGACAATCAATATCCGATCTTCCAAGCTCCTACCTCCTGCATTCTCCTTTGAACGTTATTCTATATTGTATTAGAAAATAGCAACCAGTCAACCCGATAAAAGTCAGGAGATCTGAGTTCGCAGACCAATATAAAACTGAAATAAAAAACCTTTGGGTTGATTAAATAGTCTGTTTTTGATAATAATATGGCTATAAGGAGCATTCAAATGAATTCTCTCAGAATCTTGGTAGTGGATGATGAAGCCTCTGTGAGGGAGTTGCTGAGACGCGGACTCTCTCAAATGGGAAAATTCTCAGTGGAAGTCGCCTCGAACGGTCTGCAAGCCATCGAGAAGATCGAAAAGGATATTTTTGATCTTGTATTGACCGACCTAAAAATGCCGGAGATGGATGGCATCGAGCTTCTCAAGGCCCTCAAAGGGACAAGGCCCGAGATGATCGTAATCATCATGACGGCCCATGGATCGATCGATACCGCCGTCGAGGCGATGAAATCCGGAGCCGATGATTACATTACCAAACCCGTCGATTTTAATGAACTCCTCATCCATATCTCCAAGGCCCAAAAGGAGAACCTCATCCTGAAGGAAAATCGTTGGTTGAGGCTCGAGGTCAGGAAAAAGTTTGAATTTGACAAAATCATTGGAAAAAGTAAACGGATGCAGGAGGTCTTTTCTCTGATCGAAAAAGTGGCGCCAGGCAGCAGCACGGTGATTATCTACGGAGGAAGTGGAACAGGAAAAGAACTGGTTGCCAAGGCCATTCACTATCACAGCCTAAGAGCCGAGAAACCGTTTATCCCCTTCAATTGCGGGGCTATTCCTGAAACCCTGGTTGAGAGCGAGCTTTTCGGACACGTGAAAGGTGCATTCACGGGTGCCGTCCAAACCAAGAGAGGGTTATTTGAAGAGGCAGAGGGAGGAACGGTCTTTCTTGACGAAATCTCAGCCATTCCACTTTCCGCTCAGGTAAAGCTGCTGCGGGTTCTCCAAGAAAAAGAGATCATGCGCGTGGGGAGCACGGAAAGGATCAAGATCGATGTCCGGATGATTGCCGCAACCAATGAGAATCTGGAAGCCAACATGAGGCTCGGAAAATTTCGCGAAGACCTCTATTATCGCCTTCACGTCTTTCCCATCTTCCTTCCCAACCTCAAAGACCGGACGGAAGACATCTCGCTGTTGGCCTACTATTTCCTCGAGTTTTATAACAAGGAAACCAAAAAGGAGCTCAAGGGAATTTCAAGGGAGGCGATGAATGTCCTCCTGGAGTATGATTGGCCTGGAAATGTCAGAGAATTAGAGAATGCGATTGAACGAGCCGTGATCGTGGCCGAACAGGATTATCTGATGCCCCGGGACCTCCCCAGTACTCTGCTGGAGGAGTCTTCCAACCTTGTTAAACGAGGGGTTAAACTCCACAAATCCCTGGATGAAATAAAAGCGGAATATATCATGGAAATATTGAGAGAGACCGATGGAAATAAGAAGATCGCAGCCGAGATATTAAAAATCAACGCGAGAACCCTCTATCGATTCAAAAAAAAGAGGCAGCACCCATCGGATACTTAACCTCCCTTTCAACCCCCCAAATAACGTCGCTGGGTCCGTGGGACCGAACAGGAACCTGAAAGTGGCCTCATTGACTCCTATCGGAAACAATGTTATTTTTGTCTTGTGAATTTTACCGGAATACGACCTCTATTGATGCTTCTCTCCGTTGTGTTTTTTGGAGCCTGTTCCACGCCTCAAAACATCCAGTTAGCTAAATCCGATCCTCTCATGTCAAAGCCCGTTCCTGTTAGATCCCAAGCAACATCAGATCCCAAGAATCCAAGAGCTTATTATTATTTTCTCCTTTCTCAACTCAAATTGAAAGAGGGAAAGTTGGAGGAGGGAATCAGCGATCTTAAAGAGGCCATGAAATACGATCCCCAGGACCCCTCCCTCCATGTGGACCTGGCCCATCTCTATATCTTTACAGGCTCATTAAACGAAGCCATTGAGGAATGTAAGGCAGCCCTTGCTCACGATCCCCGTTCATTATCCGTCTACCTGCTCTTTGGTGGAATATATACTTCCCTTAAAAACACGCCCTTGGCCATCGAATCTTACAAGAAGGCCATTGAAATCGATCCCACCTATCGGGAAAGTTACCTTTATCTCAGTTCCCTCTATTCAGACACGAAGGAATACGAAAAGGCGGTACAGGCCCTTGAACAGTTTCTCAAGATTGAACCGAATTCATTCATGGGTCTCTATTCGCTCGGGCGCATTTATGGTGAGATGAAATCTTATCAAAAGGCGAGAGAATTCTTCTTAAAATCCTTGGCCATTGAACCCAACGAAATAACGGTCCTCATGGATCTTGGCATTACCTATGAGATCCTCAACGAACCGGAAAGGGCGATCGAGGTTTACAAAAAGATCCTCAGTCTCGACCCGGACAATAAAAAGGCGAGAAATCGGTTAGGTCAGGTCTTCATCAAAGAGAAGAAACTGGATGAGGCCTTGAGCCAATTTCAGGAGATCCAAAGGTCGGATGCAAAGGACCTCAATATTCACATGAAAATGGGGCTCATTTACCTAGAACAGGGAAAACTGGATCAGGCCATCCTTGAATTTAACTTTGTCCTTGCGACGAATCCAAAAGACGACCGGGTCCGGTACTACCTGGGGGCAACCTATGTAGAGAAAGAAGCCCTGGACCGGGCCATTATCGAATTTAAGAAAATCCCTCCCGAATCGACTCTCTTCTCAGATTCAAGAAGAAGCATCACCTTGATCTTGAAAAAGCAGAATAAAGTGGAGGAAGCCGCTCGGGTCATGGAAGATGCAATCCAAATCAAACCCAGAGATGCAGACCTCTATCTCACCTTGGCAGCCCTTTTCGAAAAAGAGAATCAGCCCGAAAAAGCGCTGGCAGTCCTGGAAAGGGGCCTCGAACAGAATCGAGAGGACACGGACCTCCAATTCCAGTTGGGAGCGATTTACGATAAATTAGGAAACTTCGAAAAAGCGGTCGCCCAGATGAAAGAAGTCCTCCGGCTGAAGCCCGACTCTGCCGATGCCCTCAACTATTTGGGTTATTCCTACGCCGAACGGGGTATTCATCTTCAAGAAGCCTTCGAGATGGTTCAAAAAGCGATGACATTGAAACCCAGCACGGGATACATTACCGATAGCCTTGGGTGGATCTATTATAAAATGGGAGATTACGAGAAGGCCGTAACGGAGCTCGAAAAGGCAAATCAATTGACACCGGACGACCCGACCATTATGGAACATCTCGCCGATGGTTATTTCGAACTGAACCAGCTTCAAAAAGCCCTCTCTTTCTACGAAAAAGCCCTTACCTTAGAACCGAAACCCGATCAAACCGAACGACTGCAAAATAAGATCAAAGAGATAAAAGAAAAAAAGAAATGACCCAATCCAAGCGCCCATCCTCAAAAAATCACCGTATGCCCCACTATGGTCGGAGAGCCTATCGGAACTGAGACCGGGAGGTTACGAATCACAAAAATTCGCAAGTCCAAGATTTAAAAAAAGACGGATGCTTTATGTTCTGATTATTTAGGGATTGGGGAGTTGGAATGTATTGGGAATTTAAAATCAGCCACTTCTCAGCCGCCCGCAACTGGAGGAAAGACGCTGAGAATATCTCCATCCTTAAGGACCTGATCTTTCTTGCCATGAACACCGTTCACCAAGATGATTTTAGGCATCTCTTCAGGTATCTTGAGCTTCGATAGAATATCCTGAACTCGAGTCAGGCCATCAACCTCCATCTTGCAAGAAAAACGACTGCTTCCCTCCGGAAGATAATCCCTTAACGTCGCGAATAACTTGACTTCAATCTCCATGAGCCTACTCTCTCCCTATTTCATTTCCAGGATTCAACCTCCTCCGAGGCATAGAATGAGGCAAAAACGGTTGTCAAAGAATCTTCATTTTCCCTTGCAGGCTCTCCAATCACTTCGCCAACAATGGCTGTATCGGTATGCCCATCCTGATGAAGGGCTGTCACCATTTTTTCCGCTTCACCAGGTGGCAAGGAAACCAAGAGGCCTCCTGATGTCTGAGGGTCATAAAGCAGATCGATCAGAAGGGAGGACACCGCTGGATCCACCTCGACCTTGCAGGAGAAGAATTGACGATTCGAATGAGCCCCCCCTGGAATCAAACCCATTGCCGCGTATTCTAAGGCTTTTGGAAAGAGGGGAATGTTTTTCGCCTGGATCACCAAACCAACCTGGCTGGCGGAGGCCATCTCAAGAGCATGGCCAATGAAACCGAACCCTGTAATATCGGTACAGGCATGGGCACCCAAGGCCTGCATCCATTCAGAGGCTTTCCGGTTAAGGGTTATCATACACTCCACCATCTTTTGAACGGCTTCTCCAGAGGCCATTTCTCCTTTCAGGGCCGTGGAGATGACGCCTGTGCCCAGAGGCTTCGTCAAGACCAGCCAATCCCCGGGTTTCGCCTTGGCATTGCTTATGATTTTATCAGGATGGACGATCCCTGTTACTGCCAGTCCGTATTTGATTTCGGGATCTTCGACCGTGTGTCCCCCCACCAGGGCAACACCCGCCTCTTCCATCTTTGAGAGACCTCCCCGGAGAATCTCTGTCAAAATGGAGGGAGAAAGGGTCTTGATGGGAAAGGCAACCAGGTTCAAGGCAGTGAGAGGTCTTCCTCCCATGGCATAGACGTCACTGAGGGCATTGACCACCGCAACTTGGCCAAAGGTGAAAGGATCGTCGACAATGGGAGTGAAGAAATCAGCCGTTTGAACAAGGGCAATTCCATCGTCAAGTAGATAAACTCCTGCATCGTCAGACGTCTCAAGCCCGACCAGCACCCTGGGATCTTTGGGAATGTTTAGACCCTGTAGAACCTGATCCAGATCCTCCGGACCTACTTTAGAGGCTCAGCCTGCCTTCCTCACCTTCGAGGTTAATCGAATACGCTCCATTCATTTCATCCTTTTTATGAACCGGAATGTTGGAATATTGAGAGAAAACTCTATCAACTTGTTCCATTCAACCATTCTATCTTTTATCCTTCGTTCCATTTTTCCACTATTCCATTATTCCAGCTAACCCGGCAGTCAATCATGGAATCCCAACCTCCTCTTCCCTCTTTCTCTACCATTTTAATCGTTCCTCGCAATAAGTCAACTCCTCTGCTCTCTTTGCTCCTCGAACTAAGAAATTGTTCAGAGTTAATCTTCACTACCTCCTTTCAAGAGTTTGGCGCCGCTAAATGGACCGATTCGGTTTTTTGGTAGTGGGTCAGTTTGGGATTTAGAGGATGTGAAATTTGATAAAAGCAATATATTTAAGGATGGGGTTTCATCTGCAAGAGAGGAATGATTGCCACCCAAATTTTGCTTAATAAAAAAGTCACAACACCGCCTAAACTTGCCAGGATAGCTCCTGCAATCACCACAACGACTTGGGCTGCATAAACCTTATGACTAATACGGTCTAAGGTTTCCCCTCGCCTTTTTGATTCTTCCGTAAGCGTAGTAACGGCTTGGGTGAGTTGTCCAATGGATTTTTGCATTTCCATAATAGCTTGAAACGTAAACGCTGTGTAGTCATGTGCAGGATAAGGATACGACGGTGGCGAATCGGCAAGCTTGCCTGGGGTAATATTTTGTTCTTCTATCCGCACATCTTTAGTCACACTTTTGCTCCCATTTAGCTTTCACCCATTCCCACAAATCGGGAGTCTCAGAACCATAATAGCCGGAAACAGAAAGAACTAAGGCAGGTCCAGTATCTCCTGTTTTCCCGCTTTCAACAATTCCAATTTTCTGTGAAAGATCTATTGAAGTTCCACCTGAACAGATTAGCCACTGATTTGTGGATAGCTTATAATGGTCATTAGGAAATTCTTTTACTATTCGATTTTCCAGTTTAGGATTAGAAGTTCTTGAAAGCACGGCAAAAATACTCATCGTTAGTTCACCTTGTTTTGACTTCCCCGCCAATGTTCAATCTTAAAATATATCACGGATGTGCGTGTGTCAAGAAAAATTATCTTGCAATGCTTAACCGCTCATGCTATGCTTGAGATATGGAAAAGAAAAAAAGACCCACAGACATAAGTCAGCTTGCCTATCAGATAGTGCAGGAAGCCACCCAGGAGATCAAAGAAGAGCCTCCCCCGGTACTCCAAAGAGAAGAATCCTGCCGCCGTTGCCCTGGGTCGTTTAGGGGGTCTCAAGGGAGGAAAGGCCAGGGCCGCCAAATTATCCCCAAAAAAACGTAAAGAAATAGCCCGGAAAGCTGCAAAGACAAGATGGGCTAAAAAATAAAATTGGTTCCTTTTAACCTCTTCCACCCGGGAGAGAGGCTCTTGGCTCAATTATTGAGGAGAGAGCAGTTTAAATAAGATGGACAGAAATTGGACATAAATGGTAAATTATTGCCGATTTTCTCTGACCTCTCTTTGAATGTATTTGATAGTAAACATATATAAGTAGTTGAATTATAAATGATTTGTATTTTCTTCCAGCATCTACCTTCCAGTGGTATAGCATTTGCTTCTTAGTATATTAAAAATACCGTTATTCTCAAGCTTAAATACATACTACCCTCTATTGCTTTATCAGCATAGGAGTCTTATTATTTTCTTGACAAAGGTTTTTATCTATGTATAATATGTATGACATGAAAACATCAGAATAATTTCCTATCTGAGGCGTTCCCTTTTAACCCTTCTCAGTCATAAAGGAGGGATCATCATCATGGCACTCGAAAAAGAATTAGAAACATACAAGGCAAAGTTGTCAGAACTAAAGCAACACGAAGGCAAGTACGTGCTGATTCATGGCGACCAAGTCATAGACACGTTTACAAGCTACGAAGATGCAATCAAAGAAGGTTACAAGCAATTCAAATTAGAACCCTTCTTGGTGAAGCAGATTCATAGTGTGGAACAAGTACACTTTATCTCACGGTCTATAACGCCATGCGGTAGTGGTACGTGTGTGGCTTAGAAGGTGCCAGAAAGAGTGCCTCACTTCACCCTGCAAATCTCACCGCAAGGACCATTATTAAACGCCATAGTTGGCGTAAGTGAAGCGCGTCAAGCGGCACTCGGAGAGGCCAAGCAAGCTGTTCCTGATGTTGTGGGAATACGGGCTTTGATAGACACGGGGGCAAGAATCACTTGCATGGATCCTTCAGTTTTGCACCCGCTGGAGTTGACATCAAAAGGGAAAATTCCCGTACAAACTCCCTCGACGGAAGGTAAAGCGGTTGAAGCAGATCAATATGACGTGAGCATTATAATCCCTGCTTACGCTAATCAAGCACCACTTATCCTAAATAATTTGCCAGTTATTTGTTTACCACTGGTTGCGTCAATGGGTCCCAATGTTCAGGCCCTTATTGGGCGCGATATCTTGGCCCAATGCATCTTGGGATATAATGGCAACGCGGAATTGTTTACCCTTGCCTACTGACGTTATCTCATTTTTCGCAATTCACTAACAATCGCCGCCTTTACTGCCGCTCGAAAAGCCGTTAAGCCTCGATAGGGTCGGGATCAAGGTTAAAAGGCAACTCAAAATTTGTACCTCTTTTAGGTAGTACCTTATCTACCATCTTGACAAATCTATTCCATCCAAAACCATTTGACAATGCAAGCCTTTGAAACATAACCAAGGAGTGTAAATGCTGTGCCAACATAGGATCTCCAACATCTTCGGTGAGCCATTGGTGAAACTTGTTTTTTCTACGACCACTTTCATCTTTTGGGTTCTTTCGCTGCAATTCTTCTAATAATCCCGTAGCAATTCTTTCATATACTAAATCCCGAATGTAGTAAGCAACAACGCTAAATCTGTTCTTTTTCATTCCAGGCCAATGCCATCCTTTAAGTTTATATATATTCTCAAAAAATTCATCAGGAAATTTTTTCATCCATGCCGCAAGTTCTTTACGAACGATCATTTCCAAGTATGCTTGTAATGCGTCCTTTGGTCTTTCTTCTTGATAGCCTGTAGCTTCATCAACGAGAGCGATTATCCCGACCCCCGCAAGTCCCCGCATAAGGATCTCTGCCTTTTGAACCTTTGCGTACTGTTGCTTTTGGATAAGTCCTTCTTCTCTTGCTTTAAGCCATATTTCGCAAACGGTAGGAAGCAGAGTAGCATCATAGGAATTGATGATCTTATCTCCGTCCATGTATTGGATAAGAGCAAGGGGCCCATCCCATAAGTCATCGGTAATAAGGGATTTTATGTTGTCAGGGGCCAAAAATAGGGGCACAGGGGCCCCGTCATTTTCCTGTGCTTTTTTTATTCGTTTTGATGCCCCACTTCTTGAACCCAAAATAGCCTTGGTGATGCCATTTTCTGTAAGGACTCTCTTCCCGTTGTCCAGAACGGCGCATGGGATTTTGATCCTACCGATTATTAACGGTGCTTTCTTTAGAACCTTCGGCAGACTGGGATGTTGCCATCGTTGGTTTGCTGCTTTCTGGGCTATTGCCTTTCGTTCCTCTGAGGTTAGGCTTGCCGCTCTTGCATATCCCCCTTTCGCTTTTCCAGATTCCCCATTCTCCATGCTTGCACCTCCATTTTAATTTAATGCTTGCAAAGCATTGTAAAATAGATTATGCTTCGATGCAAGCATTTCTTAAAAAATATTGCAAGCAAGTTTTTCTTTTCACAACCTAAAATAGTGTTTTGACAATGCTTGATCGGTCAAGTATATTGTAATTATGAACAAGCTGACAAAAGAGAAACAGAGGCAAGTGGTGGCGGCACTCGTTGAAGGCAATTCAATCAGATCTACCGTCCGAATGACGGGAGTCGCTAAGAATACAGTCATTAAACTTTTGGTGGATCTCGGTAAGGCTTGTGGTGAATATCAAGACAAGGCTCTCCGAAATCTGACTTGCAGTAAAATCCAAGTCGATGAAATTTGGGCCTTCTGCTATGCGAAAGAAAAGAACGTACCAAAAGCTAAAAAGGGTCAATTTGGCTATGGAGACGTTTGGACCTTCACAGCCATTGATGCAGAATCAAAACTTGTTCCTACTTGGCACATTGGAAATCGTGATATAACCGATGCAACGCTTTTTATGAGAGGAATTAGCCGACAGGTTAAAGAACAAGGTACAATTAACCACTGACGGCCATAAAATGTCTTTAGAGGCCGTCGAGGATGCCTTTGGAAGTGAAGTTGATTTCAGTCAGCTTGTTAAGATATATGGAACCCCTCCTGAAGCAGAGAAACGATATAGCCCTGCCGAGTGCATAGGAACAGAGAGGCATAAGATAACCGGGGAACCAGACGACAAAAGTATTTCGACAAGCTATATTGAAAGACAGAATTTAACCATGAGGATGGGCATGAGAAGGTTTACCGGGTTGACAAATGGTTTCTCGAAAAAGGTTATCAATCTTTTCTATGCTGAATCTCTCTATTTCATGTATTATAATTTCGTTCGGATTCATCTGACCTTGAGAATGACACCGGCCATGAAAGCAGGGGTTACGGATCGGCTTTGGGACATTGAGGACATTTTAAATCTTTTAAAATGAAACTGACCCACTACCGGTTTTTTTGTTGCCTTAAAAAATCAAAATTGTTAGTATTAAAGTCAAAGGAACCTGTCCAAGGAGGTGGGAGAAAATGTATAAGAGGATTCTTGTCCCATTAGATGGATCGCCACTCGCAGAAAAGGCCCTGGATCACGCAGAAGAGTTGGCAAAGACTTTTGGTTCAGAAATCATCCTATTTCAAGTGGTTCACTTTATGCCCATCTACGGATCGCCAGAGCTTGTGGCTCCTCTGATTGTCGATGAAAGACACAAAGAATTCGCGGAAAAGTATCTGGCTAAACTTGCCAAGGAGATGGAGGGAAGGGGGTTAAAAGTCAATGTCACCGTTAAGACGGGGCAACAGGTGGCCGTTGAAATCATTGACTTCGCCAAAGAAAAAGGGGTCAACCTCATCGTGATTTGCACACGCGGCCGATCGGGAATCTCCCGATGGGTCTTAGGGAGCACTGCCCATAAAGTGTTGACCAGGGCAGAAACGCCTATTCTCCTGCTCCGTTAAAATAACCTGAAAGCGGTCATTCCCGCGAAGACGGGAATCCAAATCTAAAAAGCCTGGATTCCGGATTAAGTCCGGAATGACAACTTTTGTAAAACCATATCTGAGGCAGTACACTAGGGAATGGTTCAGAATCTTTTAAGACTCATATCTCCAAACCCCGAACTTTGAACTCCGAACTGATCACTCAGAGGTTGGGGGCTTCGACAATTTCAACTTTGAATTCTTTGGCCTGACTCAAAGGGTCCCGAAAGACCACCATAAAGGGAGCCATCTTCCCCGGGGGAACAACCATGTCCCTTTCTTCTTGAGGGCTGACGATCATCTCCCCCTTAAAGAAGGCAGGAGCCTGACTTTTCAAATCCTGACGGGAAAGGATGCGACCACAGACCGCATCTTTCTCAGCCACTTTGACCTTGTCTTGGTCGAGGACGACGACTTTCACCTCTAATCTTTTTCTTTGTGAAACGGGATTGATTGCTCACCTTTCCCTCGATGACAAAGAGGGACAGATCTCCGACCTTCTCTTCGTACCCGGTAAGGTCACCAATGTCGAGACCTTCCTTCTCTGTTCCCCATACCTTGTTCCAAACCTCTCTGATCTTTTGGGTGGGGGTTTTGAAAAAAGGAGAAAGCTTCCCACCCGAACCCATCTCCGTCAAGAGATAGAAGAGTCCGAAAACCAGGAGAACAAGAACGAAGAGAATGACAATAAAGGGAGCGGGGCCCCTTCGTTCCTTCCTTCGAACGACTTCTCTCCCTTGAGGGGGTTTCACCCCAGCGTCCTTTCCTTTCTCAGGGGAAACCTCTTCCGTTTTTTTTCTCTCTTGCGGTGCCTTGTCCTCAAAAAGGAAGGCTCCTTTTTCTTTCTCCGGGGCTAAGGTTTCAACGGTCTTCTTTTCTTTCGGGGGTTCCTCCTCTGCTGTTTGAGAAGGCAAGGAGACTTTCTCTTCCTTCTCCTGATCCGACTCTTTCGTTCGCTCCTCACCGGGTACCATCAAATCTTCATGGTATCTCGCGAAGGATTGAAAGTCCTCCATTACCTCCTCCTTTGTCTCAGGAGGAGGGACAACGTAAAAGATGTGTTGGCATCGGGAGCAACGGACTTTGACCCCCTTTTGGGGAATTCGGGAATCGTCCAAGTTAAACTTCGTCAGGCAGGAAGCACAGGTAATGATCATAAGGGTCCCCTTTTTTCCGATCTTTTGCTATTATGGAGAAACGAATGGGAAAAATCAAGAATAAAAAATCGATTTCCATGAAAAAAAGGGATGAAAAAGGAGAGGCGTCGCGTTGAACGCCTCTCCGCTATCGATGAAACAAAGAGGGAGGATGCTACTTACCCAATCGCTTCTTAAACTCCTCCGTTAACATGGGAAGGACGGTAAAGAGGTCGCCAATGATCCCATAGGTGGCAATCTTGAAGATGGGGGCCTCGGAGTCTTTATTGACCGCAACGATGATGTCCGAGGTCTTCATTCCAGCCTGATGCTGTATGGCACCGGAGATCCCTGCCGCAATATAAATCTTGGGCCGGACTGTGCGTCCTGTCTGTCCCACCTGGTGCTCGTAAGAGATCCAGCCCGAGTCCACAGCGGCTCGAGAGGCGCCAACGGCCGCACCCAAAGCCTCTGCCAACTTCCGGATCACCTTAAAGTTATCGGGACCGCCAATTCCCCGTCCACCTGAAACAATGATTTCCGCATCCACTAAATTGATCGCCTCGGCTCCCCGGATGAATTCCAGGACCTTTGTCCTCACCTGATCCTCCGTCATTGGCAGAGGTTCTCGGAGGGTCTCACCTTTCCTGGATTCATCCCTTGCAGGCATGGGAAAAACTTTGGGTCGCACTGTGGACATCTGCGGCCGATACTGGGGATAGTCAAGAATGACGGCCATGATGTTTCCACCAAAGGCGGGACGCGTCTGGCGAAGAAGTTTTTTCTCTGGGTCAATATCGAGGCCTGTGCAGTCCGCCGTCAAGCCGGCCTCAAGGGTCGTAGCCACATTTCCGGCGAAATCCCGGCCCTGAGTCGTTGCGCCAAAAAGGACGATCTCGGGTTTATGCTTCTGAATGAGGACAATCGCACCGCGTGCAAAAGGTTCAGTTCGATAGGTCTTAAGGAGAGGACTCTCCATGACATAGACTTTTTCGGCCCCGTAGGCGATCGCTTCTTGGATGAATCTTTCTGACTGTCCGCTATCGCAGAGAAGCATCCCGCAGAGCTGACAGCGAAGATCGTTTGCCAATATTCTCCCCTGGCCCAAGAGCTCAAAAGAAACACTCGAAATTTTTTCTTGTTCATGTTCAATAAAGACCCAGACATTTTTATAGGCACTGGTATCGACGCCACCCACCTTCTCATCCTTCTCAAGGGTAATGGCGCTAACGGGACAGACATCGACACAAGCGCCACAGAAGGTACATTTTTCATCTACCACAGCCTTCCCTTCCACCATGGACAAAGCTCCAAAGGGGCAACTGGGGATACAGGCTTCGCATCCCGTGCAGGTCTCTTTATCAATCAATAATCTTGCCATTCGCTCCTCCTCTATCGAGTTCGTTACCCTTGAATCGTGACTCCGAAACGACCTGGTTTTTCACAGGGACATGAATCACGAGACACGAGTTACATTCATTTGATGAACGTAGATCCCATCAGCTTGTCTACCAGAAGGGGGACCACTTCGGTCAATTCTCCCTTCAAAACCTCTCCGCCTCCCCTCGCCTCTGGACTGAATATCTTAGAGACCCAGGTCGGTGAACCTTTCAATCCAACCTTATTTTCATCCGCTCCAATGTCTTTTGCCGTTAGCGTGGGGATCTGGGCCTTCGCAGCCTTTTTGATCCCCAACAGGGAGGGAAGTCTGGGTTCGTTGATATCCTTCACCACAGTGATCACCACGGGAAGAGAGGACGCTACCACTTCCCGTCCGTTTTCCAATAGCCGTTCTACCACGATCCTCTTGTTGGCCGGGTCGATTTCCCGGACCTTGGAGACATAGGTCAACTGGGGAATCCCAAGACGGGTCGCTATCCCCGGCCCCACCTGAGCCGTATCTCCATCGATGGCCTGTTTTCCGCAGATCACGAGATCGGCACCCCCAATCTTCTCGATCGTCTTGGCAAGGGTGTAAGCAGTCGCCAGGGTGTCCGCGCCTGCAAAGGCCCGATCGGAAACCAGATAGACTTTATCCGAACCCACGGCAAGGGCATTCTTTAATACCTCAATTGCCTGAGGCGGCCCCATCGTGATAACATGAATCTCTCCACCGTATTTTTCTTTCGTTAGAAGAGCCTCTTCCACTGCGAATTCATCGAAGGGGTTCGTAATGCTTGCGACACCCTCTCGAACCAAGGTATTGGTCTCGGGGTTGATCCTCACCTCTGTCGTATCCGGAACTTGTTTGATACAGACTGCAATCTTCACCGTCTCCTCCTTATCTCCCTTTGAAATTCGGCTTTCGCCTCTCAAGAAAAGCCGTCATCCCCTCTTTCTGGTCCTCCGTGGTAAAACCGAAGCTAAAGGCAAAGGATTCTAATGAACAAGCCTCTGTCAGATCCATGTTAAAGCCCGCATGGATCACCATCTTGGCAAGTTTTACAGCAATGACCCCATTGGCCGCAATTTGTAGGGCCACTTTTTTGGTCTCCTCCATCAAAGAAGTCTGCGGAAAGACCCGGTTAACAATCCCTAACTCAAAGGCCTCTCGGGCACTGATGTGCTTCCCCGTCATGATTAACTCCTTCGCCTTTGCCTTGCCGATGAGCCGGGGGAGCCTCTGGGTCCCTCCGAAGCCGGGAAAGATCCCGAGTGCGACTTCGGGCTGCCCGAATTTTGCATTCTCCGAAGCATAAATGAAATCACATGCAAGGGCCAGTTCTGTCCCCCCGCCCAGGGCAAACCCATTGACCGCAGCAATGACAGGCCGATCCAGATCCTCAAGCATCTTGAGTGTCAGATGACCCAATTTTGAAAAGTTGAGGGCTTCAATCGAATTCATCCCTCTCATCTCTGAGATGTCGGCCCCTGCGACAAAGGCCTTCTCTCCTGAGCCGGTGATGATAAGCACCTTCATCTCAGGATGATTTTTGACCTCCTGTATCCCTAACTGGATATCCTGCAAAGTCTCCATGTTCAAGGCATTCAGGGCCTTGGGTCGATGGACCGTGAGGATTCCAATTTCGCCTTCAAACGATAAAAGGATATTCTTAAATTCCATCTCGCTCCTCTCATGAGTTCAGAGTAAAAAATAAGAATGAACCCTGATGTTGCAAAAACCTTCCCGTGGAAAAGCGGACAGGTGGGCTGAAAACCATTAAAGCGGAAACCTTTGACAGGTTAATTGACTGATGAGATTCCATACTTCCTGGACTTGCCCTTTAGTGAAGTTGAGGATAAACCCGAAAATATTAAAAGAGACCGCGTTTTAAGGGTTTGAAAGCCTACTTGTCCGCGAAATTTATGCAACTATCGGGTGAAGACTCCGGAACGCTTAACTCTTTTCGACGATCATGGCCATGCCCTGACCGCCACCGATACAGAGGGTGGCTAACCCGAGATTGACCTTTCTCCTTTTCATTTCATGAAGGAGTGTCACGATCAACCTTGCCCCTGTGCATCCAATAGGATGGCCCAGGGAAACCCCGCTTCCATTGACGTTGGTCTTTTCGAGGTCAAATCGGAGCTCTCGAATACAGGCAATGGCCTGGGCCGCAAAGGCTTCATTCAGTTCGATGAGTCCGATATCACCCAGGGTCAGACCCGCCTTTTTCAGTACCTTTCTCACCGCAGGGATCGGACCTAAACCCATATAAGCGGGGTCAACCCCTGCTGAAGCATAGGCCACAACCTTTCCCATCGGTTCTAAACTGAGTTCTCTTGCCTTTTCTCGAGACATCAAAAGCACAGCGGCTGCCGCATCGTTGATCCCGGAAGCATTTCCAGCAGTCACCGATCCCCCTTCCTTGAAGGCAGTGGGTAGCTTGCCCATCTTTTCAATGGATGTATCCATGGGTCTTTCATCAACTTCGAAGAAGATTGGGTCTCCCTTCTTTTGAGGAATCTTCACAGGAACGATCTCTTCCTTGAAAATTCCCTTCTGAATGGCTGCCCGAGCCCTCTGGTGGCTGAGGAGCCCGATTTCATCCTGTTCTTTCCTCGAAATCCCATATTTTTCGGCGATATTCTCTGCGGTCATCCCCATATGGTATCCATAAAAGGTCTCCAAGAGGCCATCAAAGATCATGAGATCAACCATGGGCTGATTGTTCATCCTTGCACCCCACCTGCCAAGCGGAAAAGCATAAGGAACTTGGCTCATATTCTCCATGCCACCGGCAACGATTGCATCCGCCTCGCCCGTTTGAATCGCCTGTGCCCCCAATGCAATGGCCTTCAGTCCTGAGGCACAGAGCTTGTTAAGGGTGAACGATGTTGTCTCCTTCGGAATCCCGCCATAGATCATGGCCTGACGAGCAGGGTTCTGCCCATTCCCTGCCTGGAGTACGTTTCCCATGATCACCTCATCGATCTGAACTTCACGTCTCGCTCCTTCCCATTGGGCGTAGGATTTTTCCAGTTCGGTCAGCCCCACCCCTTTAAAAACATCTGGGGCTACCTCCAGGATCTCCTTCGTAAGGGAAGGTTTCAGGCCAGCCCTTTTCAATACCTCCCGGATGACGACAGCCCCTAATTTCACCAGGGGGATATCCTTTAGAGCACCTCCGAAATTGCCGACTGCTGATCTCGCACCACTTACAATGACCGTTTCTCTCATTTGCTTCTCCTTATTTATGCAATCTACTAAGCGTAGTATATAAACTCTCGATTAAGAGATAAATTTCACAATCTTTTTTAGCTCAAAACAAATTTTTTGTCAACAACTTTTTCCTAACGCCATTTTTTCCTAAAATGAGACGTCTTTCATCGATAATTTAGAGGCTACGATCATAGCTTTGATAAAATTCGTTTCATCAGCTACCCCTGATCCTGCAATATCATAAGCGGTCCCATGGGCAACCGATGATCTCAAACAAAATCGTAGGGCCATTTGAAGCTGAACTTTGAATTTTACTTGGAATTTAGCATCTGAGGTTTGGAATTTAAATTTATAGTTTAATCTCGATGGCCGATTTTCCCTTCAACGTGGCGAGGTATTGTTTCAACGCCTTATCCATCTCGATCTGGTAATAATCGGCTAGGATTTTCTCTTTGACCTCTTCGAAAGGAGGAGGATCTCCACCCTTCCGGTCGAGGAGTTTAATGACATGGAAACCGAATTCGGTTCGAACAATACCGCTCATTTCACCCACTTTGAGGCGAAGCGCCTCCCTTTCAAAGATCGGGATGAGTTCTCCCCTTTTAAAATAGCCCAGGTCTCCTCGGTCCTTGGCGGAGACATCTTCAGAATAGAGAATCGCCATCTCTCCAAAATCCTCTCCCTTCTTGATCTTCTCTAATACCTTTTGACATTTGTTGCGGATCTCCTGAATCTGCTCGGGGGTTGCCTCCTTGGGAATATAGAATAAAATGTGGCTGGGCCTGTAGGATTCCACTTCTCGATATCGGTCCGCATTCTTCTGATAAAACTCCCTCAACTCTTTCTCTCCACCCTTCAAGTCCACCTTCACCGCCATGCCGATCAGCCTTGTCCGAAGGATCTGCTTTTCGAGCTGTTTCTTAAAGCTCTCCATATTGAAGCCCTCCAGGACCAACGCCTTTTCAAAATTTTCCTGGGTCAGGTTATTTTTACGCTTGATCTCTTCGATCGCTCCCTCCATCTCCTTCGCCGACAACTTGAGCCCCACTCGCTTTACTTCTTGATCGATCAGTTTTTCTTCCACGAGGCGGTCCAATATCTTTCGGAGGACCTCCTGCGTCTGTTCCCGCTTCTCCAAACGGTCCTCTGCCTTGATCTCCGACAGAAGGGGTTCCTTCCATTTCTCAACCTCGGAGAGGGTGATGATCTCTTGATTGACAACAGCCACCACCCGATCCACCACAGCCTCGCTCAAGGTCCATGAACCGAAGAGAAGAAAAAAAGACAAAAACCGAACCGGACCTTCTTTATGATCGGAACCACTTTGCGTTGATCCTCACACTTGCTTTTCTTCTGAGATCCTTGAGCCACCGCTGATATTCCTCCTGTTCTTTCTTCTTTCTCAATTCCTGAAGAATTCCTGATTTGGCCTCATCAAAGGAAATTTCCCGACCCGCCACTTTCTCCTCTAATTTAAAGATATGATATCCATAGGGGCTTTTGATCACCTCGCTGATGGCTCCCACCTCCATCATAAAAGCTTGATCGAATTCTGCCGGTTTTTCTCCTTGACTGAAGTAGCCCAGATCGCCACCCTTGACCTTCTCTGGGCCAAGCGATTTCTCTTGAGCCAATTTTTCAAAACGTTCCCCTCTCTTGAGACGTTTCAGGATCTGGATCGCTTCCTCCCCATCGGCCACAATGATTTGGCGTGCCCTCACCTTCGGGCCAAGTTGAAAAGAGGCCCGATGGGTTTCGTAGTATTGGAACGCCTCCTTCTCACTGATCTCTCCCTCGAATTGGAGGGCGCTCCGGACCATCTTCTCTGCCATCAATTTCTCTTCCAGTCGACCCTTCCATTGTTCCAAGGTTATCCCTTTGAGGCCTAATCGCTCGTCAAACACCTTATCGGGATAGTCCTTTTTAATTTCAAAAATGGCCCGATTCAATTCCTCAGGAGAAACCCTAATGCCCACCCGTCGGGCCTCTTGAGCAAGGATCTTGCGCTCAATGACCTGATCGAGATAGGCCTTCTTTAAGTCCCGGAAGCCCGCACCCCTTCCTCTTTTTCCGGTTCCAGGATCACCTCTTTCATTTCCCGGGCGAATTCATCCACGGTGATCTGCTCCTCGTTGACCTGGGCAAGGATACGATCCGGAAGCCCTCCTCTCCAGGGATCGCATCCCCAGAGGCCAGAGAAGAAAATCAGCAGGCCCAGAAGGAATCGACTCTTTTTACTTCCTCTCTTTTTTTTGGGATTCATCCTTTGGCTTTTCTTCCTTCGGCTTCTCCTCGGTCGGTTTTAATCCCTTCTTTTCCTCCTCTGCCCACAACTTTTCATTCACCACAATCTTGGCTTTTGATTTGAGTTCTTTTACGTACAGAAGATAGGCATCCTGCCGCTTCTTCGTTTGGAGGAAGAATCGAATTCCCTCTTTGACCTTATCGTAGGGCCTGACTGCGGTTCCTCGCTTGTCATCGAGTTGGATGACATGGTATCCTAACCCGGTCTGGACGACTTCACTGATCTCTCTCCTGTTCTTAAGGGAGAAAGCCGCCTCTTCGAATTGGGCGAAGGAGGGAGCCAACTGTCCTCTCTTGATCCATCCGAGGTTTCCCCCATCTTCTTTCGATTTGTCCACATTATAGACCGAAGCCAGTTTAGCAAAATCCTCCTTCTGGGATAGCCTCTTCAAGACTTCCTTCAATGCGGGCTCGGAGGTCACAAAAACATGACGAATCTTAATTTCTAAGGGCTCGGTAAACCGATCCTGATTTTCTTTATAATATTGCTGGATCTCGGCTTCAGAGACCTCTGTCTTTCCTTTTAACATCTCTTCCATCAAAGCATCAATGAGCATCATCCGCTTGAAGTTCTCCACCTTCTTCCGGTTCTCCGGGTTCTTTTCGAAGCCCTTCTTTTTGGCCTCCTGATAGAGGAGTTCTCGCGTGACCACATAGTTTTCAAGAAAATCCCTGAGCCCTTTCTCATTTAACAACCGCATCTTTCCCTCCAGGGATTGGCCCTCAGAGAGCTGATAGAACTCTTCAAGAGAGATGGAAGCATCATTGACCCGCAGGAGCTCTTTATCCCCCATCTCTTTTTCCTTCGATTTCCCGCATCCCAGAAATAGAGAAATCGCCAGAAGCAGTATTCCAACCAAAGCCAGCGCTCTTTTCATCATTATCTTCCCCTTGTCGATGAGGAGAATTACCCCCCCTCCATTTCCATCTTCGTCCGTGCCACCCCAAAAAGGATCAACGAATTTAGGGGCAATTTATCATATTCAGGCTAAAGCTTGCAATAGCTCTTTGGCCGCTCCAAAAGGGTCTCGCCTCAGATTGGGCCATCCCTCAACGATCAATTGGGAGTCCGGGGTCATCTGATAATGGCCCTCTCCGCGATCGATTAATTCCACGACCTTTTCCGGGGAGACCTTTGTGGTCCGATCAAAGGCGAGGACCAACTGAGAAGGGGTTTCCTCCAGTTTCTTGATCGACAGCCGGGTCAGAAGGATTTTGACCTTGATCACATCGAGGAGATGCTCGACTTCCAACGGAATCCGTCCGAATCGGTCCACCAACTCTTCCCGAAAAGTCTCCACCTCTTCTTCGGACCGGGAGAAAGAAAGCCTCCGATAAAGGTTTAACCGCTCTCCAGAATCTTCGACGTAGGTCTCCGGGATGAAGGCTGGGAGATGAAAACGGATCTCGGGAGTGATCTCTTCCACCATTTCTTCTCCCTTGAGCTCCCGGACGGCCTTTTCCATCAACTGGGTATAAAGCTCAAACCCGACCGCAGCGATGTGACCGGATTGAGAGGGGCCAAGGAGGTTTCCCGCTCCTCGGATCTCAAGATCATGAACGGCCAGCTTGAAACCTGATCCCAGTTCACTCAACTCCTGAATCGCCCGAAGTCTCTTCACAGCGTCCCTGGAGAGGGTAAGATCTCCTGGGATGAGAAGGTAGGCATAGGCTTGTTGGTTTCCCCGGCCCACACGGCCCCTGAGTTGATGGAGGTCTGCCAGACCAAACTTCTCCGCATGGTTAATCAAAATGGTATTGGCCGTGGGAATATCTAACCCCGACTCAATGATATTCGTACTGACCAGAAGATTATATTCTTTCTTGACGAACCGGAGCATAACCTTTTCTAACTCACTCCCCTTCATCTGTCCATGGGCGACGGCCAGGGAGGCCTCCGGGATGAGCCGTTTGAGATGATTGGCCAAGGCATGGATCGTTTGAATACGGGGATGAACGAAGAAGACCTGCCCTCCCCTCTGGAATTCCCTCTCCACGGCCTCCCGGATGGCTTCGTCATCGTATCGGATCACAAAGGTCCGAATGGAGAGTCTGTTTTCAGGGGCTGTCTGGATGAGCGTGAGGTCCCGAAGGCCGGAAAGGGCCATCTGAAGGGTCCTGGGAATGGGCGTCGCTGTCAAGGTAATCACATCCACTACTCGTCTCAACTGCTTCAACTTTTCTTTGTGGGTCACGCCGAAACGATGCTCTTCATCGACGATAACCAGCCCTAAATCGCGAAAGATCGCATCCCCCTGGAGAAGTCGATGGGTCCCGATGATGATATCAACCTTGCCCTCGCTCAATCGCCGGAGGATCTCTTTCTGCTCTCGAGAGCTTTTAAACCGGCTTATCGCTTCGATCACCACGGGATAGGTCTTAAACCGATCACAAAAGGTTTGATGATGCTGCTGGGCCAAAACGGTAGTCGGGACTAAAATGGCAACCTGCTTACCGTTCATCACGGCCCGATAGGCGGCCCGGAGGGCGACCTCTGTCTTCCCATAGCCCACATCTCCACAGATGAGCCGATCCATCGGTTTCGGATTTCCCATGTCTTTCATCACTTCTTCGATTGCCTTGGCCTGATCCGGCGTCTCCTCATAATCAAAGGTAGCTTCAAACTCCTGATAGAACTGATCCATGGGTGGAAAGCTGTGTCCCTGAAAGACCTGCCTGGCAGCATAGAGATCAAGAAGCTCCTTGACCATTTCAGAGGCAGCCGCTTTGGCCTTCCTTTTTGCCCTCTGCCAGGCCTGGCTTCCCAGTCGGTCCAGCCTTAAGGAACCTCCATCAGATCCGATGTAACGCTGGATGAGATTGAGCCGATCCACAGGGACATAGAGCTTATCCCCGTCGAAGTATTCCAAGAGAAGATAGTCGTTCGCCACCATGCCGATCTTGAGATGCTTCAACCCCCGGTAGAGCCCCACGCCATAATCGACATGAACGATGAAGTCGTTTTCATGGAGCTCCTGATAGGAAGAAAACGTTGCCCCCCCCTGCGGCAGGGTAGACCGAATCCTTCTCTCTCTTAGTCTCCTACGCTCGCCAAAGATCTCCTCCTCTGTCAAAAGGATCCATCCTTCCTCGGGGTTTCTGAATCCCGAGGAAAGGGATCCCACGAGAAGGGTTATCTCTTCTTGAGGCTCCTCGAGGGCTTTTCTGAACCTGGTTTCCCTTTCGAATCGGCATGCCACTCCATAACGAGAAAGAAGGTCCTTCAATCGCTCGGCCTGTCCCGGAGCGTGGGAAACGATGAAGATTCCCATTCCTTTTTCCTGCCATTTCAGAACCTGCCGGAGAAGGATAGAAAAAGGGGAGGCGTCAGTGCCCTTCTGAGTAGCAAACAGGGTGCTCATTTCCCTTCGAAGGTCCTCGTTGGTCTCTGTATGAAAGGGAAAGGTCTGTTCGCAGGCGAGCGGAGCAAGGGGACCGTCTTGGAGAAGGAACGTCTTAAATCGCTTCAGGGAGCATGAAAATTCTTCATCCCTAAGGTAAAGAAGTCCTGGAGGAAGGACAGATCGTTTCTTTGCCAGGGCCTTCTCATAATGTTCCTCGATCGAGCGGGAGAAAGAGCTTGCCTCTTTCTCAACTTCGTCCATCTCTTCTATGAAGATGACTCCTTCCCCCTTCAAATAATCGAAGAAAGAGCCTAAGGGCTGCTCATACAGATCCTTTGAGAGATCCCTCGCCGGAAGAAGGACCGACTCCTCGACTCCACTCTCAGGAATAGACCTCTGGCTCTCCGGCTCAAAACGGCGAAGGGAGGCCAATCGGTCTCCATCGAACTCGAGCCTCAGGGGGTCCTCATAAGAGGGAGAATAGATATCGATGATCGCTCCCCGGAGACTGTATTCACCCCGTTCCTCAACGACCCTTGCCGCGGCATACCCATTTTCTTGAAGAAAACGGATGAGGTCTTCCCGGCCAACCTCTTCTCCCACGTGGAGGGGAAAAACCGATTCTATCAAATCGATGGGAGGGAGAACCTTCTGCATCAAGGCTTGAATAGGAGAAACGACGATAATTTCCTCACCTCTCGTGAGAGAATAGAGACACCTCACCCTTTCCCTGATGATCTCGGGATGAGGAGGAATCTCGTCATAAGGCAGGGTCTCCCATGGAGGAAAAAGGAGCGGCATCTCTTTCGTCTCCTGGCCGAAAAAATGGAGGTCTTCCACCAGAGAGTCTGCCTTTTGCAGAGTAGGGACGACGATCAGGAGAGGACCTTTTCCCTTTTCTCTCCAAAGAGAGATCAGATAAGCCTTCGAGGAGCCTGTCAGTCCTGTTAACCCCACCACTCTAAATCTCCTCCATGATTCGGATTGAATCCACTCATGGAAAGGAGATGTGTTCTCTTTCGCCATATCATTCTATTTTTCTATCTAAGAGAGGACCTGTCAACCCTTCGACTCACAGCGCAATTGCTGAGACCTTGCCTTTGGCTCGTGCCTTCTCCGAAAGCTCTGTCTATCAGCTGGTTAGGGCTGATCCGGAGCGGCGTTTACCATACCAATCCCAAAGGGTGTTGCATAGCTCCACTGAATGAGTCCAAGCAAGGCGATTCCGCGCCTTCCGATCTCGGAGTCGTTCCACTGCCTTTTGTTACCGGAGGGAAAGGAGGTGCCAGATCGCGTTAATGTCTTCGGGAGCGGTAGAATTTAATCCACGTCAGAGAGAGGGGATAAAGGGCCAAACTCAGAATCGTGGCCAAAACCGTAGACCCGATGAAAAAAGAAAGGAGAAATCCCCACTGGGAAGTCAGACAGCTCAAGAAGTCCGACCCAAGAAATCCTTTCTCCATCCCCATCCGGAATATCTCCTGTAGCGCCCCTTTCTCGATTCGAAAGCCTGTGATCCATACCCCAATCCAAGTCGCGGCTACATAATAAGGAACGAACCACCAGGGAGTATTGGACCACACTCCAAGGAGAACAGCGACCCGGTTCAATCCAAATAAAAAGGCGACGGCAACCCCGCCCAGGGTATGAAACCCTAAGAAAGGAGAAAACCCAAGAAAGACGCCGATTGAATAGGCCAGAGCGGTTCGTTCTGGAGTATCCTTTATGTGGAGCAGTCTTTTGATCAGGTCTTTTATACGATCCATGAGATAAAGGAACTCAATACTAAATGAGTCCGAGGATATTGTAAATCTTCGGTCTCCACAGAATTAAACCGGATAAGGCCGAATCTTTATCGTCGTCGAAGGGATCAAATTCCTGTCATAGCGCTCTTAATCTTCTCGCTGAGTCGGCCCCCCAGGAGATCCCTTATTCGCTCCTTGATCTTTATCACAAATCCCTGATAGGTCTCTTTTCCCTCTAAGACCTGAAGATAGAAGTCGGCCAATTCGGGATAGCGTATCATGGTGTAATACGCTAATTTGGTAAATCGGAAAACAAAACGAGAAAAATAGAGGGCCCACTTCAGGTTTTCAAAGAGTTCATGACGCACCAAGTTCTGATAGAGGTCCGACGGAGAGAACCCCTTTTCTTTGGATTGGAGAATGGTTTCGGCCGCCAGCATCCCGCTTCTGAGGGCATAGTAGATTCCTTCCCCCATCAACGGGTCCATCAGATGGGCTGCGTCACCCACCAGAAGGACCTTCCCCCGTGAGACCTTCTGCCCCTCGCCATAGAAGGTAGGGAGGGGATGACCCAGCACCCGTCCCTCCTTACCCTCTCTGAGGTAAGGTAGCCCGCTGATGAAGGCATTGTAATACTTTAGGGGGTTGACTTTCTTCCCTTCTTCAAACATGCCACCGATCCCGATCGATAATCCTTTGCTCTTCGGGAAGACCCAACCATACCCATTGGGAACTCCCCCGAAATCAAGGTGGATGCAGGAAAAGTCTTCCTTTGGGAATTCCATGACGGATTCAAAGGGAATCTCGCTTTCCAACCCGATACCCCCTCCATCGTTTCTTGGGGGCTTGAGGGACAACGATTTTGCGACCATACTTTCAGGGCCATCGGCGCCAATGAGGTATTCGCAATGGAACCTCTCTCCCTTTGCCAATTCTATCTTAAATCCATCCTCCTTCTCCTCAATACGGGTTACCTGATTCGCATCGAGGATTTCGACTCCCGCCTCCAACCCTTTCTCGACCAGAAATTGATCGAACCGGTCCCGCATCACGAGAAAGGCAATGGGTCTCTCCTTCTTGATCAAGAAGGGTTCCCGAATACAATAGGTGAATTTCACCCCAAGAACCGAGTTCTCCAACACCGGACCAAGATCGAATCCAAGTAGTTGGATCGACTTAAGAGATAGGCAACCTCCACAGGCCTTATATCTTGGCAGCCTCTCCTTTTCCACGAGAAGGGTCCTTAACCCCGTCTGAGCGCAGAGTCGGGCAACCGTTGCTCCCCCGGGGCCTGCCCCTACGACGATGACATCATAATCCGGCTTCATTCCCGTTGTCCTTCACTCGATAATGGATCGCCAGCCATATCGTTTCCTTGGCCGGGTCTGTCCACTCGACACGGTGGCGACGGCGGCTTGGAATATGAAGAAAGTCCCCCGGTCGCATGACCCGGATTTCCGTCTCTCCTTCGAATACCAGACCCGCACTCCCCTTCAGTAAAATGACCCATTCCTCCACCTCTTCATCATACCATTCTCCGGGAGGCGTTGCATGCCCTTTGGAGATGATTCTTTCCAGCTTAAAGTGATTCGTTTGGATCAAGGGTTCAAAAACTTCGCCCTTCATCACCTCCGGAACGCTTTCGAAAAGATTCTGGCATTTCATCCTATTCTCTATTGAACAGAAGAAAGATCACAAATCAATCCCATTGCAGGGCGATCTCCAAAATCTTGGAGTGAGAAAATGAGGAACGTTGGAACCATTCAAGATCGGGTCCTTATCCTACCATCAGGTATTTCTTCTTAACCTCTTCGTTTGATTCAAATTCGGCAATCGTGCCCGTGAACCGGATGCGCCCATTGTCTATGACGTAGGCCCGACTGATCAGGTTGAGGGCTGATTTGACGTTCTGCTCGGAGAGGAGGATGCTAATACCCGCATCCTTGAGTTTGAGGATCTGCCTTTCAAGGTTCTGCACGATCAGAGGCGCGAGGCCCTCGGTCGGTTCATCGAGGAGGAGAAGCTCGGGGCTCGACGTCAGGGCCCTGCCGATGGCAAGCATCTGTTGCTCTCCTCCGCTCAAATTCCCGGCTCTACGTGACCGGATCCCGGCAAGGGTGGGAAAGAGCCCATAGACCCTTTCCTTCGTCCATTCGTTGGTGCGCCGATAGGTGATCTCCAGGTTGTCGTCCACCGAGAGATCGGCAAAGACCCTGCGGTCATCAGGCACATAAGAGATCCCTTGCCGGACGAGGAAGTAAGCCTTCCTACCGGTGATGGGTTCTCCCTTGAAGGTAACGGTACCCTGTTTAGGGGCCATAAGCCCGCTGATCGTCCGCATGGTCGTACTCTTCCCTGCCCCATTTCTTCCCAGCAACCCCACAATCTCTCCCTGCGCCACGGTAAGGGAAACGTCAAAGAGAATGTGGCTCAACCCGTAGTAAGTGTGGATACTGTCTACGCTAAGCATACATCACTTCCGCCGAGGTAGGCGTCCTGGACTTCTTTGTTACAGCGCACCGAGTCGCAGTCTCCCTGGATGAGGGTAGCCCCGTGGACCATCACCATGATCCTGTTAGAGATGCCAAAGACGATCTCCATGTCGTGCTCGCAGAAGAGGATGGTCAGGCCCAGGGTGGTGGATAACCGTTTGATAAGTTTGATACACTGGGTGGTCTCCTCAGGGGACATCCCGGCAGTCGGTTCATCAAGGACAAGAAGCTCCGGCTTCCCCCCCAGCGCCATGGCAATCTCGAGGACCTTCTGGTCCCCGTGGGAAAGGGCACCGCAGACTTGATCCTGCTTATCAGAGAGGCCCACACTTTCGAGGATGTCAGAGGTCTCCTTGATCGCGAGCTTTGTGGACGGTGTAAACAGGTTCATCGTCCGCCTCTGCTGGGAGAGGATACCTATCTGCACATTCTCAAAGACGGTCAGCCGGGAAAAGACGTTGACCACCTGGAATGACCGCGTGATTCCCTTCCTGCAGGTCCGGTGGGCGGACAGCCCCGTAATATTCTCACCCTTAAAGCGTATCACTCCCCCATCCGGTTTCAGGATTCCCGTGACCAGATTAAAGAGGGTCGTCTTTCCCGCACCATTGGGCCCGATGACAGCCACAATCTCACCTTGCTTCACATCCAGGTGAGCACCGTTGACGGCCATGAACCCACCGAAAGATTTTTTAACTCTTTCTACCTGCAACATCTATTCTTCTCCAGGAAGGACGCTTTTCCAAATTGTTTAAACTTTGCATTCAAATATCCGAGGACCCCTTCTGGCAAAAAGATGATGACCAGAATCAGGATGATGCCCTGAATCAGGGTCCAGTATTCGGTAAAGGTACTCGCAAAGGTGCGGAGGGCCACGAGGATGGCAGCTCCCATCATGGGCCCCAGAAAGGTGAACCATCCGCCTAAAAGGCACATGATCAGGATCTCAAGAGAAAGGGTCCAGAAAAGCATATCTGGAAAGGCAGAGTTGTCAACCACCACAAAAAGAACACCTGCAACTCCGGCGAAAAATCCGGCGATGACGAGGGCGACCAGTTGGTGCAGTTTCACGTTGACCCCGACGGCCTCACTCCTGACGGGGTTATCCCGGATTCCCTGAAGCGTGCTTCCGAAAGGCGACTTGACGATCAAATACATGACGAGCAGGCAGGCTCCCGTAACAAGGAGGGTAAAATAATAGGACCCTTTAGGAGTAGCGATCAGAGCTGGCATGGGGACACCGTGAATTCCATCATCCCCGCCGGTAAACGAATACCACCGGTAGACAATCGCCCACACCAGGGATCCCAGGGAGATCTGGAGCATTCCAAAGTAGAGCTTCGATAGACGGATGCAGATGGCACCCATGACAAGAGAGAGGAAGGCTGCCAACAAGGGGCCCACGATGAAGCCCAGCCATGGAGAATACCCAAGCTTTGTGATCATGATCGCGGCTCCATAGGCACCTACCCCGTAGAAGACAGCATGGTGAAACTGATAAATCCCCCCGTAACCCAGAACAATATTGAGGCTTGTCGCTAGAAGCCCAGTACACAAGAATCAGGGCCAAGAGATAGATATAAAACCGGGGAGAACCATGGAAGGATGAGAAGAAACACAAAGCGCCAAGATCAACCAGCATTGATCTTCCCCGAGAATCCTTATTCCCCAAACGATGACTCCTTTACCAGGTTGATTTCAGAAGGCCCGTGGGTCGAAACAGGAGCACAATGACCACCGCCACATACGGGAAAACGATTCCGAACTGGGGCCAGATGAGGATACCCAGAGACTGGGTCAAACCAAAGATCAGAGCACCCATCAGCGCTCCCCATACATTCCCGAGTCCACCCATGATCACGATGAGAAAGGCTTCCATGATCAGGGTATGGTCCATTCCCAGAGTAACATTCACAGTCGGTGCAACCAGGGCTCCACCGAGTCCCGCGAGAAAACATCCGATTACAAAAACAAAGGCAAAGACCCAGCTCACATTGATGCCCACGGCGCCCACCATTTCCCGGTCCACGGCCGCGGCCCGTGAGATCTTCCCGATCTTCGTCTTATTCGTGAGGAACCAGAGCCCGATAGCAACAAGGGGGCCCATGATGAGAAGGAACATATTGTAAATGGGGAAGGGCAGACCCTCGAAGACGGGAAAGGACCCTTGAAGGCATTGGCATGGGCACCGTTCGGTATTCGCCGCCCCACACCATTTTGACAAGGTCCCCAAAGACAAGAGAGAAGGAAAAGGTCAGGAGAAGGAGCATGAGGTGTTCCCTCTCGTAGAGGCGGGAAAAAACCCCTCGTTCGATGATCAGGCTGACAATGGCCACTCCCAGAGGGGCGACGAAGAGGGCCATCCAGAAACCGGTCGCTCCCCCTCCGAATGCCTTCGACACACTGAAGGCCATGAAGGCGCCGATCATGTAGAGGGAGCCATGGGCCACGTTTGGAATCCGGAGGACTCCAAGGATGAGACTCAAGCCTGAAGTGACAATAAAGAGAATCGTTGTTCGGCTTAAGCCTACCAAGATCTGGCAGAGAATACTGGGAGGACAGATGGAGAATATAAGATCAGCCATTCATGCTCCAAAGCTGCCAGATCCATCGGGAAATCAATCGAGAAGGATTGCGTTTATTTTCTCAGTGCTTTATTTCCTCACAGGACATGCATGTAATCTCTTCGCGGGAACGGTCACAATATCGGTGGCGATCAGAAACTCATACTGCGGAACCTTTTTGGTCACACCAAAGTACATCGGAACAAAACCTGATGGTCGCAACCACGGAGCTCTAATTTGCCAACAGGGCTATCAACGACCATGCCTTCAAGGGCATCAATGAACTTCTCGGTATCTGTCTTGCCTGCCTTTTCAAAAGCCCTGGCAAAGAATTCAGCCGTCGCATAACCATACAAGGCACCCACTTTCGGATACCGGTTGTAGATCTTTCGAAATTCCTCTACAAAGGCCTTATTTTCCGGGGTTTCAGGGTAGTAGAAAAGGTAGTTCGCCGTGCCGAAAACGCCTTCGGGTGCATCCTGCTCCCTGAGGCGCAAGAGTGGAGAGTTCCGTTGCCGTATGCTGATAGAAAGGTATCATCTGGTTCAGACCTGTGGCCTTGGCTGCCTTCTGGAAATTGACCATGCTTGACCCGCCTGTGGCCACGATGATAAAATCAGGTTTGGCAGCCATGATCGCGGTGATGTAGGGAGTAAAGTCGGGCTCACCCACCTTCCACCAGGTCTGGCCGAGCAACTGGACGCCTGGTTTTGCTTTCTTCAACATGTTCCATACATCATCTGCAATGGCATGTCCGTACTCATAATCATCCCCGGCAATCCAGTACTTCATATAAGGTTTCTTCGCAAGGGCAATCGCTGCCGCCCTGCCTGCCATCTGGGTATTTTCGTTCATGTTGAAAACATACCGGTGGCCCTTTTCGCCGATGATCTTGTCGCTCTTGGCAAAGGTCACAAAGAAAGGAATTTTTTCTTTTTTGGCAAAGTCGGAAACCGCAAGGGCAGTACCGCTGTTGATGGTCCCCATGAGCAGATCCACCTCTTCCTTGAGAACGAGTTCCTTTGCCATGGCGAGACCGATATCGGGTTTGAACTTCTCGTCTCTGGTCGTAAACTCGATCTTCTTTCCCAAGCACCCCACCTTTGGCATTGACTTTGTCAATGGCCATCTTGAATCCATCCCGGACGTCATAAGTAAAGGTCGTAGGAGGTCCCGTGTAGGTATCCACGATTCCGACTTTGATGACATCGGCTCCGTACGTTACTGTTGCACCGATAAGTCCGATCACAAGAATACCCAATCCGATCCATCTTCCCTTTTCCATATCATCCCCCTTTGTCTACGAATTCTTCATCTCCATTGGGAGAGTTTAAATCATGTAAAATTCTTTTGTCAACACGTTTCTACAAACCCCATCCCAAAGAGGAACGATGAAAAACCACAGTATGAGGATAAGGGAAGATGTCGGCATCTACCGAAAGAATAGGGCGTGTGCAGGAGTCAAAAAGGAGCTTTTATTTTTCATTAAATCATGCTATCTTGCAGGAGTAGGTCGGACAATAAAGGGAATCTACCTTCTTGAAAGGAGAGAAAATCATGACAAAAGGTTCTGTTTCCTCAGGAGATTTCGCAAAGGCCCTTGAGATCGGGCGACCCCCCAATATCAAGAGACTTTTCCCCAATTCAAAAGCCCTAATCGTGAGCGGAAAGGTGATAGACCGGGCCATGATTGCCAAAGGAAAAGCTATCGCCATCGCTGGCCAATGGCCGAAATCAGTTTGTCATCCGGGGTGCCCTTCAGGCAGCCCAGCGGGCAAACTCAGCCCTCATTATCGAGATCGCCAAATCAGAAGGAGGCACAAAGGCATATTGTGCGGTCAACCATTGGAATATGGCCATGCTGGTCGATGCCATCTGCAATGAACTTGGGATCACCATCCCGGTCGCAATCCATGCAGACCATTACGGAATTAAGAATGATAAAGACATTGCCGCTGCCAGGATTGAAATCCCGACCATGTTTGAAGCCGGAATGACATCCATCGCCATTGATGCCTCCCATCTTCCGGATGATAAGAACCTGCTTGCCAGTATCGCACTCAATCCCTATGTTCCAAAGTGGGCCGGTTTTGAGACAGAAGTAGGAGAGATTAAAGGAGACGCAGGGACTCTCGACCGTAGAAGAAGCCATGTTTCTCATCCAGGGGCTCAATGCCCACGATATTTTCCCCGACTGGATTGCTTTGAACAATGGGACGACCCACGGCATCGAAGAAAAGGACTCAGGGATTCAGGTCCAATTGACCGCGGATATTCACAGGCACTTAGAAAAATACAAGGTCTCAGGCGCCCAGCACGGAACTTCCGGCAACAGCTCTGACAGACTTCGCCAAATTGCTCGACAAGACCCATACGACAAAAGCCAATGTGGCCACAGCCCTGCAGATGATCTCATGGGGCGTTCAAGTAAACGACTATGGCAATGCCATTCTCGATTCGGGTGGAAATTTTATCAAAGTGAAAGGCGAAGGTGTCTCCGGAGGAGATGTGGGCAGAAATGGTGGCCTATGCCCAATCGAAGAGCTGGAAAAAGGGTGACTATAAAAACCTCAACCTTCCGTTTGAAAATAAACTGCTTGCCCTGCCGAAGGAGATCAGGGATCGCATGGTGAAGGGTGTCGAGGATTTCGCCTATAAAATGATGACAGAGGTCTTGAATTCCCAGGACACAGCGCCTCTTAGCCATTGAAGCCATTCTAAAGGCAGGCTCTTACGATCTCGGTGCTAAAGTGACTCGGCATGGAAAACCCTGCGGAGTGGACAGAGAGCAAGATTGCGGAACGGGCCTCTCACCTTGGGAGCGGCAAAGGCCCAGCAGGAAAATTTGACGATTAAACTAATTGCTAAAGAAGAAATAGAACGGGGGCGAAAGCCCCCTTTTCTTTACGATCCGGAAATGGAAAATCATTAACCCAGCTATCCATCGAACCATCTTTTTTGGTTCAACAATAGTTGAAAAAAAGAGGAAGGCGACTCGAATTTCATTGCCTTCCTCGTGTCTTTTTAACGTGGAATAGAAGTAGACTGACGCGCAACATCCCTTTTGCTAAGCTCAGGCTAAATGCTTTTCAGAAGGCCTGTGCGTTCATTAAATGTTTCGATGAGGCGGTCGATGTCACTGACTTGCTGATGGATACTCTCCCAATACCCCGGAAAATCATACCACTGTGAGTTGAGCTCTGCCAGTTCTTTTCCCTGCTGTTCGACCCAGGTGAAATATTTCAGGTTATGGATCTGGCGTCTATCATAATAGGTGAGCTCCCGTACGTGGGCCGTTGATTCGGCCATAAGAGATCGGTGATAGTCCCTGGCTGCCTTTAACTCTGAATAAGGCCCATCCATGTCCCGCATCTCTTTCAGGCGTGTCTGATAAAGGTCCATGGAGTCGGTCCATACGGTCATCACCAGATCACGCCGAGTCAACTCATAGTATTTGGCAAATTTGATGGCACACAACAGGTTCCCGATACTGGAGATTCCCAGAAGAGGAAGCTTCCTGACAATCGCGTCACCGGCCCCTTGCTTCTGCAGATAATTCCACCCCTCCGGCTCATTAAAGAGGCGTATGAGGTTCATGCAGGCTTGATCATCCACTGCAATGACGACGTCCGTGTTCTTTACATTGTGGATCCAGGGAACATGTTTGTCACCGATGCCCTCGATACGGTGTCCCCCATAGCCGCAAAGCAAAAGGGTCGGACATTGGAGCGCCTCTCCGGCTGCAATCTTACACTGAGGAAAAACCTCTTTCAAATAGTCCCCGGCCCCCAGCGTACCTGCGGATCCTGTTTGGGAGATGAAGCCGGCGCAACGGTCCTTACCCGTCATGACCCGGCGAAGAACTTCTTCCATGGCATGACCGGTCACCTCATAGTGCCAGAGATGGTTTCCATCTTCCTCAAACTGGTTAAAGATGGAGATGTCCTTTCTTGTCTTCCTGAGCTCCCAGCATTTGTCAAAGATCTCTTTCACATTGCTTTCACAGCCCGGCGTCGCAATCACCTCACCGGCCACTTTTGACAACCACTCGAATCGTTCCTTGCTCATCCCTTCCGGAAGGATGGCAATCGACTCACAGCCCAGGAGGGTCGCATCGTATGCTCCTCCACGGCAGAAGTTGCCTGTCGAAGGCCAGACCGCTTTCATCGTGGTAGGATCGAACTGTCCGGTCACCAGCCTTGGAACAAGGCAGCCAAATGTGGCTCCAACCTTATGGGCACCCGTAGGGAACCACTTACCAACCAGAGCGATGATCCTCGCATCCACCCCTGAAATCTCGGAGGGAACTTCCATATAATTCACATCCCCAAATCCCCCTCCCAATTCGACGGGTTCGTTCTTCCAGGTAATCCGGAAGAGATTGTAGGGATGAATCTCCCAGAGATTGATCTTTTTAAATTGTTCATTGATCCTTGGAGGAATGAAGCCTGGGTCCTTCTGTTGACGAAAAGTAGGTATGATAATCTTCCTCTCGCGAGCCCGCCCGACGGCCCTTCTCAGCCTTTCTTCGTTGACCGATAGATCGATCATACCGTGCCTCCGCGACTCATACTTTTGCGATTTGCTTTGAAATGAGGTGGTTTGACCCTCCTCACCCAGGCCTCTGCCTTGTCAACCAGTCTGATCATGGAGGTGGGACAGAACTGAGCACATAGACCGCACCCATCGCACTTGTCAATCAAAAACTTAGGCTTGTTGTCCTCCTGGATCTCGATCGCATCATATCCGCAAACCTTTGCACACACACCGCAGGCAACGCACGATTCCAGGTTGACTTCGGATACTTTGGGCGGGCGCTTGGCCATCTCCTCCGTGGTCGTCAGGTGCTTCAACGAGAGGCCGATAAATTCATGTGGACTCCTGTACCCTTTTCTCTCCATGAAAGATTCTATTCCCCTCACAATCTCGTTGACGATCGGATAGCCATGCCAGATGATGGCTGTCCCCACCTGAACCGTGGTCGCTCCAACCATCATCATTTCTACGGCCTGCTTCCAAGTGGATACCCCGCCGATTCCTGAGACGGGTATCCTTACAGCCTGAGCGATCTGTGCGACGCACCTCAGCATGATCGGATGAACCACGGGCCCGGAATAGCCTCCGAAGGCGGGAAGGAGAGGGATGCCCGTCTCAACATCGATCCCCACAAGGGCCTGGACAGAGTTGGTGGCTGCGATCGCGTCGGCGCCGGCCTCTTCACATGCCTTTGCAACTGCCGCAATATCCGAGACATTGGGCGTCATCTTCGGCATCAGCGGGATGTCCGGGCAGGCATCTTTGACCGCCCTGACCTGCTCTGCCGAAAGCTCCGGGGACTTGCCGATATTCATCCCAACCCCTGCGGCGGGCATCGGGCACGAGACGTTCAATTCAAAGATGTCGACGAGACCGGTCTTGGCGACTTTCCGGGCGAGATTAGCCGTATCGCTGGCTTTCGGATTGGCCACAATGCTGACGACCATTCTGGCTCCGCCTTCCGCAGCGATCTTCAGCTCGCGGTCAATCCACTCCTCGACATTGGTCGTCGAAAAGATTTCATTATTCTGCATTCCTATGGGAACGCCATTATGCCTGTAGAGGACCATCCTTCCACATTTTGGATGATCGAATGTTTCAACCGGTGAACCGATCGATTTACAGACCACTCCGGCAGCCCCTCCCAAACCTGCCCTTTTCAAGGCCTCTCCACTCCAGCCAAAGACCATCGATGCCATGACAATTGGGTTTTTAAACTTCACGCCCGCAAAGTTGACACTTAAATCTAACATAGCTATCTCCTCCATTGTCTTAGACTTAATATCCTGGATTGATGTCAATTTCCTGATTTTTCAATCGGCTCGTCATACTCCCTTTAAATATTGATCAATACGGGTGGCCACCCTGCACCCGTCCGCAATGGCCTGGACCACCGTTGCTCCACCACTGATGACATCTCCGGCTGCAAAGAGACCCGGGCGGGAGGTCTCGCCATCTTCATTGACCCTCAGGGTCCCGTCCGGATTTGAGGCCACTTCCAATGCCTTCGTCAACCGGTGATCGACCTTCTGACCAATGGCCCCGATCACCACGTCCACGTCCAACCGAAATTCCGTGCCCTTAAGCGGAATGGGCCTACGTCTCCCGGATTTGTCCGGGCTTCCCAACTTCACTTCGAGGCATTCGATTCCTCTCACTCTCTGTTGAGCATCTTTAACGATCTTTTTGGGATCGGTTTGAATCCAGAACATCACCCCTTGCTCTTTGGCCAGGCTTACTTCTGATCGAATCGCAGGCATCTCCTCAAAAGAACGACGATAGAGCAAGTGGGTTCTCTTGGCACCAAGCCGAGCAGCAGAGATGGCCGCATCCATGGCCACATCGCCTCCACCGATCACGGCCACCCGCTTCCCTGCCACTTGGGGCTCCTTCTTCTTTCCATTCTCGGCGGTGGCCGTCTTTGCCAGAAAGTCTAAGCCTTGAAAGACGCCTTTGAGGTCATGGCCCGGAACCTCAAGAGGAATCGGTTCCCAAGTACCCGTGCTGATCAAAAGGGCATCATATCCTTGACTCAGGAGTCGGACATCTTTGATGGGCATATTGATCTTGATCTCTACGCCCATCTGCCTGATCTGATCGATCTCTGCCTTCAATATTCTTCTCGGGAGCCTATAAGAAGGAATGCTGTACAACATCATGCCTCCTGGGGAGTCCTTTGATTCAAAAACCGTCACCTGATAGCCCTTTTTGGCTAACTCTGCTGCTGCCGCCAACCCAGCCGGACCCGCTCCCACAATGCCGACCTTCTGACCATTTGGCTCGGCACGAATAAACTTCTGTCCCCCGTGCTCTATCTCATAAACAGCAGCAAATCGTTGAAGCTGATTGATCGGGACAGCTCCGAGAGGTTCTGTGATGCAGCAACTTCTCACGCACAATTCCTCGACAGGGCATACCCATCCACAAACCCCAGAAAAAATGCATCTTTCCTTGATGACCCGATTTGCAAGAATAAAATCCCCTATCTTGATCTTAGCGATGAATCTCGGGATGTCCACCCGGGCCGGGCAGGCCTTGACGCAGGGGGCATCATAACACTCGATACATCGCGAAGCTTCGAAGACCGCTCTCGAGGCCTTGTAAATCGTTGCCACTCCATCCTTCGACACTTCCATAGGGTCATACCTCCTCATAGGGTTACTCCTTCTCTTTCCTCGAATCATTTTACAATGAATCTTTATACAACACCTGTTTCAGTGCCGCACCATTCCATGGTTGTCAAGGCCAGAATCTTCGTTGCGGCCACGAGGTCATTGGTGTCCACCCATTCACTGTTCGCATGCATCTGCTCGGTCAGACCGGGTCCAAAGATCACGGTTGGTGTCCGGCCATACTTGATAAGATAACGGATGTCCGCAGCTCCCTGCCTTCCGGTGATCTGCGGGTCTCTCTTCATGACCTCTTTGAATTTCTTGCTCAAAGCCACGACGATAGGATGATCAGGTGGAATCTCTGCAGGATCCCCGCAATATCCTCTGAAGGTGACCTCAGGAGGATGCTTCTTAAGCCAAGGATCGGTCATCGAAAAAGCAAAAATGTGCTCGACAAAACTATCCTTTACCTTCTGGGTCTCCTCTCCTGGAAGGGTTGCAATGCTCCCCTTGAGCAGACAGGTGTCGGGAAATGCGCTCGGGAATGAGCCGGATTCGAAGACCCCCACCATGCAGGGAAGCGAACCCATCTTATCCGGATAGAGGGGATGGCTCAACTGATCAATCCTGATCTGTTCCATGTTTGAAACAGCCTTGACGATGGCGTAGCCCTTCTCGATGGCATTCACCCCTTCCCACCTCCTCTGGATACCTGCCGGTTTCCCCCGGACAAGGATTTCGAACCAGATCCTGCCGATACATGCGGGCTGGACGTGGAGGCTGCTCGTCTCACAGCAGATGCCCGCATCAGCCCTGTATCCTCTTGTAACACAGGCCAGGGTTCCATTTCCGGTGGCCTCCTCATCCATCGTGTATTCGAGGAGGACATCCCCTTTCAGCCTGATCTTCAGGTTGATAAGGGTTTCAATGGCCATCGTCATGGCGGCCAGGCCGCTTTTCATGTCGGAGGCCCCTCTTCCGTAGAGCCGGGTACCCTCAATCTCTCCTGCCCAGGGAGGATGCTCCCATGTATCCTGGGGACCTGCAGGAATCACATCTACATGCCCATTCAATAGAAGGGATCTTCCCTGGCCGACGCCTTTATAGATTCCGACAACATTGGGTCGATCCTTATAGTCACGCTCCGGGGGAAGGTAAGCGGGATGTTTTTTCAGCTCCTCCAAACTGGGTTCCCACATATCAACTTCAAGGCCAAGCTCCGTGAGCTTACAGGTGATAAACTTCTGAACCTGCAGTTCCTCGCCGGTGACGCTTGGAATGGAGATCAACTTCCTTAAGAACTCGACGATATGACCACGCCTATTCTCTATCTCTTCGAGGACCTGCCGCTCGATATCTGATTTCACCATGACCTCCTCTCACTTCGTGACACTCTGGATCGCCTTGATGATCTTAACATATCCCGTACACCGGCATAAATTGCCGGAGATCCCTCTCTTGATCTCGGCCTCATCGGGGTGCGGGTTCTTCCTCAAAACCGCGGCGGCCGACATGAGCATTCCTGGCGTACAAAAGCCGCACTGTACCGCACCGTGTTTGATAAAGCTCGCCTGGAGAGGATGAAGCTTCTCAGGACTTCCGAGCCCTTCAATCGTTTCAATCTCCTTCCCTTCGGCCTGAAGGGCTAAAACCAAACAAGCATTGACCGCTCTCCCATTCAGGACCACCGTGCAAACGCCGCAGTCTCCCTGGCCACACCCTTTCTTCGTTCCGGTCAGTCTCAATTCTTCCCTGAGCACTCGCAACAACGTCCAGGTCGGATCCACGAAGACCTCGATGGCCCTCCCATTCACCCTCATCCTCAAAAGTACCTTTTCCATTCTTCTTTCCCTTCTCAATCCTTTATGCCATTGATCCTGTCGTCTATAACAGTGAGACCCTGCATTGCACTGATGTGCTTCTTTTTTATCCTGGCGAAGTGAAGGATCTGTAAGGTATCCCTGATAGTGGGTAAATTTTCACTATACGGACGTGTGCAAGCCGTTCGGAAAGGCTTCAGGGCGAACCTTTCCTGAAAAGAACACCTACGTCCTCGACCCCTGCTGGAGTTCACTTTGGGTAATCTGGCCTCCCTTCAGCCAATCAAATGTCAAATCGACCGCCGTCTGAAGCGTTGTCAGCCCACCGCTCCGCTTCTCACATGGGCCGGTTTCTGCAACTGGCGGGTTATCTTATGCTATCAATTCCTTCAGGAGCCGTCTTGCCATGTTCTTTAGGACCGGCACCTTGTAATCCGTCAACCACCTGCGTCCTGCCCCCTGAACCATCTCCTCTGCCAGTGTCTCCACCGATGCCTCGATCAAGGACTCCTCCGGCTTCTGCCCCAGAAGCTTCTTCTCGGCCTCTCTAGCCCTCCTGGCTACGGGCATGACCGCTCCTGGCACGATCCTCAATTGTGTGATCCTTTCGGCTTGGTCCAGTTGAACGGCGATGGAAATGTTCATCCGAGCACGGGCCAACGCATTGCGGCGTCCCAGTTTCTCAAAGACCGTCTTTGTACCCGGTTGGAGTTTCTGAATGAAAATCCCTGTCAGGATCTCATCCGGCCTGAAACGGGTCTTGTAAGGTGCAACGATCGCCTCTGCTAATGGGATCCGCCTCTTTCCTGACGCCTTTGATTGAAGCTCCAGGTCTCCCTCAAGGGCGAGCACAGCAGGCAACACATCGGCTGCCGGAGATGCATTGGCAATGTTTCCTCCGATCGTCCCCCGGTTTCTGACCTGAGGCCCTCCCACCGAAGCCGCAGCCTGAACGAGCGATGGTAAGTGGTGGTTTAGAAGATCGGACTCCGTGATTTCGGAAAAGGTAACAGTCGGTCCGATCAGAATCGAATTGTCTTGCTCCTCAATTCCTCCCAGTTCTTTGATCTCCAGGATATTGAGGATAAATTCGGGATGGATGTCTTCAAGCCGAAGGACCGGTATCAGATCGGTTCCTCCGGCGACGATTTTACAGCGATCTCCTTTGTCCGAGAGATAGTTCAAGGCATCATCGATCGATCTGGCTGAGTAGAGTTGAAACCGTTGCATTCTCTGGGTCTCCTACTTGGAATCTTTCTCTTTTTCTCGGATCAGACGATGGAGGTTTTCGAGGCTGGCCGGAAGGTCAGTCACACGGACATCTACCGCATCGGCAATCGCATTGAGGATTGCAGGAGTTGTGGGAATGAGGGCAGGTTCTCCAACCCCCTTGGCTCCATAGGGCCCCTTTGACACAGGGACTTCAATGATATGAGGCTCAATCCGAGGCACATCGAGGCTGGTGGGGATCATGTATTCCCCCAAAGATTTGGTCTTAAGGTAGCCCCCCTCTGTCTTGATCGCTTCAGTCAGACCGTAACCAATCCCCATAACGGCCCCGCCTTCAATCTGCCCCTCCACATTGGAGGGATTAATCGCCCTGCCTGCATCGGTGGCAGATATGATACGGAGCACGTCAACCTTGCCCGTCTCGGTATCGACCTCCACCTCCGCAAGCTGAGAAGCGTAAGCATAGGCGGAGTAGGCATCTCCTTGCCCTGTATCCGGATCGACATCCTTCGTCGTGTTATCAAACCAGGCGTTCTCAACCATCGGGAGACCCCGGTTATGGCATTCCTTAGCGAGCCTCCTGAAACTGATCTTTCTATCCGGTTTCGATTCTGAATGGATCTCTTCGTCAACAAAGACAAGATCTTTTTCTCCAAGGAGAGCCTCGGCCACAGCACGAAGGGTCTCCTTCAGGGCTTGCGCAGCCTTCATGACCGCATTCCCGGTAACATAGGTCACACGGCTGGCCGATGTGGGTCCTGCATTCGGGGTTGCAAAGGTGTCGGCTGTCACCATCTGGATCCCGTCGTACCGGATTCCCAACTCCTCGGCCACGATCTGGCAGAAGATGGTATCAGAACCCTGACCGTAATCGACTTCCCCGGAACGGACGATCATCGAACCGTCTTCGCAGATCTCAAGGGTAGCCGCACCGATATCCTGACGCGAGAAACCGTATCCCAGCCCGTAAAACATGGAGGCAACGCCAATCCCCCTCTTCTTTGTCTTCGTGTCCTTGGACCGGTAATTCCGCAGAGAGGCATCTTTCGACCGGACCTCCTCTATCTTCTCAAGGGTCGCCTTCACCCCCACTCCTTCGTAAAAAGCCTGGCCTGTAGGTGTCGAAAGGCCTTGGTCCAGGGCGTTGATTAACCTCAACTCCAAGGGGTCCATCCGCAGCCTTTTGGCCAATTCGTCCATCTGGGCCTCGTGGGCGATCGCTGCCTGGGCCACACCAAACCCCCGCATAGCGCTGCCGAAGAGATTGTTAGTATAGACGCTGTAGGAATCCACCTTAATATGAGGAATGAAATAAGGCCCTGAAAGATGAATCCCGCATTTTTTGATCACAAAAGCCCCAAGGCCTGCATAGGGCCCTTTGTCCCCGTAGACCTTCCCTTCCATGGCACAGAGTTTCCCGTCCCTTGTCGCGCCCCACCGCGTCCATATCTCAATGGCGTGCCGCTTCGTCTGCGAGAGGAATGACTCCTCTCTTTCCAGCACCAGTCTGACCGGACGTCCTGTGGCCTGGACCAGAAGACCGATGTGGATCTCAACGGTGACGTCGTCCTTCCCCCCGAACGCCCCCCCTGTGGTAGCCCTGATCACACGGACCTTGTTCTCCCTTATCCCAAGCACTCCGGCCACCTGTCTTCGATCCCGGAAAGGGCATTGATTGGCGGACCAGATGACGAGATTCCCACGCTCATCCATCATGCCGATACCGGACTCGGTTTCCAGGTAAGCATGATCGACAACATGGGTCCGGTAGATATTTTCGACCATGACCTCTGCCTGTGAGAAACCGATATCGACATTTCCCTTTCGAATCTTGGTGTGAAGGAGAAGGTTTCCTTTGTCGTGGATCCTCGGAGCTCCCTCTGCAAGGGCCTCACGGGGATTCGTCAGGACAGGAAGTCCACGGTACTTCACACGGATCTCCTTGACCGCATCCTTCGCAATCTCTTCGGTCTCTGCGGCCACAAGAGCGACCGGATCACCGATATACCGGACCCTGTCTTCTGCCAGCGCATACTGGTCCTGAAAGGCAATACCGTATCGGTTGACTCCAGGGATGTCCCTGGCAGTCAATATACATACCACACCCTTCATGGCCTTGGCTTTGCTTGTATCGATCTCCTCGATGACAGCATGGGGAATCCCTGCGCGCAACACCCGGCCGTAAAGCATGTTCGGGAAGAAGTAATCTTCCGCATAGAGGGCTCTTCCGAGGACCTTATCAAGGGCATCGATTTTCGGCACAGAATGGCCAATACAGGAAAACTGCTCCATCTTCTCTTTATCCATTGACATCACCTTCTTCGTTTTTCCTTCTAAAGAGGCTCAAGCAGAAAGAAGATCCTTGGCCATCATGGCATGAATGCCTTTATTGCCGTCGACAAGCTGCGTGACGTGAAGTTCAAGGGCCAAGCTGCAAAAGGTGTACGCATCCTCCGGCGATAACCCTGCCACTTCTTCCAGGAGCAAGATCATCTCCCGCAAAGCCTGTTTTGCCGCATCCTCAAGATCGGGCGCCATGCCCATCGTCATATAATGAGTGGGCGTCTCAGCCCGAGGAAAGCGAAGGGAGAGATCTTTCCGGACAGTGAGCTCGAAGGTACCGGACAGGGCTGTCTCTATTGCCGTAAGGCAGACCTCACCATCTCCCTGGACCGCATGGCCGTTACCCACCGAAAAGAGGGCCCCGTCGTTCCAGACGGGGAGAAATAGCGTCGTTCCCGCCAGCAGCTCCCTGTTGTCAAGGTTTCCACCGTGTTCTGCAGGTGGAAAAGAGGGAACCCGGCAGCAAGAAGCCGGTGGTGCAACCCCCATAACTCCAAAAAAAGGCCTCAGCGGCAATCTTCTTCCCCAGGGGAGCAGGGCCACCATGGCCTTCCGATCCAGGTTGATATGAAGACGGCGGAGTTCCGTGAATTTCTCGGGCAGGGTTCCCCTGCCCGGCATGATCAAGTTCCAGCCCCAGTCCTGACGAAGCGCGCAGTCAAGAATCCGGACCTGAAGAGAGTCTCCCTCCTCTGCGCCGTTTACCCAAACAGGTCCGGTCAGGATGTGAGGGCCGGGGCCTCTCGAACACTGGTTATGGATCGCCCGGAGCTCGGGAAGGACCCAGGAAGGGTCAGGGGGCATATCCTCGGGTTCGCCTGAAACGCAATGGATAGTGACTCGATCACCCGAGTCAATGCTGAGAACAGGAGGAATCGAGGCATCGAAGAACCCCCAATGAACCGTCTTCGGTGAGGAGCATAGTTGGTGGTGAGTCGACACGGTCTCTCGCGTATTTGTTGAATGATTTTACTATGAACGTCATCTTCATAAAATAATTCTATCGAGAATGCGATCAAAAATTGTCATGGTTTTATAATTTTGTCAAGTTCTTTTTTATTTTTTACGATAGTCATCGATAGAAAGGTTGATTTGGCAAAATTCATTTCTGCCTTCAAAGGCAGTTGAATACGATGGTCTGTCGGCATTCGTCTCCAGATTCTCTGAACAACCCATGGTTCAACTTCATTCTTTTCGATTGACAAGTGAAAGATCATTTGTTAACCTAAAAATTCAATTAGGTTGACAATCAATGTGCCGACGAGTGTTCCATGCCCATTGAAAAACTGAGATGGACGGTACTGGCATCGCTGATGGCAGCGTTAACGGCTGTGGGGGCTTATATCCATGTTCCGATTGGTCCGGTGCCCATCGTCCTCTCCTCGCTTTTTGTCCTTCTCTCCGGACTCCTTCTGGGAAGCCGCTGGGCTTTGATCAGCATGGGACTTTACCTTTTAACCGGGGCCATTGGCATTCCTGTCTTTGCTGGGGGCAAAGGAGGATTACCTCATTTCCTGGGACCTACAGGAGGCTATCTCTTCGGTTATGTTCTTTCAGCATGGGTCACAGGTTTTATTTCAGAACGCTCCCATGGTTCCCCGGCATTGGACATCCTTGCAATTTTCTTTGGATCACTGGTGATCTATCTCCTTGGGGTTCCCTGGCTTAAAATGGTTGCAAACCTGTCGTGGCCCAAGGCGCTGATGGTCGGCATGATTCCTTTTCTCATCGGTGACACCGTAAAAGGGGCAGGGGCTTTCATTTTGGCCCGATCCGCACGGCCCATGTTGAAGCGTCAGATGCAATTCATAATCACGTGACCGTGCCTTGTTTGATCGATCGATGGGGATGAATTAAGAGGTTCGATTTTAAGAAGAGGAAGGACATCATTTTGATTGAGGTCCGAAACCTTCATCTCAAATATCCGGACGGAACGCCTGCATTAAGGGGCATCAACCTTGTCATTTCAAAAGGGGAATTCCTTCTCATCTGTGGTGCGAATGGGAGCGGAAAGACGACGTTCATTCGACTCCTCTGTGGTTTGCTTAAGCCTACTTCCGGCTCAATTCACATTAACGGGGTAGAGAATCCATATGCTTCCAGGGAAATTCGTCAACGGGTTGGAATGGTCTTTCAAGAATCGGACAGCCAAATTGTCGGGGAAACGGTGAGGGAGGATGTCACTTTTGGCCCCGAGAATCTCGGGCTTTCACAAGAGGAAATTCATCAGAGGGTTGAATGGGCGCTCCGGATAATGAAACTGGAAGCACTTGCAGAAAAACCCTGCTACCTTCTTTCAGGAGGAGAAAAAAAGCGTCTGGCCATCGCGGGCGTGCTCGCAATGAAGCCCCAGATCATCCTTTTTGACGAACCTTTTTCACATCTCGATTACCCGGGCATTCAGGAAGTCCTGAGGCGTATGGTCCTTCTCCATCGTGAGGAACATACACTCGTCGTAACGACCCACGATGTCGAAAAAGTGATCGCCCACGTGGACCGAATGGCCGTCCTTCATGAAGGTGAAATCAAGGCCATGGGTCCTCCAGAGGAACTCCTCACAATACTCCCTCAATTCAGTGTCCGTCCTCCTTGTTACGCAATCTTTGGGAGGGAAAAGGTCTCATGGCTCAGCGGATAGTGTTTCACTACCTTCCTGGTGATTCCTGCCTTCACCGCTGGGACGCGCGGTGCAAATTCCTCGGCCTCTTGATGATCACGGCAACTCTCATTCAAATAAGAATGAAGTGGCTCATTCTCGACTCAATCCTTCTCCTTGGTCTACTCACCGTAGCACGGTTGCCTCTCAAATCGCTTCTTCGGGACCTTTGGAGGTGGATGATCTTTCTCTTTGTTCTCTTTCTTTTTCAGGTTTTTTTCACCCCGGGAACCCCCTTCGTTGACCTTCCGTGGGTCCTTGCAAGCCGGGAGGGGCTTCGCCTCGGAGGGCTAACCTGCTTTCGGTTGTCGCTTCTCCTCTGTTACGCAGTTCTCTTCACAGCGATCACCCGCCCCCGGGACCTCCAGAATGCCCTCATTTGGATTCTCAAGCCTATTCCGATTCTTCCTGAGCGCCGGATTGGTCTCATGGTCTCCCTCGTCCTCCGGTTTTTCTCTCTCACCTTGGATCAGGCCGAGGAGGTTCGCTTGGCCCACAAGGCACGCCTTGGAGACAAACAGCGGAATCCTATACGAAAGGCCAAATTTTTGGCTCTCCCTATCTTACGCCGCTCCCTTTCAAGAGCCGGAAGACGTTACCCTTGCCCTTGCAGCGAGAGGTTACCGCGATGACCTCCCTCTTCGACTGCCTCCCCTACCCGTTGTCCAGATGATTCCCGTCCTATTGCTTCTTATCTTTTTCCTGATGCTGAGATAGACCTGCCCTTTTTTAAAGAATTGATCGCCTCTGGAAGATGTAGCTCGCTTCCCCGCCTTTGAGATTACCCTTCCTTGCAATGCCTCAAATACTAAAACTGTATGGGTCCTTGGTGATGACCTATAAAGGTCAACGAGTAAGATTCAGAGAGATTACGACCCGACCTGTTAAACAACAGAAGGATCTGCCGGTGATTGTGCGAACCCGAAAACCTCCTATCCCTCCTCCAGATCACCCCTGGAGAAGGAGTTTCAAGTTTGGTATTCAGCGATATGAGCAAGGGAGACCCATGGAACCCAGAATCTGAAAACAGGACATTTCTATTTTGGCTTGACACTTGTGGTTGATCTTCTTGACATACTACTCCTGTGTTTGTATATTTAACCATCCCAAGGCAAGTTCTTGTGAATTTTTCAGGTGGAAACCGGATCACGGAGGAACTAAAATGTTTTGCCCTGAATGCCGAACGGAGTACCGAGAGGGTTTTACCGTCTGTGCGGATTGCGGAACGACATTGGTGCCTGAATTGCCACCGGAGCCTCCCACAGAAATCTCTTCAGAAGGTACTGACTTTGAAGAAGTGCTTGGGTTTATGGACGAAGGCGTCGTGGCGATCGTTAAGTCGTTGCTGGACGAAGAGGGAATCGACTACTATATTGTCGGAGAATTCTCGGTTTCCAAGGGTCCCAACCAAAAATTGATGGTCCGAAAAGATCAGGCGGAAAGGGCAAGGGAAATTTTGAAAGATCTGGAGCCAAACGAGGAAGAACCCGACGCAATAGCATAGATATCGACATGAAAGATTGATCGTCAGACCTTATGAAGCCACATCTCTCGTGAAGGTCATCCCCATTTTTATCCCCCATCGTAGGCCGTTTGGTTATTAGATCTACAATATCTTCTTTGAAACCCTCGCCTTTGAAGGTCCGAAATATCCCCAGTATGTCAGACGGGCGGCTTGTTGCTTCCTTCCTGGAATCTTGAGTCTTTGGATTCTTTCTCTCAAAGCAACCTTTCAAGCAGTAATCGATAAATTGGGATGAGTAAGGCTCGCCCTCGAAATCGAAAGCCTTGACAGGTTCAAAAGATTCCTTTAAATTATCGTTATTCTCTTTGAGAAATAACGACCGGAGAAGAACAGTGAAGGTAACCTTCAAGGTTTGGCTCGAAAACAATGGTAAGGCTTTCGGCGAAGGCCCTACGAACTCTTGAAAGGTGTTGAACAAACTCAATCCCTTCACCAAGCTGCAAACCAGCTGAGCATGTCTTACAGCAAGGCTTGGAAATTGATTGGGACCATGGAGAAAAGGCTTGGTTTTGCCCTCATTCAGCGGAAGGTCGGCGGATATTCAGGAGGGGGGTCTCAAGTTACTCCTAAAGCAAGGGATTTGATGAACCATTATGAACGGTTCCGTATAGATGTGGAAAAGGCCATGCAAAGAATCTATCAGAGACACTTCGGCTACATGAAATGAGGAGTATCGATTTGAAAAGAATTGTTTTAGTAACGCTCATTTTAATCCTTGTAATTGTTAGCCATGCTCAATCCTCATCCAAGAATCCTGGTCTATGCTGGCGCTGTGAGCAAGCCTGCGACTGAAGAGATAATCAAAGGGTTTAAGGAAAAGACCGGAATCGTCGCCGATGTGATCTTCGGAGGCTCAGGATTTGTCCTCTCCCAGATGAAACTCTCAAGGAAAGGAGACCTGTTTTTCCCTGGATCCTCAGACTTCATGGAACTTGCAAAAAGGGAGAATATGGTGCTTCCTGAAACCGAAAGAATCGTTGTCTATCTCGTTCCTGCAATCAATGTCCAGAAAAGAAATCCGAAAGGGATCTACTCCTTGAGAGACTTGACGAAAGACGGAATCCGTGTGGCCATCGCCAATCCAGAGATGGTTTGTGTGGGGACTTATGCGGCGGAAATCATTGAAAAGAATCTCACCCCTTCCGAAAAAGAGAGATTTAGAAAAAATTTAGTCAACTACACCGAAAGTTGTAGAAACGGCAAGCGTAATCTCTCTGAAAGCGGTCGATGCGGTGATAGGTTGGAGGGTTTTCCAATATTGGGATCCTGAGCGGATCGAGACCATCCTTCTAAAACCTGAAACCATCCCACGAATCGGGTATCTTCCT